>NZ_FXAN01000111.1 GCF_900176645.1 Burkholderia singularis
CGCGACCGGCGCCCGGCTTCGCGCGGCACTACGTGCGGCCGCCCGTGCGCGTCGAAACGATACGCCCGGCGGCTCCCCGGCGCTTGCCCCGAAAAACGGCGGCTCAAACCGGCCAGCTGATCTCGAAACGCGCTCCGGACAAAATGACCGGATCGACCACGGCAACACGCCCGTTGTGCGCATGCAGCACCTGCTGCGTGATCGCAAGACCAAGGCCGTAGCCGGCCGTATGGCGATCGAGCCGCACGAACGCATCGAAGATCCGTTCGCGCTCCGCGTCAGGCACGCCCGGCCCGTCGTCCTCGACATAGATCTCGATGTTGCCGTGGCGCATCCGCAGCCCGGCCACGATGCGCGCGTGCGCGTACTTGCTCGCGTTACGCAGCAGATTGCGCGCCGCATACGACATCAGCCGCTTATCCATCCTCACGCGCACATTCCTGCCCAGCTCGATGCGCGATTCGATCACCTTGTCCGGATACAACAGCGCGGCATCGCCGACCTGCTTGTCGAACCATGCGCCCAGCGCGGTTTGCTCGAGATTGGACTGCAACGAGCTGTATTCGAGCCGTGCGTAGGTCAAGCTCATGTCGATCAATTCGTCGAGTTCGGTCACGTCCTGCTCGATGCTCGCGATCGCGTTCTCATACTCAGCCGCCGACCCCGGTTCGCGCAGGCTTTCGAGCGCAAAACGCACGCGCGCGAGCGGCGTGCGCAATTCGTGCGAAATGCCGTTCGTCAGATCGCGCTGCGCGGCAATCAGGCGCTCCATGCGCATCGCGAGCGCGTTGAGCGTGCGCGCGAGCGGTCCGATGATCACGCTGCGCGATTCGCGCGCCCG
The DNA here is from genome assembly GCF_900176645.1 of Burkholderia singularis. GTDB lineage: Bacteria > Pseudomonadota > Gammaproteobacteria > Burkholderiales > Burkholderiaceae > Burkholderia > Burkholderia singularis. The sequence goes on from NZ_FXAN01000111.1 coordinate 842, forward strand.
CGTGTTGAAGCGCCCGCCCGTGAAATCGATCGCGCGCTCGCGCACCATCACGAGATCCGACCACACCGGCCGCATCCAGCGATAAGCGGCGAACGCGGGCAGACCCAGCACCGCCGCGATCACCGGCCATTCGCCGCCCGGCAGCGCATCGAACGCGTGCCAGAGCGTGCGCGGCGTCAGCGCCGCGCACAGCGCGGCGACCGTCACGCCGACCGTCAGCAGCACGAGGCCGGCGAGATGCAAATAGGTGCGCAAATACAGGCGCGACCAGCTCGGAATCCGGTCCGCGCGCGTGTCCGTCCACGAGCGGCGGAAATGCAGCCAGCGCCATTTGCAATACCGAAGCGGCGAAAGCCGCGGCGCTGCCGCGTGGTTCGGGTTCATCGTCGGATTTCGACGCACGGCTACTCCCACGCGCTCTTGCTGAACTGATAGCCCTTGCCGCGGATCGTCTTGATCCGCTGCGGATTGCCCGCGTCGTCGTTCAGCTTGCGCCGCAGCTTCGAGATCCGGCCGTCGATGGTCCGGTCGAGCCCGTCGAACTCGACGCCGCGCAATTGCAGCATCAAATCGTCGCGGCTCACGACTTCGCCCGCATGGCAGACCAGCACCCACAGCAGATCGAATTCCGCCGACGTCAAATCGGGCGTCGTGCCGTCCGGCAGGCTGGCCGTGCGGCTCGCACGGTCGATGGTGAACTTGCCGAACGCATAGCGTTCCGGCTGGACCCCGCCTTCGGGCAGCCGCGCCGGCGCGCGGCGCAGTTGCGCCTTGATCCGCGCCAGCAGGATGCGCGGCTCGACCGGCTTATGCACATAGTCGTCCGCGCCGAATTCGAGGCCGAGCAATTCGTCGAACGGCTCGTCGCGGGCCGTCACCATGATGATGATCCCGCTGTAAAACTCGCGCGCCTCGCGACAGATTTCGAAACCGTCCTTGCCGGGCAGATTCACGTCGAGAATCACGAGATCCGGGCGCGTGCTCAGGATCGCATCGACGGCATCGTTGCCGTTCAACACGGTGTCGACGACGTAATCGTTTTTACGCAGGTAGCCTGCGATCAGCGTGGACAGACGGTTATCGTCTTCGACGAGAAGAATCCTGAAAGGCATGAGATTTTGTAAGATTCTGAAACAATCCGAATGATACTGCTTACGCGGGCCGCCGAACGGCGGCAATCGGGCAACGCGGAAAGTGTTGCCAAGACACCCGCGGGCTCGGTACGGCTGCTCGGCAAAGCACGGCTACCGTTTGAATGGCGTTACGCCAAACGCTGCCTGCAACGGGCTGGGGAATCAGTGCTGTCGAAAACAAAGCATACTCCGTCGTCTCTCACGAATATAGCTTGACAATGAAGCAAAATCATACGGAAAAACACCTGATCATCGCCGGCAGCACACCAAATTTCATTATTATTTTTTTGCAATACGATTCATCAAATCGACTAAACGAACACCACGGCAATTAACCTTATAGCCGGTTCGATTCTTATCCGCCGGCGCGGCTGCCTGTTACGGCCAACCCATTCGCCCGCGATATCGCACTTCGATTCGGCCAATACATGGCGGCCTCGGCGGCGCGGCAGCGTCTTTGCGGCGTCACGCACCAGACCGCCGTCGGGCACGAGTGAAGGCGCCGCCCAGCCGAGAACTTTCGCACGTTCAAAACGGCATTTATTACGCCCGGCACTTAAACAAATTCACCGCCACATTTAATTAATTAAAAATAAATCATATTACATCGAACATACCAAACCGCATCATCTCTTTCGCCATTAATCCCCTGATTCCGAGGAACTCACTTATTCGATTCAAGTCCATCGAATCATTCCGGGCAGAAAAAACTCGCGCCGAATGGCGAATCACATCGAGATCGCGATCCGCTGCCCAAACACGTTCGCCCGCCAACTTTTCCGCAAACGTCAGGAGATTCAGAATTGACGATATCCCGCATTCGGCAGGCGCTCGTGCGCACCGCCATCGCCATTGCCTGTCTGTGCGCGAACGCGTCGTTTGCCGCGCTGCAACCGATCGACGAAGCGCCGATTGCGCGGCATGTCGACGAAACCTGCCGGATCAACGCCGATACGAGCACCGACTGCACTTGCGTCACGCGGCTGACGATCCTGAGGCCGGTCGGCCGCGATCTGCTGTCCCGGCTGGACTTCGACTACCGTGAAAACGACCGCTTCGAACTGAAGGATGCGGCCGTGATCGATCCGCACGGGCATCGCACGCCGCTTGCCGCGTCGCAAATCGACACGCGCACGGCGCCGAATCCGGCGGAGGGTTTTTTGCGCGACAAGCAAACATCAGTCGCCTTTCCCGACTTGCGCGTCGGCAGCACAATCGCGTACACGACGATCCGGCACACCGCCGCCCTGCCGCTTGCGAAGCAATTTCACGAGGTGCTGGCGTTCCCGCCAACGCCCGTGCGCACCGACCATTTTCGCGTCGAATACCAGGCCGATCGGCCTATCGTCTGGCGCAGCGAAGCGGCCGGCGATTTTCGCATCGCGACGTCAGACGGCAGCAAACGGCTCGTCATCACTCAGATACAGCCCCGATATCTGAACATCGTCAACGAAGAGTACGGCGAGCTGCGCCAAATACCGCGCATCGAGTTGGCGAGCAGCCTGAGCGCACAGGCGCATTTCGGCGCATATGCGAAGCGCTACAACGAGATCGTCGCCGCACCGCTGCCGCGCGGCGCGGCAAGCGCGGTCGACGCCGCACGGCGTGAGCCGGCGGCGCAACGGGTTGCCGCGCTGATGCACTATATCGACACGCATTACCGCTATCTCGGCGACTGGCGCGCGTGCGATCGCGGCTATATCCCATTCGAACTGGCGCAAATCGAAGCGCACGGCTACGGGGATTGCAAGGATCTTGCGGTTCTGCTCGCCGCGATGCTCGACAAAAGCGGAATCGACGCGCGAATCGTGTGGGTTCACGCGGGCTCGTTTGCGCCGCCGCTGTTGATCCCCGGCACGCAGGCGCCGAACCACGCGATCGTGCGCGCGAGCGTCGACGGCCGCACCTGGTGGCTCGACCCGACCCAGCCGAACGCCCTGCCCGGCCGCACGCCGGCGCAGCTACAGGAACGCTGGGCGCTCGTCGTCGAAAAAAACGGCGACGTGCGCCGCGAACACATCCCGGCCGAAGCGCCGATCGTCACCGTCGACGCGACGGTGAACCAGCAGCTGCGCCCCGACGGCAGCGCGGTTGTATCGGGACACGCGTATCTGGACAGTCGAGAGCTGCTGGATCTCATGCGCACCGACCGCCACGACGGCGTGCGCGCCGGCGACCAGCAAATCTGCAAACGCCTGCTCAACGAGCAGGAGAAGGGAACGTGCGAAATCGTGCGGCCGCGCAGCGACGAAGCGCGAAACGGGCGTTATCGAATCGACATGAAAGGCATCGATCTGCGCGCGCTCGAAGCACCGTCCGGTCAGAACGGTCCGCGCGTATACGATGCCGCACAAAGCTTGCGCCGGCTATGGGACCGCTTCGCCGACTATCGGCACGCGGGCGATGCGGGCGATCTGTATTTGAATGACCCGTTCACCTTCAAGCTCCACGTGCGGCTGACCGGCGCGAAGGCGGCACAGCCGCTTGCAGCGTGCGCGGTGCATTCGCCGTGGTACGACCTGGAGGTCGCGCCGGAGCCATCGGACAACGCGATCGCCTACCGCGAACAGATCGTCCAGAAAGTTCGTTGGCTCAGTCATGCCGACTTGACCAGCGACGCGTTCGGCCGCTTTCTCGACGACGCACGGCGCTGCACGAACACGCTGCGTCAGGCTGTCGAGTTCTGACGTGCGCCGCAAGCCGGCATAGCGGAGAAGGAGCGGCCCGCACGCGCCGCATTCGCGCGGTATTTACCGCAAGCGCCATGAGACCATCGCTCGGCCAAACGCTCGAGCCGAGCGCTTATTCCGCCGCGCACTTAAACGCGCGGAAGAAATCGGCGCCCTCCTGAAAAGCAGGTACGATCACGCTCTCGAAAGGGGTTGCGCCTTGTATGCACGCGTAGCCCGTCCCAGCCCCGAGCATGGCGGGACGGCGCGGCGCCGCCTCTGTAACATACGATGTTTTCAGCACGCTACACCGAATTGAATTACCAACCGATACTCGAACGCATCCGCGCCGAACTCACGCCCTGGATTGGCACAGGCCGGGTTGCCGACTACATTCCCGAACTCGCGAAGGTGCCCGCCGAGCGCTTCGGGATGGCGGTCGTCACGCTCGCCGGCGATATTTTCACGATCGGCGACGCGCACGAGCGTTTCTCGATCCAGAGCATCTCGAAGCTCTTCGCGTGCACGCTTGCGTTCAAGTTGCTCGGCGACGAACTGTGGCAGCGCGTCGGCCGCGAGCCGTCTGGCACCGCGTTCAATTCGCTCGTGCAGCTCGAAAGCGAACGCGGCAAGCCGCGCAATCCGTTCATCAACGCGGGCGCGCTCGTCGTCACCGACGTGCTGTGCCGCCGCTTCGTGCGCGCCGAGACGGCGCTCGTCGAGTTCATCCGGCGTCTGACCGGCATCGCGGATATCGACTACGACGCGCGCGTCGCGCTATCCGAGCAGCAGCACGCCGAGCGCAACCGCGCCATGGCGCATTTCATCGCGAGCTTCGGCAACATGCAGATGCCGCCGGACACCGTGATCGACGCGTATTGCCGTCAATGCGCGATCACGATGAGTTGCGTCGAACTCGCCCAAGCCGCGCTTTTTCTCGCGAACGGCGGCATCGCCCCCGCGACGGGCGAGTCCATCCTCGATCCGAGTTCGGCCAAACGCTTGTCGGCGCTCATGCTGACATGCGGCACCTACGACGCCGCGGGCGACTTCGTCTATCGCGTCGGCCTGCCGGCGAAAAGCGGCGTGGGCGGCGGAATCGTCGCGGTGCTGCCGGGCGAGATGGCCGCCTGCGTCTGGTCGCCGGGGCTCGATCCGAACGGCAACTCGCTTGCCGGCGTGCTCGCGCTCGAATGGTTGACGACCTACTCGGGGCGATCGATTTTCTGACGCGGCATGGGCCGTGCCGGCGCAGGCCTGCGCCGGCACGAAGCCAACGTGCGGCCCGGCTCGTTTTATTTCGCGATATAGATGCCAGTCGTCGGACACGTGCCTTGCGTGCCGGCGTCCGTCACGAGCGACGTCGGACTCGGAAACTGCGCGGTCGCATTGGTTCGCACGGCAATCCAAGCCTCGGTGAAATAGCTGACGTAGTTGGACTTCGTGCACTTCAGCGACACTGCGGCGCGCGCGCCGGTGCCGAACGCGCCATCGAACGCGCTCAACAGTTGCTCGCGCGTCACGCTCTTGCCCGCGTTCGTTTGCAGGAACGTGTTGAACGACGTGGTCGCGAGGCGGCTGATCATCCCGCTCGCGTCGTTCCAGTACGCGTCGGCCGACGAATACTGCGCGCAAGTGCCGTGCTTGTACCACTCGTGCTTGTCGAGGCACGACGCGACACCCGGCATGTACGTCGACAGCGTGCTCAACGTCGCTGCGCTGACCGGGTACTTGTCCATGCTGCACCATTGATGCGCATTGTCGAGATCGATCTCGTTCTGCGGCACGCCGCAATAGAACGGCTGGCTAGTGCTGTCGTAGTTGTTCGGCCAAAGGCCGTGCAACGACAGATTCGTCGACGCATATGAACCCGACAGCGTATTGCATTCGGTCGCGCTGTGCGTTGCGCAAAAGCCCGGTTCCCAGGATGAGGCGAGCAACAGATAGTCATACGCGTGAGCGGGAGTGCAAGTCGATGCGACAGCCAGCGCGCACGCGGCGCGAGCGAATGGACGGAACATGGGCGACCCTCTGGAGAATAAGCGCGACGGCCGCACAACCGGCGCCGCGACGTTGATATTCGTAAGCAACTGCCGGGTCTATTGTGCTCATATCAATATTTCAACACGATGACTTTTTTCAGACAATACGCCCGCCGGCCCGCGCGCGCCTGTCCGGCGGGCCGGCTCGCAGATCGCGGCTCGCCGCCATGCCGGCTGCGCCCGCACGCAACCGGCGCACGGCGCTGCGGCGGCTCACGCGGGCTGGGCTTCGCGCCGCCGTTCCAGCTCGCGCACGAGCGGCAACACGCGCTTGCCGAAATACTCGACTTCTTCGAGATAGTGGAGAAACCCGCCCAGCACGAGATCGACGCCGATCGACTTCAGCGCGACGATGCGTTCGGCGATTTGCTCGGGCGTGCCAATCAAGTTGGTCTTGAAACCGTCGTTGTACTGAACGAGATCGGCGAACTTCGAATCCGACCACATTCCGCGCCCTTCCGGCGCGGCCTTTCCGGCCTGCTTGACCGCGTGACCGAACGCATTGACCGCATCGACGTCCGCATGACGAACGATCTCGTCCAGCACCTCGCGCGCCTCGAATTCGGTGTCGCGCGCGATGATGAACGCATTTACGCCGAACTTCACGTGCCGCCCCTGCTCGGCCGCCGCCGCGCGAATTTCCTCGATCTGCTCGCGGTGCCCCTCGAGCGTATTGCCGTTCATGAAATACCAGTCTGACACCGCTGCCGCCATGCGGCGCGCGGCCGCCGAATTGCCGCCCTGGAAAATTTCCGGATGCGGCTGCTGCAGCGGTTTAGGTTTCAGCGTGTAATCGTTGAAGCGGTAGAAATCCCCCTTGAACGTGAAGCGATCCTGCGTCCATATGCCCTTGACCGCGCGGATGAATTCCTCGGAGCGGCGATAGCGCTCGTCATGCTCGAGCCACGGCTCGCCGAGCGCGGTGAATTCGCCCTTGAACCAGCCGCTGACGACGTTGATCGCAACGCGTCCTTGGTTTAACTGATCGATCGTCGCGAGCTGCTTCGCGACGACTGCCGGATGCCACGGCCCCGGCAGGATCGCGGCAATCACTTTCAAACGCTCGGTGGCAGCGAGCAGCGCATGGCTGAACGCGACAGATTCATGCTGATACTCGGCGCCGTAGCCGGCGGTAAAGCGGATTTGCGACAATGCGTAATCAAAGCCGTTGCGCTCGGCAAGCTGCGCCAGGCGGCGGTTGTAATCGATATCCCAACTCGTGCGCTGCTCGATCTTGCTGACGACGAGACCACCGCTGACGTTAGGCACCCAGTAGGCGAACTTGAGTTGTTCCCGCTCGCGACTCATCGGTTCGTTCCTCTCATCTGATCATCAAATTCAGGATGTCGGCGGCACTTGGCCAGCCGGTCGGAAGGCGCCCTCGCATGCGCTGCTCGTCACGCAGCGTCTGTCTCGCCGCATCGTAGGGGGACGCTCGCCGATCGGCCAACCAATGAATTCGACTATCGATGTCCGGTGCGCGTTGATAAGCAAATGACGCGGCGGGCTGTCCGCCATGCGGACGCGGGTGGATCGACGGGAGCTGCGACCGTCATTTCGGCATCCGATTGAAACGCCGAGCGGCGGGCGTTGCGTCGATGCCCGCCGAATCGGCCGGTAGACTACGGCTGCGGGGAGAACTCGCGAACGGTGCCGTTCTCCAGCCGATACGCGCGATCCGCGATCTTCAGCATCGAACGGTGATGCGTGATGACGATGAGCGTCGGCACGCGCTCGCGAATGCGGGCGAATATCCGCGCTTCGCGCGCGGCGTCGAGCGACGACGTCGGTTCGTCGAAAATCACCACCGACGGGCGCCGGGCCAACGCGCGCCCCAATGCGATGCGCTGGCGCTCGCCGCCGGACAGCGCCCTGCCCTGTATCCCGAGCGGCCGATCGAGCGCATCGCCGCCGCTGCCGCGCTCAAGCGAATCCAGCTCCAGCAGATCGACCAGTTCGCGCAGCGCCGAATCCGGCGGCGGCTCGTCGCAGCCGTAGACGAGATTGTCCCGCAGCGTTCCGGTCAGGATCAGCGGGGATTGCGGCGCGACGGCCACTTCGCGCGAAATGTCGGCAATCGCCATGTCGCGCACGTTCGCGCCGTACAACGTCACCATGCCCCGTTCAGGCTGCGTCAGCCCGAGCATCAGATTCGCCAGACTGGATTTCCCGCCGCCCGACGGCCCCATCAGAACGACCAGTTCCTGCCGCCCGATCCTCATGTTCACGTCGCGCAGTATCGTGCGCCCGCCGGACGTCACGTCGACATGCTCGAGAACGTAGACATCGGAGGCGGACCGGTCGAACGACGCATTTGCGCTTTCCCGCTCCAGCGGCAATTCGAGCAGGCCGAAGCCGTCGCGCAACGCGATATGGTTGCGCCGCAGATCCGAGAGCGACGCGGCGAGACTCGTGAACGGCAACGTCAGCGCGACGATGTAGCCGACGATCATCACGAAATCGCCAACCTGGAACGCATGGCGCGCCGCCTGCATCGCCGCGGCAACGGTGAAGGCGGTGAGCAGCAGCCCGGTGCACGCGGCCTGCGCGGCGAGCAGCACGGACAGCCGCGCATTGCCGCGGGATACCTTGCCCACGTAGACATCGAGCACGTTGCGCAGCGCCGCGTCTTCCCGCGCATACGCATGATTGAGCTTGATGTCGAGCATGAAATTCAGTTTCTCGACGAGATGGCTGGACAGCAGATCGGACGCGCTGAATATCTCCGTATGCGCGTGCTTGCTCTGCTTCGCAATCGCCCAGGTCACCGCAAAGAGCACGAGCATCGCTCCGACGAACGCGAATGCGAACGCACCGCTCGTCACGCGCCACAGTACGGCCCCGGACAGCAGCAACTGAAACGCGGTCGGCACGATGACCCAGAACACCGCGAACGTGATCGCGCTGAACGCATCGCGGCCGCGCGCGACGACCGACACGAGCGCGCCAGGATCGGTCTCGATCAGGCGCGCGTAATCGACCCGGATCAGCCGTGCATAAACCGCCTGTTGAAATGCCGCGTCGCATCGCGCGAGCAAGGCCGCGGAATAGATGTTCTTCAGCCATTCGCCGGCGTGCGCGGCGGTCCACGTCAATCCATACGCGAGCGCAAGAATCACCGCCAACGCCGGATACCGGTGCGCGTCGGCAATCGACAGCGCATTGGTTGCCTGCCTCAGCAAATACGGCACCAGCGTGTACAGCGCGGAGATGCCCGCCATCAGGAGCGTCGCCAGCACGAAATGCGCGGCGAGCCTCGGATATCGGCTCGCCGTGATCCGGTAGGCAGTGGCGTAATCGTTAAACAATTCCAGCACGAATGGCATTGAATCCCTCGTCAGACCGCGAACGCCGCTCGCGGGCGTCGACCCGCTCGCTTCCGAACCACGGGCGGGCTCGCCGTGCCCCGCATCAGGCCGAGCCTGCCAGGCCGCGCACGAACATCTCGATCGAATAAATGCGGGTGATCTCCACCATGCCGACCGGATAGCCCAACGCCGCCCGCTTGATCAGCTTGGCCATGCCGTCCGGGTCGACAAGCCCGCGGGCCGCGCACCATCCGCCCGCGCACGTCTCGCGCACATGAGCGTGATAGGCTTTGATGCCCGCGAGCGCCGAGTGCATGATATCGCCCTTGTCGGTTCGCCAGAGATTCGGCAAGCCGGAGGCGGCGAAGACCGATCGACGCACGGGCAGCCGGCTGTGATCCGCGGAAAACATGTCTTCGATAGGCGAGCGCAACGCATGTTCGATGACCGGCTGCGACAGGAACGGCATGACCGGGCGACGGCTTCCCGCTCCGATGTGGACGAGCCCGTCTTCGAGACTCGCGCCCAGGATCGCAATTTGATAGCGCCTGCCCGGCTTCAACCGGAGCGACGCGTGACGCAGGACGTCATGGTACAGGCCGATGGTCGGCGGCTTCACGCCGCTTGGCACGACAGATGTCATCGCCGGCTGAACGGCCGGCTCGCCGAAGAATTTCGTCGTCTCCCGCCACGCTTGCGCGAGCACCGTCCAGATCGGCAGCCGGTATTGAATCGCGAGATCCCGCAACGCGCCCGCGACGCGCGCGGCGCGCAAGCCCGTTACGGCGTCGACGACCGCGCTGAATGGCGGCGGTGCGAGATACAACGAATCGCCGCCGTGCCCGTTCAACATCACCCCGCCGCCGTCCGCCAGGCCGCTCTGCGCGAAACCGGCGTCGTGAGCAAGGAAGCAGAGCCGGGTGCCTGGCCTCGGCACCGCTGGCGGACGCTCGAACGGTGTAAACGGCAAGCGTGCGAGCAATGGATAAGTTTGGTGCTCGATCCCGCAATGCTCGGCCACGGCCCGTGCAATCGACACTTCGTTCGACGACGCGCGCGCAGGATCGAAATGCGTGACCGCCACCGTCCGCCGATGTAATTCCGTGCGTTTCAGTCCCACCGCAAGCGACGTCGAATCGATACCGCCCGACAGTTCGAGAAAAATCTTCGACTCGCCATCGAGCATCGAGCGCTGCACCATCGTCAGCACATCGATGAAATCCCGGCTGGCATGACGCCGATGCCAGTTCCACGGCGACCATGCTCGCCGAAGCTCGGGAGGCCGATCGCGTTTCCAGCGCATCGCGAACCCTGGCGGCAACAGAGAAATGCCTTGCCAACCGGTTTGCGTCGGCTCGCCGCAGCCATACGCCGCGTACTGACTGAGATAATGCGCATCCGGCTCCTGCGGCAAGCCCGCCAGCGTGATCAATTCACTGATCGTATCGCCGACGTGCATCGCTCCGTCGGCCGCCTGATGGTAGAAAACCGGGCACTGACCGCACGGGTCCATCAGGATCAGAAAATCATCCGAGCGCTTGTCATAGATGATGAGCGAATAGTCACCCCAATACCGCCGGCTCACGTCCTCGTAATCGGTCAGCGCCGCGCGCACGACGTCAGCCGCGGCCGCCCGGGCGCCGTCGCCGTGCGCAAACAGCCGCCCGTTGGCGACCCATGCCGCCCGCGCGTCCTCCCCGAACGTCACGGCCTGCCCGCGAGCTGAATCCGTCGTGGCAAACACGGCGACACAACCGGCCTCGGTCGCCCATACGCGCTCGTGCGCCAGCCGGGACGCGGGCTCCTGCCGCATTGAGGGTTGCAATACCGCATAGGCCATGATGAGCGCGCCGTCGAATCAACCGGTTTCGAGAATGACCGCAAGCTGGTCTCGTAACGTGGGCTCGTCTCCCACTACCTCACGATCCAGCTCCGCCCATGCATGGGCATAGAACGGGTGATTCTGCACACCGACGACCAGACGGAGATCATGGCCATACCGGAAGCCGAGCAAAACCAGCGTCGTTGCCCATTCCAGGCACTTGGTCTTTTTGGGATACAGCATGCAGGCCGCATTGAGCGACCGGATCGGGACATCGACACGCAGCGCGGCGCGCGGGCGGCGCGCCTGCCTCGCCCGCTCAATCATGCGCGTCAACCCGATCATCCGTTCGGTGTTCGCGCAACGATGCACCGCATGGAGTGTCGCGAGCGCGCGTGCGACGACCAAGCCATTCGAAAACGAGACGTCGCGCCGCAGGATCGCCCAGCAATTCAACGACACGCCGGAATACGTCCGACGGGCTCCGTTGCTGATCGCTTCGAACGCGGACCGATGAATCGGCAATCCGACGTTGTCGTCCGCCGCCGCGCCGGATTGATCATTTTCACGCGCCAAAATAGCATCGACGCGTCTTTTCAATTCTCTCGATTGTGCTTCCGAAAATACCGTATAAATATCGCCCGTCATATCGAGACTGATAAGCTGACCTTCGAACCAGACAAAACGGGTATTATCATTCATATATTAATTACCCGCCCCGAATAACGGAGCGGGAAAGAATCAAACGACGATCGGTTTAAAGCTTATAAACGAATCGGTTGATCTCAAGGATAGACCCACCTGCCGCTCCCTGCGTGGCTTCCGTCGCATTCACCGTTTCGATTTCCTCGAAATCCACGACTTCAACAACATCTTGCTTCTGTTCCATTTCATTTCTCCTTAGTGCGGAAATATCCGCGATATGAGACGAATCGGAATAACGAACCTCTTTATTGAAGTTCGCCGGATCAATATACAGGATTCATCTCGATGTAATGATAGAGTAAACATTCTAACAAACACATTACTATATAATTTCCCAACCAAAATGAGATATATCAATTAGACCGTCAAACTCCATCGGCAATACCCATCGGCAGCCGGCGCGCCCTTTCCGGTCGAGCTTGCGCTGCCTGTAGCCCTCTGGCTTTCCAAGGTCATCCTATGAGACAAAAGCGCTTGTTCCCTAAATCCATGCGATGGTGGCTCATCGTCCTGACCGTGGCGCTACATGCGTGCGGCGATCAGGATCGCGGCGCATTCTCCGATCAATCGGCGGCGTCTGCGCAATCGGCGTCGCAACCGGCCGCCGATCGCCCGCTCATCGATGAGCGCGAATACTCGAATCGCGGCGACGCAGCGCTGCCCGACGCATCCGAAGCGGCGGCAGTGACCCATCGTCAGATCGAACTCGACGGCCGCACGCTTCGATATACGGCAACCACGGGGCATTTGACCGCCGCCGTCGATTCCGGCAAGCGCGCGTCGATGTTCTACGTCGCCTACACAGTCGACGATCGCGCCCGCTCCAAACGCCCCGTGACGTTCCTGTTCAATGGCGGCCCCGTCACCGCGAGCGTCTGGCTGCATCTGGGCAGTTGGGGGCCCAAGCGCATCGCCGCCGAAGCGCGCGGCACGAACGCGCTCCGCCCAACGTTGATCGATTCGGACGACAGCCTGCTCGACCAGAGCGACCTGGTGTTCGTCGATGCAGTCGGCACCGGCTACTCGCAAGCCATCGCGCCGAGCGTCAACCGCGATTTCTGGGGCGTGGACCAGGATGCGGCGGCATTTCACGGTTTCATCCTGCACTACATCGAGGTCAATCGCCGCGAGGCATCGCCGATCTATCTCTACGGGGAGTCATACGGCGGCATCCGCGCGGCCGTGCTGGCCAATCTGCTGGCGACGTCCGGCGCGACGCTGGGCGGCGTGGTGCTGAATTCGCCGATCCTCAACTTCAACACCGCATGCGATCTCGGCGCGCCGGATTGCACCGGCTTCATCCCCAGCTATGCCGCCGTGTCGACGCATCATCGCGTGTCGAACAAGCCCGATGCGATGCCGGCCGCCGACTACGCGCGGCAGGCCGGCCGCTTCGCCGTCGACATCTATCGCCCGGCGCTGCTCGACTACCTCCGGCGCGGCGCCGCCCCGTCCGCCGTGTTGCTCGCCGATCTGGCGGGATACACCGGGATTGCGCCGGCAGAGTGGGCCCGCCATCTGAACATGACGCCGGACCTCTACGTCACCCGCGTCAGGCCCGGTTACGTCATCGATATCAACGACGGACGCAACAGCGCGCCAGCCGGAAGCGACTGGCAAGATCCATATCGCGATGCGCTCGAAGCCGGCATTCATGCGCTGTTGCCGGACTTTCTCGGCTATCGCGCCCGCTCGGCCTATTCGATGGGCGCGGGCGACGCCTGGACATGGGAACACGACGGTTTGCCGTTGCCCGACGCGATACCCGATCTCGCATCGGCGCTTGCGCAGAGCCCCGGCATGCAAGTCGTGGCGTTGAACGGGTATCACGATCTGAATTGCCCGTTTCTCCAGACCGAGCTGGAGCTGGAGCGAGTCGGCTATGCGCATCGCGTCCGGTCGCATACGTTCGCCGGAGGACATATGACCTACTTGACCGAAGCGTCGCGCCAGCCGATGAGGCAGGCGCTGCGCGACCTCTATCGCCAAGCCGGAGATCGCTCATGAACAAGCCGCATCGCCCGACACACCCGCGCGCCGCACTGCTTGGCGACGTCCGCCGGGAAAGCCCGCCGATGCGCCGGCGCGGCCTCGCCGCCGGCCTGATTCACGCGTGGGCGCTCCTGTTGTGCGCAGCCTCGGCTTGCGCTCAGACAGCAAGCCCGGCGTATCCGCCGCGCGCCGCGCCGCCAAACGAAAACCCCGAGCGCATCCGCATTCCCCGGGATGTCCGCCCGTCGACGCAGCCGCCGCTATCGGGGCCCGCGCTGCAACGGCACCTGCGCGACCGTTACAAGCAACGTTTCGACAACGCCGACACCGACGCGACCGGCCGCATCACACGGGATCAGGCACGCCGCGCCGGCTGGGGCTACGTCGTCAATCATTTCGACGAGATCGACGCGGCCCAAACCGGCTACGTCACGTTCGACGACATCCTGCATTTCATGCAACGCGGCGGCGCGCGCCTGTGAGCGCATCGGCGAGCGCGCCTACGGCCGCGCCGGCCGCTCGTCGAACGGATGGCGTGACGCGCCGCGCCGCCCGCCCACGGCCCCAAGCCGCGGCGGCGCCCCGTTGTAACGAACTGTCGAAATATTGAGGAAATTTGTCGCCGCATTGAACCGCGTCCCGCTTCCCCTATTCCAATGACCGGTTTGCATTTTCATTACAATCGCCTGCCTACCTTCGCCACACGCCAGTTTTCAGTTTCCGATGAAAAAACTCCTACGCCGCCGGGCCGTCGCGGTCACGAGCGTTATCGTGCTGGTCGCGCTTGCCGTGCTCTACCAGCACTTTTTCGCCAAGAGCCGGGATCCGCAATACCTCACCGCGACAGTCGCCCGCGCCGACCTCGAGAACGCCGTGCTCGCGACCGGCACGCTGCAGGCATCCAAGCAGGTCGACGTGGGCGCGCAGGTGTCCGGCCAATTGAAATCGCTGAAAGTCAAACTCGGCGACAACGTGAAGAAAGGCCAATGGCTTGCCGAGATCGACCCGGTGATTTCGCAAAACGAACTGCGCCAGGCCGAAGCGAACGTCGACAACCTGAGCGCGCAAAAACGCTCGACCGCCGCGCAACTGATGCAAGCAGAACTCGCGTTCAAGCGCCAGCAGCAGATGCTGTCCGACGATGCGACGGCACGCCAGGATTACGAGGCGGCGGTGGCGACGCTCAACGTGCAGCGCGCGAACCTGGCCGCGTTCGACGCGCAGATTCGCGAGGCGCGGATCAAGATCGAGACCGCGCGCGCGAACCTCGGCTATACGCGCATCGTCGCGCCGATCGACGGTGAAGTGGTCGCGATCGTCACCCAGGAAGGCCAGACCGTGATCGCGCAGCAGCAGGCGCCGGTGATTCTGAAGCTCGCCGAACTCGACACGATGACCGTCAAGGCGCAGGTGTCGGAAGCGGACGTGATCCGCATCCATGCGGGCCAAACCGCTTATTTCACGATCCTCGGCGAGCCCGACAAGCGCTACTACGGCAAGCTGCGCGCGATCGAGCCCGCGCCGCAGAATTTCCTCGACATGCAAGGCGGCGCGGGCGGCATGGGCGGCGGATCGTCGAAGCCGAACACCGCCGTGTTCTACAACGCACTGTTCGACGTGCCGAATCCCGGCCATCGGCTGCGGATCTCGATGACCGCGCAAGTCAACATTCTGCTCGGCACCGCGTCCAACGCGCTCTACATCCCGGTCGCGGCGCTCGGCGCGAAGGACAAGGACGGCACATACGCGGTGCGCGTGCTCGGCGCCGACAACAAGGTGGCGACGCGCAAGATCCGCGCCGGCATCAACAACAACGTCAAGGTCGAGGTGCTTGCAGGCCTGCGCGAAGGCGAGCGCGTGATTCTTGGCGACGCGAGCGAACCGGCGGGCGCGGCCGCGGCGGCCTCGGGTGCGGAGCATTGACGATGGGCGAACCGCTATTGCAGCTCACGCGCGTCACGCGCAGCTTTCCCGCCGGCGACAAGGACGTCGTCGTGCTCGACGACGTCAATCTCACGATCGATGAAGGCGAGATCGTCGCGATCGTCGGCGCGTCGGGTTCGGGCAAATCGACGCTGATGAACATCCTCGGCTGCCTCGATCATCCGGGCTCGGGCAGCTATCGGGTGCGCGGGCACGAGACGCGCGAGCTCGAAAGCGACGAGCTTGCGCGCCTGCGCCGCGAGCACTTCGGCTTCATTTTCCAGCGCTATCATCTGCTGGCGCATCTGAGCGCAGCGGAAAACGTCGAGATGCCCGCCGTCTATGCGGGCAGCACGCATGCCGAGCGGCGCGAGCGCGCGCAGAAGCTGCTCGCGCGGCTGGGCCTGTCGGAGCGCGCCGAGCATCGGCCGAGCCAGTTGTCGGGCGGCCAGCAGCAGCGCGTGAGCATTGCGCGCGCGCTGATGAACGGCGGCGAAGTGATCCTCGCCGACGAGCCCACCGGCGCGCTCGATTCGAAAAGCGGGCAGGAAGTCATTCGCATCCTGCTCGAACTCAACGCACTCGGCCACACGGTGATCATCGTCACGCACGACGAGCATGTCGCCGCGCATGCGCGGCGCATCATCGAGATCAGCGACGGCCGGATCGTCGGCGACCGGCTCAATCCGTGCGCGCACGGCGCCGATGCCGAGCGCGGCGAGAACGGCGCCGCCGCGCTGCCGCATGCGCGCCGCCTGTCGGCAAACGTCGGCCGTTTCGCGGAAGCGTTCCGGATGGCGTGGATCGCACTCGTGTCGCATCGGCTGCGCACGCTTCTAACGATGCTCGGGATCATCATCGGCATCACGTCGGTCGTGTCGATCGTCGCGATCGGCGAAGGCGCGAAGCGCTACATGCTCGACGAAATTGGCAGCATCGGCACGAATACGATCAACATCTATCCGGGCAAAGACTGGGGCGACAGCCGCGCGGACACAATCCAGACGCTCGTGCCGGCCGACGCCGCCGCGCTCGCCGAGCAGATCTACGTGGACAGCGCGACGCCCGAGACAGCGCGCAACCTGCTGCTGCGCTACCGGAACATCGATGCGACCGCGCTCGTGAGCGGCGTCGGCGAGCGTTTCTTCCAAGTGCGCGGCATGAAGATGGCGCAAGGCATCGCGTTCGGGCCGCACGAAGTGCGCCGCCAGGCACAAGTGGTCGTGATCGACGAAAACACGCGACGCAAGCTGTTCGGCGCGAATCCGAACCCGCTGGGCGAAGTGATTCTGATCGACAATCTGCCGTGCGTCGTGATCGGCGTGACCGCGGAAAAAAAGAGCGCGTTCGGCGACATGAAAAACCTCAACGTATGGGTGCCGTATACGACCGCGGCCGGCCGCCTGTTCGGCCAGCGCTATCTCGACACCATCACGGTGCGCGTGCGCGACGGCCAGCCGAGCGACGCGGCCGAGAAAAGCCTGACGAAACTGATGACGCAGCGGCACGGCCGCAAGGATTTCTTCACGTACAACATGGACAGCGTCGTCAAGACCGTCGAGAAAACCGGGCAGTCGCTGACGCTGCTGCTGTCGCTGATCGCGGTAATCTCGCTCGTCGTCGGCGGCATCGGCGTGATGAACATCATGCTGGTGTCGGTGACCGAGCGCACGCGCGAAATCGGCATCCGGATGGCAGTGGGCGCGCGGCAGACCGATATCATGCAGCAGTTTCTCGTCGAGGCCGTGACCGTCTGCCTGATGGGCGGCGTGATCGGGATCGTGCTGTCGTTCGGGATGAGCTTCGTGTTCTCGCTGTTCGTCGATCAATGGAAGATGGTGTTCTCGGCCGGCTCGATCGTGTCGGCATTCGTCTGCTCGACGCTGATCGGCGTCGTGTTCGGCTTCATGCCCGCGCGCAACGCGTCGCGGCTGAATCCAATCGATGCGCTCGCGCGCGACTGACAGACGAGGTCACGACACGATGATCCGATTCCCCACCTCCCGACTCTGCACGCTCGCCTGCGCCGCCGCGCTGTCGGCCGGCTGCGCCGCGACGCGCCATGGGCCGTTGCCGGCCGTTGCGGTGCCCGCGCATTGGGCTTCACCGGATGCTTCCGGCGCGCCCGGCGCTTCCGGCACCGAAGCCCCGCTCACGCCACCTATTCCAGCTCGCTCCGCGGCCGCGGCCGCACCCGCGGCTTCTATTCCGCCCGCCGTGCAGCCGGCCTCGCCCTGGGGCGCCTCCCAATCCCTTGCCGCAACCGGGGCAGCCGGCGCGCCTGGCGCACCAGCCGCTTCGGCCGCTTCGGCCGCGATCGTTTCGAATGCCCCCGCGACGAAGCCCGCCACCTCGCCTTCGGACGCCCCGCAAACGACTTCGGCAGCGCCGCCGCCCGTTTCCGCCGCATCAACCGCCGCTACAGCGGCGAACTGGTGGCGCAGCTTCGGCGATCCGGTGCTCGAGCAACTAATCGACGACGCACTGCGCACCAACAACGATCTCGCCGCCGCTGCGATCCGCGTCTATCGCGCGCGCCTGCAAGCCGGGCTTGCCGACACGAACCTGACGCCGAACGTGACGCTCGGCGCAACGGGCGGCGTGTCGCGCACGCTCGACACGCATCAGATGGGCCGCTCGAGCGGCCTCGCCGGCACGCTGAACTACGAACTCGACTTGTGGGGCAGGCTCGCCGCGCTGCGCGATGCCGCGCGCTGGGAGGCCGATGCGACAGCAGCCGATCGCGATGCGGCGAGGCTGTCCCTGATCGGCACGACGGCCGCGCTGTATTGGCAGATCGGCTATCTGAACCAGCAAATCGCGTTGGCTGACGCGAACATCGCCTATGCCGAGCGCACGCTCGCGCTCGTGCGCTCGCGTCACGCTGCCGGCGCGGTTTCGGGACTCGACGTCGCGCAGGCGGAACAGAGTTTGTCCGCGCAACGGGCCGCGCAAACACAGCTCGTCCAGCAGCGCACCGAAAATCGCCACGCGCTTGCGATCCTGTTCGACCGCCCGCCGCAAGCACCGGCGGCCGAACTCGCCGCCCTGCCCGACGCTCCCCTGCCCACGGTCCCGGCCGGCCTGCCGGCCGAGCTGCTCGGCCGTCGCCCCGATCTGCGCGCCGCCGAACTGCGTCTGCGCGAATCGCTCGCGAACGTCGACGCCACGCGCACGAGCTTCTATCCAACGTTTACGCTGACAGGCAACGTCGGCACGTCGAGCACAAGCCTCGAACGGGTGCTCGCGAACCCGATCGCGACGCTCGGGCTCGGACTCGCGCTGCCGTTCATCCAGTGGAACACCATGCAGTTGCAGATCAAGGTGTCGCAGACGCAATACGAGGAAGCCGTCGTCAATTTCCGTCAGAAGTTGTACACCGCGTTGAGCGAGGTCGAGAACGCGCTGTCCGCGCGCGTGCAGCTCGATCGGCAAGCGCAGCAGCGCACGCTGTCGCTCGCGCAGGCGCAACGGGCGGAAACGCTCGCCCGCATACGCTTCGAGGCAGGCGCGACGGGCGTGCAGCCGTGGCTCGACCAACAGCAGCGGCTGCGCGACGCGCAGAGCGCGGCCGCGCTGAATCGGCTGGACCGGCTCAACAATCAGATGAACTTGTACAAGGCGCTCGGCGGCGCAGCAGGTTGAGGCGAGCGATGTGGGCCGGCTCGCAAAGGCGCGGGCCGCCGGCGTCCGATGCCCGATCGCCGCCGTCCGCGGCACACTCGCCGGCGCCGCGCCACACGCCCGCCGGCGCCAGCCACCGGCCGTGAGCGCGTCAATCTCCGCCGCACGCGCGTTGGCCGCCCGGCACGCCGCCGCCCACCGCCCGCCACCGCGCCGGCGCGAACACCGCCAGGCTCGCCACCGCGAGTAGCACGGCACACACCGCGCCGTACATCATCACCCAGCCGAACCCATGCACCAGCGCCGCATGCAACGCGAGGCCCGACGGATCGGCCGCGGCGAGCGCCGGCACGACGTCGCCCGCCGAGCCACCGTGGCCCGACGCAATCTGCTGCGCGACGCGCCGCAACGCCGCCACGTCGAGTTCGGCCGGCAGACGCGCCGACAAGCCCGACACGATGCCCGCGACAAGCACGAACCCCATGATCGCGATGTTCAGCGCGAGCGAGATCATCCGCGCGCTCATATCGATCGCCGAGGCCATGCCGGCGCGCTCGTTCGATACCGCTCCCGTCGCTGTATTCGTGACCGGCGTATTGGTCATGCCCAGCCCGATGCCCGCGATCATGCAGCCAGGCAGCATCGTCAGCCAGTCCGGATGCGCCGCCGCGCTGCCCAAGCGCATCAACGCGAAACCGGCGGCAATCGTCAGCAAGCCGCCCGGAATCGCGACGCCCGGCCCGTAGCGCAACGCCAGCCGCTCGCCGAGCGGCGGCACGACGAGCGTGGGCAGCGTATAGGCGAGCAACGCGCAACCGGCCGTCACGCTGCCGTAGCCGAGCCCGATCTGGAAATAGATCGGCAGATAAATCATGAAAGGCCAGAAGCTGAAGTTCATTCCCATCGATCCGAACAGCGCACCCGAGAACGTGCGGTTGCGGAACACCGAGAAATCGAACATCGGCCGCTCGCTCACGCGCTCGGCGACGACGAACGCCGCGAGCGCAGCCATCGTCGCGGCGAGCACGCCGAGCCCGGCCGGGCTCGTCGCGCCAAGCTCGCCGCTTTGCGTGATGTAGTAGGCCAGGCCGAACACCGCGAGCGACAATGTGACGATGCCCGCGACGTCGAGCCGGCCGGCATGCGGATCGCGCGACTCCCGCACCGCACCGAAAATCAGCACGAGCGCGACGATCGCAAGCGGCGCGTGAACGAGAAACACCCACTGCCAACTCGACAGCGCGACGATCGCCCCGCCGATGATCGGCCCGAAGCCCAGCCCGATACCGAACACGCACCCCCAGATACCGAACGCGCGGCTGCGCTCGCGCCCGTCCTGAAATTGATGCGACAACACCGCGATCTGGCAGATCAGCATCGCGCCGCCGCTCGCGCCTTGCAGCAAGCGGCCGGCAATCAGCACCGGCACGCTTTGCGCCAGACCGCAAACGAGCGACGTCGCGCCGAACAGCACCGTGCCGATGACGTAGACCCGCTTGCGGCCGAACCGGTCGGCGAGCGTGCCGGTTGCCATCAATACGGTCGTGCAGGCGATCGTGTACGCGTTCATGATCCACTGCATGCCGTTGAAATCGCCATGCAGCACACGCTCGAGCACCGGCAGAATCACCGGCACGCTCGAAATCTCTAGGCCGAACATCAACGATGTCAGGCAAACGGCCGCCAATGCGACCGCGTTTCGGGACGAATGGGACAGGGGCATCGATATCGCGACGGCGCCCGGCACGCGAACGCCGTCGAACCTCCAGATTCGGGATCGGAAAAATGCGCCGCGCGCGATACCGCAGGCGGGCACCAGAAGTCAGTAATATAAGAGGAATATTTATCGCCATTGATTCGTTTTATTCGCCTTAATGGGGCCTTACAGGAACTAATAAAGGACGGCCGACACCATGATCACGGACAAGCTCGACGGCATCGCAACCTTCGTGCAAGTCGTCGAATCCGGCAGCTTCGCGCTGGCGGCCGAGCGGTTGCACATCACGCGCTCGGCGGTCGGCAAGACGATCGCCCGCCTCGAAAAGCGGCTCGGCGTCAGACTGCTGCACCGCACGACGCGCAGCCAAAGCCTGACCGACGACGGCCACGCGTATTACGACCGCTGCGTGCGCGCGCTCGCCGAACTCGAAGCGGCGCAGAACGACCTCGACAGCGGCCGGCGTGAGCCGCGCGGACGCCTGCGCGTGAGCGCGCCGCTCGCGTTCGGCCATCACTGCGTCGCGCCCGTGCTGCTGGAGCTGGCGCGCGCGCATGCGCAGTTGGAAATCGATCTGTCGATCTCGGACCGCGCTGTCGATCTGGTCGAAGAGGGCTTCGACCTCGCGGTCCGGATCGGCCGGCTGCGCGACAGCACAAGCCTCGTCGCGCGACGCCTCGGCACCCAATACGGCAGCCTCGGCGCCGCGCCGTCATATGTCGCGCGCTACGGACGGCCCGAGAGTATCGACGCGCTGTCCGGGCATCAGACGATCGCCTATTCGCGCGGCGGCGTGCCGATGCCGTGGGATCTGCGCGACGTGAACGGCAGCGTGGTGCGAGTCGAGACCCGGCATCAATTGAGTTTCGACGACGTGCCGGCGATCGCGGCGGCCGCCGTCGCCGGTTTCGGGATTGCGTGGCTGCCGAGCTGGTTGCTCGCGGATTACGTCAAGCGTGGCGAGCTGATCGCGCTCATGGACCGTTGCTTCGTGCCCGAGCAGGAAATTCATGTGATCTGGCAACAAACGCGTTACCTGCCGCTCAAGATGCGCTGCGCGATCGACGCACTCGCCACCGCGATTCCGCCGATGCTCGGCGAATGATGCGTGAATGCCGCGCGGAAGGCCGGCGGGCGGGCAAGCGCCGTGTGGCCACCGGACGCGCCGCCGCTCGCCAGCCGCGGATCGCGGCCGATTCCGCCGCCCGTCGTCCCGAGCGGCGCTGTTGCCGCAGCGGCGATCCGGCAGTCGAGGGAGTCGTCGAAGAATTCGCTTGGCAAGATCCTACACCCTCGAATATATTTTCCTACGCCCTTGAAGGAATATCATGCTGGAACGAACCCGAGCCGCCCATTTGGGGCCACATCGTAGGCGTCCGCAAGTATTGGACGCCGCATTGCGCATCGCGCTCAGCCGGGGGCTGGCGAACGTGTCGATGGAAGCAGTCGCGCAGGCACTCGGCGTCACCCGCCCGGTGGTTTATGCGTGCTACCCGTCGCGGGAAGACTTAATCCGCGCGTTGCTCGAGCGCGAAGAAAAGCGTCTGTTCGACGGCGTGCTGTCGGCGTTGCCGCGTGAGCCGCAATTCGGCGAACCAAAGCAATGGATGACGGCCGGATTCCAGGCGCTGCTGAAAGTCGTGGCCGAGCACGGCGATTCATGGCGGCTCGTGCTCGCCGCGGATAGCGACTGTGACGCCATTGCCCGCTACGGCCAGGCACGCCAAC
This sequence comes from Burkholderia singularis, assembly GCF_900176645.1. Taxonomy (GTDB): domain Bacteria; phylum Pseudomonadota; class Gammaproteobacteria; order Burkholderiales; family Burkholderiaceae; genus Burkholderia; species Burkholderia singularis. Next base: position 23,505 of record NZ_FXAN01000111.1, read on the forward strand.
GCGTCGCGCAGCACGTGGGCGCGTTGATGGGCCCAATGCTGAAGCAGGCCGGCGTCAAACAGGTTGATAAGAAACTACCGGTTTTGGTGGAGCTGTTCATGTCGCTCGGAGACGGCGCTGTGCGCGCGATGCTCCAGAACGAACAGCAATGGACGGCCGAGGCGCTCGGCGAATATGTGGGCCGGGTCGTCCTGGGCGGATTCATGAAAGCTTGATATCCGCTTTGGATGTCGATTTCGAGATCGATGGGAGCATTCGATGAAATTATTTAAGAATACTAATCATAATGGCGAACTTCGGCACGAAGACTACGGATTCTTCGGCCCGGATTCTCCGACTTGGCGCGTTTGGGCCTACCCCACCGCGCTAACCATCGGCTTTCAGCGCTCCGTCGTGGTCGAGGAACTCGATCCGTTTCTGCTGGCGGCGGTCAATTCGCGACGCGGCATCTATACGAACCCCAAACTACGCTACGATCGGACCATCCGGTATTTTGCGACGGTCGCGCTCGGCGACACCCGCAGCGCACTCGACGCATCGGAAATGCTGGTCAAGGTGCATGCGAAAGCCGTCGGCATCGAGCCCGTCAGCGGCAAGCGGTTCGATGCAAACGACCCGGATTCGCAACTCTGGATACTGCTCACCGGTTGGCATTCCGTATTGATCGCCTATGAGCGTTTCGGTCCCGGCAAGTTGTCCGCGGCCGACGAAGCGCGCTATTGGGAGGAATGCGCGATCGCGGCCGAATTGCAGACGTGTTCGCCTTGTGCGGTGCCGCGCACGCGTGAAGGCATTCGCCACTACTTTGCTGCGATGCGCCCGCGGCTCGCCGCCTCCGAACGCACGCAATCGACGATGCGGTATCTGCTCGACGGCAGCCGCATCACGATCAACGCCGATACGCCGCGCATCGCGCGCCCGCTGCTCAAACTCGCCGCCTGGGGCATGCGTGCCGCAACGCTATCGACGATGCCCGCCTACATGCGCGAGCTTGCAGGCATTCGCCAGCCTCGCTGGGTCGGCCCCGTCATCACGCCGGCCGTGCGGCTTGCGATGAAGCTGCTGTCGTTGCGGCGTGCGGCGCTCGCGCTCGTCGACGCGATCACGCCATCCACCCACCCAGTCATCGAGCCGGTGTTACGCGGCATCCCGCCTGTACGCGCTGAAACATTGACGCCGGCACAGGCACGCGCCCGGGATGGCCGGATCAGCCCGACGCAAATGTATCGGCAAATTCTGAAGCGCCAGATGAACGATAGCCCCGGGAACCATGCGGCGCCGGCGCCCAGGTAGTACACCGTACAGACAAAACGCGGCGAAAGGTTAGATTGGGTTAAATAAGATTCCGCTCCTGACGAAAACCAAGGAGACATACCTGCATGGAGAGAGTCTGGCTGAAATCGTATCCGCCCGGCGTACCGGCCGACGTGGATCTTTCCCGCTATGCATCGCTCGTCGAGCTGCTCGAGACGAGCTTTCGCGACTATCGCGAACGCAACGCATTCATCTGCATGGGTAAGGCGATCACCTATGGCGAGCTGGACGCGCTGTCGCGCAAGCTCGGCGCTTGGTTTCAATCGTGCGGACTCGCGCCGGGCGCTCGGGTGGCAATCATGATGCCGAACGTGCTGCAATACCCGGTGACGATCGCGGCCGCGTTGCGCGCCGGTTATATAGTCGTCAACGTCAATCCGCTCTATACGCCGCGCGAACTGGAACACCAGCTCAAGGACAGCGGTGCGCAAGCGATCGTGATTCTCGAGAACTTCGCGGCCACACTGCAAGCGGTGATCGCCAGAACATCGGTCACGCACGTCGTCGTCGCGGCGATGGGCGATCTGTTGGGCGCGAAAGGCATGCTCGTCAATTACGCGGTGCGTCGCATGAAGAAAATGGTGCCGGCGTGGCACCTGCCCTCGTTTACGCGCTTCAACGCGGCGCTCGCCCAAGGTGCCAGACGCAGCCTCAAGCCGGCCAAGCCGAAGCCGGACGACGTCGCGTTCCTGCAATACACGGGCGGCACGACCGGCGTATCGAAAGGCGCGACGCTGCTGCACCGGAACATCGTCGCCAACGTATTGCAGTCCGAAGCATGGCGCGAGCCGATCGCGGCGAAATGGCCGAAGGAAGAAGCGCCGATTACCGCGGTGGCGCTGCCGCTCTATCACATCTTCGCACTGACCGTATGCGGCTTCCTGTCGATTCACATGGGCGGCACCGGTATCCTGATTCCGAATCCGCGCGACATCGCGGGCATGATTCGCGCACTGAAGGGCTATCCGATCACCGCGTTTCCGGCGGTCAACACGCTCTATAACGCCATGCTTCATCATCCGGATTTCGGTCAGCTCGATTTATCGAAACTGCAAATCGCGAACGGCGGCGGCATGGCCATTCAGGAAAGCGTCGCGAAGCACTGGAAGGAAAGAACGCGCGTGCCGATCATCGAGGGCTACGGGCTGTCGGAGACGTCGCCTACCGCCACCTGCAATCCGGTCACGGCAACCGAATACAGCGGCACGGTCGGCCTGCCGTTGCCGTCGACCGAAATCGCGATCCGCGACGATGCGGGCGCCGACGTCGCGCTCGGCCAGCCCGGCGAAATCTGCGTTCGCGGCCCGCAGGTGATGGCGGGTTACTGGAATCGGCCGGACGAAACCGCGAAGGTCATGACGGCGGACGGTTTTTTCAAAACGGGCGATATCGGCGTGATGAATGAGCGCGGCTACGTGAAGATCGTCGACCGGAAAAAGGACATGATTCTCGTATCGGGCTTCAACGTGTATCCGAACGAGGTGGAGGATGTGGTCGCGTCGCATCCGGGCGTGTTCGAAGTAGCGGCCGTCGGTGTGCCCGACGAGCATTCGGGCGAAGCGGTGAAGCTGTTCGTCGTGAAAAAGGACCCGGCGCTCACGGACAACGAAATTCTCGCTTACTGCAAGGAGCGCCTGACCGGCTACAAGCGGCCCAAATACGTCGAATTCCGCACCGAGCTGCCCAAAAGCAACGTCGGCAAGATTCTGCGCCGCGAACTCCGCGGCGCCGCGCGCTGACCCGCACGGCGCAGCCCCGCACGGACAAAGCCGGATCGTGCGAACCGGAGCCGGCGGCGCGCGGCCGCGCCGCCGCCCCGCTTCGGATCACGCGCGCCCGAGATCCGCGAGCGGATGCGCGTCGCACTTCCACGGCGACGTCAGGAAATACCGGACCCGCTCGTCCTGCACTTCGACGAGCGACATCGGCGCCCAGCGCGGCCGGCGATCCTTGTCGACGAGATGCGCACGCACGCCTTCGCGAAAATCGCCGTCCTCGATCGCGCGCACGACGATCCCCAGCTCCATGCGGAACGATTCGGCCAGCGTCATCTGCCGGCCGCGCAGCAGCGCGCCGCGCGTGACTTCGAGCATCGTCGGCGAATGCGACGCGAGCGCATCGAGCGTCGCCTGAAGCCACTGGCGTTGCTCACGCGGCAACTCATCGCGCGCGAGATCGTGGCGCAGCGTCGCGACGATCCGCTCGACGCGCGAGCGCCGGTCGAAGTGGCGGACGATCCACGGCATCTGACTGTCGAGCGCCGCGTGCGGCACAATGTTGCATGGCGGCTCGAACACGGCCCGCAGCGCGCGCGGCACGCCGTCCGACCAATCCGCGCGTTCGAGCCGCGTCTCGAACGTATCGAGCCACGACGACGGCACACAGAGGTCGGCAAGCCGCGCCGACAACGCGTCCGCCCCGGACAGCACCGCGCCCGTCAGCCCAATGTACAACGCCAGCTCGACCGGCAACTTCGCCAGGAAATGCGTCGCGCCGACGTCCGGCACGAAGCCGATGCGCGTCTCGGGCATCGCGATCCGGCTGCGCTCGGTCGACACGCGCAGCGCGGCGCCCTGCGCGAGCCCCATGCCGCCGCCCATCGTCACGCCGTCCATCAGCGCGACGACAGGCTTCGCGAACGTATGCAGCGCATGGTCGAGCCGATACTCGTCGACGAAAAACGGCAGCCAATCGCGGCCGCCCGCGCCCGATGCGTGATATAGCGCCCGCACGTCGCCGCCCGCGCAAAAACCTTTATCGCCCGCACCGCGCAGCACGATCGCGACGATCTCGCGATCGTCGCGGCATCGCTCGATCAGCGCGGCGAGCGCGCGCACCATCCCGTGCGACAGCGCATTGAGCGCGGCCGGCCGGTTCAGCGTGATCAGCGCGACGCGGTTCACGACGCGCATCAGCACGTCGCGCTCGGCATCGACGCCAGCCTCCACGGCGCGCGCGCCCTCCCGATTCGTCGGCAACGTGCTCATCGCGACTCGCCCCCCGTGCGCGGCTGCCATTGCGGCGGCCGTTTGCCGAGAAACGCCGCGACGCCTTCGCGCGGCTCGTCGCCGTCGAACAATGCGACGAAACGCTCGCGCTCGAGCGCAAGCGCCGCACTGCGCGGCACGCCTTGCCGCGCAAGACTGATCAGCGATTTCGCCGCGCCCACTGCGGCCGGGCCGAGCGCGGCAGCGCGGCGGGCGAGCGCGAGCGCGGCGTCGCGCGCGCCGCCGGTCTCGACGACTTCCTCGACAAGCCCGATGCGCAACGCGGTATCGGCATCGACGCGCACGCCCGCGAGAATCATCCGTTTCGCCCAGCCTTCGCCGACGAGCCAGGGCAGCGTCTGCGTGCCGAGCCCGCACGGCGTCAGGCCGACCGACGGCTCGGGCAGCGCCATCTGCGCATGCCGCTCGGCGATGCGCATGTCGCACGCCAGCGCGCATTCGAGGCCGCCGCCCATCGCATAACCGTTGATCGCGGCAATCGTCGCGAAGCGCGCGTCGGCCAGCGTCTCGAACGCCGCGCCGAAACGTGCGGCCATCGTGCGCGCGGCGTCGTGACCGCCGCCGGCGAACGTGTTCAGATCCGCGCCCGCGCTAAAGAACTTCGGGCCGTCGCCCGTCACGACGAGCGCGCGCACGCGCGCATCGGCCTGCAGCCGTTCGAGCGTGCGTTGCAGTTGCAGGAGCCCGTGCGCGTCGAACGTGTTCGCGGACGGACGTTTGAGCGTGACGAGCGCGATCGCGCCGTCGTCGGCCAGATCAAGCTCGATCATCAGGCATCCTTCTTTTGTGCGGGGTGGTACAAGCGAATCACCGCCGAGAAATCCAGCTTGCCGTCGCCGCGGCTGCTCATCGTCTGATAAAGCTGCTGCGCGAGCGCGCCCAGATAGACAGGCTGCCTGACTTGGCGCGCCGCGTCGTTGGCCAGGCTGAGATCCTTCAGCATCAGGTCCGTGCCGAAGCCGCCCGTGTAGCCGCGCGACGACGGCGCGGCGTCGATCACGCCCGGATACGGGTTGTACGTGTCCGAACTCCAGCAGCGCCCGGTCGACGTGTTGATGATCCCGGCCAGCACCTTCGGATCGATGCCGAGCGCCGCGCCGAGCGCCATCGCCTCGGACACGCCCGCCATCGTGATTCCCAGCACGAGGTTGTTGCAGACCTTCGCGACCTGCCCCATGCCGGCCGCGCCGCAATGGACGATGTTCTTGCCCATCGCGGCAAGCACCGGTTTCGCGCGTTCGTAATCGGCGGCGGCACCGCCCACCATGAACGTCAGCGTGCCGGCCGCCGCGCCGCCCGTGCCGCCCGACACCGGCGCGTCGACGAACGCGCCGCCCGCCTCATGGACGAGCGTGCCGAACGCTTGCGCGCTCGCCGGATCGATGGTGCTCGAATCGATCACCATCGCGCCCGCGCCGAGGCCCGCGAGCACGCCGTCCGGCTGCGTGAGCACGGCGCGCACGTGCGCGGCCGCCGGCAGCATCGTGACGACGAACGCCGCGCCCGCCGCCGCGTCGCGCGGCGAGCCCGCGACTTGCGCGCCGCCGTCCTTGACGAGCCGCAGCGCGTCGTCGCTCAGGTCAAAAGCGTGCACGTCATGGCCCGCCTTGAGCAGATTGAGCGCCATCGGCGCGCCCATGTGACCCAGGCCGATAAAGCCGATTTTCATGATCGTCTCCCGAAGCGCTCAATGCAGACGGATCGTCGTGTTGACCGCGGACACGCTCGCGTCGTCGTCGAACCAGCGCGCGGTCACCGTTTTCGTCTGCGTGTAGAACTGCACGACCTGCTTGCCGTATGGGCCGAGATCGCCGAGCTTCGAGCCGCGCGAGCCCGTGAAGCTGAAAAACGGCACCGGCACCGGAATCGGTATGTTGATGCCAACCTGGCCGATATCGATTTCGCTCTGGAATTTGCGCGCCGCCGCGCCGCTTTGCGTGAACAGGCCCACGCCGTTGCCGAACGGATTCGCGTTGACGAGCGCGATCGCGTCATCCAGCGTGTCGGCCGTCATCACGCACAACACCGGGCCGAAGATCTCGTTCGTATAGATCAACATCTGCGGCGTCACGTCCGCGAACACCGTCGGGCCGATGAAGTTGCCGTGCTCATACCCGGGCACGCTGACGCCGCGGCCGTCGAGCGCGAGCGTCGCGCCTTCTTTCACGCCCGCGTCGATGAAGCCGAGAATGCGCTCCTTCGCCGCGCGCGACACGACCGGGCCGACGTCGGTGCCGGCTTCGGCGCCCGCGTTCACCTTCAACGTCTTCGCTTTCGCGACGATATCCGGCAGCCAATCGCGCGCGCTGCCGACGAGCACCGCCACCGACGTCGCCATGCAGCGCTGCCCCGCCGCGCCGAACGCCGCGCCAACGAGCGCATTGACGGTCTGCTCGCGGTTCGCATCGGGCAGCACCACCGCATGGTTCTTCGCGCCCATCATCGCCTGCACGCGCTTGCCGTGCTCGCTGCCGAGCCGGTAGACATGCGTGCCGACGGCCGTCGATCCGACGAACGACACCGCCTTCACGAGCGGATGCGTGCACAGCGCATCGACGACGTCCTTGCCGCCGTGCACGACGTTCAGCACGCCCGCCGGCACGCCGGCCTCGATCGCGAGTTCGACGAGCAGCATCGTCGACAGCGGGTCCTGCTCGGACGGCTTCAGCACGAACGTATTGCCGCAGACGATCGCCATCGGGAACATCCACAGCGGAATCATCGCCGGGAAATTGAACGGCGTGATGCCGACGCAAACGCCCAGCGGCTGACGCAGCGTATAGGTATCGACGCCGCCCGCGACGTTCTCCGCGAATTCGCCGAGCTGCAGCGTGCCGACCGAGCACGCATGCTCGACGACTTCGAGCCCGCGAAACACGTCGCCCTCGGCATCGGGCAGCGTCTTGCCCTGCTCCGCCGTCAACGTCTTCGCGATGCGCGGCAGGTGCTCGCGCACCAGCGCCTGGAATTTCAGCATGATGCGCATGCGCGCCGAAATCGGCGTGTTCTTCCACGACGCGAATGCATGCTGCGCGGCGTCGATCGCCGCGTCGACCTCGGCGCGCGTCGCGAACGGCACGCGCGCGAGCAGCGCCTGCGTCGCCGGATTGACGACGTCGCGCCACTCGGTGGCGTGCGACTCGACGAATTCGCCGCCGACCAGCAGCTTGACGGTCGGCACGTGGTGCCCTTTTTGGGGCGACGGGGTTGCGTTCATCTCGAGATTCTCCTGTCCTGATATGCGCTGGTTTTCATCGTGACGATGGCCGCCGCGCGCATCGGGCGCGCGGGCCGGGGGGTTGATGCATCGGCGCGGCGGCCGCTCACTGGCCGTGCGCCGCGAAATCCTCTTCCCGATATTCGCCGCTGATCCGGTTCGCCGCGTCGTCGCCGCGCTCCAGCTCGCGGCGGCGCAGCTCGACGCGGCGGATCTTGCCGGAGATCGTCTTCGGCAATTCGGTGAATTCCAGCCGCCGGATCCGCTTGTATGGCGCGAGCTTTTCGCGCGAAAAACGGAAGATGTCGCGCGCGAGCGCATCGCTCGGCTCGTAGCCCGCGCGCAGCGCGACGAACGCCTTGGCCACCGACAGCCTCACCGGGTCCGGGCTCGGCACGACGGCCGCCTCGGCAATCGCCTCGTGCTCGATCAGCACGCTTTCGAGTTCGAACGGACTCAGCCGGTAATCGGACGATTTGAATACGTCGTCCGCGCGGCCGACGTAGACGTAGTAGCCGTCGTCGCGGCGCAATGCGATATCGGAGGTGCGGTAATGACCGTCGCGCATCGCATGCGCGCTCGCCTCCGGATGATTCGCGTAGCCCTTCATCAGGCCGACCGGGCGCTCGGCGCCCGGCCCGAGCGGCAGCGCGATCTCGCCTTCGTTCGCGCTTGCGCCGTCCGCATCGAGCAGCGCGAGTACGTAACCCGGCATCGGCCGGCCCATCGAGCCCGGCACCACCGGCTGACCCGGCGGATTGCCGATCAGACAAGTCGTCTCGGTCTGCCCGTAACCGTCGCGGATCGTCACGCCCCAGGCGTGCTTCACACGCTCGATGATCTCGGGATTGAGCGGCTCGCCCGCGCCGACGATCTCGCGCAGCTTCACCGGATACGACGCAAGCGGCTGCTGAACCAGCATGCGCCAAACGGTGGGAGGCGCGCACATCGTCGTCACTTGGTAACGGACGAGCGCATCGAGCACGACCTTCGGCTCGAAGCGGGCGTAATTGAACGCGAACACGCACGCCTGCGCATTCCACGGCGCATAGAAGCAGCTCCACGCATGCTTCGCCCAGCCGGGCGAGCTGATGTTCCAGTGAACGTCGCCGGGTTGCAGGCCGACCCAGTACATCGTCGACAAACTGCCGACCGGATAGGTGCGGTGCGTATGCTCGACGAGCTTCGGCTTGGACGTCGTGCCCGACGTGAAGTACAGCAGCATCGGATCGTTCGCGTGCGTCGCGCCGTCGGGCTCGAATTCGGCGCTCGCCGCGTAGCCGTCCGCGAGCGACAACCATCCGTCGCGCGGCGCGCCTGCGATGATCTTCGTGACGTCCAGCTCCGGCTGCTCGAATTTCGCCGCCTCGTTTTCGTCGACGATTACATAGCGCGCGACGCCGATCTGCACGCGATCGCGCACATCGTCGGCCGACAATTGCGTCGTCGCGGGCAGCACGACCGCGCCCAGCTTCATCGCGGCAAGCATGACGTCCCACAGCTCGACGCGGTTCGGCAGCATCAGCAGCAGCCGCTCGCCGCGCGTGACGCCGATGCCGCGCAGCCAATTCGCGATCCGCGCCGAGCGTGCCGACATCTGCGCGAACGAGTACTGCACGCCGTCGCCGGTTGCCGCATCGACGATCCACAGCGCCGGCCGGTCGTTGCCGCGCGCGATCACGTCGAAATAGTCGAGCGCCCAATTGAACGTGTCGAGCACGGGCCATCTGAAATCGCGATAGGCGGTGTCGTAATCGGTGCGGTGGCGCAGCAGGAAATCGCGCGCTTCGACGAACGGCTGAGCTGTCATTGTGGTGTCTCCTGTGTCGGCGTGAGCGAGTGCGTCGCCCTTACTGCCGTCCCATGCATTGGTTAGCCGGGGTGCGTGCCCGCGCGCGTCCGCCGGCCAAGGTTGGTGCTGGAGCGTTGGCTCCGGTGCGGTGCGCAGCCGGCCGGGATCGGCCGCCGAGCGCGTGGCCGACCGGGCTTCTGCCACGCCGGGACGCTCTGCCACCGCCCGGCGTCGCACAGCGCCCGCGGCGGCGCCCCGCCACGCACCGATCACGTCGTTGTTCGCGCGACGCTTGTCACAACTGCCTGGCGATCACCATCCGCTGCACTTCGCTCGTTCCTTCATAAATCTGCGTGATGCGTGCATCGCGATAATGCCGCTCGACGTCGTAATCGACGAGAAACCCATATCCGCCATGAATCTGAATCGCATCCGAGCACACCGCCTCGGCCATCTCGGAGGCGAACAGCTTCGCCTGCGACGCCTCCGACAAACACGGCAAGCCCGCCGTTCGCAGCCGCGCGGCGTGATGCGTGAGCAATCGTGCGGCGTTGATCTGCGTGGCCATGTTCGCGAGCTTTTCGGCGATCGCCTGATGATCGGCGAGCGCCTTGCCGAACTGGATGCGCTCGCGCGCGTAGCGGCGCGCTTTGTCGAACGCCGCGCGCGCGATGCCGACCGCCTGCGCGGCGATGCCGATGCGCCCGCCCTCGAGGTTCGACAGCGCGATCTTGAGCCCCTCGCCGCGCGCGCCGAGCAGATTTTCCTGTGGAATCGCGCAATGTTCGAGCGTGATCGGGCACGTATCCGATGCGCGGATCCCCATCTTTTTCTCGGGTTTGCCGACGATGAAGCCGGGCGTATCGGTCGGCACGAGAAACGCGGACAGCCCGCGCTTGCCCTGCTCCGGATCGGTCATGGCAAAAACGATCGCAAGACCCGCGCGCGCGCCGTTCGTGACGAACTGCTTGCTGCCGTCCAGCACCCATTGGCCGTCGCGCAACTGCGCACGCGTGCGCAGGTTGTGCGCCTCGGAGCCGGCTTGCGGCTCGGTAAGGCTGAACGCGGCAATGGTCCGGCCAGTCGCGAGATCGCGCAGCCAGCGCTCCTGCTGCGCCGGCGTGCCATAAGCGAGCAACGGCCCGCAGCCGACCGAGTTGTGCACGCTCATCAGCGTCGCGCATGACGCGCAACCCGCCGCCACCTCCTCGAGTGCAAGCGCATAGGCGACATAGTCGGTATACGCGCCGCCCCAGTCGGACGGCACGATCATCCCGAGCAAGCCAAGCTCGCCCATCTGCGCGACGACCGCATCGGGCAGATGCCCGTCGCGGTCCCATTGCGCGGCGTTCGGCGCGAGCACCTCGGCCGAAAACGCGCGCGCCGCGTCGAGAATCATCCGCTGATCGTCGGTGTAGAAATCGCCCATCGCTCGTGTGTCTCCTTGACGAGCCGCGTCGGATGCAGCCCGCAGCATGCGTTTTGTATCGATGAATCAAGTGTAGGCAACGCGCGGGCTCTGTTCGATGCTCGCAGCGCTCAATTACACTGAGCGTTTTTGCCATACCGCGCCCCGCGCGCCCGTCCGATGAAGCACGCGCAGAAAGGCACCGTTTCGATCGAACTCGTCAACACCAGCCTGGCGCTCGCGCGGCGCCGCGGCGTCGCCGATGCGCCGCTGCTCGCGCACGCCGGCATTGCCGCCACGCTGCTCGCGTCGCCGCACGCGCGCGTGTCCGCGCGGCAATACGGCGCGTTGTGGAACGCGATCGCGCAGGCGCTCGACGACGAATTCTTCGGCCAGGACACGCACCCGATGCGCTGCGGCAGCTTCATTGCAATGAGCCAGGCCGCGCTCGGCGCGCGCAACGGCCTGCGCGCGCTCGCGCGCGCGGTCAACTTCATGCACTGCGTGCTCGACGATCTGCATGCGACGATCGATGCGACCCCCGAACGCGTGCGGCTGCGTTTTGTGCATCGCACCGCGCCGCACGCGAGCGAGCCGCCACCGATGTTCACTTATGCGACCTATTTCGTGATCGTCTACGGCCTCACCTGCTGGCTGGTCGGACGGCGCATCCCGCTGTCGCACGCGAGCTTCCGGTGCGACGAGCCGCTCGCGGTCGACGAATACCGGCTGATGTTCTGCGACGACCTGCGCTTTCGCCAGCCCGAGTCATACGTCGACTTCGACCCCGCCTTCGCGACGCTGCCCGTCGTGCAGACCGCGAAAACGCTCAAGCCGTTCCTGCGCGACGCGCCTGCGAGCTTCATCGTCAAGTACCGCAATCCACATGCGTTCGGCGAGCGCGTGCGCGCTGTGCTGCGCACGCTGCCGCCCGCGGCATGGCCGAGCGCGCGCGCGCTCGCAGCGCGGCTGAACGTCGCCGAGGCGACGCTGCGGCGCAAACTGGCGCACGAAGGCCACTCGTATCAATCGATCAAGGATGCATTGCGCCGCGAGCTTGCCTATACGGCGCTCGCCGATCCGCGCCGCACGATTGCGGACATCGCCGCGACAGCGGGTTTCGCCGAGCCCAGCGCGTTCTATCGCGCATTTCGCAAATGGTGCGGCATGAGCCCGGCCGATTACCGCAGCAAGACCCATGGCAAGGCCGGCGCGACGCGCGGCGTTTCCCGCTTTCGCCGGAAAACGCCTACTCTTTAAGCACGGGGCGCACGCCCTTTCGACGGCGGGCGGCAACGGCGCACCGTGCTGCCGCATCGTCGCCCGCCGATACTGCCATGCACACGCGTCGTTTTTTGCCGCGTCCACCGGCGCGGCCCGGCACGCGGCCCGCACGAATCGCCCGCGCGGTCGTGCTCGTCGGCCTGCTACTCGCGTGCGCGGCCGCCGCCGCGCCCGACAAGCGCACCGGCAAGCCAAGCCCCGCTATTTCCCGCCCGACGGCTGCCGTATCCGCTGCGGCCGTCAACCCGGCGAAGTGAAGTGAACGCAGCGACGTATTTCCGTGCCGCCGATCCGGCAAGGGATCGGCCGATGCGCGCCGGTCGTGCGTGCCGCTGCTCGAGTTGGCCGCATGCCAGGCCCAGCGCTTCAATCAGCCTGCCGCCGTCCCGGCCGGCATGATACGACCCCGCTTTGCCCGCACTCACGCGCGGGATTGTGCCGCCGGATTAGTAAAAGTCCTCATCAGAAACTCCTCCCGTTTGTCGTCCGTTCATATAAGATCATTACATTGATCAATGTGACATTATTTAAGGTGGCGATGCTGGCCGCACCTCGCACGGCCGGCATCGCCATCCGGCACTCAAAGAATGGGAGACGACGTCATGGCCGAGCATACGCTGCCGGAAGTGCACCTTGAAGAACTCGAGCAATTCCGCTCCGTTCAGCAACTGGCGTATCGCTGCGTCGAAACCGTGGGCGAGATGCTGCGCCCCGGCATCACGGAGAAGGAGGCCGTTCGGCTGATGATCGAATGGGCACACGATCATGGCGTGCATGACTGGCTGCATAAGCCGTTCGCATGGTTCGGCGATCGCACCGCATTCGCTGAAGGCTTTTCCGGCGTGCGGCATCTCGGCGGCTTCAACCTCGCGTTCTTTCCCAGCGACCGCCAGCTCGAAGCCGACATGCCGGTGATTCTCGACGTCGCGCCCGTGGTCGACGGCATTGTCGCCGATGTCGGTTACGCGACCTGCATCGGCCACAACCCGATCCTCGAACAATTGCAGGACGATCTGATCGCGCATCGCGAACTGATCGTGCGCCTCGTGAAAGAGCGCCATACGCTGGCCGACGTCGCGCGCGAAGTCGACGCGCTGTGCCGCAAGCAAGGCGTCGAGCCGCGCCACAAGGCCTATCCGTTCAAGGTGCTCGCGCACCGTGTCGCGAAACTGCGCCATCTGTCGAAACCGCGCTTCGTCGCGCGCTTCGGCCTCAATTCGACGCGCAACCTGATGCTCGAGCAAACGCGCCAAGGCAAGGCGCAAGGCTGGTCGCCGCTATGGTCGATCGACGAGCGCTCCAATCACGCGCCGACGCCCGGCCTGTGGGCCGTCGAGCCGCACCTCGGCTTTGCCGGCGTCGGCGCGAAGTTCGAGGAGCTGCTGGTGATCACCGGCGACGACGCGTACTGGCTCGACGACGATCTGCCGCACGTGCGCCGCTGGAACGCGCGCCACGCAAACAGTGCGCTCGCGCATGACGCGGCGGCATAACGCAGGCGCGGCAAGCGCGCGGCGCCGCCGCGCCGAGCCCGCCTCGAGCCCGGCCTCGCACCCCGTGCCAAGCCGCTTACCGCCCGACCCGACACCCGAACCAGACACGAACATGCAGCCCCTTTCCAACGAAGCGCCGCGCGCGTTGTTCGACGCGGCCCATACCGAAACGTCCGTGCCGGCCGGCGACGTCACGCTTGCCGCCAAGACCTGGGGCGACGCGTCGCGCCCGGCCGTCGTGCTGGTGCACGGCTATCCGGATAACAGCAGCGTCTGGCACGGCGTCGCGTCGATCCTCGCGCAGTCGTACTACGTGATCGCGTATGACGTGCGCGGCGCGGGCCTGTCGAGCGCGCCGCAACGCACGGCCGACTACCGGCTCGAGAAGCTCGTCGACGATTTCGCCGCGCTCATCGACGCGCTCGCGCCGAACCGCGCCGTGCACGTGATCGGCCACGACTGGGGCTCGATCCAGGGCTGGGAATTCGTCACCGAGCCGCGGCTCGCCGGCCGCATCCTGTCTTATACGTCGTGCTCCGGGCCGAACCTCGATCACGTCGGCTACTGGATGCGGCATCAGCTCGCGCATCCGTCGCCCGCGTCGCTCGCGCGGATCGGCAATCAGCTCGTGCGTTCGTGGTACGTCTACCTGTTTCACCTGCCGTTGCTGCCCGAACTGAGCTGGCGGCTGTGGCTTGCCCGCGCATGGCCGGCGCTGCTGCGCAGAATCGAGCGCACCACGATCGAGCCGCGCCCCACCCAGGCGGACGACGGCGCGCACGGCGTGCGTCTGTATCGCGCGAATTTCATCCGGCGCCTGTTCGCACCGCGCGAGCGCTACGCGCACGCGCCCGTGCAAGTGATCGTGCCGTTGCGCGACAAATACGTGAGCCCGGCGCTGTCCGCCGATCTCGCGCGCTGGGTGCCGCACTATTACCGCCGCGAAGTCGCCGAGCGGCACTGGATGCCGGTCGACCACCCCGAGCGTTTCGCGACGATCGCGCAAGATCTGATCGAAGCCGTCGAGACCGGCACCGAGCCGCCCGCGCTCGCGCGCGCGCGCCGCCGCAACGGCACGGGGCCGTTCTCCGGCAAGCTGGTCGTGATCACGGGCGCGGGCAGTGGCATCGGGCGCAGCGCGGCCGTCGAATTTGCAAAACAGGGCGCGTCGATCGTCGCCGTCGATATCGACGAGCAAGCGGCCGAGCGCACCGTTCATCTCGTGCAACTGCTGGGCGCCGACGCACACGCTCGGCGCGTCGACGTCGGTTCGCCCGACGAAATGGAAGCGCTCGCCAACTGGGTCGAAAACACGCTCGGCGGCGCGGACATTGTCGTCAACAACGCGGGCATCGGCATGGCAGGCGGCATCCTCGATACGTCCGCCGCGCATTGGGAGCGTATCCTGCGCGTGAATCTGTGGGGCGTGATTCACGGCTCGCGCCTGTTCGCGAAGCAGATGGCCGCGCGCGGCGCGGGCGGGCACATCGTCAATACCGCATCGGCCGCCGCGTTCGGGCCATCGCGCGACCTGCCCGCCTACGCGACGACGAAAGCCGCCGTACTGATGCTCTCGGAATGCATGCGTGCCGAGCTGGCCGACCACGGCATCGGCGTGAGCGCCGTGTGCCCCGGCTTCGCCGAAACGGGCATCATGGCCGCGACCCAATACGCGGGCGCGAGCGAGGCCGACGAAGCAAAGTTGCGCAAGCGCGCGACCAAGCTGTACCAGATGCGCGGGCTGAAGCCGGAAACCGTCGCCAAGGCAATAGCCGCTGCGGTGCTGCAAAACAAGCCCGTCGTCGCGATCGGCGCTGAAGCGCACGCGATGCGCTTCGTCGGCCGTTACATGCCGTGGCTCGGCCGGATGATCGCGCGCGTGAGCATGGCATCGCATTAACGGCAATGGCCAGATCAACGGAGGAGACATCGATGAATGCCCCGGAAAACCACTATCTGATCAAAGCACGACACGTCAAATTCGACTTCAGCAACACGCCGATCCAATGGATCAAGGGCGATCCCGAAAGCACGCACATCATCAACACGCTGAACCTGCTGTTCCCGGAAGGCGAGCTGTGGTTCTGCCGCGTCTACAACAAGGCGCTGCCGCTCATCACCGATCCGGCGCTGCGAGCCGACGCCGAAGGTTTCCTGCGTCAGGAAGCCGTGCACTCGCGCTCGCACAACGGCGTGCTCAAGCACTATTACGAACGGCACGGCATCGATACGCAGCCGTTCACGCAGCGCGTGAACCGGCTGTTCACGAAACTGCTCGGCGAGGAGCCGTTCGGCCTGAAGATCGGCCATACGCGCTTCTGGCTGCGGCAGCAGCTCTCGGTCATCGCGGCGCTCGAGCACTTCTTCGGCTATCTCGGCAACTGGATTCTGCACGCGCGCGGGCTCGACGACGGCTCGGCCGATCCGGCGATCGTCGATCTGCTGCGCTGGCATGGCGCGGAAGAGGTCGAGCATCGGACCGTCGCATTCGACATCTACCGCCATCTCGGCGGCAACTATGTCGAGCGGTCGATTCACATGACGATCGTGATCGGAGTACTGCTGTACTTCATCGTCACAGGTTCGCGATTCATGTATAAGCGCGATCCGTCGGCAGGCTTCTACCCGGGCTTCGCAATCGCATGGTGGCTCGGCAAGCGGCGCAATCATCTGCCGTCGTTCGTGAAGACGATCGCCGCCGCGCTGCGCTATTACCGGCCGAGCTACACGCCGCACAACGAAGGCTCGACCGAGGAAGCGCTCGCGTATCTCGCGCGCTCTCCCGCCGCGCAGACCGCCGCACACGGCGGTAATTGGGGTGCGCAAAAACCGGCGGCATCGTGACGGCATGCGGCGTCACGCGGATAACGACACCGCGCCCGCCTGATGCCCGTGCTCGACAACGACTTGGCGGCCCGGCCGCATTCCGCCGTCGCACAGCCTGCGTGTGCTAACGCGCCCGGCCAGGAAAAAAGTTAGGAAATCAGATAGATGCCGCCACGAGTGCGCAGCGTGTGTGTAGCGGGCGGCAATGGAGCGGCGTTACGCGCGATCGTCAGGATCGCTATCGATGCGATGCCGCGCAGGCGCGGCGCCGTGAAAAACATCAGCGCGGCAAGCAAGTCTACGGAAAGGAAACGGCGGCATGCCCGTCAAAACGGCGCGCGCGGCGAACCGGCTCGCGCCGTTCGCCGCGAATCGCGCCCACGGCATTACGTGCTCGCCGCCAGCCGCGGGCCCGGCGCCGCACCGCGCACGGCCGGCGGCTGTTCGTCGCCGGTCTTTTGCAACTGCGGCGGCTGCGTGCTTACCCAAGGATTGATGCCTTCCTTCTGCACTTCCTCGAGAAACGAAACGCGCGTGCGCCAATAGTCGGCTTGCAGCTTGGCATCGATAACCCGCTGTTCGGCCGCGAACAGTTCCATCCTTGCGGTCACGAGCATCGATGCGGCGGTCTTCTCTGGCGTGGGGGCGTGACGCAATGCCCATCGGCTTATCCAATTCAACATGCTTGCCTCCGTATGACGAACGAAATCGCTTTCGCGCGCAGGCGCACTGCCCGCACCGTTGCGGTGCTTTCCGCTTCGCCATGACGATGGAAGGCACCGGCTTTCGCATCGCACCCCGTATTGGCGAAACCCCTGATGCGAGCACTTTCTCTATCCTAGTGAGTGAATCGAGATAATGCGATGACACCTTGCAATTTTTTACATAACGAAGCTATTTTATATAACTTTTTCCTATCCGTATCACGTTGAAAAATAAAGAAAATCCTCATTTCAATGACAATACCTCACCCAATGTCAATGAAGTTCATATCTCGAAAATATAAGCACTCCGTTAGTATTTGAAAATGCCCGCGCGCCATCGGGTTTTGCTTCGGCGCGGATGCCGCGCCTGCCTTTCAGCGGCCCGCTTCACCTGCTTGGCGGGCGGCTTGCTGCATCATCAGCCGGCGCTCGGCCCGGCGCTCGGATCATCCGGCCATCGATAGGCAAGCAGACGCGAACGCGCATAAGCCAGCTCCCGCACCGCACCTCGCTGGTTACCGCCGAACAAGTACAAAAAGCCGTCGTCGTGCCGCAGATAAAAGCCGACATGCCCTTTCCAGCTCGTCGGACGATCGCGCATCAGCACGACGATGCAGCCATAAACCGGCTCGGCGAGCGGCTGCCCCCATACGAGCCACGAGCGGGCGAGCGCCGATCCGGTTCCCGCCACGCCGACACGCGCCAAGCACCAGTTGATGAACGACGAGCACCATGAAATCTTGTCGTCATAGCCGGCCAGATTCGTGCAACCGTTGTATTCGACGATGCGCGGGTTGGACGCGCCACGGCCGAAACGGCGCACGCCCGCCTCACCGAGCGCAACCGGCATCCATGCGGGATGATCCGCGCCAGTGTGCCCGTCATGCAGGCGCTGCACCGCGATGCGCTCCGGTTGCACCTGCCGCTGCGGCTGTCGAGTCACGGACATGAAGTGTTCTCCCACTACGAATGAACGATTATCCGACAAGCCGCCGTTGCATCGACGATTCACGGCCGCACACGCGATGCCGCGCTCGCGCCGGCGGGCCACGCAAGACGCCGTGCCGGCGACGACGCGCCGCGCACAGACCTCCTCGCCGACACTATATCGTCCGGCGTATCTCAGCTATTACAATCCGCCGTTGGCCGGCCAATAGTAGCTGGTTACAGTACGCCCCACCGCACGGCCAACGACCACTCGCTTTCATTCAGCACACGACATCACGACCGGAGAACGCCTCCATGGAATCGATCAAACGGTATTTCGGCTTCGCGCAAGCCGGCACCGACCTACGCACCGAAATACTCGCGGGCGTCACCACCTTCCTGACGATGGCCTACATCATCTTCGTCAACCCGGCGATCCTCGGCGATGCAGGCATGCCGAAGGAATCCGTGTTCGTCGCAACCTGCCTCGTCGCCGCGATCGCGTCGGCGATCATGGGTCTGTATGCGAACTACCCGATCGCGTGCGCGCCCGGCATGGGCCTCAATGCATATTTCGCATACGCCGTCGTCAAGGGCATGGGTTTCACGTGGCAAGCCGCGCTCGGCGCGGTGTTCGTCTCAGGCTGCCTGTTTCTGGTCGTCACGCTGTTCCGCGTGCGCGAAGTGATCATCAAGGGCATTCCGACATCGCTGCGAATCTCGATCAGCGCGGGGATCGGCCTTTTCCTCGGCATCATCTCGCTGAAAACGGCGGGGGTCATCGTCGGCAACCCGGCAACGCTCGTCACCCTCGGCGACCTGCACAAGCCCACCACGATCCTCGCGATCATCGGCTTTTTCGTCATCGTCACGCTCGACTACCTGCGCGTGCGCGGCGCCATCCTGATCGGCATCATCAGTGTGACCGTGTTGTCGTTCTTCTTCGGCGGCAACCAGTTCCACGGCATCTTCTCGGCGCCGCCGTCGATCGACGCGACGCTCTTCAAGCTCGACATCGGCGCCGCGCTGTCGACCGGCATCGTCAACGTGATCCTCGTGTTCTTCCTGGTCGAGCTGTTCGACGCAACCGGCACGCTCATGGGCGTGGCCAACCGCGCGGGCCTGCTCGTCGAAGGCAAGATGGACCGGCTCAACAAGGCGCTTCTCGCCGACAGCACCGCGATCGTCGCGGGCTCGCTGCTCGGCACGTCGTCGACGACCGCGTACATCGAAAGCGCCTCCGGCGTGCAGGCGGGCGGGCGCACCGGCGTCACCGCGCTGACTGTTGCCGCGCTATTCATCGCCTGCCTGTTCATCGCGCCGCTCGCGGGCGTCGTTCCCGGCTACGCCACGGCGCCGGCGCTGCTGTACGTGTCGTGCCTGATGCTGCGCGACATGGTCGACGTGCCGTGGGACAATGCGACGGAAGCGGTGCCTGCCGCGCTCACCGCGCTGCTGATGCCGTTCACTTACTCAATCGCGAACGGCATCGCATTCGGCTTCATTGCTTACGCCAGCCTCAAACTGCTGACGGGGCAGGCCAAGCAGGTGAAACTGATCGTCTGGATCATCGCCGCGGTCTTTCTGTTCCGTTATTTCTATCTCGCGGCCGAATAAGCCCCGGCTTCGGCGCGGCGCCGGTACTTCTGCGCCGTCGCGCGCCATCCCCGGCCGCAAGCGGCGCCCGGCAAAAAAACGGCGGCCGCCGTGGCGATCCCGCGCAACGCGTGCCGCGCGCACCGCCGGCGCGCGCCACGCCGATATTCCAAACACGCGCTGCCGCACCGCACCAACGAAAAACGCCGCTCGCGGCGGCGCTTCTTGCCTGCATCGGCGCAATCCGATCTAGCCCCGGTTCGCCTCGTAAAACCGCACATACCCGCTTCTCAACACCACACACTGCGCGCGCGTCTCGGATAGCAGGCGCCGCGCCGCCGCCTCGATGCGCTGCCGGTGCGCGTCGAACGCGCCGACCATGTCTTCGAAACGCGGCGAAGCCGCGCCGAAATGATCCTCCATCGCCTCGGCAGTGATGTGGCATTGAATCGGCTCGCCGTCGACCATCGCCTTGAACGCGAGTGTCAATTCGCGTCCCGAATATTCGGGGGCATCGTTCATGAACTGGATTTGCATCGGAACCGCCTCTGCGTTAGCGTGAAGAGCCAACGTCCGCTTGCCGTCGAACCTGCTCGAACTGCATGCGGGCCGACCGAAGCATACGGTGCGCGGCAAGCCGCGCACGCCAAGCGGCTTCGGTTGAATCCACTTTAGACGCTTTCCGGCGCGACACAAAATTTCGTCAAAAAAACGCTGCGCCCCCGCAAACGACGGCTCATTCGTCGGCGGATTGAACAGCTGTCGGCTTGACTTGAAACCGAACCCGCGTGCGGACGCACCGCCTGGCGGCCGAAACGCTTCGTCATGCGAACCAGGCATCGCCCCCTATTGCTTTTCGTCCTTCGGCCACACGTTCAGCGCGACCGCGCACG
This sequence comes from Burkholderia singularis, assembly GCF_900176645.1. GTDB lineage: Bacteria > Pseudomonadota > Gammaproteobacteria > Burkholderiales > Burkholderiaceae > Burkholderia > Burkholderia singularis. The sequence goes on from NZ_FXAN01000111.1 coordinate 43,967, forward strand.
CGGTTACCCCGAGCGCGATCGCCGCCGCACCGTAGTGCAATGCGGAGTCCTGATTGAACAACATTCCGTGGATCGCCACGGCGATGCCGGCCAATGCGACGAACGTCGCGATTGCCGCCAGCACCACTCTGAGTTCCGTCCGAACCATGATGCCTCCCCGAACGGATGCATGTCGCGGCACATGCGGGATGGCGGGATCGGGCGCGCTCGCTGGCCTTCAGATGCCGGGCAGCAGGCCGATCCGGGCAGGGCGCGACGCGTGCGCGCCCTGCTTTCATCATTGCAGGCCAGTAGGCAAAAGCAAGAAATATCCGTTCGATTGCATCCCGCGCCGCAGCAAATGGTCAGATGGTCGCGTATCGCGCGCCACGCTTGTATGATGACGCGTGCCCGTACCGCAACGTTCACCGCAGCAGCGCGGCCGAGCGGGGAAAGCCAACCCCGCCCGCGGGCTTCATGGAGGCAAGCCATGCGTCAATCTTCCGTGCTGCCCGCCGTGGCAAGCCGCGTCGATCTTCTCGCGCAAGCGCACGCGCGCTCGATGTCGACTGGCCTGCGCGCGTCCGATCTGCCGGATTTTTCGCCGTTGTCTCGCGTCGCGCTACGCGGGCGGATCGACGCCAGTCAGTCGCTGTACACGCATGCACGCCCCGCGATGGATGCGCTGCACGCGCAGATCGCCGATACGCAAAGCCTCGTGCTGCTGACCGATTGCGACGGCGTGATCCTTCACAGCGTCGGCGACGCCGATTTCGTCGCGAAGGCCAAGCGCGTGGCGTTATGCCCCGGCGTTTCGTGGGCCGAAGGCGAGCGAGGCACCAACGCGATCGGCACCGCGCTTGCCGCCGGGCAGGCGCTCGCGGTCCACGGCAACGAGCATTTTCTGCAAGCCAATCACGTACTCACCTGCTCGTGCGCGCCGATCGTCGATCCGTTCGGCCATATTCTCGGCGCGCTCGACGTCAGCGGCGATCCCCGCGGCTTCAGTCCGCATACGCTCGCACTCGTGAAGATGTCCGCGCAGTTGATCGAAAACCAGTTGTTCGCGAACCAATGCGCCGACGTGTTGCGCGTGCGGTTTCATGCGCACGGCGAGTTCGTCGATTCGCTGTTCGCGGGCCTCGTCGCGATCGATCCCAGCGGTGCGCTGATCGCGGCAAACCGCAGTGCGCAATTCCAGCTTGGCGCGAGTCTTCCCACGCTGCAGCAACGCAATTGCGAAGCGTTGTTCGGCGCGGCGTTCGCGACGCTCGTGCAACATGCGCGCGAGCCGCTCACATGCGTCACGCTGACGCTCGCAAGCGGCGTGCGCGTGCACGCGCGCTGTGAGTTCGCGCAAGCGCGGCGCACGGCCGTGACCGTGCCGGCCACCGCCACGCTGCCACCTGGCGCCGCCGATGCCGATTCCGACACGATCACGCTGGCGACGCTCGACACCGGCGACCCGCAAGTGGCCGCCGTGCTGCAGCGCATCAGCAAGGTGCGCGGCCGCGACCTGCCGGTGCTCGTGCTCGGCGAGACAGGCACCGGCAAGGAATGGCTCGCGCGTGCACTGCACCATGCGTCGCCGCGCAGCGACGGGCCGTTCGTCGCCGTCAACTGCGCGGCGCTGCCCGACACGTTGATCGAGGCGGAGCTGTTCGGTTACGAGGACGGCGCTTTCACCGGCGCGCGCAAGCGCGGCAGCACCGGCAAGATCGCGCAGGCCGACGGCGGCACGCTGTTTCTCGACGAGATCGGCGACATGCCGCTCGCGCAGCAGGTGCGGCTCGTGCGCGTGCTGCAGGAGCGCGCTGTGGTTCCGCTGGGCGGCACGCGGGCACTGCCGGTCGACTTGCGCATCGTTTGCGCAACACACCGTGATCTGCGCGCGATGGTCGCAGACGGCACGTTCCGCGAGGATCTGTTCTACCGGATCAACGGGCTCGCCGTGACGCTGCCGCCGCTGGCCACACGCACCGACCTGGAAACGCTGGTGGCACGCGTGCTGGCCCGGCTCGCTCGCCGCGAGCC
>NZ_FXAN01000071.1 GCF_900176645.1 Burkholderia singularis
AAAGCGTTACCGCCGATCGTTTGCGTGGCCGATCTGCGCGCGGCTCAGCCGAAACTTGATGCTGCCAAGAGAGACGCGGCCGCCGCACGGGCCGCCGCATGGGCCGCCGCAGGGGACGCCGCACGGGCCGCCGCAGGGGACGCCGCACGGGCCGCCGCATGGGACGCCGCACGGGCCGCCGCAGGGGACGCCGCATGGGACGCCGCACGGGCCGCCGCAGGGGACGCCGCAGGGGACGCCGCAGGGGACGCCGCATGGGACGCCGCACGGGCCGCCGCAGGGGCCGCCGCATGGGACGCCGCAGGGGCCGCCGCATGGGACGCCGCAGGGGTGAAACTCGAACCGACCGTCAAGCAGCTTCAGGCCAGCGCACACGACCTCTTTTCGCGAATGATCGACGCGGAGTAACAGCCATTGAGGCTTCTTTTCTGATTGAGGATGCGACCGTGTTACAGCCCTATGGAGCTTCAATCGGCAGGACCGAGCAAAACATCAATCGCCGCCTGTCCAGCTATCTCCGCGACAAGGTATGCCCAGCGCCGGGTGAACGGGCCGTTCCGCAGCGATATAGGACGCCCGCGCGCACCGAGAATGCCGAGATTATCGTGCCCCTTTATCTGAACCGTGACATCAAACATATCCGGAGCGGCTGGTGTGAGTTGAACGTCAATTTCGAAGCCTCGGTACTCAATAGTGCGACGCATGACAACCTCCATGAGGTGAATCTCAGCCTAGCACGAATGCAATTCAACCTCCTGACAGCCTGAGGACCACACATGACCACCCAAAACGAAAAGAGCCCCACTCCCAAACAGGCGAGCGAGGCAGCGAACAGTGGTGCTGGCCCTGTCCGCGAAGCTATTGTCGATGCGAACGCTGCGGGCAGCAATGGGACGAGTTCGAAAGTTCAAACCGTTTGGAGCAGCAACAACGAGGACTTCACGTGTTATGAGCTCGACGAACTGCTCGACATGCACGACGACCTCACCATCGGTGCCATCGTGTACTTCGGCGACGTTGCGCCGATTCCGACCAAGCACCTTTGCGACGCAGACGACGTAATCGACTTGATGGGCGAACGCGCATACGACGAAGTCGGCGAGTACGCCGATGGGTATCCGGACGTCACGTCGGAAGCGAAGGCAGAACTCAACGCGCTGCTGGCCCGCTGGATCGAAAAGCACGCGAAACCGACGTTCTACAGAGTCATCAACGTTCGCGAACACATCATCACAGCGGCAGACATGGAGGGCCGGGACCAATGACCACCACCAACCATAGCTGCGCTGATGCGCCCTACAGCGATGCCGAGAAGGCCGAGGACATGCGGATGATGAAGATCGTGCTCGACGATTACACCCGCAACGGAATCGCCACTATGACCGATTCTGAGAAGGTCACTTACCTGTCGGCATCGATGCTGTCGGCATACCAACTGATCCGGAGCGTCGCTGGCGACGAATGGGTGAAGGGCTGGCTCGAATCCGCGCTGTACGACGTGAAGAACAACCCCTGCGCATTCGTGATCCGCAAGCCGTCCTGAATCGAGGTGATTTACATGAACGACCAACAACATAGCCACGCTGATGCGCTGACGGACGAGCAAATCATCGAAGCAGGCTACATGCATACCGTCGATGACGACGAACCACTGTTCGTCTTTGGCCGCCCGGAATTGATCGCACTCGTCCGCGAGCTGATTCCGCCCCCTGTCGAGCAGCACGAAGCAGCGCCGGCCGAAAGCCACGAGTGCGTCTACGAAAACGGCGATGGAATCTGCCGGACATGTGCAGAGCTTGCGAAGCGCGCGAAGCACGAAACCGCGCCGGCTGATGCTGTGACGGCAAACGACCGCGAATTGCTGATTGGCATGATCGACGCTGCGATGGTGGAAATGAAGAACATCGATCCACCATTGAGCCGGTCGGATTGCAAGCGACTAATCTATGCAGCAGTTCTCGCGTGCAATCACGCAGTCCTATCGGGCCAACCCGCACCCTCCGCCCCGCTCGAAGGCACGGGCAATGGGGCGGATGAGCGGGTGGCGTTCCAGAAGTTCTACTACTCCCCAGCGTGCAAGACCATCGACGAATGCGCGCCGATCAGGGGCGCGAATTATTGCGGCGAACCTGAAGAAGAATTCGCATGGCAATTCTGGCAAGCGGCCCGCGCCCATCGCACTGAGGTGGCGGGAGCGATGCCGGAGGGGTGGAAGCTTGTGCCGGAAGTGATCACGCAGCCGATGATGCGCGCCAGCGGTATCGGCTCGCACTCGTGGGGATGCGCTCTCGAAGTCGCTCCGCAGCCTCCCTCCGCAGATGCAGCGGCAGCGCCGGCAGACGAGCGGGCGGCGTTCGGTTATGCCGTCCCTGTAGAGCTGGAACACATGGAGAAGGGCTACCGAAACTCCATGGTGATCTGTCGAAGCAAAGAAGGCGCGTATTCCGTCCCGATCTTTCGTACGTCCGAGGCTCCCCGCGCAGCAGTGCCGACAGCCTGGCAGCAGGCTCTTCCGCAAATCCCCGATCTCGTGAAGAGCATGGCGTGGCTGACGGTCTGCCTGCGCACCGAACTGTCCAGGCTCGACGACACCACGCACAAGGCCCTCGAAGAAGTCGAGGCACAGCTCTGCTGTGTGCGGGCGATCACGAACGGCGCGATCGACTACGAGGCGATGGTTGCCCGCGCGGCACCATCGCAGCCCGCAGCGGCAGCGGGGCAGGCGATAGCCGGGGGAATCGTAGGCGCGTGGGTAACCGATGATGATCGGTCGATCACGGCTGCGCAAAAGCAGAGAGCATTGGCCGATGGCGGTGCAACCGCGTCATCAGTGCGGCCGTATTCGATCCCGTGCTATCTCGATGCCCCGCCCGCGCAGGTCGCCACTCGGCAGGGGCTGACGGACGAGCAGCGCGAGCACGTTGACTACGCGATTCAAGTGCTTCGGCAAGTCGAGGCCGGCGACGGCACATTCGTCGGCCAGTGCGCGGATGCAATTTCCGGGCTCGATACCCTTCTCGAAGGAGCCAAGCGATGAATTGCAATTGCATCGGCGAGATCGAGAAGAAGCTCGCAAAGCGATACGGCGAAGAACTTGGCACGGATGCAACCGCCGATTGTCAATCCTCCGGGTTTGCAATGACGAGCAATTCGGTGGCTGTGATCCACAAAACCGAATTCAAGATCGTCGCCCAAGCCAAAGGGTTCACTCGCGGCAAGCTGGTCCCTGTGCTGTCGAGCTACTGCCCGTTTTGTGGGAAACCAACGAGTGAAGAGGCTAAGCAATGAGCGCCCGCAGGAAGCGCCTGACCCAACGCGAGATCGGGTTCATCCAGGGCGTTGCGTGGGCGGCTGGATTCGTTGAGTCGCAGGGTTGCCACATCGCGCCCGACGAATTGATTCTCCAAAGCGGAATTGAATTACGCGAATTCCGGCACGCAGCCGAGTACGACCTCGACCTGCTCCGCACCGCCAACCCTGACTTAAAACTGCCGAAGGGGAAAGCATGAATAAGCCGCTAACAGTCGATCAACGGCGCACCATCATGGACGCATGCCAGAGCATTTCACGCAGCGCTGATGCGTTTAAGTACGGCTGCTCGATCGATGGTGAGTGGCCCGATTCTGACGACAAAACGTTCTACGAAGCTGAACTGAACCTGCTCGAACGCTTGGTTGGACTGCTCGATTATCCAGGGCAGCCGGAGCCGCGCGCCGAGGTGACGGATACCGAGCGACTCGACTGGTTGATCGCGCAGCAGGCGTGGATTCAGTGGACCGTGCGTGATGGATCGATCCGGCAATGTCAAGTCTACGATCAGGACGAGGATGAGAATTACCACATCCTGTCTGGCGATGATCGTTACTTCAACACACCTCGCGAAGCCATCGACGCCGCTCGCGAAGGAGACGCTTGATGGATGCACGTCCCTTCCTTTTGGCCATGGCAATCGTGTTCGGCGCGCTTATGCTGATTTGTATTTCCGGCATGCTTTAGAGGTAAGTCATGAAAATACCCGGAGTTGAATCAAGCACCGTAAATCGGAAGTGGCGCATGCGTGTACGCCCGTGGCTCAACATAAAGTCGCTAAATCCCGAGTACTCCGTTGAAGTCCATCACCCCGAGTTCAAATGCTGGCTCGCATTGTATGAGAAAAAACGCGGGCTTCTAAGGTTTAAGACTGAGAATGCGGCGCAGGACTTCATCACCGAACTGAAAGCGCGGCCTCAACAAGGATTAAGCCATGAAGATCACCGATGACATGCTGACGGAATGGTTTCCAGCGTCGATTAATCCGGTTCACGAAGGTGAATATGAGACACGTGCACTTACGGCAAGTGGATTGCGACGCAAATTTATAGATGGCCAATGGTGGTATTTTTCAAGACGTAATGGCCGATGGTATCTATCTGAATTCAAAAAATTCCCCGGCGCTGAATGGCGTGGTTTGAAGGAGCCATACCGTGACTGAGTATCAGATCAGGGATTCAATCATCCAGGAATGTGTAAATATATGTGATGAGTTGGTACAAGCCTGGAATCAAGAGCTGCTCGCCTCAACGCACGGCGATGGAAGAGAGCATCACATGGCGGAAGCGACCAACCGATGCGCAGAAAGAATTCTTGCGCTTAAGGCGGCCAGCAATGCCGTCGAGCAAACCAGTCATCGAACCGCGCTCGACAGGGAGGCGATTATCGAAGAATGCGCGAAGGTATGTGACGAACTGGCTCACGAATGGGGTTCGGATGCAGTCGTTATCGATTTGAATTACGCCGGCTGCGATCGCGAAATCAGCCGCCGCGTCGAGCTCGCTTTGACCACGAGGGGAAAATGACCGAAATCACCGAACTGGCTCAAGAAATTGCCGCGCGCCTGACGCCGCACGCACTGTGGGATCTGGCCGAACTGGCGAAATATCTACACCGCAGCGAACAGCACACGCGGCAGTGGATCATCACGCAGGATGGGTTCCCTCGTCCGATCCGCATCCCATCGGGCAAGAGCGTGACCGAGCGGCCCCGGCCGCTCTGGCGCGCGAAGGACGTGATCGCGTGGGCCGAGTCTCACGTCGAAGCCTGATGAAGCTTGTCGGCAAGATCAGCGGCGTGCGGCGCGTAATACACCGCCTGCAGGATGCGCAGGTCTTGGTGGCCGCTGATCTTCGCCAGTTCCATCACGCTGAAAATCTTGGAAAGCCGCGTCAGCGCCTCGCGGCGCGCGTCGTGGAAATGCAGGTCGTCCAGCATCACCGCCTTCTTCGCCTTCGCAAACAGCGCGCTCCGTAGCGCAGGTTCGACGCCGAACACATTCCCCCCGAATTCCTTCCTCAGCGGATCAAGCTGCTTCAGAACGGCAAGCGCGCGCGGCGACAGTGGCACGTCGCGGGCCACGCCGGTCTTCGTGCGCGGCAGGTGCACGTAACGCTTCTTCAGGTCGACCGCATCCCACGTCATCCCCTCGATCTCCCCCGCCCGCATAGCCGTTTCGATTGCGAACACGAGCATCGCGCCGATGCGCGCTGACTTCGTTGCCGGTGTCTCATCGTCTCGATAGCCGAGCCGGCCGAGCAATAGCCCAACTTCCTCATCCGTAATACGCCGCTTCCGCGGCTCAGGCTCGGTCGGGCGCCGCATGCCGGTCAGCGGGCTTTCAGTGATCCATTTCCATTCGTCCCGTGCCGTCGTGAACACGTGCGACAGCAGGTTGATCTCACGCAGCACCGTCGCCGTGCCGACTTTGCCGCGGCCTGCGCTCTCGTCGCCGGCAAGCCGCGCATCGCGCCATCGCCCCATATGCTCGGCCGTCACATCGGCGAGCGGCATCGCAGCTAGGTCAGGAAAATTCCGGATGAACGCGGCGAAGCGAATCGCCTCCCAGCGCGCGGTGCGCTTCGTCGGGCTGACGCGCTTTTCATACTCGCAGAGCGCATCGGCGAGCGTGTGTTTCGTGCCGGGCGTCAGCTTGCCGACGTTGATTTCGTGCTCGATCCGTGTCGCCCAAGCGACAGCGTCCGCCTTGCTTTGGAACGTCTCCGATACGCTTACGCCCTTGCGGCGCACCTGCGCGCGCCAGACGCCGCCGCGCTTCGTATATGTCGCCATCCTGCCCCCTGGTGCAAATCATGGTGCATTTCTGGTGCACGCGGGTGCAAAAATGGCTTGTTTTTGCTACAACGCGGCTACCTTCACGAGGCGGAAAGATAGCACGGAAAGCCTTTGTAGGATTGGGTTTGCTACAGGAGGGATAGCTTGCGCTACAGAATTGGATGGTGCCGGGGACCGGACTCGAACCGGCAAGCCGATTAAGGCGGCGGATTTTCGTCACACCACTTCTTTCGAAGCCGGCGCGCCGCGATGCGCGCGCCGTTCGTGCGCTGGACTATGCCTTCGCCATCGCCCGCATGCGGCGTGTGCCGCATGCGTCACTTTAGGCGCCCCCCGTCTAGTCTCTACACCTTCCCCCCGCGCCGCTTGCGCGCTCGCTTCGGGCTTGGCTCGGCGTTGCCTCGGCGCATCGCGCGCCAGGGGTTTCGCCGAATTTGAAGGGTTCTGCACCGGCCGTTTCCGGCCGGGCACTCAATCGTTTAAGTCCGCTATGTTTACCAATTTCATCACCCCGGCAAGGGCGGAGCGCATTCTACCATCTGTGCGCCACGGCGCCCGCTTTCGTCCCCAATTGCCGCCCCCCCGGCCCGCCACGTTGCGTCAGCAGCGCGCGTCATCAGCTTTTCATCGACGCCCGCGACAATACCGAAGACGAAAACGTTTACATCCCATCACGCCGACCCACGCCATGACGCCGACTATTCGAGATGTCGCCGCGCTTGCCGGCTGTTCGATCGCCACCGTGTCGCGCGCCATCAACGCGCCGCACACTGTCAGCCCGGCCACGCTCGCGAAAATCCGCGCCGCGATCGACACGCTGCGCTTCCGTCCGAACCCTCTCGGCCGGCAGTTGCGCAGCGAGCGCACGCAGTTGATCGGCGTGGTGCTGCCGACGCTGTCCAACCCGGTGTTCGCCGAATGCCTGCATGGCATCGACGAACTCGCATCGCGCGCGGGCTTCAAGCTGATCGTGATGTCGACCGAATACGACACGGCGCGCGAGCGGCATGCCATCGAAACGCTGCGCGCGCAGCGCGTCGAAGGGCTGGTGCTGACCGTCGCCGATGCCGATGCCCATCCGCTGCTCGACGCGCTCGACGACGAAGGCTCCGTCTACGTGCTGATGCACAACGACACGCCGCACCGCCCTTCGGTGGCGGTCGACAATTACCGCGCCGCATACGACGGCGTGCAGATGCTGATCGGCCAAGGCCACCGGCACGTGCTGATGCTCACCGGCTCGCTCGACGCATCGGATCGCGCGCGGCAGCGTGCGCGCGGCTATGCGCAGGCGCTCGCCGATCACGGCCTCGCGCCGCTGGCCGCGCTCGAAGTCGACTTCAACGCTCAGACGCTGCCGCCCGCCGTGCTCGCGCATCTGAGCGCGCCCGCCACGCGCCCGACCGCGCTCTTTTGCAGCAATGACTGGCTCGCAATGGTCGTGATGCGCGGGCTGCGCGATGCGCGCCTGACGGTGCCGCACGATATCTCGGTGCTCGGCTTCGACGGCCTTGCGGTTGGCGAGCTGCTCGCGCCGCCGCTCGCGAGCATCGCAACGCCGAATCGCGAAATCGGCCGCGCCGCGTGGCGGCGCCTGACCGAGCGCATCGCCGGCGAGCGCCATGCGCCGCTCGCGCTGACGCTGCCGCACACGTTGCGCGCGGGCGCGACCGTCGCGCCGCCTCGCGACGCGCACGCGCCGAGGCTCGTGTGATGCCGCCGCGGCGCCCTCCCGCCACCGCCGCGCCGACGCCGTCTCGGCACGCCGCGCGCCGCGCCGCCCATGCCGCCCCGATCATCGATCGCCCATGCCTGCCCACTCAAGGAGACCTGCCGTGACTGTCCGCCGTTCGCTATTTCCGCGCCTGCCGCGCGCCGCGCTGCGCCGCGCCTGCGCCACCGCGCTGATGACGCTTGCCGCATCCGCACTGTCGGCCGCCGCACCCTCCGCGCACGCGGACGAAACCGCGATCTGCTACAACTGCCCGCCCGAATGGGCAGACTGGGCCGCGCAGATCGCGGCGATCAAGCAGAACACCGGCATTCGCGTACCGTTCGACAATAAAAACTCCGGCCAGGCGATTGCGCAGCTCATCGCCGAAGCGAAAAGCCCGGTCGCGGACGTCGTCTATCTCGGCGTGTCGTCGGCATTCCAGGCCAAGGACAAAGGCGTGATCGCGCCTTACAAGCCCGCGCACTGGAACGACGTCCCGGCAAACCTGAAAGATCCGCAGGGCTACTGGTTCGCGATCCATTCGGGCACGCTCGGCTTTTTCGTCAACAAGGACGCACTCGACGGCAAGCCGGTGCCGCGCTCGTGGGCCGATCTGCTCAAGCCCGAGTACAAGGGCATGGTTGGCTATCTCGATCCGTCGAGCGCGTTCGTCGGCTATGCGGGCGCGGTTGCGGTGAACCAGGCGCTGGGCGGCAGCCTCGACAACTTTCAGCCGGCGCTCGACTGGTTCCGCAAGCTCAGGGCGAACCAGCCGATCGTGCCGAAGCAGACCGCCTATGCACGCGTGCTGTCGGGCGAGATTCCGATTCTGATCGACTACGACTTCGACGCGTATCGCGCGAAATATAAGGATCGCGCAAACGTCGAATTCGTGATTCCGAGCGAGGGCACGATCTCGGTGCCCTATGTGATGAGCCTCGTCAAAGGCGCACCGCATGACGCGAACGGCAAGAAGGTGCTCGATTTCGTGCTGTCCGACGCGGGGCAGAAGCTGTGGGCCAACGCGTATCTGCGGCCAGTGCGCGCGCAGGCGCTCGCCGCCGACCTCGCGGCGAAGTTCCTGCCCGCCAGCGAATACGCGCGCGCGAAAAGCGTCGATTTCGGCAAGCTCGCGGCCGGCCAGCAAGCGTTCGGCCAGCGGTATCTTCAAGTGATGCAATGAATATTTCGTCACCCTGACGATTTGACGATTGGAAGGCGCTCTTCGATGTCCGATCTCACGTTTCCCGTGCGCTGGCGCATCGCGCTCGTCGCACCCGCGCTCGCGGTGTTCGCCGCGTTCTGGCTGTTGCCGATGGCCGCGCTCGTTCGCTTGTCCGGCGGCGACGCGTTCGCCGATGCATACGTCGCGCTGCTGTCGAACGCGCGCTATATGAAGAGCCTTGCGGCCACGCTCGCGCTGTCGGCGGCCGTCACGCTCGTCACGCTCGTGCTGTCGACGCTCTCCGGGCTGTTGCTCGCGCGCCGCGAATTCGCGTTCAAGCGCGCGCTGATCGCACTGCTGACGTTTCCGCTCGCGTTCCCGGGCGTCGTCGTCGGCTTCATGGTGATCATGCTCGGGGGGCGGCAAGGCCTGATCGGCATGCTGAGCGCGAAGCTCACCGGCAGCAAGTGGGTGTTCGCGTATTCCGTCGCGGGGCTCTTCGCCGGTTATCTGTATTTCTCGATTCCGCGCGTGATCGTCACGGTGATCGCCACCGCGTCGAAACTCGATGCGTCGCTGGAGGAGGCGGCGCGCTCGCTTGGCGCATCGCCGCTGCAAGTGTTGCGCGACATCGTGCTGCCCGCGCTCGCGCCCGGCCTCGCCGCCGCGGGCGCGATCTGCTTTGCGACCGCGATGGGCGCATTCGGCACCGCCTTCACGCTCGCCACCGATCTGAACGTGCTGCCGATGACGATCTACACGGAGTTCACGCTGAACGCGAACGTCGCGGCCGCCGCGGGATTGTCGATCGTGCTCGGGCTCGTCACATGGACGGTGCTCGCGCTCGCGCGCAGCGTGAGCGGCCAGACGGCCGCCGCCTGCGCATGACCGCGCGAGCCGCGAGGATTCGACGATGAACGCTCCCGCCCCTGCCCACCGCACCGCGCGCCGCGCACCGAACTGGCTGGCCGCGATCCAATGGGCGGTCACGCTCGCGCTCGGCGCCTTCCTGATCGTGCCCGTTGCGATGTCGGTGCTCGCCGGGCTCACAGTCAACTATTTCCACGGGCTGTCGAGCGGCCTCACGCTGCGCTGGCTCGGCCAGGTGTGGACGCAATATCGCGATTCGGTTTTCCTGTCGCTCGAGATCGCGTTCGCGACGCTCGCCATCACGCTCGTCACCGGCGTGCCCGCCGGCTACGCGCTCGCGCGCAGCCGCGGCCGCGCATCGCGGCTCATCGAGGAAGCGCTCGTGCTGCCCGTGGCATTGCCGGGCCTCGCTTCCGCGCTCGCGCTGCTTACCGTCTACGGCGGCTGGTCCGCGTTCCGCACCAGTCCGTGGTTCATCGTCGCCGGGCATGTCGTGTTCACGCTGCCGTTCATGGTGCGCGCGGTCGCGGCGGTCGCCGCGCGAGCCGATCTGCGCACGCTCGAGGAAGGCGCGGCCAGTCTCGGCGCTTCGTTCGCCGTGCGCTTCGCGAGCGTCGTGCTGCCGAATTTGCGCGACGGCATCGTCGCCGGCGGGCTCGCCGTGCTGACGCTGTCGATCGGCGAATTCAACCTGACGTGGATGCTGCATACGCCCGACACGAAAACGCTGCCGGTCGGGCTGGCCGATACCTACGCGTCGCTGCGGCTCGAAATCGGCAGCGCGTACACGATCCTGTTCCTGCTGATGACACTGCCGCTGCTGATCGCGATGCAGCGGCTCGGCGTCGATCCGACCGGCGCACGCAGCGGTGCGCGCCGTCGCCGCGCACTCGGCGTGCCGAGTGCCGGCAAGCGCGAGGCGCGGCGCGCCCCGCGTTTGGCGCGCCGATAAACGCCGGCTGCATCGCGCGGGCCATCGGTTGTCGACTGTGGACAGCCGAATGTCGATTGCCAACCACCGACTACCGGCCACCGACCACCGACCACCGATTGCCGATTGCCGATTGCCGATTGCCGATTGCCGACCATGACGATGAAACTCGAATCCGTTCCGATCACTTTGTCCCGCTGCGCGAAAACCTTCCACGGCACACGCGTGCTCGAACCGCTCGATCTCACGATCCGCGCGGGCGAAACGCTCGTGCTGCTCGGCCCGTCCGGCTGCGGCAAAACGACGACGCTGCGCCTGATCGCCGGGCTCGACATCCCCGATGCGGGCGGCGCGATCGTCTTCGGTAACGAAGACGTGACCGCCAGGCCGATCGACAAGCGCGGCGTCGGCATGGTGTTTCAAAACTACGCGCTGTTTCCGAATCTGTCGGTGCGCGGCAACGTCGGCTACGGGCTGAAGATTCGCAAGATGCCGCCCGCCGTGCTGCGCGCGCGGGTCGACGAGCTGCTCGCGATGATGCGGCTCGAAGCGCATGCGGACAAACCCGTCGACGCGCTGTCGGGCGGCCAGCGTCAGCGCGTCGCGCTGGCGCGCGCGCTCGCGGTGCGCCCGCGCGTGCTGCTGCTCGACGAGCCGCTGACCGCGCTCGATGCGCAACTGCGCGACACGTTGCGCCGCGAAATGAACGCGTTGCTGCGCGCGCTCGGCGTGACGACCGTTTACGTCACGCACGACCAGGCCGAGGCGATGGAACTCGCCGACCGGATCGTCGTGATGAGCGCGGGCAGAATCGAGCAGATCGGCACGCCGCGCGACATCTACTACCGTCCGGCGAACCGCGCGGTCGCGCGCTTCATCGGCACGCTGAACCGTCTCGAAGGCGCGTGGCGCGACGGCGCGCTCGTCACGACAGGCGGCGTGATCGCCGCCGCCGTGCCGGCCAGCGAATTATTCTTTCGGCCGGAGGATGCGCGCATCGTCGCCCCGGACGCAGCCGCGCTGCGCGGCCGGATCGCGCACTGCGCGTTTCTCGGTGAGCGCACGCGCGTCACCGTCGAGCATGCCGCGCCCGATGCGCTCGTCGTCGACATGCCCGGGCGCATCGATTTCGCATGTGGCACGGCGGTCGGCATCGAGATCGCGCCCGAAGGCCTGCTCGCGCTCGGCTGACGCACGGCCGTCAACACTGGCACACTGGCCACCACACCGGCCGCCACAAAGAACCACAAGGAACGACGATGCTGCTTGCCCATATCAGCGATCTGCACATCAAACGGCCCGGTGCGCTCGCGTATCGGCGCGTCGACACCGCCGCGCATTTCACGCGCTGCGTCGCGCGGCTCAATGCGCTGACGCCGCGTCCGGACGCGGTGCTGATCACCGGCGATCTGACCGACTTCGGCACCGACGACGAATATGCGCATCTGAAATCGCTGCTCGCGCCGCTGGAGATGCCGTATTACCTGCTCGTCGGCAATCACGACGATCGCGCGGCGTTGCGGCGCGCGTTCGTCGAGCGGGCGGAATTGCACACGGGCGGCGAGTTCGTGCAGTACACGATCGACGCCGGGCCGCTGCGCGTGATCGCGCTCGATTCGCAGATGCCGGGCACGAGCGGCGGCACGCTGTGCGACGCGCGGCTCGCATGGCTCGAAGCCGAACTGGACGCGGCGCGCGCGCGGCCGGTCGTGGTCGCGCTTCATCATCCACCGTTCGTCTCCGGCATCGAGCACATGGATGCGATGCGGCTCGCCCCGCCCGACGCCGGCCGCCTCGACGCGCTGCTGCGACGCCACCCGAACGTCGAACGCGTGCTGTGCGGGCACGTGCACCGCGCGATGTTCGCGCGCTTCGGCGGAACGATCGCCTCGGCGGTGCCCGCGCCCGCGCATCAAGTCACATTCGATCTGGGCCGCGACGGCCCGTCGTCGTTCACGATGGAGCCGCCCGCGTTCGCCGTGCATCGCTACGCGCCGGCAACCGGCATGACGTCGCATCACGTCTATGTCGATGCGAGCGACGGGCCGTATCCGTTCTTCGATCCGGCCGGCGGGTTGATCGACTGACTGCCGGTGCCGCGTAGCGCAGCGCGCCGCGGCCGGCATCGCCTGGCGCGCGGCCCCGGTCGGCACACGCGCCGCCCCATATGCGCAGACCGCGTCGACAGACAAGCCGGCCTCATCAACAGGCCGGCCCCATAGACAGGTCGATCCGCTCATCGGGCATCGTGCGCGCCGCGCAAGCGCCGCCGGCATCCGCGCAAGCGCACGCCGCGCACGCCGCACGCCGCGCTCGGCACGCAGGCCCGCTCGGCGCCGGTTCAGCGCCGGCTGCCGAACCGGTCGAAGACGGCAAGCAGATCGGCCAGCGCCTGCCTGCACGCCGCGGCTTGCGGCTTGTCGGCGCGCAGTGCCGCGAGCGCGCGGTCGATCGCGTCGTCGACCGTATGCCAATCGGCCGCGGCCCGCGGTTTCAGCGACGGCTCGGCGTCGTCCCATGACGTCTCCAGATCCTTGATGCGCGCCTTCGCGCCGGCGAGATCGCCTGTGTCGACGAGCTTGGCCGTATCGGCGGCAATCGCCCGGAACGGCGACAAATCGCCGAGTTTCGACGCGACGGCCGCTTCGGCCGACAGCAGCGCGACGGCACCGTGCCGCGACACGCTGCCGATACCGAATGCGGCGCCCGCGAGCACCGGAGCAAGGGCGAATGCGACGAGCTTGCGCTTGTTCATGCTGTTTCTCCACGAATGAATCGAATGATTTGAAGCAATGCGGCGCACATGGCGCATGCGGCGCAGGCGTCTGGCCCGGCCGTCTGCGGCATGCGTTCAGCGCCGTTGCGGCGACGCGCCGGGCTGGCCGCCGCGCACGGCGGCCACCGACAAGCCCGCGACGAGCACGACGATGACCGCGACAAACGCGGCGCTCGTCTTGATCGTGCCGAGCCCAAGGCCGCCGTACATCTGCGCCTGCGACAGAAAATCGCCCAGCGACGCGCCAAGCGGGCGCGTGAGGATGTACGCGAGCCAAAACACAAGCACACGGTTCATCCCGAGCGCCGCGGCCACGGCGGCGAGCGCGATCGCGCCGCCGAACGCCACGATCCCAAGCCGGAAACCGAGACCGAGCGCCTCGGTCGCGAGATCGCCCGCCGCGGTGCCGAGCGCGAACGTCAGCAGGATCGCGGCCCAGTAGAACCCCTCGCGGCGCGGCGTGACGATCGTGTGAATCGACAGCGTGCGTTCGCAGCGATACCAGAGCGCGAACGTCACCGCGAGCGCCGCGGCGAACAGCGGCGTGCTGACGTAGAGGCTGACGCCGAGGCCGTCGGTCAGCGCGTCGGTGATCTGCGTGCCGGCCACGCTGACGAGCACGATCGCCAGCCAATACCGCCACGGCACATAGGCGCGCGCGCGCAACTGGAGCGCCAGCGCGGCACTCAGCAGGCACGCCGTCAGCACGCCCGTGACGGCCGCGCCCAGCCCGACGTGCACCGCCAGATAATCGGCGCCGGTCTCGCCGACCGTCGTCGACATGATCTTGATGACCCAGAAGGCCAGCGTGACCTCCGGAACCTTGTTGAGCATGCCGGGGGCGGCATGCGAACGGATCGCAGGATTCATCGGACTCTCCTTGTCTCGCGGCGTGAATCGCATCGTGCGAGCCGTGCCGCTACGGCACCGGCGGGTGCCGCCGGCGCTCGAGGCTCGCTTGGACGCCACTATGCGAGCCGCGCGCTTAAGACCAGCTTAACGAAGCGGCCGTCAGCGGATTTTCGTGGCCTCCGGTATGATCGGCGCTCCGGCCTTGCGCCGTCCCGACTCACCGGCCCAGCCCGGCCGCGCATGCCGCGCGGCCGGGCGCGCCGATTCTTCCGTACACGCGTCATGTCCGCCTCGAACCCTGTTTTCGCCGATGCGTCGCGCCGCGACTCGCGCGGCTTGTTGCTGCTGCTCGCGATCATCGCGGGCGTTTGCGTCGCGAACATCTATTACAACCAGCCGCTGCTCGACAGCTTTCGCCTATCGTTTCCGGGCGACGCAGCATGGATCGGCGTCGTGCCGACCGCCACGCAGCTCGGCTACGCGACCGGCATGTTCGTGCTCGCGCCGCTCGGCGACCGCTTCGACCGGCGCACGCTGATGCTGGTGCAGATCGCCGGGCTGTCGCTCGCGCTCGTCGCCGCCGCCACGGCGCCGACGCTCGCCGTGCTCGCGGCCGCGAGCCTCGCGATCGGCATCCTCGCCACGGTCACGCAGCAGGCCGTGCCGTTCGCCGCCGAGATCGCGCGGCCCGCCGAGCGCGGGCAGGCAGTCGGCACCGTGATGAGCGGGCTGTTGCTCGGCATCCTGCTCGCGCGCACCGCG
Source organism: Burkholderia singularis (assembly GCF_900176645.1). GTDB lineage: Bacteria > Pseudomonadota > Gammaproteobacteria > Burkholderiales > Burkholderiaceae > Burkholderia > Burkholderia singularis. The sequence continues at coordinate 15,176 of NZ_FXAN01000071.1, forward strand.
GCTGGCTTCGTCGCCGAATATTTCGGCTGGCGCGCGGTGTTCGGCGCGTCGGTCGCGGCGCTCGCCGCGCTCGCGGCCGTGATCGCGATGCGCCTGCCGCGCAGCACGCCGACGTCGACGCTGCCATACGGCAAGCTCCTCGCATCAATGTGGCAGCTCGCGCGCGAATTGCGCGGGCTGCGCGAAGCATCGGCAACCGGCGCGGCGATCTTTGCCGCGTTCAGCGCGTTTTGGCCGGCGCTCACGTTGCTGCTCGCCGGCGCACCGTTTCATCTCGGCCCGCAGGCAGCGGGGCTGTTCGGCATCGTCGGCGCATGCGGCGCGCTCGCCGCGCCCTATGCAGGCCGCTTCGCGGACAAGCGCGGCCCGCGCGCGATCGTGACACTCGCGATCGCGCTCGTCGCCATATCGTTCGTGATTTTCGCGTTGTCGGGGACGAGCCTCGTTGGGCTCGTGATCGGCGTGATCGTGCTCGACATCGGCGTGCAGGCCGCGCAGATCTCGAATCAATCGCGCATCTACGCACTCAAGCCCGAAGCGCGCAGCCGCGTGAACACGGTCTACATGGTCTGCTATTTCGTCGGTGGCGCGATCGGCTCGTGGGCGGGCGTTACCGCATGGCGCGCGACGGGATGGCTTGGCACGTGCGCGGTGGGGTTGCTGTTCGCGCTCGTCGCGGCGTTCGTTCACTACAAAGGCCGGGCGGATACAGCGTAAGCGCGCGCGGCGAGGCGCTTGGCTGGGGCTTCAAGTCTTCGGATCAAGTCTTCGGAACGTTTGAAGGCCCGGAGTTCGACGAGCGACCTTCGAATCGTGTCGACGCTGCTCAACGCGTGTGGCATCGAGCCGCCGAGTCGCATCTCGAATCCTAACGAGCCGTTCCGGACGATTCGCCGCGCAGCGACGAATACTGCGCATCCATACCGCAAACCGCCGGGCCGCAATCAGCGCGCCGCGGCCAACGGCAAGCGCGAGCCGCCCGCGACCGCCGGACTGCATGAACGCGCGCAACGGCCGGCGCCCGCCGGCGCGCTGCGCGTGAACGCTACCGCGGCTTACTGCGGCTGCTTGCGCGCCGGATCGAAGATGAACGACAGGCCGACGCTGCCGAGAATCGCCACCGTCGCGATCACGGTCGCGAGCGTCACCGGCTCGCCGAGCAGCAGCGCGCCAAGCGCGACGGCCACGACCGGGTTCACGTACATGCAACTGCTCGCGATGATCGGGCTCGTATGGCGGATCAGATAACCATACGCGACATACGCAGCCATCGTGCCTGCAAGCATCAAATAAACGAACGCGGTGCCGGGCAGCAACGCGACGTGCTCGATGCGCTCGCCAAGCAGCCACGCAATCACCGTCGAGGCCGCGCCGCCCAAGCCGATTTGCAGCGCCGTCGATAAAAACAGATCCCGCGGCAGCGCGAGCCGTGCGGCCAGATGCGCGCCGCCCGCCCAGAACAGCGCGCCCGCGAGCACCGTAATACTGCCGAGCGTCGAGCCGGGCGACGACGCGCCGCCCGAATTCAACACGATGATGCCGGCCATCCCGAGCCCGACGGCCGTCCACTCGCCGGCGGTGACGCGCCGCCCGGCAATCGACGCGATCACGGTCGCGAACAGCGGCACGGTCGCGACCATCACGGCCGCCGAGCCGCTGCTGACGGTTCGCATCCCGAGCGCGATGAATCCCGACGACAGCGTGACGAGCATCGTGCCCACCAGCACCGCGTTGCGGACTTCGACAAACGTCGGCCAGACGGGGCGCCGCCGCATCGCGAAGATGAACAGCCCGATCCCCGCGAGCAGATTGCGCAGCCCGGACAGCATCAGCGGCGGAAACGAGCCGAGCGCGACATGCAGCGCGAGATAGGTCGAGCCCCACGCGAAATAGATGAACGTCAGCGCCAGCGCCACCCGGCCGCCGCGGCTGCGCGGCAGACGAGGCGGATGGCGCTTGACGAACGCGAGCAAACGGTCGAATGGCGTCATCGGTCAGCTTGCCTGCGCGAGATTGCGCATATCGGCGCAAAGCGCGATATGGCCTGCCGGGCAAATCGCCTGAAGGACAGCGGCGGATGACTGTATGCGAAACGGCGGGACGAGACGTGCGACGGCAAGCATGACCGATGATGGCGGAAGAGGATTGAAGAGCTTGAACGAAAACGGGCGCGGCCGAATGGCACGACGCCGCGCGGACATTATGCATTAAGGAATAGAAAATAATTGTCAAGCCGATTCGAATGCGCATTCGGTGATGTTTCGGCGCGACATTTCATGGGTGCGAATGCTGTCTTCGATCCACGGCCGATATCGGCAAGCTGCCGCAGCGCTCCATCGCCATCATCGCGATACGCCGTTGTCGCATTTGCGCTATTTATTGTCGCTTTTCAGTAGGCACGGCCGTGGCCAGCGAGTTCGCGCACAAACCCAGATCGACCGCCTGCAACACCTCGCCCGTGCCGGCATCCTCGGCGAACGCGACAATGCCGTAACGCGCCGCATCGCGCATGCGCCAGCCGTCGGGATACGGCAGGCTGCGCCGCACGTCGAGCCTTACCGCCGGCGCAGGCGCAGGCACTGTCGACACGAGCGGGCCGAGCCATTGCCGCACGACGCGCTCATGACGCAACGTCGCCCCGCGGTTCTCGCCCGCGCGCACGTCCGACGTCAAGCCGTTCTCGTACAACGCGACATAGGCGTTGAGCGCGCGCGGCGCGCCGTCGCGCGCGAGCACCGACAGCGCGACATCGAGCGCGTGCGGACCCGGTATCGCCGCCAGCGCAATCCCGATACGCGCGGGCTGCGCCGCCGTCGCGGCGACACGCCGCGCGAACGCGTCCACATCCCGCCAGTCGCGCATTTCACGGCCAGCCACCGCGATTTCCGGCGTATAGACGACGCCGCCGCCGTACTTGGCCGCCAGCGCGGCCTGCCGCTCGGCGAAGCGATGCTGCGCGAAGCGATCCGCCCAGCCGAGGCCATCCCAGTAATCGACGTGCAGCGCGAGCGGCACGACACGCAACGCCGTGCGCTGCGCGGCGAGCCGCGCGAGCCAGCCGTCGGCGCTCGGGCAACTGCTGCACCCCTCGCTCGTATAGAGTTCGACGAGCACTTGCCGGCTGGCCCCGCTGCGCGCAGCGCACACGGCGCCTGCCGCATCGGCGGCGCAGGCCGCGCCGAACGCGAGTGCCGCGACGGCAATGCGCATCGAGACCGGAAGCCACTGCGGCAACATGGCGGCGTCGATCTCAGTTCGTCATCGGGCTCGGCTCGCCCGGCGACATCGTCTTTTTCATCGCGCTCGCCGGCGCATGGCGCTTGTGCATCGCATGCTTGGACGCACTCGCCGGCTTCATGCGCATGCTGTCGCCGGGCATCGCGCCGCCGGGCATCGCGCTTTTCGGCATCGCACCTTGGGGCTGCGCCATTGCACCGTTGGACATCGCATCGGCCCGCATCGCTGCCCCGTCCTTCTGCATCGCCGCGTTCTGCGCAAGCGCGGCTCCGGCAGCCAGCGCAAATCCGGCCGCACAGGCCCAAGCCATCAGGCGCTTTTTCATGGGATCACTCCGTCGTTTTTGGTTGAGGAGCCGAATAGTCGTCGCGCGCGGCCGGATATGACAGGCCGCGCGAAAAAAATGCCGCGCCGCCGCGCAAATGCCGCACGGCCCGCGACGCACACGGGGCGAGCGTGCGATCCGCCCCCGGTTGAAACCGTTGCCGTCCCGGTGTATCGTGTGCGCTTGCTAACGCGGGGGTCCTGCGTGGCGATCGGTCTGCCGATTGCCGCAGCGGGTGAGAAATACCCTTTGAACCTGATCTGGATAATGCCAGCGCAGGGAAGCGTCCGGGCTTCGTCACAACTGCGTCAGAATCCCGTCGCATTGCGAATCTCGTCTCCTGCTTAGCACCCCGCTTCAGCTTGCATGAGACCAGAGCGCGCTGCGTGAGACCGGCGTCGGTGCTTGAGCACTCACTCCGGTCGACACACGCGAAAGCGCCCACTCTGATCGATAGGAGATCGCATGAACGCCAACCCCAAATTCCTTTCCGCCGACGCGCGCGTCGACGCCGCCGCCATCGCGCCGCTGCCGAACTCGCGCAAGGTCTATGTGACGGGCTCGCAGCCGGACATCCGCGTGCCGATGCGCGAAATCACGCAGGCCGACACGCCGACGAACTTCGGCGGCGAGCGTAACCCGCCGATCTATGTGTACGACACCTCCGGCCCGTACACCGACCCCGACGCGAAAATCGACATCCGCCAAGGCCTGCCCGCGCTGCGCCAGCGCTGGATCGAGGCGCGCGGCGACAGCGAGACGCTCGCGGGCCTCACGAGCCAATACGGCCGCGAGCGCGCGGCCGATCCGGCCACGGCCGAGCTGCGCTTTCCGGGCCTGCACCGCCAGCCGCGCCGCGCGAAAGCGGGCGCGAACGTCACGCAGATGCACTACGCGCGCGCGGGCATCATCACGCCGGAGATGGAATTCGTCGCGATCCGCGAAAACCAGCGCCGCACCGAATATATCGAGAGCCTGAAGGCGAGCGGCCCGAACGGCGAGAAGCTCGCCGCGATGATGAGCCGTCAGCATCCGGGCCAGGCGTTCGGCGCCGCGGCATTCGGCGCTCATGCGCTCGCGGCGATCACGCCAGAATTCGTGCGCGACGAAGTCGCGCGCGGCCGCGCGATCATTCCGGCGAACATCAACCATCCGGAATCCGAGCCGATGATCATCGGCCGCAACTTCCTCGTCAAAATCAACGCGAACATCGGCAATTCGGCCGTCACGTCGTCGATCGGCGAGGAAGTCGACAAGATGACCTGGGCAATCCGCTGGGGCGGCGACACGGTCATGGATCTGTCGACCGGCAAGCACATCCACGAAACGCGCGAGTGGATCATCCGCAACAGTCCGGTGCCGATCGGCACGGTGCCGATCTACCAGGCGCTCGAAAAGGTCAACGGCCGCGCCGAGGATCTGACCTGGGAAATCTTCCGCGACACGCTGATCGAGCAGGCCGAGCAAGGCGTCGACTATTTCACGATCCATGCCGGCGTGCGCCTGCAATACGTGCCGCTCACCGCGAACCGGATGACGGGCATCGTGTCGCGCGGCGGCTCGATCATGGCGAAGTGGTGCCTCGCGCATCACAAGGAAAGCTTCCTGTACGAACGCTTCGAGGAAATCTGCGAAATCATGAAGGCCTACGACGTGAGCTTCTCGCTTGGCGACGGCCTGCGCCCCGGCTCGATCTACGACGCGAACGACGAAGCGCAGCTCGGCGAGTTGAAGACGCTCGGCGAACTCACGCAGATCGCGTGGAAGCACGACGTGCAGACGATGATCGAAGGCCCCGGCCACGTGCCGATGCAACTGATCAAGGAAAACATGGATCTGCAGCTCGACTGGTGCGACGAAGCGCCGTTCTACACGCTCGGGCCGCTGACCACCGACATCGCGCCGGGCTACGACCACATCACGTCGGGCATCGGCGCGGCGATGATCGGCTGGTTCGGCACCGCGATGCTGTGCTACGTGACGCCGAAGGAGCACCTCGGCCTGCCGAACAAGGACGACGTGAAGGAAGGCATCATCACGTACAAGCTCGCCGCGCACGCGGCCGATCTCGCGAAGGGCCATCCGGGCGCGCAGGTGCGCGACAACGCGCTGTCGAAGGCGCGCTTCGAATTCCGCTGGGCCGACCAGTTCAATCTCGGCCTCGATCCGGACAAGGCGCGCGAATTCCACGACGAAACCCTGCCGAAGGATTCGGCGAAGGTCGCGCATTTCTGCTCGATGTGCGGCCCGCATTTCTGCTCGATGAAAATCACGCAGGACGTGCGCGAGTTCGCGGCCCAGCAAGGCCTGTCCGAAGCCGATGCGCTCGCCAAGGGGCTCGAGGTGAAGGCCGTCGAGTTCGTGCAGAGCGGTGCGCAAATCTATCAGCGTCAATGACGCCCGCACGGCCGCCCACGGCCGCATGTTCGACCGCCCCCTCGAAAGCCCGCGCAGCGCGGGCTTTTGTTGTTTTCGCGCGCGATCGCGCGGGGGGCCGCACGCTTGGCCGCGTTCGCCGCCGACGGCGCCCCCACGCATGCCGTGCCGGCTTGCCGCAGGCGCCTGACGCGGCGAAACATTTGATTACGAAAGCGCGAACGCCCTAACAAGTCTTTACAGCGCAACCGAAGCGGCCCGCGTAGATTTTCAGACGTAGGCAGCATGACGAAATACGCGTCTACACGTCTCTGTTACGTCACTTTTATCCGGGACGTCACTTTTATCTGAGGATTGGACCATGAAATCGATTCGGCGTATTGGGGTATGCGCGATGCTCATCGCCACGGTCGCAGGCCTGTCGGCGTGCGATACGATGACCACTCAACAGCGTAACGCGGCGATCGGCGCAGGCATTGGCGGCGTCGCCGGCGCGGCGCTCGGCGGCAACGCGCTGTCGACGGTCGGCGGTGCGGCGGCGGGCGGCCTGATCGGCAGCCAGGTCGGCAAGTAACGCCGGTGCGCGGGCCGGGCGCGGGCCGTTCGACGCCGCCCGGCGAACGACACGCGCCGGCAGCCAAGCCTTTGGCACAACGGCGGCGACGCGCGCGTCCTACGTGGCGCGGCGGCTTCGCGAAATGATCGGTTACCGTTTCACACAGCGTTTCATATAAGACCGATCTAAGCTCGAACGCATCGAAACCTGCCCCGCACGCGAGCGCGTCACCATCATGTACAAGACCCTCATCGTCACCGCGGCCGCGAGCCTAGCGCTCGCCGGGTGCTATTACCCATATGGCTACTATCCGGCCGGCTACGCCGCTGCGCCCGTCGAAACCGCGCCCGTCTATACTGCGCCCGCGTATGTCGCGCCGGCCTATCCGAGCTACTACTATCCGGCGCCTTCGCTGTCGCTCAATTTCGGTTACTGGGGCGGTCATCGGGGTTATTGGGGCGGCGGTCGCGGCTATTGGCGTCACCACTGAGCGCCAACCGCCCGGACGCACGTACAGGACGCGCCAGCGGCCGCGCGGGAGCCGTTGCGTTCTTCTCCGATCATTGCTTGCTGTTTGATCGGTTGTTTCGTCACAGCGTGAAACGTCGGACGACAGCGCGGTGTAAGATGCTTCAAGCATTTATCTCCACCCGCCTCCCGTCCTGCCCTGTCGATGAATTTCAAGAACGCACTCCTGCTGATCGTCCTCGCCGCGCTATGGGGCGCGTCGTTTCTTTTCATCCGCGTCGGCGTGGCCGAGTTTGGCGTCGCGCCATTAATGGCGCTGCGCGTCGCAATCGGCGCGCTGTTCCTGATCGCCCTCTCGCTCCCCCGCTACCGCCCGCGCGAGCTTGCCGCGACGCTGCGCAAGCATGCCGGGCCGCTCTTCATGGTCGGCGTGTTGAACTCCGGCGCGCCGTTCTGCCTGTTCGCGTTCGCCGAGCTGACGCTGTCGGCAGGCGTCACGTCGGTCATCAATGCGACCGCGCCGCTCTGGGGCGCGCTCGTTGCGTATCTATGGCTCAAGGAAGCCCTGCCGCTGCCGCGCGCGCTCGGCCTCGTGATCGGTTTCGCGGGCGTGCTCACGCTCGTCTGGGACCAAGTGTTCTCCGCGCACGGCTCGAACCAGGCCGCGCCCGCCACGGTCGCGCTCGCCGCCGCGGCCGCGCTCGGCGCGACGCTGCTGTACGGCATCGCCGCGAACTATACGAAACGCAAGCTCACGGGCGTCGACCCGCTCATCAGCGCGACAGGCAGCATGATCAGCTCGACGCTCCTGCTGGCGCCGTTCGCGCTCGCGACCTGGCCGGCCGCCGCCGTCTCCGCGCACGCATGGGAAGCCGTGCTCGCGCTCGGCATCGCGTGCACCGGCATCGCCTATTTCATCTTTTTCTACCTGATCGCCCATGTCGGCCCGGCGCGCGCGATCACCGTCACGTTCGTGATTCCCGTGTTCGGCATCCTATGGGGCGCGCTCTTTCTCGGCGAGCACGTATCGACCGGCATGATCGAAGGCGGCGCGATCGTGCTGCTCGGCACCGCGCTTGCGACCGGCGTGATCAAGCGGCTTCCCGGCCTCGGCGCCCGGCACAGCGAGGCGCGCTGACGCCGGCACACGATGAGCAAAGCGCCGGAGTTCTCGCTCGACAGCCTGATCTCGCGGCTCATCGTCTGCGACGACGGCTGGTGCGCGCGCTATCACGACGCGATGCTCGCGAGCGTTTTCCAACCGGTGATTTCGCTTACGCACAAACGTGTCGTCGGCTATGAGGCTCTCGTGCGCGCCACCGACGCGAACGGCGCGCATGTCACGCCGGACGTGCTGTTCGCCCGTGCGCAGGCGCGCGGCGAAACGGTGCTGCTCGATCGGCTCACGCGCTGCCTGCACGCGGCGAACTTCGCGGCGCAGGACACCGGCCTGAGCTGGCTGTTCCTGAACGTGCTGCCGCAAATTTTCGTGTCTGGCGGCGCGCCGCGCGAATTCATCGAGACGCTGTGCGCCCGCTTCGCGCTGCCGCCGGCGCGCGTCGTGCTCGAGGTGATCGAACAACCGTCGCGCGACGAAGTCGCGCTCGCACATACGCTCGATGCAATCCAGCACGGCGATTTTCTGATTGCGATCGACGATTTCGGCACCGGCTTTTCCAATTTCGATCGCATCTGGCAAATCAAGCCGGACATCGTGAAACTCGACCGCTCGATCGTCGAGCACGCGCTCACGGCCAACGACGCGCACCGGCTGATTCCACCGCTCGTCACGATGCTGCATCACGCGGGCGCGTTGGTACTCGCGGAAGGCGTCGAAACCGACGACGCGCTACAGTTGCTGATGGATGCCGACGTCGATTTCGTTCAGGGCTTCTGCTTCGGCCAGCCCGGCCCTTCGATCGCGCACGCGGGCGCCCAGGTGAGCGCATGCGTCGAGGCCGCATGGTCGCGTTTCGCCGAACGGATGCGCCAGCGGCGCAACAGCGCGCAGCCGGGTGTCGACGCGATCGAGCGCATCGTGCTCGCGGGCGCCGCCGAATACGCGGCGACCGGCGATCTGCGCGGCGCCGCGCAACGCATGTTCGCGCATCCGAGCGTGCGGCGAGTGTTCGTCGCCGAGGCGAACGGCGATCAGATCGAACCGTCGATCGCGTCGAACACGCCACGCACGGCAACGCGGCGGCTCGCGCCGCTGATGTCGGATCTGCACTGCAACTGGTCGCGCCGCGCGTATTTTCAGCGCGCGATCGCCACACCGGGACGCGTTGCGTTGATGGGACCGCACGTGTCATTGACGGACGGCCGCGACTGCTATACGGCAGCGGTCGCGATCCTGCTCAACGCCACGCTAAAAGTGTTCTGCGTCGATCTCGCCTCCGCGCCCGGTATCGATGCCGGCGCACGCTCGGCCGGCATGTAGCCGCGCGCTTCGTCCGGCACACCGGCCGCGCGCGCGGTCATTTGCGCCTATTCGGTCATCTGGCCGCGGCCCGCTTTGCCACGGCCCGCTTTCACATCGCCACGCTGCCGCTTGTCGGCCAGACGGCGCTCCTTCGACGCACGCGTCGGCCGTGTCGCGACCCGCTTACGCGGCGTCACGCCCGCACTGCGGATCAGCTCGTCGAGCCGCGCAAGCGCGGCCGCGCGGTTCTTTTCCTGCGTCCGGTATGTCTGCGCCTTGATCACGATAACGCCGTCGCGCGTGATGCGCTGATCGGCCCGCGCGAGAAGACGCGCCTTCAGCGCATCGGACAGCGACGACGCGCGAATGTCGAAGCGCAGATGGATCGCGCTCGATACCTTGTTGACATTCTGCCCGCCCGCGCCTTGCGCGCGAATGGCCGTCAACTCGACTTCGTCCGGCGAAAACGCATAGCGCAGCGTCATATCGCCCCCTCTTGCGACATCGGCTGCTGCGCGCACAGCAGCGCATCGGCGATCCTCGCGGCAAGCCCGGAATCACGCGCGGTACGCGTTGCGACCGCTTGCGCGAACACCGTGCGCGAGCCGATCACCTGCACGCGCGAGCGCGCACGCGTGATTGCCGTATAGACCAGTTCGCGCGACAGCACGCGATTGAACGACGCGGGCAAAATCAACGCCGCTTCGTCGAACTCCGAGCCTTGCGATTTGTGAACGGTCAATGCAAACGCCGTTTCGTGCGGCGGCAGCGCGGCCGGCGTGACGGCGCGCGTGCGGCCGTCCGCACCGCGAAACCAGACGCGCAGCGTGCCCTGCGCGTCCGGCAGCGCGATACCGACATCGCCGTTGAACAGCCCGAGCGCGTAATCGTTGCGCGTCACCATCACCGGCCGTCCCGCGAACCACTGCGCGCCGAGCGCGAGCGGCACGCGCACGGCGCGGCGCACCTCCGCCGCGATAAGCGCGTTGACTTCGTCAGCGCCCCGCATGCCGGTGCGCGTCGCGCATAGCGCACGGAAGCGGTTAAGCATATCGAAAAGCGGCCCGGGGTCCGGCACCGGCGCGGCGAGCGCGTCGCGCAGCGACGCGGCATAACCGGAGAAGCCCTGCGCAATCCGCTCGACGGTCGCGCCCGGCAACGTCGGGCCATTGCCGTCGTCGTGCAGACATGCGGCCGCGCCGGGGTCCGTCGATAGCGCCTCCAGTGCCTGCCGCGCATCGCCACGGCGAATCGCAACCGACAGCCGGCCGATCGGCGAATCGAGCCCGAAGCGGTAATTGCGTTCGAGCCAGACGACGCAATCGGTCAACGGCGCGATCGCGCGGCCTGCAACGCAAGCGGACTCGACGCTCTGCCGCACCGTTGCCGCGCCCGGCACCGGCGCGCCGGTGTGCCGAGCGGCAGCGGCAACGGCAACGGCAGAACCCGCGTGATCCCACTGCGGCAAGCCCGTGCGCGCGCCAGCGGCGGCGTATGGCCCGGTATGCGCGTCGACATTCGCATTGCGCGCCAACGACGTGGCGGGACGCTCGTCGGGCACGGCGGCGTGCGGCATCTCGGCATCGGACGCCGCGAAGCTCGCGTCGTCCAGCCATGCCAGTTCGCCCGAATCGATCCACGCAAACGAATCGGCAGCCGTGCCCTCCCCATGCGCGTCGCCGCTCAAGCCCGCATCACCACCGGACTCGGTCTGCCCGCCGGGTTCGGCTTGCCGATCCGGGAGATCTGCCGGGCCCGGTTGATTCGGCTTGCCGTCGAAGGCGCCTTCGTCGTCTGTCTCGAACAGCGAGCGCTGCACGGCGTGCATCATCCGCTGCGCGCCGCGCGCGCCGGATCGCCGCGCAACGGGCCGAGGCCCGTTCGATGCCGCCGAGCCGCCCTGCACGGAGTCGGACGCGTTGGCGGGCATCGCCGCGCCGGTCAACGCGGCACTTGATGCAGACCCGGCGCCGCTCGCGATATCGGCCGGCGCGGAAGCCGCGCGGCCGCCGAAACCCTCCGGCAACGCGCCGGCGAATTCGGCCGCCTCCATGCCGAGCGCGCGCGCGATCCGATCGATGGCCGCCGCGCTGAACGCCGGTTGCGCGCTCAATTCCGCAAATACCGCTCCCGCCTCGACCGCCGCGAGCTGGTCCTTGTCGCCAAGCAGCACGATGCGTGTGCTCGGTGCGAGCGCATCGAGCAGATGCGCGGCAAGCGCGACGTCGATCATCGACGCCTCGTCGACAACGACGAGATCGTAAGGCAACGGATTATCGCGATGATGCGCGAAGCGCCCGCCCGCGCCGCCTCCCAGCAACCGATGCAGCGTGTACGACGTCTGCGGCAAACGCGCGGCGAGTTCGGGCGGCAAGCTGCCGGCCCGCGCGAGCAACGCTTCCTGCATCCGTTGCGCTGCTTTGCCCGTCGGCGCGGCGAGCGCGATTCGCAAATCGGGCTGTGTGTCGAGCAGGCACGCAATCACGCCGACGACCGTCGTCGTCTTTCCCGTGCCAGGCCCGCCGCTCACGATCGTCACGCGTCCCGTCAGCGCGACGAGCGCGGCCACCCGCTGCCAATCGACGCCACGCTCCTTCTGCGGCCCGAAATAACGTCCGAGACGCTCGCCGAGCGCCTCGGGCGACGGCACGCAAGCTTCGGCGGCACCGCAAACGGCCGCGTCACCGGCGTGCCACGGGCGAGCCCGCTCGACGAGCGCGCGCGCCAACCGCGTTTCGTATTCGAAATAGCGTGCAAGATAAAGGCGTCCATCGCGATCGACGACAAGCGGACGCTCGCCGCCGCGGACAATGCCGTCAAATGCGACCATGCCGCTCGCCGCGAGCATCTCGCGCACGTCGGCAAATGACTCGCCGTACCGCTGCGCGAGCGCCTGCAACGACACGCATACGTGCCCCGCCGCCGTCGCACGACTCGCGGCGAACGCCGCGCGCGCCGCCCATCGAGCCGCTACGGCCGGCGCGCCCTGACGACGCGCGAGCCCGCCGATCCGGCGCGCAAACCCCTCGGCGAGCGCGAGGCCGAAATCGGCCGGCTCGGGCAGGCGCTCGGCGAGCCCGCTCGTCCATCCGAAGCGATCGTCGACCGTATTCATGCGTCCCCCATCAACGCATCGAGTGCTTCGACGAGCGTGCGCGCGGGCTTGCGCGCATGCACGCCGGCCGGCGCGCCGCCTGCCCGCCAATCGGGCCGCACGCCGCGCACGAACAAATACAAATAGCCTGCAACGTGCGTGTCGTAGTCGTAGCCCGGCAGCCGCACGCGTAGATAGCGATGCAGCGCGACCGTGTAAAGCAATGCCTGCAGATGGTACGCATGCTGCGCCATCGCGACATCGAGCGCACGCGGACCGTATGCGTCCGCCGTCGCGCCGAGATGATTCGATTTCCAGTCGACGATCCAGAAGCGGCCCTCGTGCTCGACGATCATATCGATGAACCCCTTGATGAATCCGGTAAGCGTGCCGGCTTCGAGCGCGACGTCCGGATAGCCGTGAGCGGCAAGAAGACGCCGTAATGCATTGAAATCGAGCGCGGGCGCCGGAAATAGAAACGCCATCTCGGTCAAGCGCCGTGCCGGATCGAGCGCCGCCAGGCGCATGCCCGGCACGAGTTCGGTCGCGGCAAGCTGATCGACGAGCCGCGTCATCATCGCGGGCAGCCGTGCGGCGAGCGCGTGCTGCGCCTCGACCGGGCGCTCGTGCAACGCACGCAGCGCCGCGGGCTGCCATGTCGACGGATCGGAAAAATCCGCAAGCTCGAATAGCCGGTGCAGACACTCGCCCGCCGCCGCGCCGCGCGGGAAATCGACGATATCGTCGCCGGACGGCTCGGACGGCACGGGCGGCGACACCTGCGCCAATGCCGCTTCGATCGGCGGCACATGCGCATCGAGCGCCGCAGCAAGCGCGTCGTGATCAGGACGCAGTTCGTCGTCCAGCACGCTTGCCACATGGCTCTCGCGAAGCGCGATCGCGGAAGTCAGCGAACTGAAGCTCGCGATCCGCCACGCGTCGCGCAGCCCGCGTACCGCGCGCCGCGCCGCGCGCAACCCGCCCGCTTCGTGGCCGCCCACAAGCGGCTCGCGGCGGGCGGGCGCGGGCAGTGGCACAAGCGCGATCGGCCCGAGCGCGAGCGCTTGCCAGCGCTCGGTCAGCTCCGCATCGTCGGTGGGCTCGTCGAGCCACGCATCGAACTCGCGGCCCGCGCCTGCGACGAGCCAGTTCAACACGCTGCGGCGCGCCTCCTTGGTCGAGCGCGACGACAAATACGGCCCCGCGACCAGATAGCACCGGTACACGGCGCGCGTCAGCGCAACATAAACAAGCCGCGCGCGCTCCGCTGCCTGCTCGCGCATCGCATCGCGGGCCGCGCGCTCGGCGATCGCATCGTCGCAGCCGTAATGCAGCACCACGTGGCCCGTGTCGTCGTGATACTCGCGTGCGTCAGGCAAGCCCGAACCGTTCGGATCGCGCAGCGCGCCGTCGTTCAGAAACGGGCAGAACACGACCGCATATTCGAGCCCCTTCGATTTGTGGACGGTCACGATCTGCACGAGGTTGCGATCGGATTCGAGCCGCAATTGCGCGTCGTCGCCACCGCCGCCAAGACGCTGCGCCGCGAGCCAGCGCAACGTCGGCGCGATGCCCGGCTGCGCGCTCGCGCGTGCCTGCGTCAGTTCGGCCAGGTGATTGACGTCGGTCACGCGGCGCTCGCCGTCCGGCCCCGCCATCAGACGCTCGGCGATCGAAAGCTCGCTCGCCAGCGTGCGCCACATCACCGCGAAACCGCGCTCGCGCCACAGCAGCCGGTAGCGGGAGAACCGCTCAACCCAGCCCATCGCGTCGGTAGCGCCGCCCGGCGCGCGCGCGGCATCGCTCGCCGCCGCATGCGAACCGCCACGCGCGGCCGACTCGCCCCATGCTTGACCGGCTTCGCCCTGCACCGCATCGCCCTGCTCGAGATGCCAGAGCGCCGACGCGTCGAGGCCGAACCAGTCCGACGCAAGCGCCGAGCGCAAACGCCGCAGATCGCCCGGCGCATCGATCGCCGCCAGCACGCGCTCGAGTTGTTCCGCATCGATCGTCGCGAACACGGACGCCTGCGCCAACTCGACGCTGCCGATCCCCCACGCCGCCAGCACGCGCTTGACCAGGCTGCCCTGCTTGTGCGTCTGGACCAGCACCGCGATATCAGACGCCGCGAGCGGCTCGCCGCCGAGCGTCACCGCGCGTTCGCGCGCACCGCCCATCAGGCGTGCGATCTCGGCCGCACACGCCTGCGCAGCTTGCCGCTGGGCGTCGCGTTTCGTCAATGTCCATTCGCCCGACGGCAGCATCCAGACGCGGAAATCGCCCGTGCCGGCCAGCGGATCGGTGGCGTCGGCAAATGGCGCTCGCTCGCGCGCGCCCGCGCGCACCGGATCGTAATTGAGGCCGGGCAACACGAACGCATGCGGATTCGCGCCGAAAAAGCGGTTGCATGCATCGACGATCGCGGGCGTCGAGCGTTGATTGACCGCGAGCGTATAGCGCGCCGATGCCGTGGCGCGCGCGGCGAGGTACGTATGCAGATCCGCCGCGCGGAAGCTGTAGATTGCCTGCTTCGGATCGCCTACGAGAAAAAGCGGTCCGGCCGGCGCGAAGACCGTATTGAAGATCGCGAATTGCAGCGGATCGGTGTCTTGAAACTCGTCGATCAAAGCGGCCGGATAGCGCGCGCGCAGCGTATCGCGCAACCACGGATGCGCATCGAGTGCGCGATACAGATTCGCGAGAAGATCGTCGAAAGACACGACGCGGCGCTTGCGTTTGCGCCGCGCGAGTTCGCCCGGCGCTTCGGCAAGCCATTGCGCGACGAGCGACAACCAACGCGCGCGCTGCGCGGTTTCGAGCGCGGCGAGCGCCTCTTCCAGCGCCTGCGCGGCCTCGAAGAACGCGTGGCGCGGCGTCGCGCCGTTCTTTTTCGTCGCCTTCTCGAGCGCCGCCTGAGTCAGCTTGAGCGCCGCACGCGGCAACGCGGCAAACGCGCTCGCCTGCCCGAAATAGCGCGCCCATGCGTCGAGCGCGCCGGCAAGCGCTTCCGGCTTGTGCGACGTCTGCTTCAGCGACGGCTGCGCGGCGACGAGCAGCGTCTCGAGTTCGTCGCGCGACGCGCGCCAATGCGCGGCGGCCGCGTCGAAACGCTCGCGCGCGATGACCTCATCATCGTCACGGGCCGCTTCGAGCCCATCCCAGCGCAGCTCGGCAAGCGGCTTCTTCAAACGCCGCGCAAGCTGCGCGTCGAGCACCGCCGGCCCCGCGCCGTATTCGACGAGCCACTCGGCAAACGCCGGGTGCGCAGCCGCGGCCGGCTCGACGCGCGTGCGCCAAAAATCGGCGGCGAGCTCGAAACGCAATGCGCCGTCATCGGCGTCCATCTCGAACGAGAACGGCATCGCCGCGGCGAATGGCGCTTCTTGCAGCGCACGCTGACAAAACGCGTGAATCGTATGGATCGCCGCCTGATCGAATGCGTGCAACGCGCGCCGCACGCGCTGCACCGCCGTTTGCCGATCGATGCCGCGCTGCGGCGCGAGCGTCGTCGCGAACAATTGCGCAATGAACGGATCGGCGCCGCCTTCGCCCGTGCCGAGCACATGCGCAAGCTGGACGAGACGGCTGCGAATCCGCTCGTGCAGCTCCGCGGTCGCCGCTTTCGTAAACGTGACGACAAGAATCTCGTCCACGCCGAGATCCTTTTCGAGCAGAAGCCGCACGTAAAGCGCGCAAATGTTCCACGTCTTGCCCGTGCCCGCCGACGCTTCGATCTGGTTGACGCCATCGAGCGCACACGTGAACACGTCAAGTTCAGCGGCGCGTGTATCCGTTTGTGCCGCCCGGCTCATGACGACCTCCGCAAATGCTCGACCAGCGGATCGAATACGAGATGCGCGAGCGCACCGAACCGCTCGTCGAGCGACGGACTCGCGCCGCGCCACGCAAGCGCGAGCGCCGGATCGTCGGCCTCGCCCGCAACGCGATCGTTGATCCAGACGCCGGCCGCCTTGGCTTCGCCATCCGAAACGAGTGCCCACGCGCTTCTCGGAAAGAACCCAAGCGGCATGCGCCGGCCCGCGCGGAACAGCGCGGCAAGCGGCGCAAGCTGCTCGAGCGGCGCGGCCACCGGCACGAATTCAAACGCCTCGCCGCTACCGAACCAAAGCGTGCGGCGCGGGCCGTCCGGATCGATCGCGCAATAAACGAGATGCGCGAGCCACGCGGACAAATAATCGCGTGCGCCCGGCCGCGCATAACGGTACATCACCTGCCCTGCCGACGTGAGCCTCGCAAGCGCGCCGTGAAGGCGCAACGGCTCACGCGTTGCCGCACGCGCCAACTCCGCGTCGTGCATGCCGAACCACGGCGCGCCGCTCGTTTCCGGCCAAAGCGGCGTCACGTCGAACGCGAACGGCACGCGCGTCGCGCCGCCGGCAAGCGCGCGGCGCACGTTGCCCGCGAGTTGCGCGAGCGCGCCGAGCGCGCGATCGCGCCGCACCGCGCCCGTCGCGCCACCCGGCAATTCGGGACTCGCGTCGGCAACGCGCCACGCGTGATCGAACGCAGCTGCATCGGCCTCGCCCGCCGTATCGATCAGCAGCGGCAGCACGCGCGCGGCAAGCATATCGCTGCCGCCGTAATCGAGTTCGAACGGCTCGACGTCGACGAGTTCGGCCTGCGCATCGGCAAGCGCGATGCCGAGCCGCGCACGCAACAGCGCACGCGCCGGATGACGCCAAAACCGCTCGAAATCGGCAAATGCAACCGGCTCGGCGGGCTCCGGCGGCAGCGGCCGCGCGAAAAACGGCTGGGCAGCCGCCGCCGCGCCGTCGGCAAGCAAACGCGCAAGCGTCTCGCGCGATGCGTCGTAAGTGAAAAGCGCGCCGCCCGGCGCGAAATATTCGGCGGAAAACGGCTGCAACGGATGCTCGACGACGAATGCACGGCGCGCGGCATCGATCGCCTCGGGCGATGCATCGGGTCCCGCCGACACGGCCGCCAGATGGTCGAGCAGTTCGTCGACGAGCGCCGCGGGCGGCAAAGGCGCATTGTCGCGAATGCTGCGGCCCGTGTAGGCGATCAGCAAACGGTCCCGCGCGGCAAGCAACAGATCGAGGAACAAATTGCGCTCGTCGTCCCGGCGCTGCCGGTCGCCGAGCTTCGCAAATGCCGCCATCAAATCGAATTCGTCGGCCCGTGCGAGGCTCGGCAGCACGCCGTCGTCCATCCCGAGCAGGCAAACCGCGCGATAAGGCAGCCCGCGCAAGCTCGTCAGCGACGAAAACGTGACGCCCCCCCACGGCACGCCACCGCGCGCGGGATCGTCGAGCGCGGCGGCAAGCCCCGCGCGCACGACGGCGGCCGGCATTTCGACACCGGCCGCGCCCTCTTCCATTGCAGCAAGCATTGCGTCGAACGCGTCACGGACGCCGGAAAGCGCGTCGGCAAACAGCGGGCCGGAATCGAAGAAACGCGCGAGCGCATCGGCGAACACATCGCTCCAGTCCTGCGGTGTCAAATCGCCGGCAATGCGTTGCGCGAAGCCGTCCAGATCGCCGGTAAAGCGCGCGAGCCGGCCAAGCAGCTCGGCTTCGCTGCCCAGCGCGCCGCCGATCGGCAGCCATGCATCGACGGGCGCCGCGCCGTCCGGCATCGCATAGCCGAGAAAAAGCCGCGTCAACGCGTCGGCAAACGTATGGCGCCGCGCGGGCGGCGCGCCAGCGGCATTGCCGGCATCCGCGTTGGCGAGCCCGCGCCGCGCGCCCGCTGCGGCAAGCCACGCCTGCACGGTCTCGAGCGCGGCGGCATCCACCCCGTAGCGCGCGGCAACCGCATCCACGCGCAGCCATTCGATCAGCTCCGGCGCACCGACATCGCGCTCCGGCAGCGCAAGCCAATCGAGCAGCACGCGCGCGACCGGATTCGCATGCGAAGGCGGCAGGCCGGAGATGCGGTATGGAATACGCGTCGCGCCGCTGCCCGCCGTCGTGCCGAACACCGCGTCGATGAGCGGACCCGCCGTGGCAAGATCCGGCATCGCGACGAGCACGTCCGACGGCGAAAGGCTCGGATCGGCGTCGAACCAGCCGAGCAGCCGGTCGTGCAACACCTCGAGCTGACGCGCGAGGCTGTGGCACACATGCACCTCGATGCCGTGCTCGCCGGGCGGCTCGCCGAGCGCCGCTTCCGGCTCAAGCGCGAGGATCGCGTTCTGCACGCGTGCGAGCCAGGTCGGCGCGGGGTTTTCCTCGTAGCGCGACGCGTCGCCCGCCGCCGCGCTCTCGGTCAGTTCGTGCAACACGTGGAGCTGCGCCTGCGTTTGCCGCCCCCATTGCGCCAGCAGCGGATGGCCCACCTCCTGATAATCGAACTGCCCGGCCGCGCGCAGCGATTCGGCACGTGCGGCGCTCACGATGTCGAACCAGAACTCGCGACACGGATTCAGCGCGTAAATGCGCACGTCGATCCAGCGCGACAACTCGCGCAGCAACGCGATATGCAGCGGCGGCATCGTCGGCAGCGCGAATACATGAACCGACGCCGGCCACCCGGCGCGCGCGCGCGCATCGGGGTCGAGCGAGCCGGCATCACGCAAAAAGCGGTGCGCAGGCGGCGCTGCACCGTCGGACAACTCGGCCGCAAGCGCGCGCCAGAGTGCCGCCTGCCAAGCCTCGTCGTCGCGGACCGGCTCGGCGCCGTGGCGCGGCGCGCCTTCGAGCGCCAAGATCGATTCGCCCGCCTGCCACTGCGCAAGCCAATCCGGGCGATAGGCAAGGTAATGATCGAACACCGTCGCGATCCGGTGCGCGAGTTCGTAGCGCATCGGCGCGTCGGCGGCGGCCAAATACGCGCAAAGTCGCGAGGACTTGCGCCACGGCCCGTCGTCATGCGCCGACAGCAGGCGATAACAGCGCCACACAAGGCGATCGGGCGCAAACGGAGAGTTCGGCGGTACGGCCATTACTTTGCCGATCTGCGCCCATAGCCATTGCGCGAGGTAGCGGAAATCCACGTTCGCGCATACGCGGTGCCGCTGCGCGATGTCGAGTTCGAGCCGCCGGCGCAGCGCCGCGCTCGGCACGATGACCTGCTGGGTTTCCCACGGCCCGGCGCCGGCCGCCACGGCGGCGAGATCGTCGAGCAACGCATCGACCAGCGTCTCGTGGCGGTTCGAGTAGAAAAGATGAAGCATGACAGCCGGTAAAAACCTGTAAGGACCGCCGGACGCAGGCCCGGCCTATCAAGGAACCAAGGATAACAAAGCGCGCACGGCCGGAGAATCGGCCGTTCGGCCAATAGTCCGCGCCATGCGGCACGCGCTACCATGCCGCTCGGAATCGTTCGCTCGCGCCATGCGTGCCGCTTACCGCTCGCCACGCGACGCGCCCGATGCGAAATGCGACGCGCCGCGCGGCTGCGAGGCCACGGAAATACGATAGACTCGTCGCCAACTCAGACCTCCCGGTGCTTCGTCGCCCGTTCTTTCGCTCATCGATGCGCTATTCGACCGAAATCAGGAAATTCCTCTACAGCCAGTATTTCTACGGTGGCCTGAGGATCGCATTCGGCGTGTCGCTGCCCGCCGTGCTTTGTCTCATCGTATTTCACAACCGCGAACTCGGCTTCACGATCGCGACGGGCGCGCTCGGCGCCTGCGTGGTGGACATGCCGGGCCCGCTCAAGTACAAGCACAACGAGATGCTCGCGTGCAGCGTGATCGGCTTTTTCTCCGCGCTCGCCACCGGGCTCGCGACGCCGCACATCTTCGCGCTTTGGCTTACGATCGTGCCGCTCACGTTCGTGCTGTCGCTCATCGTCGTCTACGGCAACCGCTGGCCGCAGATCAGCTTCGCGACGCTGTTCATGATGGTGATGACGCTCGAAGAAACGCTCACGCCGAAGCAAGCCCTCATCAACGCTTCATGGATTCTCGCGGGCGGCCTCTGGTATACGTACTGGGCCACGCTCGTATCGCGCCTGCAGGCGCGCCGCATCGAACAGCAGGCGCTTGCCGAGAGCCTTTTCGCGTGCGCGTCATACCTGCTCGCGCGCGCCGATTTCTACGATCTCGACGCCGATCTGGACGAGTGTTACCGCAATCTCATCGCCAAGCAGATCACGGCCGTCGAAACACAGGAAACCGCGCGCGATATCGTGCTGCGCAACTTGCCGAAGCTGCGGCGCGGCAAGCTCGATCCGGGCCGCACGATGATGTTCAACCTGTTCATCAACAGCGTCGATCTGCATGAGCTGTTCGTCGGCGCGCACACCGATTACCCGCTCGTGCGCAATACGTTCGGCGGCTCGGACCTGATGATCTTCTACCGCGACCTGATCCGCAAGGCGGCGGCCGATCTCGAGGAAGTCGGCCTAGCGGTGCTGGAAAACCGCATGCCGCACGCGCGGGTCAGCGTGAAGGCGGAGCTGCGCGCGATCGAATACGAGATCGAGCTGATGCGCAAGAAACAGTTCGCGACGACGAACGCCGAAGCCTACGCAGCCGTACTCACGACGTTCCGCCGGATCTGGAGCGCGACGCGCCTGATCGACAAGATGCGCCGCAATCTGTCGGGCAGCGTCGACGCCCAGCAAACCGAGCTGAAGATCGACAAGACGCTGTCGCGCTTCCTGCAGCGGCGCCGGATGTCGCCGCTTCTCATCTTTTCGAACCTGAACATGGGTTCGCCGAGCTTTCGCCACGCGCTGCGGGTGACGGTCGCGGTCGCGGTCGGCTTCTGGCTCGGGCGCCTGCTGCCGCTCACCAATGCCTACTGGATCGTGATGACGAGCATCATCATCCTGAAGCCCGGCTACTCGCTGACCAAACAGCGCAACGCGCAACGGATCGTCGGCACGCTGATCGGTTGCGCGGCGAGCCTCGCGCTCATCTATACGGTGCACGAACCGCATGTGCTGATCGCGATCATGTTCGCGTCGATGGTGATGAGCTACAGCCTGCTCCTCTTCAACTACGCGGCGAGCGTGGTGTTCACGTCGTCATATGTGCTGCTGATGTTCCACCTGCTCGCGCCCGGCAACATGCGCATCATCGGCGAGCGCGCGATCGACACGGTGGTCGGCTGCATGATCGCGATCGCTGCCAGCCGGCTGTTCCCTTACTGGGAATACCGCGCGATCGGCAAGCTCGTCGCCGATATGCTGGAAACCACCCGTCAGTATTTCGAGGCAACCTGGCGCGCAAGCCGCAGCCAAGCCGCGCCGAGCGTGCCCGCGGCAGACGGCGCGGCGGCGGTGCCCGCGGTCGCGGCCGCCGTCGAAACCGCGCCCGGCGCGATCGACGACGACTATCCGTATCGGCTCGCGCGCAAGAACATGCACATCGCATTCGCGAACCTGGGCCAGGCGTTCCAGCGGATGATGATCGAGCCGAAAGCGCATCAAAAGTTCGTGCCGGAGCTAAACGACCTGCTGGTGCAAACCCATGTGCTCGGTGCGCAAATCACGGCCGCCGCGCCGCTGCTGCGGCACGCCGCGCGCGCGCAGCACGGTGACCCGCCCGCGCTCGAGCGCGGCCTCGCCGCCGTGCGTGACAATCTCGAACAAGCCGAGGCCCGCACGCCGCCGCCCGCGGACCATGCGGAAGCGGCCAAACAATTGACACGCGAGCTTGATTCGATGGTCGTCGATGCCGAGCGCTCGGACCCCGGCGCCGATCTCACGCACGATCTGAAAGTGCTTGCGCATCAATGCAAGCAGATGCTCGCGTCGTCGCTGCTGATCCGCAAGGACGCAAGCGCGATCCGTCTGCCGGAATGAGCGGCGCGATCGCGCGCGCTCAGCCGCCCGTGCGAGCCGACGCCGCACTCGCCGGCGCGGCCTGCGATGGGTGCGCTTCGTCGTATTCGTGCTTCTGCGAAATCGCGTTATAAAGAATCGTACCGATCACGAGCGCCACCATCACGACGATCAGAATCGCCACCCCGAATACCGGATTCTTCTTGCGTGGATCGTTCATCGCGTGCGGCTCTCCGTTGAGAAAACGTCAAAGCGGGCATTCTACGCGCAACCGCGCCGGCGCCGCACGCAGGCCGTCATCCGCAACCGCCGCTGCGCACGGGCAGCGCGGTCGAATATTTGATCTGCTCCATCGCGAACGACGAGCTGACGTCGAAAAGCGGCATCGCGCGAATGAGCTGCTTGTAGACGCGATCGTAATCGTCGATGCCCGTCACGACGACGCGCAGCAAATAGTCGATCTCGCCGCTCATCCGGTAAACCTCGACGATCTCCGGCATGTCTCGCACGAGCTGCGTGAAACGCGTCGCCCACTCCTCGGTGTGCTGGTTGGTGCGCACCGACACGAATACCGTCGTGCCGACGCCGAGCTTGCGCGGATCGCATAGCGCGACCTGCGCACGGATCGCCCCGGTTTCCTTCAGCTTTTGAATGCGCTTCCAGCAAGGCGTCTGCGACAGGTTCACCCGCTGCGCCAGCTCCGCGATCGGCAGCGTCGCGTCGGCCTGCAACAGTTCGAGCAACTTCAGATCGATCTCGTCCATTTCCGCGACTCTTTGCAAATAGAAAATTATTCTATTCTCGAATGATGGCAGGGAACAATATGGAATCCATTTCTTCGCCACTGCGCGTATAACTAAAGCGGCAAAGCCGACCCGCGCGCCGCGCGGGCAAAACAATATTCCAGCCCGATGAGTTACGCCGACCTGCTGTCACCCACATCGAATCGCCCCGCCCCGTCGCGGGAGTCGGCCGCGCCTGCGCGATCGTCCGAACCATTGCGAGAACCCGCAACGGCCACCGCGCCCAGTCCGCTCGCACGCCTGTGCGCACGAATCGACGCGGCATTCGACTCGCTCGCGCATGAGGCCGCCCCCTCCCACCATCCGGCATTCGCGCAGGCAGTGCGCGACGCGCTCGCCGAAGCCGCCGCCGCGCATGGGTTGCTCGTGCCTGCGCAGCGGGAAAGCAGCGCCGATCACTATCGACGCCATCTGCTCGCCGCCGATCCGCTCGGGCGCTATGCGGTGGTATCGCTGGTCTGGCGGCCTGGCCAATGGAGCCCGATACACGGCCATCGGACCTGGTGCGGCTACGCCGTGCTCGAAGGCGAGCTGACCGAAAACGTCTACCACTGGGACGGCGTCACCGGCCACGCGAGAAACGCGCGAATCCGTGCGCGAGCGCAGGGCTCGACATCGTATGTCCGCGCCGGCCTCACCGGCATTCACCGGCTCGGACATGGCGGCGGCGCAACCGATACGCCCGCGATCTCGCTGCACGTGTACGGCGTGCGCGGCGAAGACGTGGCCACCCATGTCAACCACATCGTCGCGGCAGCCGATGCGCCTGATTGACGCCGCGCGTGCTCACGCGCATCCCGCACGCCCATGACGATCGCGGCGCACGGGCATCCCGGCGCCGCGATCGGCCAACAAGGAGATGACGTAAAAGCCGGCGGCGGCCGACGAGAATTCCGCGCATTCCGCGCTTAGACGCCCCGCCGCTGCCGGCGGCGATCAATACGCGGCGGTCGCGGCTTGGCGAATGAAGCGGTTCTGTTCGAGTTCGTCGACGAACGCGACCGCATAATCTTCGGCTGAGATCGTGCTGTTGCCTTGGGCGTCAGTGATCAACTTGCCCGCGCCCGTGCGGAACCGGCCGGTACGCTCGCCCGGCTGGATCAGCGCGGCGGGCGAAAAGAAGGTCCAGTCCAGATCCTGCACGGTCGTCAGATAATTGAATGCATCGCGATGCGCAAGCGCGACGGCCTTGTACGCTTCGGGAAACCCCTCGCTGTCCACGAGTTGCTTGCCCGGCGCGACTTCGAGCGTCCCCGCGCCGCCCACGACGACGACGCGCTTGACGCCCGCGCCGCGCGCGCCGTCGACCAGCGCCTTCGCCGCACTCACGATCTTCTCCGCATCCTCTTGCTTCGGGCCATATGCGCTCGCCACGACGTCGTGCCCCGCAAGCGCCGCTGCGACGCTCGCCGGATCGAACAGATCGGCGGCCTTGGTACTGGCGTGCTGCTCGTCGGCAGCGGGCCGGCGCGACAGCGCCGTCACCTGATGTCCACGGCGGGCAGCCTCGGCGGCAATCCGCGAGCCGATCATGCCAGTCGCGCCGAACAGCGCAATTTTCAAGGTACGTTGAGTCATGATGTTTCTCCTGGTAAATGAATATGTAACTTTTTTGATTACATATTCGATCGAAAAAAACGGGATTGTCGATCCC
Organism: Burkholderia singularis; assembly: GCF_900176645.1. GTDB lineage: Bacteria > Pseudomonadota > Gammaproteobacteria > Burkholderiales > Burkholderiaceae > Burkholderia > Burkholderia singularis. The sequence continues at coordinate 39,831 of NZ_FXAN01000071.1, forward strand.
TGTCATAGCCGTCCATCGCGGCGCGGCAATGCAGCCGCCGCCCTTTCAACCGCAGCCCGAGCGCCGTGCGTGCCCCGCGCCGGATGCCTCCGAGCGCAGCACGTCGCCCGCCACATCCGCCAGCGTGCGTGTGGCGAGCGATGCTTCCATCGCCCGCTGCGCGTCGTCGATGTAATGAGTCAACAACTCCTGGATGTGCCGGCCGACAAGACAAGCCGGATTCGGCATTTCCCGATGCAGCGCGAAAAGCCGCGCTTCGTCGACCGCGCGATAGATGTCGAGCAGCGTGATTGCCGACGGCTCGCGCGCCAACAACGCGCCGCCGCCCGCACCCAGTTGCGACGTCGTCAGCCCAGCCGCGGCGAGCATCGACAGCAACCGGCGGATCAACGCCGGATTCGTGTTCACGCTGCCCGCGATCATGTCCGACGACAGCGGCACGCCTTCTTGCAACGACAGCAAAGCAAGCACGTGAACGGCAAATGCAAACCGGCTGCTCGTATTCATGATTCACCCGCGACGGAAATGCCCGGAGCTTGCGCTCGGCTATAAGTAACCATCATAGTTACATATAGCCGGAGTGGCAAGTGAAATTTTATTTGCCCACTTGTGCGCCGCTCGCGGTAGGCGCTTGCGCGGCGGTCTGGCCCAATTGCTGAAGCACGCGGTTGGTTGCCGCAAGGCCCGCGCTGGCCGCAACCGCGGCCTGCCCGATCGCCGCGGATGCGGCGCTCTGCAACTGCGCCTGCACGGCAGCCGATACGGCACTCGCGCTGACGGGCGGCACGGCCGACGCGGCCGATGCAACCCCTTGTTTCGCCGCGTCGATCTGCTGATTGACGAGGCTCGCCACCTGATCGAGCTGCTTCGTCGCCTGCGCGGCCGCCTGTGCCGCGACGCTCGCGGCCGTCTGGGCCGCCGCGCTTGCGGCAGCCTGCGTCACGGCGCTCGTGGCGGCCTGCGCGGCGCTCGCCGCGGCCTGAGCCGTGCTTGCCGCCGCCTGAGCCGCATCGTGCACGGCAGCGTCTGCCGGTGCGGCCGGCGGTGCGCTGACTTGCTCAGGCTTCTTACAGCCGGCGAGCGCGAGCATCGCGGCCGCCGCGAGTGCGGCAACATGGACAGGAGCTTGCGCGGCGCGACGGCGAATACCTTGACGGCCACGGTCGGAAGAAACAACAGCGCGGGAAGTGTCGATCTCGGTCATGATGGTGAAGGACTCAATAACGCAACTTTCGTATCCGAAAGATTGATGATACGACGGCCCGCCATGCGCCTCGCCACTTCTGTTTCTTTTTTACAATTCTCCCGCCGCCCGCCATACGCGTTCATACGAGCCGGCACGCAATATCAGCCATCCCAAAATATGAGACGCGCATCCAATCGCTGAGAAACAAAAAAAAAGCGCCACGGGAACCGTGGCGCTAAAAAAGTTCTAGCCATTCCGAGGGCCGTGCTAGAACCTGAGAGACTGCATCGAACATCGTTCCCGATTAAACTACGAAACGGCGTTTCGAAATTAGAGACATTCTTTCCTTTTCCGTCGCACAAGTCAAGCGAAAAATGCAAGCGCGCATCCAATTTTAAACAGTGCGCCGCCTCACACTTCCTTAGAAAACTCAATGGGAAGCCGCAATATATTGCATGAAATGAAAGATCTATCGCATTATGCGCATTCATTGATATTTGTCCGATAATTAATCAAAATCCGAAATGAAGTTTCGAAAAACTGAGAGAACCTTGTGACCGCACGTTCTAACGCTCAGTCGGTGCCCCGCGAACGGGAATCGACGTCCGACGAAATCACCGCCCTTGCACGCGGACTGGCGGTGTTGCGTCATGTCGCCGCTGCCGATGCGCCCGCCAGCAACCGTGAACTGGCAGAATTGACAGGCATCCCGAAACCGACGGTTTCACGCATCACCGCCACGCTCGTCAACACGGGGTTCCTTTACCAACTGCCCGACAGCGAGCGCTTCGTATTGACCGCTGCCGTGCTCGAACTCAGCAACGGCTTTCTGCGCAACTTCGACATCCGCGCACGCTCGCGCCCCTTCCTCGTCGAGCTTGCCGAGAAGACCTCGCTGTCGGTCCATCTGGCGGTGCGAGACCGACTCGACATGGTGGCGATCGACGTCGTGCGCCCGCGTTCGGCCGTACTCGTCACGCGGCTCGAAGCCGGCTCGCGGATGGACATCGCGCGCACCGCCGTCGGCCGCGCGTATCTGGCCACGCTCGACGCCGATGCGCGCCGGGAACTGCTCGGCGCACTGCAGGCCGCCGCGGGCGACGAGTGGCCGCACGTCGTCGCGCGCCTGAACCCGGCGCTCGAACTCATCGCGCATGACGGCTATGCAATCGCGATCGGCGAGTGGCGCGAGGAGTTGAATGCGATCGCGGCCGGCTTCGTCGCGCCGACTGGCGAACGCTACGCGGTCAATTGCGGGGGTGCCGCGCATCAATGTTCGGCCGACTACTTGCGCTCGGTCGCCGCGCCGGCGCTGCGCGAATGCATCGAAAAAATCGTCCGGGAGACCGGCGGCGCATCCTGGCCGAACCCGCCGAGTTGACCGTGCGCCGCGCACGCGCATCGCACGCATGGCGCACGCGCCCGTGAAGAGGTGCGCGGCACGCCCTCCCTCCACTCGCGTCACAATCTTTCACTTCCGTCCTTTTCCTGCGCGGCCGGCGGCAGCGCAGGATACCGCGCGCCGCCCGCGCCATCAGCGATTGCCGCCTGCCTGCGGGTTTATCTGTAACGACCGTAATTCCGCGAAAGATAGCGCGCTAGACTGTAACCATTGTGGGACGTAGCATCATGCATCGCTGCAGTGGCCGCCGCGTCGCGCGTCGCTTCTTTGCCGCTCTTTTCTTG
>NZ_FXAN01000049.1 GCF_900176645.1 Burkholderia singularis
GGCCACTATCTGCCCGCGCTCGCCGGCACCGGCGTCGTGCTCGCCACGAACACGCTGCTGCGCGGCGTGAGCCACGCGATCAACGCGACGCCCGTATCGAATGCCGACCTCGTGCGCGAATACCAGATCGTCGTGATCTGCCTGGCAGCCGACGAAGTGCACGTGCGCACGCTGTTGTCGAACTCGATGTACGCGAAGCCGCTGTCGTTCCAGAGTCTGACGAGCGAGGACGTGCCGCAGGAGCCGAATGCGCCGGAGCGCATCAAAGTGACGGCCACCCTCAAGCTGCATCCGAAGGATCAGCCGAGGCTCGAACAGATCGCAAGCCGGATGAGCATGGAAAAAAGCATTTCGAGCGTGAGCTGGACTGCTAAGGAAGCCGAACCATTGATGGAGTGATCCGGCAAGAACGATCTGCCACGGCAAACGGGCCGCGCGGAACATTCATGCGGGCTGCGCCGCATGAGCGCTCGCGCTTCGATCCGGCGCCGCAGCGGCGGCCGACGCGGCTCGGCGCGCGCTATGGCGGCATGTCCCGGCCGCGATTGCACGCCCGCGCTCCATCCCTCAAGGCGCGTCCATCAATCCCATCGAGATTGCCTTGACGACCGCTTGCACCTTGTTCGTCGCGCCGAGCTTATCGAGAATGTTGTTCACGTGAAAGTTTACGGTGCGCTCGGAGATGCTCAGGATCTGGCCGATCTCGCACGCCGTCTTGCCTTCGCCCGTCCAGCAGAGCACCTCGCGTTCGCGCTGCGTCAGCGTAACGCACGCCTCGGGCGCGAGCTTGGGCACCAGAAAACGGCTCATCAGTGAATGCGACATATTGGCCAGCCAGTTCGTTTGCAGCGTGAGCTGATTGATCTCCGCTTGCGTGAGACGGTCCGCGTGCCGCGAAATCGTCAGGAGGCCGAACACACCACGCGGCGCCCAACTCGATTGCGCAACGCCGACCGCGAGCCCGTGCTCGCGCGCGTCGCTCCAGAGCGACGTCCCGTCCGAGGCGTCCGCGTCGGGCCAAATGATCATGTTCGGGCTGAGCGCGCCGTCGCGCACGGTCGAGTCGACCTCGAGATAATTCATCTCTTGATAGCGCTCCATCCAGCCATCCGGATAGGTGTCGAAGATCGCAACGGCGGGCTTCGAGATCGGCAGCGGCACGCGTATGCCGTAGCAACAATATTCAAAGCCGAGTCGCATCGAATACGCGGCGATCTGCTGAAAGAGCTCCTGCTCGTTCTTCGCAGCGCTGAGTTGAAGATAGGCATCCTGCCAACGCAGTTCCATATGATCCCCGGCTATTTCACGCTGTCATACTTGCTAGGTTTCAGCACGCGCGCCGGCTGATACATTGCGGCATGAATTCACCTTTGCTCCACCGCTTTCGCGGCCCATCCACTGACGGCTACGTCCGTTTGCCCATACAGGCGCTCGCCGGGCTCGAACTCGTCCATGTATCGTCCGGACTCGATTCCGAATTGCTCGCCGAGTTGCGCACGAGTGCGATCGACGCCCGCGTCGCCGGCTACACCGAATGGGAGCGCCCACCATCCGCCGGCGCCCCGCATCTGACGTTCGGCTGGGATTGGTACATCGACGGAGCCACCCACGCGTTCGTCATCGCATGGGGCGACGTCCGCAGCAACGTCATGGGCATCGACCAAAACGGCCTGGACATCGGCATGGCGTTCACGGCAGCCGAGCTGTCGCGCCGGCTCGCCCAACTCAATTGGCAAACCGTGGTCGCCTCGGCAATACACGACTACGGCCACCGCGAAGGCTTCTGGCCTCACGCGGGGCAAACGCTGCAATGACCAGCCCGGCTGCTACGCAACCCGTATTGTCCAATATTCCTTGAACATAGTGGATTGGCAAGCGATTTATCAATTTTTCGCCGGCAAATCACCTCAAAGTCCCCGTCCCCATATTCCTTCCCCGCTGTCCCGACCCTGTTAGGGTTAACAGTTACCTGTCCTCGGAGCGCGCGATGTAATGCGCCCAATCCAAAGCACACGCAACGAGGACGACAGCATGCAAACTTTCGTTCATGGCGACGGGCATCTGCCCAACAGTCTGGCGAATGATCTAGGCATTTATCGGCACCGCGTTTTCGTCGAACAGCTCGGCTGGAAACTGCCGTCGGCCGGCGAAGGCTTCGAGCGCGATCAGTACGACCGGGACGATACCGTCTACGTGATTGCCCGCGACGACGCCGGCGCCATCTGCGGCTGTGCGCGGCTGTTGCCGACCACGCGCCCCTATCTGCTGAAAGAACTGTTCCCGAACCTGGTCGCCGACGATCTTCCGATGCCGCAGTCCGCCGCCGTTTGGGAACTGTCGCGCTTCGCGGCGAATGGCGACGATCCGTCCGGCGCTGGCAATTCGAGCTGGATGGTACGGCCGATGTTGGCAGCCGTCGTGGAATGCGCCGTCCGGCTCGGCGCAAAGCAGCTCATCGGCGTGACGTTTCTGAGCATGGAGCGGCTGTTCCGCCGCATCGGCGTTCACGCTCACCGGGCCGGCCCCGCGCAGCGGATCGACGGACGGATGGTCGTCGCGTGCTGGATCGATCTGGACAGCCAGACGCTCGCCGCGCTCGACCTCGCTCCCACGCTGGCGCCACTACTTACCACGCAGCAGGCCGAAATGGCCTGAGTCCACCGGCTGGCACGCACCGTACCTGTCCAGTTGGTTACCCGCCTATTTAAGGAGAACGACATATCGTGGACCACTCATCGGTCTTTCGCACGATGCTGCCCACACTCGACGACGGCGCGACCACGCACATCACCATCGCCTACCCGCCGTTTGCCAGCCGTCTACCGCTCGTGCGGCTTGGCCGGCATGGGCTTGTCTTCCGCGCGCACGGCACGATGCCACCTGTCTTCGGCGTGCCGCGCTCGGCGACGCTCTATCTGGACGAGGTGCCGCTTTGCACGCTGCGGCTGATAGTACGCCAGAGCGCGCCACGCGATGACGGCACGCACGATCTGACGATGCAGCCCTCGACCACGAACGGCGACGCGTTGCTCTGGCACGCATTGCACGCACATTGCCGGGATGCCGGCATGCTCGCCCAGCAGGATGGCGCGGCGCAGGCCGCGCCGAGCGATGCCGCGTCACGTGAAGCATCCCCGGCCTCAGCCACACCCGCCGATGCCCGCCCGACACGCAGCGCGGCCTTCCGTCTCGCGGATCGCGGCGACGCGCGCTTTTTCGCCGACTGGCTCGAATATCACTTCGACGAGTTGCGCGCGCTCGCGCAGGGCCACTCGCCCGGCCTGCATCTGAATGAGCTCGAACATCGGCAGACCGGCGACGAGGTGGACGTGCGCTTCGTCTATGACATCGACGGCCATGCCGACCGCCAAACGCTCACGGACTGCGCGCGGCGCACGTGCGACTGGATCACCGCCGAAGTCCGGCGCCGCTTCGATCTGCCGATCGCCGAACAGCGCTTCGGCATGCGCAAGCCGCACCGCCCGTCGGGCTATTCGTTTTCGTCGAAGTAATAGTGACCGAATTTGAGCTGCTTGGTGCGGATATAACGCTCGTTTTCCTCGCGCACCGGCACCGCGAGCGCGACGCGTTCGCACACCGGGATGCCGTGTGCCGCGAGGGTGTCGAATTTCTTCGGATTGTTGCTCATCAGCCGGACTGACGTGACCTTCAAAATGCGCAGGATCGCGGCTGCGGAATCGTACTCGCGCGCGTCGTCCGGCAAGCCGAGGTCGAGATTCGCCTCGACGGTATCCCGCCCCTGCTCCTGCAGCGCATACGCGCGAATCTTGTTGCTCAAACCAATTCCACGCCCTTCGTGCCCGCGCAGGTACAACAACACGCCGCGCCCCTCAGCCGCGATATAGCGCAACGCAAGATCAAGCTGCTCGCCGCAGTCGCACCGGTATGACCCGAATACGTCGCCCGTCAGGCATTCGGAATGGAGCCGCGTCAGCACCGGCGATTGCCCGGTGACGTCGCCTGCCACCAACGCCAGATGCTCGGCCTCGCTGCCGGCAACACGAAACGCGTAGGACGTAAACGTGCCGTAGCGGGTCGGGAGCATCGCGGTTGCGACAAGCGTCACGCACTCGGAGGCGGCGCCGTCGTCCGGCTGCGTCGAAAAGGGACACGAAGACATCTTGGAATGCATCGAATAAAGAAATTAAGGAATGTACTGGATAGCGGGCGAATAAAGTTTACCGCTAATCTAACAACAGAATGTCCTGCCAGCCGCCGAGCAGGCCTATACTGAATTCTTCCTCGGTGCCAAGCCAGCGCCGCATTCTGTGCATCGCCCAGCCAACGGAGACCGCGTATGAGCATCACCGTCGCACAGATTCTCAAATCCAAGCCCGATTCCGGCCGCACGATTCATTCGATCAAAAGATCCGATTCCGTCTATGACGCAATCAAGCTGATGGCGGAAAAAGGCATCGGCGCGCTGCTCGTGATGGAAGGCGCGAAGATCGTCGGCATCGTGACGGAGCGGGACTATGCACGCAAGGTCGTTCTTCTGGACCGGTCGTCCAAAGCAACGCGCGTCGAGGAAATCATGACGTCGAGGGTGCGCTATGTCGAACCGTCGCAAACGAGCGACGAATGCATGGCGCTGATGACGGAACATCGGATTCGCCATCTGCCGGTTCTCGACGACGGCCATCTCATGGGCTTCATATCGATCGGGGATCTCGTGAAAAGTGTGATCGCCGACCAGCAATTCACGATCAATCAGCTCGAGCATTACATTCACGGCACGCCACACGCGGCTACGCATTTGCAATAAGCGTGGCCCCGCTGTCGCCAAAAAATGCCCAAACGCTTCACGTTTGGGCAAAGCCGCCGGGACGCGGCGACGGAGGTGTTCGCCCCCTGCATCGCGGGCCTCGCGCAACCTGCGCGGTCCTGCCGCGGATCGAATCGTGCTTTGCGCGCGGCACACCGACGACACGCGTCCGGGGTGGCCGCACGCGCCGCGTTCAATGACCAAAGTAGATCGAATTGACGGGCGAAGCCGGCTTCGCCGCGCGGCGGCCGGATTCGGCCATGCCAACCGGCTGCACGCCGTAGCCGCTCGTGTCGGCGTGCGTGAGCGTTTGCTGCGCCGGCTGCGCGCGGCGCGTCGCCGCCTGGACGTTTGCCGGGTATTGCGGATCACTGACTTCGGGCTTGTAACCGTTTTGCTCGAGTTGGACCAATTCCGAGCGCACCTGCTCGCGAGTCAGCGGTTGCTGATCGGCTTGCGCGAAAGAAGCGAGCGGTGCGGCGAGAATGGAAACGGCTATGGCTGCGTGGACAAACGATTTCATGGTGCTGACCTCCGAAATGTTTTAGTAGCGTCGCTCCGAACTCATTCGTCGTGTCCGAGGCGATTGATTTCAGTCTAGTCAGCAAGCCATCAAGGGAAAATACCTAGTTCGAACATACACTGTTGCAATGTCGAAAAAAATCGCAGGCCTTGGTCAGTCGACAAAAAGCAAAAAGCATCGTATCGGCAACAATAGTCGGATGTATGCGAAAGCCAAGCCATAGCTGCCTGCTCTGCCGCTTTGTTGTATATTTGTAAAGTTACGTTTTCCGCCGCCTTATTCTCCCGATCATGTGCCCGCAGGCCACCTCCACCGTCGCAACACGCAGCCCATGCGGCGTGCGCGCGATCATGGCCGCCAGCGCAACGCTCCCGCTTCTTCGAAGCATGCTTGCCGCGCCGCTCGCCGACGCCCGGCGCCTGATCTGACGTCATCCCTCCGCCGGAGCCGCGTCAGCCAGGCTCCGGGCGATTCCGCACACAGGTTGGCCTCGTCGCCTTTCCCTTATCGCCTACCCGGAGACGGTCATGAAAAAACGCATTTACCAGCTCACCGAACTCGACGTCGCACGCCTGGAAAGGCATGCGGAACGCAATCCGCACTATCAGGCGATGCTCGACACGCTGCTCGAGCGCGCGGATATCGTCGAATCGCCGAGAATTCGCGCCAATGTTGTCACGATGAATTCGCAAGTCAGCTTGATCGATAAGACATCCGGCCAGCAGATGACCTGGACGATCGTTTATCCGGACGCGGCGGACTTCGCCCAAGGCCATCTGAACGTGTTTTCGCCGGTCGGCATCGCGCTGCTCGGCGCGCGCCGGGGCGAGCACGTGACAGTCGCGTCGCCCGACGGCGGCACCGCAGTACTGACGATCAACGAAATTCTGTACCAGCCGGAAGCGAGCGGCGATTACGCACACTGACCGACGATCGCCAGTCAAACGAAAAAGCGAGGATTGCCTGCCGGCATCCTCGCTTTTTTGCTTTCGCTCCGCGCTTGCTTGCATGCGCATCATGCAGAAAAAAAGGCGCCCGAAGGCGCCTTTTCGAGACTGGACAAGCCAGCCGTCACGCTTAGAAGCGGTGACGCAGACCAACCGTCGCTGCGGTTTGGTTGATCGACGTGCTTGCCGGCGTCGTCGGATCGCCATTCCAGATCGATGCGCCGCCAGCGTTCTTCGACGCACGCTGGTACACAGCTTGTGCGTACACGTCGGTGCGCTTCGACAGCGCGTAGTCGGCTTGCAGACCGAACTGGTTCCAGTGAGCGCTGTCGCCGTTCAGCTTCGCGTTCGTGTACGTGTAAGCAGCACCCAGACCCAGAGCCGGCGTCAGGTTGTACTTCAGGTTCGCTTCGTAGTTGTCGGCACGCAGCGTACCAGCGTTGTTTGCACGATTGTCGAGACGCGATTGCGTCCAGAGCAGGCCGCCTTGCAGCGGGCCGTAAGCGTAGCTCGCGCCAGCACCGTAGACGCGCGAACGACCTTGCGAGGCGTAAGCCGAGTTGTCGATTGCGCCGATCACGCTGTTACCGCCGTTAGCCGGCTGACCAGCGTTGTTCGCTTGCGAATACGAACCGCCGATACGCAGGCCTTGGTACTGATACGAGAAACCGCCGCTATACGCACGGTTGTTCGCGAACTGCGAGCTGTTCGAGAACGAGTACGTACCGCCGAATTGCAGGCCGGCGTAGTTCGCGCTCGTGAACTTGATCGTGTTGTTCGAAGCGTAGCCGCCGTTCGTGTTCAGGTTGTCGTTGTTGAGCGGGTGCGCGAAATACGTGCCGCCCCAGGTGCCCGTTGCCGACAGCGGAGCCAGGTAGTCATACGTCGAATCGAACTGGCGACCCAGCGTGACCGTGCCGTAGTTGCTCGACAGGCCGACGAACGCTTGACGGTTGAACATGCCACCGTTGTTCTGGAACTTGCCGTTACCGATGTTGAAGCCGCTCTCCAACGTGAAGATCGCCTTCAGGCCGCCGCCGAGGTCTTCCGAACCACGCAGGCCGAAGCGGCTTTGGTCGATGCCGCTGCCAACCGACCACAGCGACTTGCCGCTGCCCGACGGCGTAGCGACGTTGCTTTGGTACGTGACGCCCGCGTCGAGCACACCGTACAGCGTGACGCTGCTTTGAGCGTGTGCGACAGTAGCGAACGATGCAGCGACTGCTGCAACAATCAGAGTCTTTTTCATGCGTGAAGCTCCCTTTACAAAAAAGGTCAGACCTTGCGGCCTCGTTTGTTAAACGGTCCACAACCGCCCGGAAGCGCCACGTCGGCTTTGTGAAACATCCACATGGCCGCGCCCGGATGGTTGCCCGTTCTGGAACCGAGAGTTTAGGGGTGCACCCTAGGGTCACCATTCACACATGGCGAAATAAGCTTTTCCAGAACTAGAAATAATAGAAATGCCCATTCCTTATAAGCTTTTGTTTTATATAAACTTTTTGGGTTATTGACGGCGCTTTTTTGGTGGGGTCACTTCGGCCATTACTTTGTGTCAGCGTCTTGACGGTTGCATAGAAACAACAATTCCATCTGCCTAAAAATGCCCGGCAATGCCATGGACGGCAATTTTTACCGTATTTTACACTCACGTCGTCGATCAACCGAAAGCTTGTGTGCGGAGAAATGCCACCGGATATCGGACTTTCCGTCATCGCCCATCGAGAATTTCTATCAAACATCCCTATTCGATGCAGTGTTGTTGGCTATCCGGCATTGCGCCGGTCTAAGCTTCGGAAATCGGCTGCACCCATTTCTCCCCACTGCATACTCGAGGCCCCTGCCATGCCCACCCTGTTCGACCCGCTGACCATCGGCGACCTCACGCTGCCGAATCGCATCATCATGGCTCCGCTCACGCGTGCCCGCGCAAGCGCCACGCGCATTCCCAACGCTCTGATGGCCCGCTACTATGCGGAGCGCGCATCGGCGGGGCTCATCATTAGCGAGGCGACGTCGGTCACGCCACAAGGCGTCGGTTACGCGAATACGCCCGGCATCTGGTCGCCCGAGCAAGTCACTGGCTGGCGGCTCGTCACCGACGCCGTGCACGACGCGGGCGGCCGCATTTTCCTGCAGCTTTGGCATGTGGGCCGCGTATCGGACCCGATTTTCCTCGACGGTACGTTACCCGTCGCGCCGAGCGCGCTGGCGCCGGAAGGCCACGTCAGCCTGGTTCGCCCGCAGCGGGCCTATACGACGCCGCGTCCGCTCGAGCTTGCCGAGATTCCCGAGGTCGTCGCAGCATTTCGGCGCGGCGCGGAGAATGCGCGTGCGGCAGGCTTTGACGGCGTTGAAGTGCATGGCGCGAACGGCTACCTGCTCGACCAGTTTCTTCAGGACAGCTCGAACCGGCGCACCGACGCATATGGCGGCCCGATCGAGAACCGCGCGCGGCTTCTGCTCGAAGTGGTCGATGCGGCGATCGACGTCTGGGGCGCGGGACGCGTGGGCGTGCATCTCGCGCCGCGCGGCGACGCCCATACGATGGGCGACTCGAACCCCGCCGCAACGTTCGGCTACGTCGCCCACGAACTTGGCCGGCGCGGGATTGCTTTTCTGTTCGCGCGCGAATCGGCCGGCGACGATTCGCTCGGCCCGCAATTGAAGGAGGCGTTCGGCGGCCCGTTCATTGCAAACGAGCGATTCACGCTCGACAGCGCGCAGGCGGCGCTCGCAACCGGACGCGCCGACGCGGTCGCGTGGGGCACGCTGTTCATCGCGAATCCGGACCTGCCGCGCCGCTTCGAATTGAATGCGCCGCTCAACCGGCCGAACGCCGCGACCTTCTATACGGACGGCGAAACGGGCTATACCGACTATCCGGTGCTTGAGGGCGCTGCGTGATGCCAGCCCGCGCGCGGTTGAGCCGATGCGCCCTCTCTGTCTATTTTCTTTCTAGATAGACACGCGCCGGCCGCCGGATGGTGCCGCCTAACGCCGCCCGTCGCCGAGCGCGCGGCTCATGAACACGCGCTGCGATTCGTCGAGCCCATGCGCGACATGCGCCGCGCGCACCGCGGCAAGCGTGGCGTCGAGCGTGTGGCCGTCGAGATCGACGAAGCCGAGACGCCGGTAGTACGGCGCATTCCACGGCACGTGCCTGAACGTCGACAACACCACCTGCCCGGCGCCGGCCTCCCGGGCACGCGCCACGACGGCGTCGATCAATGCAACGCCGATCCGCCGGCCGGCGTGCTCGGGCGCCACGTCCAGTTCCTCCAGATAAAGGCGCGCGGCATCGAGCATCCGATAGATCGCGAAGCCGGCAATCCGCCCGCCGTCCAGCGCGACAAGCGCGCGGCCCTCGCTGATCCGTGCACGTAAATCGGCAAGATCAGTCGGCGGGCTCGACGCGATGTGCGGCATGCCGATGTCGTTGAAACGTTGCGCGGCGGCGGATTCGAGGTCGGCCATCGTCGACGCCTCGTCGGCGCGCGCGGCGCGGATCAGGATTGGGGGGCTGGTTCGGGGCGGTATCGAGCGGGCTTCGGGATCGTATCCGGTCACGGGCGAGAACTGAAATAGAACGAGGGGCTTCGCATCGGCGTCAATATAATCGACTTTCCGCCTCGGAATATCGTTGCACGACGCAACGGGAGAATTCGACGTGCCATTGTCCAGCCTTGCTATCTTCGCCGCCGCGTTATTGGTCGCGGCAGGCTCGCCCGGCCCCAGCATCGCCGCGCTGGTTGCGCGCGTGCTGACCAACGGATTGCGCGACATCCTGCCGTTTCTCGCAGCAATGTGGCTCGGCGAGGTCATCTGGCTCACCTGCGCTGTCGCCGGGCTTGTGGCGCTCGCGCATGCGTTCGCACTGGGATTTCTTGTGCTGAAATTCACCGGCATCGCTTATCTGCTGTTTCTCGCGTGGAAGATGTGGTTCGCGCCGGCAGACACGCCCGCAGACGCGCTACCGGCCACAAGCTCGCCGTTGCGCATGTTTTTGACCGGCTTTGCGATCACGATGGGCAACCCGAAAATCATGGTGTTCTATGTCGCGCTGCTGCCGACGATGGTCGACGTATCGCACGTCGGCGTTGTCGCATGGTTCGAGTTGACGCTGACGCTGCTCGCCGTGCTGATCACCGTCGATTTCGGATGGGCGCTGCTTGCCACCCGTGCGCGCAAGCTATTGACGAGCCGTCGCGCGGTCAAGGCGGCCAACCGCGCAAGCGCGGCTGCAATGGCCGGTGCGGCGATCGCCATCGCGGCACGCTGAAGAAACCGGCCGCCAGCGCATTCACGGCCGCCGTCGGCCGCGATTTGCGCCAGTCACCGCCCTGGAGCGCGCGGGCCGCTTCGATAGGCTGCCGTTTGCGCCGACGCTCGGTCGATGAAACGCGCCGCTTCCCGGCCATCGGCTTTCGCGCGGTTGAAATATCCGCGAACGCAGCTAGGCGGCCGCGCGGTAAACGCATGAGCCGCATTCGGTTCGACGGTATCGCAGGCGAGCGATGCGCACCGAGGATGCGCCGGCGTCGAAAAGACAGCGGCCATATCCGAGCGAGACTCTGGGCAAAAAATATTTGATGGCTAGAGTCAGCCCTTCTATCAATTACCCGGCCGCGTCAAACCCGACGGTTTCAGAACCTCATGCGCCCCGCTTGCCCTGCCCTGCGGCCAGCGACCGGTCAAAGCAGGGAAAACCCTGGCAAGTCTTCACGTAGTCACTCTCGCTGCGCTCGAGGCGACCGTATCCGCCACTGCGCCTGTCTTTCGTTAGCATTGCCCGAAATGCCAACCGCCTGGCGGAATGCTCACGCGCGGCCGCTCATGCGGGCCGTCTCCCATGCGCGGATTTGGCTTGACGAATCCGGCAGCCGCGGTCAACCGCGCCGCACGCGATAAAGCGCGCCCTTCAACGCTCACGACAAACGCTGCGTCTGCGACGGCAATTCGCCAAACAGCCTGCGATACGCTCGGGCGAAATAACCAAGATGCGTGAAGCCCCAGCGCGCAGCCGCCTCGCCGACGCATAGTTCGTCAGCGCTAGTCATGCGCAGCAGCCGATGCACGGCGTTCAGGCGGATCGTGCGCAAATAGGTAACGGGCGTCACGTCGGCAACCCGCTGAAAGCTCGTCTGCAGCGTGCGCCGGCTGCAACGCAATGCGCGGCACAGCTCGAGCACCGTTACCGGCTGTTCGGGCCGCTGCCGCAAATAGCGCTCGCTGCGCCGGACGATATCGCTATAGGTTGCATGCGTGATATCGCGCCGCGCTTCGTGAGCCGCGTCGGCGAGCGCATCGAGAAACACGCCGAGCAGCGCGTCGCGGAACATCTCGCGGGCGGCATCGTGCCCGAGCCCTTCGGGATTGCGCTGCGCGTCGTCGATATACGACGACAACCGCGCACCGAGCGCGATGCCCCGTTCGTGCGCGAGACGCGTCACGTGCCGCGGCATCCGGCCTCCACGCGTACCGAACTCGACTTCGCATAGCTCGCCGATCATATCGGGCGTCGCGCTGATGCCCACGAGCCGCATTCCCTCCGGCGTATGGAATTCGAAGTCCTCGCCGGGATGCAGCGCAAGAAGCGCATAGCCGTCGACGTGCTGTCGCTGGAACGTGCCTGCCAGCGGCACAAGCACCGGCATCGCCAGCGAAGTCCGCCCGTGCGGCGATACGCCGGTTTGTGCGACACGCCGGTTGGTCGTCTCGCGGAAGAAATGGAAATCGTCGCACAAGACCTGCGTGACCGTGCCCTTGAAGCGGCCGGGCGTCATCTGCCGATAGATCTGCTGCCAGCCGGCAATGGCAAGCCCGTGATCGTGGACGTCTTCGAGCGAATGCGACTGAAACAACATGAGTGCCTCCAGACAATTCCGCTACGGCAAGCCGGACCGCGCATCACGGGCCGATGCATGCGCGCGGCGGCGCGGCATCCCGACGGCAGCCAGCGGCGTCCGTGCATGACATGCGCCACAGTATGTCAGATCGAGCGGCCGCTCATCGGGCCCGCCCGTTGTGCAGCGCCTCCTCGACGGGCACCGGCCTGAACGGATGCTTGCGCTGCACGACGATCGTCCAGAACAGTGCATACAGTGCGGTGAGTCCGAGCATCGTGCCGAACGGAATGTAGATGTCGCGACCGCTCATTCCCGGCGGGGCGATGTACACGATCGCAAGCACGATGCCGATGCTCGAGACGATTTGCGGCAGCGGAAACCACGGCGACCGGTATGGTCTGGGTAGGTCCGGGCGGCGAATCCGCAGCAGCACGACCGACAGCGTGACGAGCAGGTACGCGGTGCCCCATGCGCAAGTCGCGGCGAGCACGAGATGCAGGATGCTGCCGGGATTGCCGTGGATGAACCACGCATGCGCGATCGGCACGACTGCCGCCACGACGATCCCGACCACGGGCGTCTTGAAGCGCGGATGCAGATAGGCAAAGCACTTGGGCAACGCGCCGTCGAGCGCCATCCCGTACAGGATGCGCGGCAGCCCCGCCATCAACGTATTGATCGTCGCCGCGCCGGCACACAGGAACGCAATGCCGAACCAGATGCGTCCGAGCGGCCCGAGCACCTGCAGCGCGAATGCGGGAATCGCGCCGGGCGTATCGAGCAGATGGATGAGGCCGTCGGCGCTCAGCGCGACGTTCGGCACCTGCCGCTTGATCGCCGCGCCGTAGACGAACATGCATACCGCGACGCCCGCGAGCCCGAGCGCCATCGCGCGCGAAATCGTCTTGCCCGGCGCCTTCATTTCCGGCGCGAGCGGCGTGACGAATTCGCAGCCGACGAACATGAACATCGCCATCCCGACGAGCGACAGCACGGCCGGCACCGACACGCCCAGCGACGACGGCCCGAACCAGCCGTCGAAATGCACGGCGGGCGCGGCGACGAGCCCCAGCACGCCGAAGAGCATCAGCGACAGCCACATACCGGCCGTCAGCACGACCTCGAGCTTGCTGAACACCTGAATGCCGACGATGTTGGTGATCGCGAACACCGTGACGAGCCCCACGCCGACGAGCCACGCGCCGTTGTGCCGCTCGAATGCCGCGTTCAGCGATTCGAAGTTGACGAGCGCCATCACACCGCTGAGGATCGCCTCCGCCGTGCCGGCAAACACGTGAACGAGGAAATAGGCGGAGATCGTACCGGTGATCGCCCAGAAGCGGCCGAGCCCGCATGACAGATAGTCGTACACCGAGCCGGCTGTCGGCAGCATCGCCGCCGCCTCGGAGAAGGTCGTCGCCTGCGCCTGCATCATCACGAACGCGATCGCCATCGCAAGGGCGAATACCCAGCCGCCGGCGCCGAAGCCGGACGTCGCGGTCAGGATCACGGGACTCGCCATGATGAGACCGACGGCGCTCGCAAGCGCCGTCGGAAAACCGACTGAGCCCGCCGCCGGCTTGGGCTGCGCCGCCGGCTTCGCGGCGGGCACGGCCGGTGTGCCCGAACCGTCTGACCAATCCGACATCTGCGCCTCCTGATCGATGATTGCGTCGATGTCGAAAAAATACGAAGACCAAAATTCCCGGATGTAGCGCAAATTGGCAAAACGCCCGCAACCGCGCCCACGAGGCTCCGGGCAGGCGTCATGCGCCCTTCGCGCGCGCTCAGCCCGCGTTGAACGGCGTCGCCTCGAATCCGGCCGCCAGCCCCGCGACGATCTGCTCGATCTGCTCGCGCTGAATCACGAGCGGCGGCGACAGAATGATCTTCGTGCCGACCGGCCGCACGAGCACGCCGTTTTCGCGCGCGACCTCGGCAACCGCGTTCGCGTAGCCCGACGCGGGATCGATCGGCATACGCGTCGTCTTGTCGGCGACGAGATCGAGCGCGACCATCAGCCCCTTGCCGCGCACCTCGCCAACCGCTTCGAAACGCTCGACGAACGGCTGCAGCGCGTCGAGCAGATGCGCACCCTGGCGCGCCGCGTTCGCGGGCAAATCCTCGCGCAGCACGATATCGAGACTCGCCAATGCCGCCGCGCACGCGACCGGATGCCCCGAATACGTGTAGCCGTGCATGATCGCGCCGCTGAAATCCGCATTTGCCGCGAACGCGTCCTCGATGCGCGCATTGACCGCGGTTGCGCCGAGCGGCACGTAGCCGGACGAGATGCCCTTCGCAAGACACATGATGTCCGGCTTCACGCCCCAGCCGCGGCTGCCGAACAGGCTGCCGCTGCGGCCGAAACCCGTCACGACCTCGTCGGCAATCAGCAGCACGCCGTAACGGTCGCAGACTTCGCGCACGAGCGGCCAGTAGTTCGCGGGCGGCACGATCACGCCGCCCGCGCCCTGGATCGGCTCGGCAATGAACGCGGCAACCGTGTCCGGGCTCTGGAACACGATCTCGCGCTCGAGCAGCTCCGCGCAGATCCGGCCCAGCGCTTCGGGATCCTGCGTAAACGGATTGCGGTAGAGCCACGGCGTCTCGACATGAAAACAGCCGGGCAGATTGGGCTCGTAATTGCGCCGGAACACCGTGTTGCCGTTCACCGACGCGCCGCCGAAATGCGTGCCGTGATAGCCCTGCTTCAACGAGATGAACTTCGTGCGATCCGCCTGCCCCTGCACTTTCCAGTACTGGCGCGCGATCTTGAGCGCGGTCTCGACGCAATCCGAGCCGCCCGAGCTGTACAGCACGCGGCGCATGCCCTCGGGTTCCATCATGTCGATCAGCCGTTTCGACAATTCCTCGGCGCGCGGATGCGTGATGCCGTCGAACAATTGAAAGTATTCGAGTTCGTCGAGTTGGCGCACGATCGCCTGCTTGACTTCGGCGCGGTTGTGGCCGACGTTGACGTTCCATAACCCGGCGACGCCGTCGACGAGCTGACGCCCGCGATCGTCGTATACGTAGCAGCCGTCGCCGCGCACGATGCGGATCGGCTCGCGGCGCGTCATGTCGTTCGGGTGCAGCATCGGGTGCCAAAAACGGGAATCGTTGTCGCTCATTGCATTGCTCCGGAAAAACGTGCTGTCAGCGCGTTCAATGCGCGATACAGACGGATTTGGTTTCGGTGAAGCCGTCAATCGCGTATTGGCCGAATTCGCGGCCGATGCCGGATTGCTTGTAGCCGCCGAACGGCATCGCCGGATCGAGCGGCACGTGGCAGTTGACCCAGACCGTGCCCGCCTCGATGCGCGGCACGAGATCCATCACCGCCTTCAGATCGTTGCTCCACAAGCTTGCGGCCAGCCCGTAAGGCGACGCGTTCGCAAGCCGCACCGCTTGCGCGGGATCGTCGAACGGCAGCACGACGACGACCGGGCCGAATATTTCGTCGCGCACGATCGCGCTGTCGTGCTTCGCGTCGGCAATCACCGCCGGACGCACGAAATAGCCGGGCCGATCGCCGGCCGGATCGCCGCCCGCGAGAAACGTGACGCCGTCGCGGCGGGCCTGCTCCAGATGCGCGAGAACCTTATCGCGATGCTGGGCGGACACGAGCGGATTGATCTGCGCGGCCGGATCGAGCCCCGGGCCGAGCCGCATCGACGCGGCGACGCCAGCCAGGCCGTCGGCAAGCTGGCGGAACCGGCTGCGATGCACATAGATCCGGGATGCGGCCGCGCACACCTGACCCTGATTGAAGAACGCGCCGGCCGCGACGCCGGCGAGCGCTTGCGAGACATCCACGTCCTCCAGCATGACGACCGGATTCTTGCCGCCCAGCTCGAGCGAGAACCGCGTCATGTTCTGCACCGCGGCCGCGCCGACCAGCTTGCCCGTCGGCGTCGAGCCGGTAAACGAAATCTTGCCGATCGACGGATGGCCGGCGAGTGCGGCCCCGCATTCGCGGCCTCCGGTGACGACGTTGAACACGCCCGCCGGCACGCCCACTTCGCGCGCCAGCTCGGCAAGCCGCAGCGCGGTAAGCGGCGTTTCCGGCGAAGGCTTCAGCACCACCGTACAGCCCGCCGCGAGCGCCGACACCAGCTTCCAGACAGCGATCATCAGCGGGAAATTCCACGGCACGATCGCGGCGACGACGCCGACCGGCTCCTTGCGCGTGTACGCCGTATAGCGCACGCCGGGCGGAAACGGAATCGACACGTCGAACGTCTGGCCGGTGACCTTGGTCGCCCAGCCCGCCATATAGCGGACATACTCGATCGTCGCGCCGACCTCGACGCCGCGCGACACGAGAATCGATTTGCCTTGATTCAGCGTCTCGAGCTGCGCGAGTTCTTCCGCATGCGCTTCGAGCACGTCGGCGAGCCGCAGCAGGATGCGCTCCCGGTCCGCTGGCCGCAGTCCGCTCCAGACCCGCGCGTCGAACGCGCGCTTCGCGCTGGCGACAGCGGCGTCGACGTCGCGCGCGTCGGCGTCGGGCACGCGCGCGAGGCGCTCGCCCGTCGACGGATCATAGACGTCGAGCAGCCGTGGCGAATGCGCGGCGTGCATCACGCCGTCGATGAAAAGACCGAATTCGCGCCCGGTGAAGGCGCGTACCGCGTCGCTCACGGCGACGATGTTCGTCTGGGTCATAGGCGGCTCTCAATTTTGGAATGGGTGTCCGCGCGGCAGCGATCACGCGAACGATTCGCATCACTGTAGCCGCGCCCGTTTGCAATCGGTTAGCGCAAATTGGCAGCCCGGCGGCCCTCGGCCGGAAATTCGAGCCGCGCCTGCCCATGCCCGAGGCAGATCGATGCGGCGCGCCAGCCAGCCGCGCGGCCGGCCATCAAAGAAACAGCGCGCCAACGAGTTCGGTTCGATTCGACACGCCGAGCTTGCGGAACATGCGCAACAGATGTGTCTTGACCGTCGGCTGGCCGAGCGCCAGATCGCGCGCGATCTCCTTGTTCGAGCGGCCTGCGCGCACGAGACGCGCGATCTGCTCCTCGCGATGCGTGAGCCTCGTATCGGACACGATCCTGCGAATTCCGCGCACGGCCCGCAATGGCGGCACGAGCGCCGTCTCGACGAGCGGCTGGAGCACGTGCAGCGCCGCGATGTCGCCGGTCGAATAGCATCCGCCGCTTGCAAAACGCAACAGCGAAAACGCGGCGAGCGGCGTGCCGCCGTCGCGCAGCAGCACTTCGACGACATCGGCGACGCGATACCGGTGCAAGAAACCCGTCCAGTACGCCGATGCGGCGCGCCGCTCGTCCGGCAGTTGCGATGCCAGGGTGACGACCGCGCCCGGCTGCGCCGCGCAGCGCAACGGATGCAGAGGATCGAGCGGTCTGTAGCGATTCACGTATGCGCGATGCATCGCGGCCGTCATTCCGAACAGCTCGAAGTCGACGGGCTCGCCGCTCGTGTCGATCCGGTAGAACACCGTCGCGCTCGGCCGTGCGAGCGTTTGCAGAGCGGTTACGCAGGCGTGCAACGCGCGTGCATACGACGCGCAATCGGCGTCGATACCGTGACGGGCCAGAACTGGATTCATCGCGAAACACCTCGGGCGCAGACGGATGTGCGTCGGCACAGCTTAGGCGCGCGATCACCGCGGCGATGAGCGCAAATCGGCAAATCGCGCGCGTCCATTCAGCCGAATGGTCGATGCCGGACACCAAGCCCGCACCGTACACTCGTTCGTGAACCGGAAACCATCGCCCTATGCCAGGAGAGCTTCGAATGGAAAATACTTCGCCGCGCACGGTCGTCGTGACGGGGGCCGGAACCGGAATCGGTGCCGCATGCGCATTGCGCTTCGCTGCGCGCGGCGAGCGCGTCGCGTTGATCGGCCGCCGGCGAGCGCCGCTCGACACGATCGCGGCGCAAACCGGCGGCCTCGCGCTGGCCGGCGATGCGGCGCACGCACAAGCATGGGCCGGCCACATCGAACACATTCATGCCCGCTTCGGTCCGATCGATACGTTGGTCGCGTGCGCGGGCGGACACGGGCTCGGCCGTGCCGGCGAAACCAGTGACGCGGCATGGCGCGACGCGCTTGCGGCCAATCTGGATACCGCATTCGTCAGCGCACGCGCATGCTTGCCGGATTTGATCGCGCGGCGCGGTTCGATCGTGTTCGTTGCGTCGATTGCATCGCTTGCGGCCGGCGCGGGCGTATGCGGCTACACTACCGCGAAACACGCGCTGATCGGGCTGATGCGCTCGCTTGCACGCGATTACGGGCCGGCCGGCGTTCGCGTGAACGCCGTATGCCCAGGCTGGGTCCGCACGCCGATGGCCGACGCCGAAATGGCGCCGCTGATGCGGCGACACGGCGAAACGCTCGACGATGCATACCGGCGGGTCAGCGCCGACGTTCCGCTGCGCCGCGCGGCCGATGCCGGCGAAATCGCGGCCGTGTGCGGCTTTCTCGCGTCCGGCGATGCATCGTTTATGACCGGGGCGACGATCGTGGTCGATGGCGGCGCGACAATCGTCGATGTGCCCACGCTGGCGCTCGACGGATAAGGCCGCGCGTCGCGAATACCGTGCGCAGATGACAGGCGGCGCGTGGCATTGCCGCAGCGGCTGGCCCGGCAATCGCCCGCGACAATCGCACGACACGGGCCACGCAGGCTACACAGGCGCCGCCCCCGTTTCAGGCAACGTCGCACCGCCATCGACCACGATCGTCTGTCCGGTGATATAACCCGCACAATCCGATGCGAGAAACAGCATCGCGGCCGCGATGTCGTCGGGCTCGCCAAGACGGCCGAGCGGTATGCTCCGCGCAATACGGGCGGCATGCGCCGCATCGCCGAGATTAGCCGCCGCCGGCGTGCGGATCATCCCAGGCTCGACACCGTTGACGGTCACGTTCCGGCTTGCCAGCTCCAGCGCCGCCGCACGGATGAAACCGTTCACGCCGGCCTTCGATGCCGCGTAGTGCGCAAGCCCCGGATACGCGACCCGTGGCCCCGTCACCGAAGACGTCGCGAGCACGCGCCCCTGCCCGGCCCGCTCGAACGCGGGCAACGCTGCCTGCGTGAGCCAGAACAGCGCCGACAAATTGACGGCGAGCGTGCGTGCAAGGAGGTTGGGACCGATCGCGTCGAACGGTGTGAGCGGAAAATACGCCGCATTGTGCACGACCACGTCGAGCCTGCCGCTGTCGGCCTCGATCCGCTCGACGAGCCCGGTCAACTCGTCGCGCTGCGCCGCATCGGCGCGATAGGCGCGCACCGTTTGTCCGTCGGCAAGCCCGCGCAACGCAAGCCCGCCGGCGCACGCGGCGGCCGCGTCGGCTTGAAGATCGGCGATCGCCACTGTCGCGCCCGCCGCCGCGAACGCGCCGGCAATCGCCGCGCCGATGCCCTGCGCGCCGCCCGTGACCAGCACCACGCGACCGCGGAAATCCGCGACGAACGGCCCGCGCAGCGGCACCGCACGCATCGAATCGGCGCGGCTCATCGCGCGAACGGATAAACGGTTTCGTTCAGCATCCGGGCATGCGCGCCGACCGGAAAATTCGACAACGCGCCAAAATCGCCGTCGCGGTAGCCGAAGATCTTGCCGTCTGTCTTACACTGGTCAAAATCGATCAGCACGACGCCGAGCGTCGGTACGATTTTTTCGCGCCAGACGAACAGATACAGCGCATCGGCAAGCTTGAAGTAGTGGCAACGGTCGACATCCGCGAGACCGCGCTCGACGCCTTCGATGCAATGCCACGCATAGAAACCGTCGTTCAGGTAGATATGCTCGTAGCACTCGGTCGGGCTGTAGCGGTACATCACGCGCTTGCCGATCAGCTCGCGCGTTGGCGCATGCAACTCGCCGGATACGGACGCGCCGTCGATCGTGCCTTGGCGGAACGTCACCGCGACGCCCGTCAGCGGCAGGCCGCGCGCGACGCGGGAAAACGCGTCGAGACGCACATCCGCTTCGCCGGGCAGCACGCCATCGACCGATGTCCACACGCCGCGCGCCCAATCCAGCACGAGGCTGGTCGAGGTTGCGCGGCGGGCCGGATCGACATAATCGACGAGATAGACGCCGGAGCGCAATTGCGTCGCGCGATACGCGAGCGCTCCGCCTTCGCCGTGCTCATCGACGCTGCCGTTGCGCGCGCCGCGCTCGTGCCGCGCCCCAGGCCGCTCGCGCCAGCGCAGCGTGCACGCGTCGACGAAGACGTATTCGCAAGCCGCGCCGTCTTGCGCGGTAAGCGCAATGGTCCGTCCGGCCAGATCGCCGGCCGGCTCGAGAATATGGCTATCGGGCGCGAAACCTTCCGCCAGCTCGCCCACCTGGATGAATACCGGATCTGCTCCCATGCGTTTCTCCGATCGAGCGGCGCGCCGGCTGGCGCGGCCGCGGGACACGAAGCCATGGTGCACGAACACCGGGGGCGCGCGGTATCAACCGGAAGGATGAAGCCCATGACGGCCGGGCGCCAATCACGCGTTGCCCGCTGGCCAGCGCCTCGATGCGCTCATGAACATGCGCGACGAACCCGCGCCGCCGCACGTTGAAGCCCATGCGCCGGATGGCCAGACCTTCAACGACCAACAGCCACACCTGCCGCGCAACGCCTTTAGCCAGTGCCAGCCGAGCCGCCTACGGCAACACCCCGGCTTAAGGCGCGCTTGCGTCGTCAAGCTGTTTGATGTCGCCTGCATCGAGTCGCAGGCGGATCGCCGCACCGAGCGCCGTCAGTTGATCGAGCGACGTCGCGCTCGCGATCGGCGCCGTGACGCTCGGCCGCGCGATCTGCCACGCGAGCGCGACCGCCGTGGGCGTCGTATCGTGTTTGTCGGCCACCGCGACGAGCGCATCGACGATCCGCAAACCGCGTGGATTCAAATATTTCTCGACGCGGCTGCCGCGCGCACGCTCTTTCAGATCGGCTTCGGACCGGTACTTGCCCGACAGAAACCCGCTCGCCAGCGCGAAATACGTGACGACGCCAAGCTTCAGCTCGGTCGCGGCCGGCTCGATATCTCGCTCGTACTCCGCGCGGTCGTACAAGTTGTATTCGGGCTGGATCACCTGATACGCGGGCAACCCACCGCGCCGGCTGATTTCGGCCGCCTCGCGCAGCCGCGCGCCGCTGTAGTTGGACGCACCGATAATGCGCACCTTGCCCTGCTCGATCAGCGTCTGGTAAGCGCCGAGCGTTTCTTCGAGCGGAGTGTCGGCAAGGTCGCGGTGCGAGAAATAGAGGTCGATGTAATCGGTCTGCAAGCGCCGCAGCGAATCGTCGACGGCCTTCAGGATATTGTCGCGCGACAGCCCCGCGCGCGCCTGCAGCATGCCGACCTTCGTCGCGATCACGACCTGGTCGCGCTTGCCCGTACGCTTGAGCCACTTGCCGATGATCGTCTCCGATTCTCCGCCTTGATTGCCGGGCACCCAGGCCGAATAGACATCGGCGGTATCGATGAAGTTGATGCCGGTGTCGGCGAGCGCGTCGAGCAACGAGAACGACTGCTTCTCGTCGATGGTCCAGCCGAACACGTTACCGCCGAATACGACTGGCGATACCTGAATGGCCGAGGTGCCGAGTGAGCGTAATGCCATCTTTCTCTCCGTTTTGCATTCCGAGGTGAGGAACGACTCGGCGCGCACGCGGCGCATCCTGAGCCGGGTTGTCAACGATCGTAGCGCGCGAAGCGCGCCGCACAAACCGATTAAAGCTGATTTCCAAAGACCACGTACTGACAAGGGATCGTCAATGGCAAACGACCGATAGCGGCAATGACAACGCGAAAACGGCCCGTGAACGGACCATGAAGCGGCGCCGCGGCAACGCAAGCGCCGGTAAGGCGCGGCACCCGGCGGCGCCGTCAATGCACTGATCGGCGAATCGGCGGCCCATGCAGCAATCGGGCGGGCGCGGCCTGCGCGGCACAGAACCGCGATGCCACAGAACGCATCCGCCGCCGCAACGAAGCGCCGCCCGCTCGCGCCGGCTCACCCGCGCGCGGCACGATCCATCCGTGCGCCGAGGCTTTCTCGTCAAACGCCGCTCCGATCCCGCTTCAAACCCCGCTTTGCAATACCCGCTCAACAGCAGACACCGCCGCAGTCGGACCCGCATACAAGCTCGCGCTGTTCAACACATAGCCGCGCTCGCCGGTCGTCAGCAGCAGTTGCGGCACGCCCGATACGCCGAGTTGCCGCATCGCATGCTGCGCGCGCTCGATGCGTGCGGCCGTTGCGTCGGCGAGCGCCGCGTCACTGTCGATGCGGCGTGCCAGCGCATCGGCGTCCACCGTCAGCCCGGCCCGCGCAGCGACTTCCGCGGCCAAGCGCGCCAGCACATCGGCACGCGCGGTATCGAAACCGTCGACATAGCGCGCGCGCTGCGCCGCTTCGAGCAGCGGCCGCTCGAGCCGCGCGTCGATTCCGTGCATCGCGGTCAGCACCCGGTTCGCCGGCCCCGAATCGAAACGCACGCCGCCGCGCAGCAACACCTGTTCGCGATACGCGCTCGTGAAACGCTGGCCGGTCATCTGCTCGATACGCTGATCGTTGCGCCACGCGTATTCGGCCCATTCAGGCGTCAAATCGCACGCGGCTTCGTCAGCAAAGAGACCGGTAGGCATCAGCTCGAGCTTATCCGGATAAGCTTCGGCAAGACCCGCAAGCGAGGGCGCGCTCGCATAGCACCAGCCGCATAGCGGATCGAAGAAATACTGAAGTGTGAAGCGGTCCATCGCTGTTTCGTTGATAAGTCAAATAAAAAGCGAGTCTATTCGATCTAATCCCGATCAAATACAATAGAGTTGTCGACAATTTGTTGCGTAGATTGATCGAATATGGATCGAATCACCGCATTGAAGGTATTCGTCGAAACCGCCGAGCGCGGCAGCGTGTCGGCAGCCGCCCAGCATCTCGACATGTCGCGCGCGATGGCGTCGCGCTATGTCGCATTCGTCGAACAATGGGCGGGTGCCCGGCTGCTGCATCGGACCACGCGGCGTCTGTCGCTGACCACCGCCGGCGCGCAAATGCTGCCGCTCGCGCGCGATCTGCTCGGGCTCGCCGACGACGTCGAGTCGACCTTCGCCGAGCCCGGCGACGCGCCGCGCGGCCTGCTACGGATCACCACGAGTGTGCTGTTCGCGCAGGCGCGGCTGACCGACGCGATTCTCGACTATCTCGCCCGCCACCCTGCCGTCTCGGTCGACCTGCAGACGACGGATCGCACCGCCGATCTGATCAGCGAGCGGATCGATCTCGCGATCCGCATTACGAACGAAGTCGACCCCAGCCTGATCGCACGCCGGATCGGCACGTGCCGCTCGGTGATTTGCGCGTCGCCCGGTTATCTGGCCACGCACGGAACGCCCAAGCGGCCGCACGATCTGGCTCGGCACAATTGCCTGACCTACGCGTATTTCGGGCAAAGCCTATGGCATCTGACACGCGACGGGGAACCGTCGGACGTGCCCGTGCAAGGCAATCTGAGCACCAACGATTCGCTCGTGCTGCTGCGCGCGGCCACCGCAAACGGCGGCATCGCGCTGCTGCCCACGTATGCGGCGGCCGAATTGCTTCGCAGCGGCGCGCTCGTACGCGTGTTGCCCGATTGCATGGCGCCCGATCTCGGCATTTACGCGGTTTACGCATCGCGCAAGCAAATGTCTCTTGCGATGCGCACGCTGATCGATTTTCTTGCCCAGCGCTTCGGCGACACGCCGGATTGGGACAGGTAGCGGCAAACGGGAGCAGACAACGTGTGGGCAACGGGCAAAAGCGGCTCGGCTGCCGCACCTCGCACGCGCCCATCGCAAAACGTCGCTCGGCCGCACGGCGATCGAGCGCGAGCAAACGCTGGCGGAGGCCAGCGTATCAAGCCGCCGATCGTGCAATCGGCGGCAAGTTCGGCTGCATTCCGGGCAACCGCGCTGGCGCCGATTGCGTCGATTGCGCACAACGGCGCGCTCGCCGGCGGCAGCGGGCACCCGGTGCGGCCCGGCGCTCCACGCCCGGCGCGCCACCCGCCTCGCATCAACTCAACCGCCACCAGCGCGGCAACAAACGCTGCACGTCCGGCCGGCAAAAACGGTCGTCGATCAGATGAACGACGCCCTCGTCATGCTCGGTGCGAATCACACGCCCCGCCGCCTGCACCACCTTGCGCAGCCCCGGATACAGATAGACGTAATCGTAGCCGTGGCCGAAGCGCGCCTCCATCGCACGGCGCATCTGTTCATTGACGTCGTTGACCTGCGGCAGTCCGAGCGTCGCGACGAACGCGCCGATCAGCCGATCGCCCGCCAAATCGACGCCCTCCGCGAAAGCGCCGCCCAGCACCGCGAAGCCGACGCCCTGCCCGAGCGCATCGAAGCGCGCGAGGAACGCGTCGCGTGCGGCCTCGTCCATGCCGCGCGCCTGCTCCCAGACCGGCAATGCCGGATGCCGCTCGCGCAGCCGCGCGACCACCTGCTGCAAATAGTCGAAACTGCTCAGGAATGCCAGATAATTGCCCGGCCGCGCCGCGTATTGCCTGGCAATCAGCTCGACGATCGGCTCGATCGAATGTTCGCGGTCGCGCCAGCGCGTCGACACGTGCGCGGCCACCTTGACCGTCAATTGCTCCGCGCGAAACGGCCCGTCGACATCCAGCCAACCGGTGTCGTCCGGCAAACCCAGCGTATCGCGGTAGAACTCGAACGGGCTCAGCGTGCCCGAAAACATGACGGTTGCATGCGCCGCCGCATGGCGCGGCGCGAGAAAATCCGCCGGAACCACGTTGCGCACGCAAAGCAGCGACGCGTTCGCGCGGCGGCCGCGTGCCGTTGCGCGCACGAGTGTCGAATCGAAAATCGAATGCGCGCCGAACTGCTCGGCAAGCGCAACGAAGTGCATCGCGTCGAAGCAAAAGCGTTGCACATCGGCATCGATCGCGAGCGGCGTCTGCGCCGCGAGTTCGGAAAACCGGCCGATCAGATTCTGCGCGGCGGACAGCACGCGCGGCGGCACATCCGGATGCACGGCGTAGCTGTCGCTCTGTTCGCGATTGAGCGCATTCCATTCACGGTTCAAGCGTTCGAGCGCTTTGGCGAGCGACGCAGGCGCGAGTTTGCGAATCGCCGTGAGTTCGCGCTGATCGAGCGTCGCGCTATACATGCCGCGTGCGCGATCGAGCAGATTGTGCGCTTCGTCGACGAGCACGCCAACGCGCCACTGGTTCTGTTGCGCGAGCGCATACAGCAACGCGCTGCCGTCGTAGTAATAGTTGTAGTCACCGACGATCACGTCGCACCAGCGCGCCAGTTCCTGCGCGAGATAGTATGGGCATATGCCGTGCTCGAGGGCGGCCGCGCGCACCGCCGCGCGTTCGAGCCGGCCCTGTTCGACAGCGGCGGCACGTGCAGCCGCGAGCCGGTCGTAGAAACCCCGGGCAAGCGGACAGGCGTCGCCGTGGCATGCCGCGCCGGGATGCTCGCACGCCTTGTCGCGCGCGACGAGTTCCAGCACGCGCAACGGCAGCGCACCACCCGAGGCCGCACGCAGCGTATCTGCCGCATCGAGCGCGAGCGCGCGGCCGGACGTTTTCGCGGTCAGAAAGAACAGCCTGTCGAGACGATCCTGCGCACACGCTTTGAGAAACGGGAATAGCGTGCCGACCGTCTTGCCGATACCGGTCGGCGCCTGCGCGAGCAGCGTGCGGGCGTCGCGCGCGGCACGATACGCGGCGACCGCGAGCGGCCGCTGCCCGTCGCGAAACTGCGGATGCGGAAACGCCAGCGCATGCAGCGCCGCATTGCGCGCGGCCCAGTGTGCGGCTTCGCGCGCGGCCCAATCGGAAAATCGTTCGCACTGCTCGACGAAGAACGCGCGCAACGATGCAGCCGTATGCGCCTCGGTCAGCACCGTTTCGCGCAACGTGGAAATGTCCAGGTAGACGAGTGCGACCGTGAGTTCGCCGAGCCCGCGCGCTTCGCACAACAGATGTCCGTACACACGCGCCTGAGCCCAGTGCAGCGCACGCTGGTTGACCGGCATCCGGTCGAGATCGCCGCGATGCGTCTTGATTTCCTCCACCCGGTTCGACACGGGATCGTAGCCGTCCGCGCGACCGCGCACCGTCAGGCCGCGGTGCTCGCCGGCCAGCGTGATTTCCTTCTCATAACCGGCGCCGCGCCGTGACGCCACGACTGCGTGGCCCGCGATGCCCTCCTGCGCGCTCGGCGCGGGCGTGAAGCGCAGATCGAGATCGCCCTCGCGCGCGGTGAATTCGCACATCGCGCGCACCGCGACCACATAGCTCATGGGCGCACCTCGTCGCTCTGCCGTGCATTGCCGCTCCAGCGCACGTCGAGCACCCGCACCGGCATCCGATGCCGGAGGCAATAGTCGAGCCAGCGGATCTGATTGTCCTGCAGACGATCGCCCGGCCCTTTCACCTCGATCAATTCATAGCGCTGCTCGCCGGGCCAGAAGCGCACGAGATCGGGCAACCCCGAGCGGTTGCCGCGCACGTCGTCGAGCAGCCGCTCGAACCATAAACGCAGATGCGCGGCCGGCAAGCATGCGAGCGCCTGTTCGAGCAGCGTGCCGTCGAGCGCGCCCCAGAACACGAACGGCGACTGCATACCCTGCTTCTGCGCATAGTGACGGCAAATCGTGTCGCGATATTGGGTGCCGTCGAGCTGCGCAAGGCATGCGTCGAACTGCGCGGCGCGGCGCGCGCGAAAGTCCGGCGCATGCAAATCGGCCGGACCGCGCTGAAACGGATGGAAGAATGCGCCGGGTATCGCCGCGAACACGGGCTCCCAGCACAGCAGCCCAAACAGCGAGTTGATCAGCGCGTTCTCGACGTAATAGACCGGCGCATCCGTGCGGCTCAGATGATCGCGCGCGGCATATTCGACCGGATACGGTTCGTGCGGACGCACCAGTTCGATACAGTCGCGCGGAATCGGTTGCGCGCGCGGCGTGGCGCGCACAACCGGCAAGCCGGCTTGCCGCCGCAGCCGCGGCAGCATCCGCTCGATCTGCTGGCGTTCCGCGTCGCTCTCGGGAGCGCGCAGCGCGTCGACGGCAAGCGCGAGCGCCGCGTCCAAACGCGCGCAGCGCTCGAGCACGCGCACGCGCCGGCAACGACTGCCGGGCCACGCGCTCGCCTCATAAGCGGCAAGTGCGCCGTCCCAGTCCGCACGGCGCTCGCACGCTTGCCCGATGGCGAACGCGAGCTTCTCGCGGCGCATCGTCAGCCACGCATTGCCGCAGTCGATGGCGGCGGCCTGCGCGACTAGCGGCGCAAGGGGAGCCTCGTCCGGCCATGTGTCGAGCCGTTCCCGGCACGCGTGCAGCTTCAGGTACGTATCGACATCGTCACGCCGCTGAAACGCGCGCGACGACGGCTCGAACGCAACGGTTTCGTATTGCAGCAAGCCGAGATCGGCAAGCACGAACTCCGACCAGTCCTGATGCAGGTTGCCGAAAAACATGAGCCGCAGCCGATTGCACAGCGCATCGACCGTGACGCGCAGCACATGATCGTCGATCGATGGCAGCCACTCGGACCAGGTTCGCTCGCCTTCGTGCGCGGCGCGCAGTGCGGTCAGCCAATCGGCCTTGCGGCCAGCGCCGCCCAACGACGACAAATCGGGAAATCCACCGAGCAATTCGTGTTTCGTCGACAGCGAAAACAGCGTATCGAGCGTGAGCGCAGGCGACCGTTCAACCCAACCCAGTTCGACGAGCGCGGCGGATGCCGCGAGCGGGCAACCGATCTCGTCGTATGCGAGCTTGCTCGCCCGGAAATACGGCCCTTTACGCATCAGCATCCGCACCAGTAGCGCGCGCGATGCGCGCGGCAATTCACCGAACGCTGAGATGAACGCACGTTCGGATGCGTCGAGCACGCCGTCGTAACGCTCGAGCAGCCATTCGAGCGCCCGCTCGAAGTTCGACAGGTAGTAGAACGCGAAAGGAGAAGAAGAATCGGACGACACGGAATGCGGCGATCACAGAATGTATCGGCCGGGCGCCACGCATCCGTCATGGCGGCAAATGCAAGCGCCGACCGCGCAAGTCATCCGCAGATGATAGCGCATCGCAGCCGCCGGCCAGAGCGCGCCGCACCCAGCCGAGCCGGATCTCACCGGCCAGCCCGCCGACATCCAGCAGCTCGGCCCCGCCGCGACGCGCCGCCCGTCAACCAATCAAAGTATCGCGATACAGCGCGAGCACTGCGTCCACATCAACGTCGATGCATACGTCGCGCGACGGCTGCCCGTCCCACTGCGGCGCGGGGGTGCTCATCGTCGAAGGTTTCTGAATCGTCTGGCCCACGGCAATGCCTTCGGTCACCACGCGCACCGGCCCTTGCCGAGTCGTGTAGAGATGCGGCGCGAGCACATAGGCAACCGCCGACGGATCATGCGTATACGTGCCGTCGAAACCCGCACTCATGCGATGAAACGCATCATAGTGGCGCGACACTTCCCAGACAAACCGGCCGGCATCGCCCGCGTCGTCGCGCAGTGCGGCAAGATAGTCGGTCGTCATGATGGTCTTCTCGGTGACGTCGAGGCCGACGATCGCCAGCGGCCATGCAGCGGTCAGCACGATGTCCGCTGCCTCCGGATCAGCAACGATGTTTGCCTCCGCGGCAGGAGACACGTTGCCGAGCACGCCGTTCGTGCCGAACGCGCCGCCCATGATGACCACCTGCTTGACGAGCGTTGCGATCTGCGGATCTTCGGCGAGCGCATGCGCGAGATTCGTCAACGGGCCGACCGCGATCAACGTGACCTCGTTCGGATGCGCACGCACGGTATCGATCATGAAGCGGTGCGCTGCCCGCGCATCCAGGTTCGGCGCGCGCGCGGCGTCGGTCGATTCGGACAGGCCGGTATTGCCGAGGCCATCGTCGCCGTGAATCCAGCCGATCGGCGCGGGCGCGGGGCGGTTCAACGGCTTGGCCGCGCCGCGCGCCACGCTTACGCCGGGTGCGAAGCGGCCCGCGAGATAGAGGGCGTTGCGGGTCGTCGTGTCGATCGTCGCATTGCCGTATACGCTGGTCACGCCGAGCAATTCGATGTCCGGATGAAGCGCTTGGAAAACGAGCGCCAGCGCATCGTCGACGCCGGGATCTGTATCGTAGATGATCTTATGCAGGCTCATAGGTGTTCCGTGGTAAGGGCCGCGTTCGCGCCACACAATGATGCAGCAGTGACGAATGATAACCTCGCCACTGCGCCCGCCTCACCAAACCGGTTTCAACCCCCTGCTATGCCGCCGCTACGCGTGTTCGCCGGCCGAGAAAGGCCGAGGTGGTCGCGCAGCGTCGCTCCTTCGTATTCGGTACGAAAAATCCCCCGCCGTTGCAGGATAGGCACGACGCCGTCGACGAAATCCTGAAGCCCGCCCGGCAGCACGTCCGGCATCAGGTTGAAGCCGTCGGCCGCACCGGCGTCGAACCAGTGTGCGATGTCGTTGGCAACTTGCTCAGGCGTACCGACGATTACCCGATGCCCCGTGCCGCCCGCCATCGCGCGCACGAATTTGCGCACGGTGCAGCGATGCTGCCGCGCATACGCAAGCGTCGCGTGAAAAAACGTGTGATTGCCGTTTCCACCATCCGGCGGCGCAAGATCGTCCGGCAGCGGCGCATCGGGATTCAGCCGCTCGACCGGCACGCCGAGCGTAGCCGCGAGCCGGTTCAAGCTGTAGCGCAGCGGAATCAGATCGATGAGCTCGTCGCGGCGGCGCTGCGCATCGGTCTCAGTCGCCCCTACGATCGTCGTCAACCCCGGCAACACCTTGAGGCTTCGCCCATGCGCGGCCGCCGCGGCTTTCAGCTCGCGCGCGTAGCCGAGCGCCTCGTCGAACGATTGCGATACCGAGAACACCACCTCCGCGTGCTGGGCGGCGAATGCTCGCCCATCGGCGGAGCCGCCGGCCTGCACCAGCACCGGATGCCCTTGCGGCGAACGCGGCAAATTCAGCGGTCCGTGCACGCGAAAGTGCATACCGCGATGCGCAATCGGACGTACCTTGCTCGAATCGACAAAGCGGCCGTTGGCCTTATCGCCGATAATTGCATCGTCATCCCAACTATCCCAGAGTGCCTTCGCGACTTCGACGAACTCCGTCGCTCGCGCATAGCGCCCACCGTGATCAGGCGTCGCATCGAAACCGAAATTGCGTGCAGAACCCGAATCGGCGGTCGTCACGATGTTCCAACCGGCTCGCCCGCCGCTCGCGTGATCGAGCGAGGCGAAGCGACGCGCGAGATTGAACGGCTCGTTATAGCTCGTCGATGCCGTGCCGATCAAGCCGATATGCGTCGTCGCCGCCGCGATCGTCGCAAGCAGGATAGTCGGCTCGAGTGCAGTGATCGGACGAAAATCGAGCTGGTCGACGATCGATGCGTTGTCCGCCAGAAATACCGCATCGAACTTCGCCGCCTCGGCGATCCGCGCGACGCGCACGTAGTGTCCAACGTCGATGAACGCGCGCGGGTCCGCTTCGTCGAGCCGCCACGCGGAGGGTACAAACCCCGAATGCAGGATGTTGACGTTCAGATGTAATTGCCGGCGATGCGGCCGGTGCGGCGCGGCAGTCATGGCCGTGCAATCCCGCGCGATGCGGCTGCAGCGAAGCGATGCACGGCACGCGGCCCCCGTGCCGCGGCGGCCGCCGCAATCCCGAATCGGCCGTTATTGCGCCGCATCGTCACCACCGCCGCGCTCAATGCAGCTTCGGAAAACCATGCCGCTCCGCCAGCAATTCGAGAATGCGCCGCGGATCGTTGACGAAGCGCTTGTCGCCGAGCGTCAACGCATCGTCGGGCGCCGGTTGCTCATCGCCGAGCACGAGCACGGGTAACCCTTGATGGTCGGCGTCGAGCGCGGCGATCACCGCTTCGCGCGGCCGCGCGAAAGGCAGCCGGCGAATGTCGAGGCGGACCTGCTTCGGCGGATCGCTCGCAAGCAGCCCTTCGATCGGCGCGCTGCCGGGACAAACGAAACGCTCGCCCGGATATTGAGGATCGGTGAATCCAGGTTCCAGAAGAAGCAACAGATCACGGCTCATCGGTTGTCGGCCTCGTTTGCAACGGATATCGATGGGAATACCGGCGATTCTCATGCGATTGATCGCGCATCACCACGAATTTATCCGTAGATCGATATGCGCGGCCGCGCTAACGAATGACGCCGACGGCCGCGCCATCGCAGCGGCCGGATGCCGCGAATCGCGCATCCGGCCGGCCAAATCGACACCACGCCACGCCAAACGGCATCGCCCCAGGCGAAAGGATCAGCAAGCCAACGGCTGCCATGCGCGATCTGCCCGCTCTTTTCATAGTACAAATACATTGCACAATGAAACATTTGACAGAGAAAAGTTTGTTGCCTAAGGTTCGTACCGTAACGATCGTTATTTGAAGCACGCCGCGCCGGTCGATCTTGATCCAATCGCCGGTTCGACCGTCCGCATCTGCATGCGACTTTGGTTCGATGCGGATGCGCCACTGCATATTCGATAGGGAGACAACTCATGCACCCGATCATCCGGCGTGACATTCGCTTCGCGCTTCCGCCCGAGCGCATCGGCGACTGGCACATCAACGGCGTGGCCAACACGCACTACTTCAATGCACTTTCGCTGATGTTCCCGGCCGGCGAGCGATTTTTCATCGACGCGGTCCGCCATTACCGCGATCAAATTCAGGATCCCGAATTATTGAAACAGGTTCAGGGCTTCATCGGACAGGAGGCGATGCACAGCCGGGAACACGTCGAGTTCAACGATATCGCCGAAGCGGCGGGCTATCCCGCACACCGGCTCGACCGAGCCTTCTGGGCATTCGCGGGGCTGATGACGAAATGGCTGCCGGCACCGATACGCCTCGCTCTGACAATTGCGTTCGAGCATTACACGGCAATCATGACCGATTTGCTGCTCAGCGATTTCGAGCGCTTTCACGGTTCGGTCGACGCATACGCAAACATGTGGCTCTGGCATTCGATGGAAGAAACCGAGCACAAGGCGGTCGCGTTCGAGGTGTGGAATGCGGTCATCAAACCGGGGCCGATGCGTTACCTGATGCGTACCGGCTCGATGCTGCTCACGAGCATCGTATTCTGGGGGACGAACCTCCTTTTCCACTTGGCGTTCATGAAAGCGCACCGGCGCATGTACGGTAACGTGCCGGGCAAGCTCGCGTTTCTCCGGTTCTTCGTGAAAGGCATCGCCCGCTTGGCCCCCAAGACGCTTGCCTATTTCAAACCCGGTTTCCACCCGTGGAGCCACGACAATCGGGCTCATTTTGCGCAGATCGACAAGCTGCTCGCCAATATCGACGCCAGCAACGCACGATATGCGGCGAATGCATCGCCGCGGCGCATTCCGCTGCATGCGATCGCGGAGCCGGTGGGTTGAACGCCGCATCGTCATGCAAGACGGACGGCCGATTCGCGGCAACCCAACGTGCGCCAGCATGCAACGGCAGCCAGTGCGATCGATCTCGGAGGCAACGCCCCACGCATCCAGCGAAAACGCCCTGGAGCGCGCGCCACGGCGAGAACGTACCCGCTTCGCCTCAAGCAGCCATCTCGTCATAAGGGCAGCGCGGGCTGCCTTCGGATATGTGAGGGGCAGTCCCGCAGCGAATTCGGCCGTCGACACGAACCACGGTCAGCCTGCATGTGCGGTAATGAACTCGCCGACATCCGGCATGCTGGTGACGCACGCCGCATATTGGAGATCGGTCGATTCGGTATCCTGAGGGCCCCCACAGAATGCCGCAGTGCGTCTCAGGATCGGCGGCCGTTGACGGCACCGGCGCCTCGGTGTCCCACGTCCAGCGTGATACCGCACTGTGACCGCACGTCACGGCGCGACTGCGGCATGCCGTAAATCGCCCGCGCCATGAGACGCGGGCGCAATCGAACGCTATGCGTTATTCGATCCGGAATTGTTCGCGGTCCCGGCCCAAGATCCAAGCTGGAGCACGCCCACGGCCTGTCCAGGTTGAACCTGTTTCCGGATCTCGATAGCGCGGCTTCGGTTCGGTGTCGGCTTTTCTCGGCCGCCCGAGGCGCGGCGGGAACAAATCCTTCTGGGTCAGACCATACGTATCGATCAACCGGCGAAGCTCGACGATAATCTCGGGCAATTCGGCCGCGCGCGCGGTCCTCGCTTGCTGCTTCAGATCATCCAATTGCGCAAGCAATTCCTTGTATGTTGCCATTACTATTTCCCCGTAGAGTGACTGCCTCTTTTTTGACCGGCTGCTGAAATTCTGTTGTTATATCCAATACTGAGCTGCCGAGCCGGTTTTTGGCTATAATAGCCGAATTAGGCCAAGGTGGACTATTCCAATTCAGCAGGGAGCATTCGCCCATGCTCCCTTCCATCCATCACCCCCGTTACGCCGCGCTGCGCATGCATCTGCGCGCGCTGAGAAGAGCGGCAGGCCTCACCCAGACGCAATTGGCCAAACGTCTTCGTATTGATCAGTCTTACCTTTCCAAAATCGAACGTGGAGAACGTTATGTCGACATTCTCTTTTATCTCGATTGGTGCCGCCACTGCGGTGTTGAGCCGGATCAGGCCGTATCGGAATTAATTGATGCAGGCGCATGAAAAACCGGCATCGCACAATCCCATTATTTAAAAACTTATGAATTGCGAATTGCGCGCGCATACGTTTGCGCGCGCTATGACTGCCAACCGCCGCGGCCCGGACGTGTATCGCTACGCGCCGGCCGCGATTCACCACTCAAGCGTTCGTCGATGACATCGACGGCGCACGCCGTCCCGCCTGATGCGCGTAGTAGCAAACAGTCAACGCGACAATCCACAACGGTCCGACGACGAGCGCCACGCGCGTATCAGGCGAAAACGCCATCAGCACGACGACACACGCAAGAAACGCAAGCGCGACGAACGAAGACAATGGATAAGCCGGCACGCGCAGCGCAAGCTGGGCGAGACGCGCGGCCGGCACCTGGCGACGAAAGCGCAACTGGGCGAACAAGATCACGCCCCAGGTCCAAATCGCGCCGAACGTCGACACCGACGTCAGCCATACAAAAACTTTTTGCGGTGCAAAATAATTGAGCACGACGCCGACGATAAGCAGCAGCACCGAAACCAGCACGCCATACACCGGCACGCCGCGCCGGTTCACTGCCGCGAGGCGCGTGGGCGCCTGCCCCTGCTCCGCCAGATTGAACAGCATTCTGGCGGTGCTGAAGATCCCGCTGTTGCACGACGACAGCGCAGCCGTCAGCACAACGAAATTGATGATGCCGGCGGCAGCCGGAATACCGAGCCGCGAAAACGTCATCACGAACGGGCTGCCCTGCGTGCCGATCTGATTCCATGGGTAAATCGACATGATGACGAACAGCGCGCCAACATAGAAAATCACCACGCGCCAAAACACCGAGTTCACCGCCTTCGCAAGCGACTTCTCCGGATTGCGCGCCTCGCCCGCCGTAAGGCCGAGCATTTCGACGCCGAGATACGCGAACATCACGATCGGCAACGCGTCGACCACTCCCGACCAGCCGTTCGGCATGAAGCCGCCATGCGCCCACAGGTTCGAGATACCGGTGGCAATACCACCGTTGCCGACGCCCGCGACGATCATCAGCCCGCCGCCGGCAATCATCAGTACGATCGTCACGATCTTGATCAACGCGAACCAGAATTCGAACTCGCCGTACAGTTTGACCGCGATGACATTCACCGCGCCCATCACGATCAATGCGGCGAAAGTCCAAATCCAGTTCGGCACATCGGGAAACCACATATGCATGTAGATGCCGACGCCGGTGATTTCCGCCATGCATGTCACGATCCACATGAACCAGTAGGTCCAGCCAGTCAGATAGCCCGAGAGCGGCCCGAGATAATCCTGTGCATAACGGCTGAACGCGCCGGCGACCGGATTATGAATCGCCATCTCGCCAAGCGCTCGCATAATGATGAAAATTGCGAGGCCGCCGGCAATGTATGCCAGCAGAATCGCCGGACCGGCCGCCCGGATCGCCGTGGCCGAGCCGAGAAAGAGCCCGACGCCGATGGTTGCGCCGAGCGCCATCAAATTGATATGCCGCTCCTCCAGGCCGCGATGCAGCCGTTCTTCTTGTGATGTCACGAATAGTCTCCTGACGGCGCTGCACACGCCGCCGCTTTTGGTGGAAAAAAGGAAACCGACCGGAGCGCCGAGGCGCGGCGCCAACTGCGATTCGACGCCGTGCGAGCCGCTGAAGACATGCCCGGCATGCGGGAAAGACACATGCGGCGTGACCCGCGCCGCCGGCACGAGCAACGCGGCCACTCTCGCATTGGACAACGCGAGCAGGCAATGGCGATCAAGCGAACGCCGGCGCAAATGCGTCGGCGTTTTGATCGATCCTGTACATCCGGTCGGAATGCAGCGCCAATTATATGAACAATCGACTGCGCGTTGCCAGCGTTTGCTTCGCGGGCGCCAAGATGAGCGGGTTCGGCACTGCACCGGACAAAATATGATCGCAGTTCCTCGATCAGCGTCCGATCATCGAACCCCAGCCATGTGCCGAGATTTGATGCATTGTCCGCCGTCGATCAGATCAAACGGTGCGCCACGCGACTGATAAACAAACAATCGCCGACGCTTCGCGACATCGTTCATACGCGGACAAAATTACTCGTCGGCCGATGCCCCGATGCCCCGTCGAGCGCCCGCGCCATGATCTCGCCGTCAATGGCGAGCATCGGCAAGCGCCCCGCCGCCGCCTTTGACGAAGCCGCACATCGCGAGCGACATCGCGGCAAATGCCATGCCGGCAAAAAATGCCGCCGATGCGCCGTAGCACGTCCAAAGCCAACCGGCGATCGCATTTGCCGCCAGCACGCAGACCCCGCTCGCCAGGTTGAACACACCAAACGCCGTGCCGCGCCAATCGGCCGGAGCGGTTTCAGCGACGAGCGCGGCCAGCATCCCTTGCGTGAAGCCCATGTGCAGCCCCCAGACAACGGCGCCGGACCACAGCGCTGCCGGCGACGCGCTTGCGCCGAACAGCAGATCGGCGGCGATCAGCAGCGCCATGCCAACCGCCAGCGGCGCACGTGCGCCGAGCCGGTCCGCGACCACGCCGACCGGATACGCGGATAACGCATATGCCGCATTCATCACGACCATCACAGCCGGAATCCAGGCAAGCCCGATGCCCGCCTGCTGTGCGCGCAGCACGAGAAATGCTTCGCTGAAGCGCGCCAGCGTGAACGAAGCACCGATCAACACAACGAACCAATAACGCGGGGGAAACGCGCGCAGCGCTCGCCAGTGCATCGGCGAGCGGAACACACGGGCAGAAACGCCCTTATGAGCCGGCTCGTCGACACCGAACACGATCAGCGCAATCGACAAAAACGCGGGCACCACCGCGCACCACAACACGAGCCGAATATGCTCGGCAAATACGAACATCAGCACGATCGCGAGCAGCGGCCCCGCAAACGCGCCGATCGTATCCATTGACTGCCGCAGCCCGAAGCATGCGCCGCGCATCTCTGGCGGCGCGACATCAGCGACGAGCGCATCGCGCGGCGCACCGCGAATGCCCTTACCGAGCCGGTCGAGCAGCCGCGCGGCGACGACTTCCGATGGCCCGTTCGCCAGCGGAAAAAGCGGCTTCGTCAATGCCGCGAGGCCGTAGCCCGCGATGAGCAGCGCCTTGCGCCGGCGGAGCCAATCGCTCAGCGCGCCGGAAAAGATCTTCACGATCATCGCGCTCGCCTCGGCCATGCCTTCGAGCACGCCGAGCGTCACGACGCTCATGCCCATCGTCATGACGAGATAGATCGGCAACAGTGCATGAATCAGCTCCGACGATAAATCCATGCACAGGCTGACCAGGCCAAGCGCCCATACGGTGCGCGGAATCCGTGCGCGGGCAGGCTTACGGCCGAAAACGGAGGAGCGTTCGGGCATGAGCGGCGTCGAAATCGGTCGGGGCAAGTTCGCTGCACGGCATCACAGTACCGCCGCCGCGCTCGGGCACAGCAGGCGCCCGGTGCGTCACTCCGTCAAACCGGCGGCACCGCATAGCCGCCGTCGCGCACGGACAGATCCGCGGCCGGCGCGACATAGCGCGCGGCATCGAAATCGGCGGGCAACGGCTCCACCGGGAAGCCCTCCTTCTCCCATGCGTCGAGGCCGCCCTTCAGCGCCAGCACGTGACGCATTTGCTTGCGATGCAATTGGCTGACGATGCGCTTCGCGCTCGCTTCGTTCGGGCATACGCAATAGACAACGATCGGGCGCACCATCAAATCGGGGTGCAGCGGGTCGGGAGAATCGAGATCGAGTGGATACGCACCGGCGATCCGGTACGCTTCCTTCGCGCGGACCGCACGCGGCCGCGCATCGAAAACGACGGGCGGCGCGCTCGAGCGCATCATCTCGTCAAGCTGCTGCGGGCTGATGCGGACTTTCGCGAGCCAACGGCGAAAGCGCAACCGGCAAACCCATCTATACAGCAGGAATGTAACGAAGATCGCGGCAAGCGCATCGAACAGCGTGCCGCCGCTCGCGCTCACCCACTGCATCAGCCGGGCGATCTCGTTATGCAGCGCGGCGCCGCCGAACAACCACACGCCCGCCCACAAAGACGCGCCCGCGATGTCCCATGCGAGGAACACCCACACGGCCACAGCCGTGGTGCCAAGAAGCGGCGCGGAAACGAGGCCGAGCCCCGGCAGGAATTTCGCGAGCACGAGCAGCGGCGCGCCGTGCTTTTCGAACACCTTGCGCGCGACGCGCAGCGTCGTGTCGAGCGACAGCGAGAAACGCACCAGCGAATTGAGAAGACGCCGGCCACGCGCACGGCCGGCAAAAAACCACAATGAATCGGCAAGCACTGTCGCGCCGACGGCCGCGCATAGCATGCTCGCATACGATGCCTGCCCCATCGCCGCCATCGTGCCGCCGACGATCAGCATCGGCACGGCCGGCACGGGAATGCCAAGTTGTGTGATGAGCACACTGACGAATACGGCCAGCGGACCAAGCGATGCGGGAATAGCCTGCGGAAAATGCCACACGGAACACACCTCGAACGCAGCGAATGCCGAGCGGTTGCAGCGGCACCGGCATAGTGCCCGGCGCCGGCCGCGGCGCATGCGCGGCGTGAATCGGCATTTCGCATTCTAAACTTGTTTCATTACAGCCCCGTCAACCTGCGACGGCCCGCTCTTTTTCGTCATAGCGCGAAAAGCCGAAACCGGCGCTGTACAATGCACAGGCATCAGCCATCGCGTCCGCGCAACAGACGCAGCCGTGCCAATGCCCGGCAGGCGCCGGTGCTTGTTGCATCGAACGGCAACCGTAGCCTCGTGGGAG
Organism: Burkholderia singularis; assembly: GCF_900176645.1. Taxonomy (GTDB): domain Bacteria; phylum Pseudomonadota; class Gammaproteobacteria; order Burkholderiales; family Burkholderiaceae; genus Burkholderia; species Burkholderia singularis. Next base: position 38,501 of record NZ_FXAN01000049.1, read on the forward strand.
ATTCATGGATTCGGACATCATGCACATCGGCGGACGCATCCGCCGCCTGCGCCGCGAGCTGAAAAAAACGTTACTCGAAGTAGCCACCGAGGCCAGCCTGTCGGTCGGATTCCTGTCGCAAGTCGAGCGTAACCTGACCGGCATCTCGATTTCCTCGCTCGTCAACGTCGCGAAAGCGCTCCAAACGCCGCTTTCCGCGCTCATCGACCAGCCGCGCCAAGATGCGCCCAACTCACACCAGAACAGCCGCGAATCATATTCGATCCGCCCCGCCCGGCAGCGCTACGAGCGTCTGTCGACCACCTTTCCGGGCAATCAGCTCAATGCCGTCAAAGTGTCGATGATGGAAGGCTATTGTTCGGAATGGGTCGCCCATGCAGGTGACGAATTCGTGTTCGTGTTGTCGGGGCAAGTGCGCTATACGGTCGGCAAGCGGGACTACCTGCTCGGTCCCGGCGATTCGCTGCACTTCAACGCGCATACCCGGCACCGCGTCGCAAACGCCGGGGACGAACCTGCCGAACTGGTCGCAGTGGGCACGCTGCCGCTCTTCGGCGACGGGCAGCCGGCATTTCCGTCGCTGCCGGGCGAACAAAAACCGGCGCGTGCGCCGGGCGCGCGCCAATCGAAGCCTCGAGTTGCCGCACAAGCCGTGCCCACATCGGGCTCGCGGCGCGCAAAGCGCGGCGCGAACGCGCCGGATGCCCCCATGCGTGACGCTACACCAGCCGCTGCGGCTGCTATCCGCCGGGTCGCCACGCGGCGCGGCGAGAAAAAAAACACACGTTAGGCACTGCCAAGGTCACCGCCCTGCTGCGCCCCACACGATCCGCAGCGTTGCCGCCCGCCCCATTGCGCCATTACGAATGTTTGACGCGACAGCCGGACGCCCGCATCGAGCAGACCGAGTCGGCACACTTGCCCGGGCCATTCGCTCAGGGTGCCCCCATGTGCTGCGTGAGCGTCGAGATGAAGCGAACGGTTCGCGGATCGCGCGGCCGAGCGAACAAATCGCGCGAGGTGCCAGCCTCCACAACCCGGCCTGCCGCCAGAAATATCGCATCGTGCGCAATCGACGCGGCAAGACGCAGATCATGCGTCGCCATCAACATCGTCGTGCCATCGCGCGCCAGTTGCCGTAGCACTTCGACCACTTCAGCCGACAGTTCGGGATCGAGCGAGGAGGTCGGCTCGTCACATAACAAAACCTGCGGCGAAGGCGCGAGTGCACGCGCAATCGCAACGCGCTGCTGCTGGCCGCCCGACAGCGTCGCCGGCCACGCATCCGCTTTGTCGGCAATGCCGACTTTATCGAGCAGACCGAGCGCCCGTTGCCGTGCCTGCTCACGGCCCCACCTCTGCACCGTCACCAGCCCCTCCATCACGTTCTGCACGACGGTCAAATGCGGAAATAATTGGAAATTCTGGAACACCATGCCAGTTTGACGGCGCACCGCGAACAGCGCGTCGCGAGACAGCCGCTGGCCCGGTGCGAACGCAATGCGCGCGTCGCCAACCGTAAGCACACCGGACTCGGGCACCTCCAGCAGATTCACGCAGCGCAACAGCGTACTCTTGCCGCTGCCTGACGGGCCGATCAATGCCGTGACGCTGCCGGGCTTTAGCACCAGATCGATTTGCGAGAGCACCCGGTGCTCGCCGAAAGATTTGTCGATGCGTTCGAGCTGGATCATCGCCACTGCGCCTGGAAAAGCGCATGGCGTCCGAAATACGTTTCGAGACGCCGCTGCGCACCCGACAATACCGAGCTGAACAGCAAATAGATCAACGCCGCTTCGGTATAGAGAATGAGCGGCTCGTATGTGACCGCCGCGATGCGCTGCGCGGCCTGGAAAATCTCCGGCACGGTCAGCACCGCCGCAAGCGACGTATCCTTGACGAGCGAAATGAATGAGTTCGCCAACGCGGGCAGCGCGACTCGCGCCGCCTGCGGCAAGATCGCACGCCGCAACGCCTGCGCGCGCGTCATGCCCATCGAGTATGCGGCCTCCCACTGCCCTTTCGGAATCGATTCGATCACGCCGCGAATCACTTCGGCGTTATATGCGCCGACGTTCAACGAAAAACCGATGACGGCAGCCGTCAACGGATCTAGCACGATGCCGATATTCGGCAATCCGTAAAAAATCACGAAAAGCTGTACCAGCAGCGGCGAACCGCGAAACAGCCAGATATAGAAGCGCACCGCCGCCCGCGCGCCGCGCGGCCCGAACAGCCGCAAGAGCGCAGAGGCAAAAGCGAGCAGAAGTCCGATCGCAAACGATGCGAGTGTCAACGGCACCGTAAACACCAGCCCCGCGTACAGCAGCGGCCACAGCGATTGCGTCATCAAATGCAACCAAGCCGGCATCGTTCGGCTCCACGTCACTGCGAAACATCACGGCCGAAATACTTGTGCGAGATCTTCGCGTAAGTACCATCGGCTTTAATGTCGGCGAGCGCCTTGTTGATTGCGGCAAGCAGTTCCGGGTTGCCCTTTCGGATCAGCACGCCCGACTGTTCGCCCGCGCCGGTTGCATCCGTCGCGGCAATCTTCAGCTTCGCATCGGGCTTGTGTTTGCGGAAATCGAGATAGGACAGCGAATCGTTGATCGTCGCATCGACGCGCCCGGAAGTCAGCAGATCCACCGCTTCGTTGAAGCCTTGCACCGGCACGACGTCCGCGCCATGCGCGGCCGCGAGTCGGCCAAAATTGCTCGTCAACGTGTTTGCCGACTTCTTGCCCTTCAGATCGTCGAACGAGCGAATCGCCGCGTTGTCGGTACGCACGATCAGCACGGCCCGCGACGTGATGTACGGCGTCGAGAAATCGTACTTCGCCTTGCGTGCATCGGTGATCGCCACTTCGTTGACGACCGCGTCAAACCGGTTCACATCAAGCCCTGCGATCAGCCCGTCCCACTTGCCCTCGACGAACTGCGGCTTGACACCGAGCCGCTGTGCGACCGCGGTGGCGATGTCAACGTCGAAACCCGTCAGCTTGCCGGTTTCGTCATGGTACGTAAACGGCGCATAAGTGCCTTCGGTGCCGACTCGGAATACGCCGGACGATTTGATTTGAGCGAGATCGTCAGCAAATGCACTTGTCGCCAAGACGGCCTGGAACAATACGACGAGCAGCATGGAGCGGATGAGTTTCATGGCGCATACCCTGATTGATGGACGGAATTGAGCCCTCCCGCCAGCGGGCACCGATCGAGAGGTGCGCGAATTCTACCGACGCGCCACGGACCGGCAAAAAAGCAAATCGGGTATCGATATGAACGCGCTGAATAAGGCGCGCGCGACACGCGATCTTGAAGACCGACGCGAACTGGCGACGCGGCACGCAGGCTCGAATTTCCGAACGGCGTCGAGAAATGGCTTGCTCCATCGATCGATCCGCTCGATCAATATCCCAACATATTCGTGCTTCAAATTAATTCATGTTCAGTTGCACCAGAGCATGGTCTTTTTACGCACGCTTAATAGATAAATGACAAACTCGTCATGTTCGAACACCAAACCGCCCCTTTGTACGATCCGACGCGTTATCCGACCGACTTGCCATGCGACTTTTCGCCGCATATCCGGTGTCTTTTAAGAGTGCAAAAAATTCACATTTAATCGGATAACGAAATGTTGAACTATAAACCGCCCATAAGCTCAAATATAACTTCACGCAATTCCATGATTTTGAAATGAAGATCCTCATCGTAGAAGACGAGCCGAAGACGGGTACGTATTTGAAGCGCGGGCTCACCGAGGCGGGCTTCGTTTGCGACTGGGTACAGGATGGCGTCAGCGGTCTGCATCAATTGCAGACCGAAGACTACGATCTCGCGATTCTCGACGTCATGCTACCCGGCTGCGATGGCTGGACCATCGTGCGCGAGCTGCGCAAGACCCATCGCACACCAGTACTGTTTCTCACTGCCCGCGACCAGGTCGACGATCGCGTGAAAGGTTTCGAACTCGGCGGCGACGACTATCTGGCCAAACCTTTCGATTTCGCCGAGCTGCTCGCACGCGTGCGTTCGCTGCTGCGGCGCGGACAGACGTCCGATACGTCGGTGCTTTGCGTGGCCAACCTCGAACTCGATCTGATTCAACGCAAGGCGCGCCGCCAAGGCAACACGATTCTGCTGACCACCAAGGAATTCCTGTTGCTGTGGTTGCTGATGCGCCGGCAAGGCGAGATTCTGCCGCGCTCGCTGATCGCCTCCCAGATCTGGGACATCAATTTCGACAGCGATTCGAATGTCGTCGATGCGGCGATCAAGCGCGTGCGCGCGAAGGTCGATCAAAACTATGAGCCCAAGCTGATCCATACGGTTCGGGGAATGGGATATGTGCTCGAACAGCGAGACGAGTCATGCGAATCCTTCGCGTAATCCGCCGCTGGGAAGGGCGCACCATGCGCGCGAAGCTGACGATCCGGTTTGCGCTGTCCACGACAGTGCTGCTCGCAATCAGCGGTCTGATGCTCTATGAAACGCTGACGCGTACATTTGCCTATTCATCGGAGCGTGCAATGGAAACGACGCTCGCGGGCGTGATCGCGCACGTCGGCGATGCAAGTGATATGACGGATCTGCGCGAAAAGGCGCATCGTTTTTACGACTCGTTTCATAGCGACGAAAAAGTCGATTTCGCGATCTACGACGCGCAAGGCACCGCGCGCATGCAAAGCAGTTGGTTCGTCGCATACGATGGCGTATTGCGGGCGAACGCGAGCGGCCATGAATCGATCGTCGACGACAAACGTCACGCCAAACGCTACCTGGTGGCACCGATACACATCGGCGATCAACCAAACCAGCCATTGCGCGTCGCGATCCAGTACGATTTTCGTCGCGAGCAATCACTGCTGCGCACTTGCGCAATCAGCATCATCGCGATCATTTTTGCCTGCACGGCCTGTGCGGCGGCGCTCGCGCATTGGATTGCCGCGTACACGCTCAGGCCATTGCGCCGCTTCGCATTGCAGGCCGACCAGATTTCGAGCAGCCGGCTCACGCAGCCGCTACCTGAAACGGAAATGGCAGGCGAGCTGCGGGAACTTGCGGTATCGTTCAACCGGATGCTCGCACGGCTCGACGCATCGTTTACGCGGCTGAAGGAATACTCGTCCGATCTCGCGCACGACATTCGCACGCCGCTCACCAATCTGCTCGCCGAGGCGCAAGTCGCGCTGTCGCAGCGGCGCTCGGTCAGCGAATATCGTCAGGTCATCGAATCAAGTGTCGAAGAGTATCAACGGCTCGCGCGCATGGTCGACGACATGCTGTTTCTCGCCCGTGCGGACGGCCATCAGAACACGCTCGCGATCGAGCCGATCGACGCCTATGCAATGTCCGACCGGATCGTGCGCTACTACGAGACGGTTGCCGAGGATCGCGGCATCCGCATCACGGTGGAAGGCAGCGGCCACTTCCAAGGCGATCTGATGCTCGTGCAACGCGCGCTAAGCAATCTGCTGTCGAATGCGGTCCGTCATGCGCCGGACCATTCGAGTGTCGTCGTCCGCTGCGAGCCATCGGAGCGGCACGTCGTGATCGCCGTGACCGATACCGGCCGCGGACTCGAAGCGGTGCATGTGCCACGCATCTTCGATCGCTTCTACCGCGTCGATCCTTCGCGATACGATTCCGCCTCGGGCACTGGGCTGGGGCTCGCGATCGTGCGCTCGATCATGACCGAACATGGCGGCGATTGCTGGGTGGAGAGCGTGCCGAACGTCTTTACGACGTTCTTTCTGCGCTTTCCTCGCGAGCACGCGGCCAATTACGGCGATCGCGCTTCGCCCCACCATGAATCGCGCCTGCATCTGGAACAAACCTGAACCGTTTCGCGAGTTATTTTATATTCGACCTCGCCCTTGTCATCAAAATGACAAAAACATCATAGGCGGGTCACGTTGACGGAGGGACTCTTCTTCAGAATGTCAATCATCGAATTCGCTTGTTGGATTCGAGATCGATATGGAGAACGTATGAAAGCCAAATTCCTTACCGCCGCCCTCGCCGCCGCAATCGTTTCGCCGGCGGCATTCGCCGACATGCCCGTCGGCAAAACTCGCGCCGAGGTTTATCAGGAATTGGTCGAAGCCAAGGCCAATGGGCTCGATTACATAACCGACGCGTCGTACCCCGAAATTTCGCCGTTCTATGCACACCGCTTTGCGAACAAGACGAAATCGCAGCAGCCGGTGCACGCGGTCGCCGATACCCGCAGCGAAACGCGCTCAGGCTCGACGCGCGAGCTTTCGGAAGCGTATCAGGAAGAACGCTGCGTCGGCCCGCGGACGTTCTGTAATCCGTACACGGGATCGTGAGCGGCCCCGTAGCATGCCGTAAGCACCAGCGGCCGAACCTGACTGTGCGTCACTCTTGTCGCTCGGCGGCAAGAGCGCGCGCGAGGAGACCAACATTTGCCAATCGCCGATACGAGCGTGCGCGGCCGCATCACGGACGCACCGACGCGCCGCGCTCCTCGAACAACCGGCGCAGAATACCGCGGTGGCATCGCGCCTCGTCGTCGCAATAACAGCCGACGGCAAAATTCGCCGTCGCCGATAGCGCCGCCAGTACGTCGAGCACCTTGCTCGCATCGCCATGGCTCATCTCGGCGCGGAATTTGCGCTCGAACGCGCGCCATTCGGCGTCCGAACTCGCGGCCTGCGCTTCAGCGACGAGTTCGGCACTCGGCGAAAGCGTCGGCAGCCACACGTCGTAGTAGTTGCGCGACGCAAATTGCGCTTTCGGGACCCCGCGCGGCGGTCGCCGCACGGTGCCGATTCGCACTCCCTCATCGGCCGCGCGCGGCGTGCCAAGCTGAACGATGCTGATGCTCATACGCGCTTGCCGTTGCGTGCTGTAACGATCGATACCATATCAAACGCCGCTCGCGATCACCGCGCCGAAAGCCTCCGACACGATGCCGACATTCGCCTCGTTCAACCCGGCGACGCACATCCGCCCCGAGCGCAACACATACACGCCGTGCTCCTCGCGCAGCCGGTCGACCTGCGACGCGCTCAGCCCCGTATACGTAAACATCCCGCGCTGCCTCACGTAACGGGCAAGGGCATCGGCCGGCACATGCGCGCGCAGGCCGTCGTGAATCGCGGCACGCATCTTCGCGATGCGCCGGCACATTGCCGCAAGCTCCTCTTCCCACTGCGCACGCAGCGCGGGCGTCGTGAGTACCTGGGCAACGATCTTTGCGCCATAGATCGGCGAGCTGCTGTAGTTCGAGCGCACGACGCCCGCGAGTTGACCGAGCACGCGCTGCGCAACCGCCACATCGTCGCAAATAGCCGACAATGCGCCGACGCGCTCGCCATACAGCGAGAAGTTCTTCGAGAACGAATTCGCAACGAGGGCCGGCACACCGCGACGTGCCAGCTCGCGCAATGCGAACGCGTCTGCCGCGAGCCCCGCGCCGAAACCCTGGTATGCGATATCGACGAACGGCAACAGCTCGCGCGCCTGCACGACATCGATCAGCTTGAGCCACTGCGCTTCATCGAGATCGACGCCGGTCGGGTTATGGCAGCATGCGTGCAGCAACACGACACTGCGCGGCGGCAACGCGTCGATCGCCGCGAGCATCGCGTCGAACTTCAGGCCGCCCGTCTCGTCGTCGTAGTACGGATACGTGTTGACCGTCAGTCCTGCGCGCTCGAAGATAAACCGATGATTCTCCCAGCTCGGATCGCTGATCCACACTTGCGCGCCGGGAAAATAGCGCTTGATGAAATCCGCGCCGATCCGCAGCGCGCCCGATCCGCCGAGCGTTTGCACCGTCGCGATGCGGCCGGCCGCGCGCGCTTCGCTGTCCTCACCGAACAGAACCGTCTGCACGGCGTCGCGATACGACGCCAAGCCCGTCATCGGCAGATAAGGTTTCGGGCCGCCTTCTCGCTGCACGATCGCCTCGGCTTCACGCACGGCGTTCAGCACCGGAATGCGGCCTTCGTCGTCGAAGTAAATGCCGATGCACAGATTGACTTTGCGCGCACGCGGATCTTGCTGAAAATTCTCGTTCAACGTGAGAATCGGATCGCCGGGAAACGCATCGATATGTTCAAACATGGCGGTTTCTGACTGATGAATGGAAAGGGAAATCGGGTCAACGCGCCGAAGCGCCGTCCGTCAGCGCATATTGCACGCCGCGCGGCCGCAGGCGGTAGCCAATCGCGAGCACCGCGAGCCATACCGGAATCAAATAGACCGACAGACGCAGATCCGGTGTTCGATACATGATGACGAGAATGGCCGCCATGAACGCGAGACACAGGTAATTCGTCAGAGGATAGCCGATGCTCTTGAAGCGCGTTTCGGCGCCCGCAGCACGTTTGGCGCGGCGAAAACGCAGATGAATCACGCTGATCATCGCCCAGTTGATGATGATCGCCGATACGACGAGCCCCATCAACAACTCGAATGCCTTACCCGGCATGAAGTAGTTGATCAGCACGCACAGCGCGGTTGCGAGCGCCGACATGCCGAGCGCCGCAATCGGAATACCGCGCCGGTTGACATGGGCGAGCGCGCGCGGCGCATTGCCCTGCTGCGCAAGCCCGTACAGCATCCGGCTGTTGCAATAGACGCCGCTGTTGTAGACCGACAGCGCGGCCGTCAGCACCACAACGTTCAACACATTCGCCGCGATATCACTCGATAGCGCATGAAAGATCATCACGAACGGGCTGCCGCCGGTGACGACCTTCTGCCACGGATACAGCGCGAGCAACACGCCGAGCGCGCCGATATAGAAAATCAGAATCCGGTAGATCACCTGATTGGTTGCGCGCGGAATGCTGCGGCCAGGATCGTCCGCCTCGGCAGCCGTGATACCGACAAGCTCGAGCCCGCCGAACGAGAACATAATGCCCGCCATCGCCATCGCGAGCCCGCCGACGCCGTTGGGGAAAAAACCGCCGTGCCGCCACAGATTCGACACGCCGGCTTCGGGCCCCGCGTGCCCCGACATCAGTAAATAACCGCCGTAGACGATCATCCCGACGATCGCGGCCACCTTGACGAGCGCAAACCAGAACTCCGTCTCGCCGTAAGACTTGACGCTCGCGAGATTGATCGCATTGATCGCGCAGAAGAACACCAGCGCGGAGATCCAGGTCGGCACGCCCGGCCACCAGTACTGAACGTAGATGCCGACCGCGGAAAGCTCGGCCATGCTGACGAGCACATACAGCACCCAATAGTTCCAGCCAGACAGAAAGCCGGTGAAATGCCCGCAGTATTTATACGCGAAATGGCTGAACGAACCGGCGACAGGCTCGTCGACGACCATCTCGCCAAGCTGCCGCATGATGAAGAACGCAACGACGCCCGCCAACGCATAGCCGAGCAACACCGACGGCCCCGCCGTCTGAATCGTCTGAGCAATACCGAGGAAAAGCCCGGTGCCGATCGCGCCGCCTAACGCGATTAATTGAATGTGACGATTCTTCAACCCCCGTTTGAGGCCATCGTCGTTCTGATCCAAAACCATGTCTTCTCCATTGGGTCCGCCCGCGGCGGAGCGGCGACGCGCATCCAGACCGGCCGGGGCGCCTTATATAGTGTTTCCGGCACCCGGTCGCGGTTTCACGCCGGGCTTACCGGGCTGGGGACTGCCGAAAAGCCGGCGCTCAGTTTATCGCTGGCGGGACGAAATCGGGTTTCGTACCCCCTTCATGCAAACCCTACATTATGAGATAAAATTGCATGCAGGAGACAAATCAGGAAACAAAAATGCAAGAAGCGCTTCTGGATCGCATCGATCGTCAATTGCTCGGCATCCTGCAGGAACGTGGGCGGATCTCCAATTTGGAATTGGCGAGTGCAGTTGGGCTGTCGCCCGCTCAAACATTGCGGCGACATCGCCGGCTCGAGGAAATCGGCGCGATCAAACGCTACGAAACCCGGCTCGATGCCGGCATGCTGGGCTTCGGAGTCACCGCGTTCGTGCAGGTCACGATGGAGCGCGGCCATATCCGCGATTTGTCGACGTTCCAGAAGCTTGTGTCCGAACTCGCGCAAATCCAGGAATGCTTTTCCGTCACCGGAGATATCGACTACGTGCTGAAGGTCGTCGCCGCGGATCTGAAAGGGTTGTCGACGTTCCTGCTCGATACGCTGATGCGCATTCCCGGCGTGAGCGGCGTGCATTCGAGCGTCTGCCTTGACGAGATCAAATGCACCAGCGCGGTACCGCTGTAGCCCAGCCGCCGGCAGGACATTCCGCCGTCGCGTGCTTCGATTCGCCGCGCAAGGCCATCGGCAAACCGGTTGATCTTTACGCGGCCGCGCAACGGTGCTCGCGAAACAAGCTGTAACGAGAACGTGCGTACTCGAGGCTGGCCGTTTTCGGAACATGCGCAGCATGCCACTGCCGCGCCGGCTCGCCACGCTCGAGTGGCATTCGGCATGCCTGGCTCGCCTCGGAAAATGCGCCGGACGGATGGCGTCGGCATCATCGGGAAAGCCAGCGGACTTGCATTTCTCGGCGATTTCCGCCTCGCCAGATGATCAGGATTCCTGGTCATCCAGGTATCGATATGCCCGGCTCTCGGAGCTGCACCGAATCGGCGCGCATTTGTGGGCATCGGTCGAAGCGGCCTACGGAGCACGCGGTCGGCGCTACTTACGTCGAGGTGCCGTCAATTTAACGCAAACCACCGTGCCAGATATTCCGGAAATTGTTACTCAATGTCCGTTGATTCGGAGCGGAAAACCATGCCGCAACACCATTTGCCAAGACACAAAGTGGATTCAATATCCGGTACATTGAAAAATCCAATGTGGCAAACAACTATTCAAACGAGAAAAATTCGAATCAATTTTTATGGGCTACATAGTTCATCACAAACAATCCGGACAATATCGATAGTTTTAAAAAAACGTTTTCCACCAACCAAATCATCCCATCGATTCGAATTACTCAATAATTTTCACAAATTATCTTGAGTCAATAATTTGAAGGCAAAATTCGGCAGACCACCCAACATCGCAACTCAGGAAAAGCCAATTTTTTTCGTCAATTGATGCAAAATTATTTCTGCCACCCAATTCCTCACCTTCAAAATCCACACAAAATAATTTGACAAAACAGAAGCTTTGTATAAGTTATGTAGGACGAAATAACTGCGGTTCCATCCCCCCAACAAGGACGATCATGAGAAAAGAAATGCTAAAACGCGCCGTTTCGATTCTTGCCGGATGTTTGCTGGCAGCATGTGGAGATGGCGGCTCCAGCGGTATATCGGGCATAGCGCAAAAATCGATGAAGGCGGCAGCTGCGGCCACGCCCCGATTGATATATAGTCCTTATAAAGACATCACGATCAGCATGAACTGGAACACGAACGTCATCTCCACCAACGTGACCGGTTCGCTTCAACCCATCCTCAACGTCATGCCGAGCAATCTGGATACATTGACTTGGGCATTCGCCACCGGAGAGTGCGGCAGCGAGAACTGGGGAGGGCTTCAGCCTGCAATGGTGGCCAGCGCCAACGTGCAAAGCATGGTGAACGCCGGAAAGAAATACATCCTGTCGACCGGCGGCGCGGCCGGCTCATTTACCTGTAGCTCGGATGCCGGCTTTCAGAAATTCATTCAAACCTACTATTCGGCTAATCTGGTCGGCGTCGACTTCGACATCGAGGCAGGCCAGAGTCAGGACGCAATCAACAATCTCGTTCAACGCGTGATCAACGCCGCGCGGATCTACCCACAACTGCGCTTCAGCTTCACGCTCGCGACGCTCGGCGGCAATTCTGCGCAGAGCCTGAATCAGACCGGCGCCATGGTCATGAACGCAATCAAGAGCTACGGACTGACCAATTACACCATCAATTTGATGACGATGGATTACGGTAGCGCCAATCCAGGCAACTGCGTGATCGGCAGCAATGGGTTGTGCGACATGGGAAAATCCGCCATCCAGGCAGCCGTCAATCTGCATAATTACTATGGCACCCCGTATTCACAAATCGAATTGACGCCGATGATTGGAGGAAACGATACGCAGGACGAAACGTTTACACTCAACGACGTCAACACCATCTCGTCCTTTGCGCAACAAAATGGCCTCGCGGGCATCCATTTCTGGTCGTTCGATCGCGACAACGATTGCCCTCCCGGCTATGCATCGCCCATCTGTAACAGCTATGGACAAGCTGGAACGCTTGGATTCACCAAGCGATTCCTGTCCGCGCTGAATCTTTGACGGCCGCGCCGGTCCGTTCGTCGAGGCAATGGCAAAGGCCGATTGAAAACAGTGAAGTTTATCTACGCTGCCGGGGCGCCCAGCATGGGCGCCTCGCGGTTCGCGGTTCGCGGCGCGTTGCTCCTCGGCATCACGTCTTCGGATCGATCCACGAAAGTCCGGCGCGCACTTGCACTGGGTTCAGAGCAGCAACGCCAACCCAGCCGTTCCGTATCGAACCGGTATGACGCCGGCCGATCGACGAAATGCCTTCGCGAATACCGCCCGAACACCTGCCCCTTTCTTCGATACGAAACGCAACCCGCTTTCGAAAACCACGATAGAACCAAGCTTGCCTGGATTGAATCGACGGTTTCATTCTTAATCCAAACCGGAACACGTGCGTCGCCGGACCGACAGCGCCACTTCCAGTACCGCATCGGTAGATTTATTGCGAAGCCGCCGCCCATTTACTTCGGCATCCGCTAGCGGAACCACCGCCCTTGCCACGCACCGCCAAACCGTTTCGTTCGCGGCGCCTGCACCTTCATCCACGATTTCATACAGTCACCGCCGCAGCAGATGGCGTGCCGCGGATCATATTCGGCTTTTCGCAGGCGTTAAATCGATTTCGCGTATCGATCACATCGTTAATTTCGCGCCATTAAAGTAAAACTATCATCATTGATTCATATTCGTTAAACATTGAAAATTAAATTCCAGATAAAACCGAATTAAAAATGCCGTCGCACCGGATATGGTCATTCGATGCCATATCGGCGCAAGCGATCGATGCCGGACAAAGTTCGGCGGATCAGCGCAACCCTCAACCTGCGTAAACGAATGCCATGCCGACCACCACCAACACCACTGCGATGCCATGTCCGGCGTTTGCGCCCAGCGCACCTCCCCTTCCCAGCCCCGCCGCCGCCCCAGCCAGAATGATGAAGCGCTCGGAAAGTCTGCCGGCCAGGATTTCCGCCGATCATCTCCCGGCACGGCGCCCCATCGGCCTGGCAAGGCCATATGGTCGTTTCGTGTCGCCGAGGAATCTAGCCAACGACGTCGCAAACAGTTTTCTGAAGAATGCCGGCTTCGATCTGGCGCTTCGCGAAAACAAATTGATCGTGACCCGCCACCGTGATCTCGAAGCGGCCGAGGCTCAATATCCACCGTCGGGACAAGTTCTCGCGCAGGTCTGCCAGGCATGGATGACGATGGAGCCGAAGCCGGCGAAACTGGACATCGCCGCGGCACTTCTGCCGGCGATCAATGCGCAGCTCCTCGAACACATCGAGGATTGCAAGATGGAAGGTAGCTTGAAGGAATCGGTCAAAGAACTCGCCAAAAAATACCTGACGGCATTCGGCGACCGGGATTTGGCAATCGACGATCTGATTTCCACCGTCAATACTTATTTTTTCGACAAGATCGGCACGAACAATACGCTGACGAACGCCAATATCGCCTCGGCAGCATTGACGGCTCTTTTCATGCTCGTGCCCACCATCGGCAAGAACCTGCCGATCCTCATGGCGGCCGTGCGAGACAAGCGCTATAAGGACGCCATCCTGCCGGCGTTGTCGATCATGTCAATTACCGCGATGACGCTCAATCCGACGATGGCCGCATTGGGGCGGGATCTTTCATCGGCGATTGCCGGTTCGGTAGGCAACCTGCTGATGATGATGCATTTGCCGGAAATCCTGCATCACGGTTACGAATGGGCCCAGCTCAAAAAAACCCGCTTCCCCGCCGAAACCCACCCATTCACCCATTTTGCGCGCAACCACGGATTGGTCGACCAGGGTTTGCACGCCGCGTTGGATTTCATGCATGAATTCGGCGCGCAGTCCGGCTTTTTAGCACTCAATATGGTCAACGCGGTCACCAACGGCGGTTCCGCACGCAATCCGGCGGGCTTCCCGCTGCTCGCGATGCTGCTCGGCTCGTTTGTGCTGCACACGACCAGAGGCGAGCCGCCGTTCTCCGAATTCAAGGCGGACCGCAACGCCATCGCCGAAGGCCTGACGGCGAACAGCGAACACCATAGCGCACGCGCGCGCGCCGCGATGCTTTTCCTTCAGCAAAAGATCGCCGCGACTTACGACGCGAATTTCGGAAGCATCATCGCCCCGCAGTTGAACAGGTCTTTTGCCGATGCGCACATCGCGCGCCAGCTCGGCGGCCATACGTTGTCCGATGAAGACGAGAAAACGTTCGTCAAAAATCTTCTCAGTCATTTTGTCAACGAAAAAAAAGCGAAGGACGCGATTCAAGTAGCGATCGACAAAATTTACCGCTACGAGGACTTCGATCCGGCAACCAACGCGTGCGGCGATCCGCAGTTGGCTGAAATCCTGCGCTTCGTTCAGGCGCAACGAAACAAGGATCGGGCCTTTCTGCGTAACACGCGCGGCTTCGCCCATTCCAATCACGTTTATCGCAACATCATCTCTCACGCAATCCAATGTGCGGTCTTCGAAGAGCTTGGACGTTAGCACCGGCCTCGCCTCGCCGGGCATCACGAAAACGCCCGGTCATAAAGGGCTCGCACGCGTGCGTCGATCGCCGCCTGCGAGCGGCCTGTTCGGTTTTTTCATCCGTGTATTTCACCGCCCGTGGAGCGGCTCGCCCAGCATCGCCGGCACTCGGTCAGTGATGTTCGCCGCGACCCAAAACAAAAATAGAAATTCCGTCTTATCCGTTTGCTCGACGCGAGCCCGCCTGCTTGCGGCACGCTTTCACATGATCCGCGCCGATGCCCGATCGGAACCGCGTGCGCGGCGCGTTGAACGGAACACGCGATTATTGGAAGACCGCTATTCGCGGACTGCGATCCCGGCTCCCGCCTTCGGCGCAAACGTCGCTCAAACTCTTTCTCATCCGGCTTATCTTCCGCATTCGTCGCGTTCATCGATATTGCCGGCATTCATTCTCTTTACCGTGCCGTTTCATAAGAAGCTCCGCGCTGTCCGAAACAGCCATCAAAACTATCATTCAATGAATTACTCATGAACGTTGTTCAAGAAAATTGAATATAATGCAAAAAAATCAGCTTTTATCGCCGCGGAATTCGAGCACTGACGTCACGACCATCTGATTGATTTAACAATGGTTCGTGGTAAATTTCGACCGCTCGACAAAAACGGACCTTTTTGTCTAGAGGATTTTGCCCCTACCCGCAAGCTTATCTTTGTTGAACAATCTATTTGCTTATTGCGTGGCAACGCGCATCTTCGATGCGATGCATGATCTGCTCGAAGAAATTCAATCCACTCGTCGATGCCCGACGCGCTCCATTTATGGGCTATTCCTTTGTGCTGTCTTCGTCACCTCGGTACGCCAATGACCAGTCAATCTGCCCACCCTTCACGCATGCGTCAAAACCACGCAACTCGCGCTCTACAGTCTGTTATTCCGAACCACCGCCCACCCGTTAAAATCGGTTATGCCCGCGTCTCGACTGACGAACAAAATCTCCAATTGCAAATCGACGCGCTGCAATGCTGCGGTTGCGAACGCATTTTGACCGACCAGGGCATTTCCGGCACGGACTTCAGCCGTCCCGGTCTCGACAGTGCGCTGGATCTGCTCAAACCTGGCGATACGCTCGTCGTCTGGCGGCTCGACCGCCTCGGACGCTCGCTGGCGAAGCTCGTCGATCTCGTCAATTTTCTGAGCCGGCGCGACATCGACTTCGTGTCCATCACGGAATCCATCAACACCGCGTCGCCGGGCGGCGTCCTGGTGTTCCATCTGATGGCCGCCCTCGCGGAATTCGAGCGCAGCCTCATCAGCGAGCGCACCCGCGCCGGCCTCGCCGCCGCCCGCGCACGCGGCAAACGGCTCGGCCGCCGCTCCGCGTTGTCCGCCCATCAACGCGCGGAGGTTTTACAACTCATTCAAACCGTGTCGATCAACGAAGTCGCCGCGCAATTCAATGTTCATCCCCGTACCGTCAAGCGATTGATCCATGCGTGCAACTTTTCTCAATCCGTTGACGAATAGCATTTCAGCCTCTAATATCGGACCGACTTGCCTCTCCCCGTGGCAAGTCAATATCAGAATCATTGATCGGCGCGACCTTCACGGCCGCGCTTTTTTTATTTAAGGAATACGGGAATATAATCCGCAATATAAACCGGGTCGGCCGCCTATTTTTAATGTCACACATGCCGCCCGAAGGCCGCCGGCAAACGGATCTAAAATCTCCGCACACTGCATTTTCCGCTCGTTCATTATATTTTCCAGATGTTTCTAAACACCAAATTACGATTTACGCTCGATTAAAACAAACCGATCGCCAATATATTTTGAAGCCGATTAAATTGAGATAAAATCAATTTCCAATTCGCTCATCCGGAAATTCGTTACCGCTCCCCCATGTGCCTGTGTGCATGATTTATGTCAGACAGGCTCAGATCAGGCATGCATGCGCACCCCCTTCGTCACCTTGTCGACGAGTTTTCTGTGCTCGCGCAGCGCAAGCCCGACCACCTTTGCATCGGCCGGCGCATACTCGGCAAATACTGCCCGGTTCGCCGCATCGTGACCGGTCGTGAACATTTCCTCGATATAGACCCCCAACCGCATATTGCGCTCCAGCGCACGCCGCTGGATCGCGCGCATCGTCGCCTGGTCAGCCGACAGCACGATCACCGGCTGCACGCAAAGGCTGTGATAAACGTGCCCGTCGGCATCCCGGTACGGATCACCGACGATCTCCGGCGCCGCGCCAACAACGCCGCTCATCAAAAACGCCGTGACATTGAGCTTCTGCCAGACGGCAAGATCGTCTCGAACCACGATCGCGATCTTGGTGTCGAACGCCGCCGGCGCCAAGTGCGGCGAAGCATCAGCCCCAACCGGCAGGAAATCAGATCCAGATATCATTCTTCGCCGTCCTCTCGTTCGTTTCCTGTCCGGTATTGAGCACGCCGCGCGGCTCGATCAGCATCAGCCTGACTTCACGCTCGGCATAGGGTTTGTGTTCTTTTCCTTTCGGCACGACGAACATTTCGCCTTTTGAAAGATGCACGGCGCCATCGCGGAAATCGATGCGCAACGTACCGTCCAGCACGATGAACGCTTCGTCCGTATCGGTATGGGCATGCCAGACGAAATCGCCTTCGATCCTGACGACCTTGAATTGATAATCGTTCATCTCCGCCACGACGCGCGGCTGCCAAAGATCGTGGATTCGCGCGAATTTCTCGTCGAGATTGACGCACGCATACTCCACGGGTGCGCACGATGCGCGTGCAGATTCGGTTACTGTCATGGGCATTTTGCTCACTGTCGGATGAAATCGAGCCGATCGTACCGGTGGCGCGAATTGGCCGTCTTGAACGATCGTGCATCCGTCGCGGCGGAAAGCGGCGGGTGTGGCGAGCCTGATCCCCATGCGCGTGCATCGCGGCAACCTAGACAGACGCGCACGCCGGCCGGGCCGCCCCGAACGGACGGCCCGGCCGGCCGGCGCTCACGCTGCGCGAGCCGACAGCATCCTGAGCCACCGCGCCGGCGGCAACCCGTAAGCCCGTTTGAAATGGCGCGTCATATGGCTCTGGTCTGCGAAACCGGCGCGCGCAGCCGCATCAGCGAGCGGAACTTGCCGGACGATCAGCGCGCGCACGCGCTCGAGACGTCGCATCGTCAGATATCGGTATGGGCTCGTGCCGAAGAAATGGCGGAAATCGCGGCACAAGCTCCAACGGTCCTGCCCCGCCATGCGCGCGAGATCGTCGAGCGTTATCGCGTAATCGGGCACATCGTGCAGGCAGGTGCGCGCGAGTTGCGCCGCGCGATAGTCGCCCGTGCGGTGCACGCGTTTCGCGCCGCTCGCCGCGTCGAGCGCCATCGCCAGATCGAACAGCACGTCGTCCTGCTCGAACGAATCGCCCCCGCCGTCGAGCTGTAGCAGCAGCGTGCCGGCGGCGGCGTGCAGCCGCGGATCGTCCGACATTGCACCATCGATGAACGGCAGCGGCCGTCCGCCGAGCACCTGCTGGACGAGCGCCGGCGCCACATAGATCATCCGGTAGCGAAATCCCCGTTCCGTACCGGCTTCGCCGTCGTGCGGTTCGTCGGGATGAATGACGATCGTGCGGCCGGGCCGGCTATGCACGACGTTGCGCCGGTAATGGAACGATTGCACGCCGGACAGCGTGCAACCGATCGCATAGGTATCGTGCCGGTGCATGTCGTAAGCATGCGCATGGAAATAAGCTTCGATACGCTCGAGGCCGCCGTGCGACGTCCGATGGATCCAATCGGCACGCGTGTCGGGCATGGGGTTGCCCAGCGGCTCGCCCGGCATTGCGCTGCCCCCTCGTTTTCCATGTCGTCTTCGCCGCGAAAATGAAGCCGGAAAGTCACGCCGGCGCGTGAAAATCGATGCTCCGGCTCATCAGTTGAGCAACGCCGGGCAAAAATTCTAGCACTGCGCACCGGATGCGTGGACCGTCCATCCCGCGCCTGCCAGACAAGCGTCCATTGGCTACGGCCGTGGGGCCGCCGTCCATCGTCTTCCAGCCAGTCCCAGGCTTGCGAAGCACCGTCGGTGAGGGAACGCGGCGCGCGCATCCGCGGCTCCCGCGCGACCCCAAAACCTCGCGCGCGGCACTATCGTCAGACGCATCGAGCGCCGAGGTCCCGCCCGATGTCCCGCGAATCGCTCCCGAATCCCGTCGAACCGCCCGAGATCCGCCGCACGTGCCGAAGCCGCCCGGCGCTTCTCCCCGCCAGGCGCCATGTGGCGCCGACGCATCACTTTCCGCGCTCGCGACACCTGCCCTACGATCATTTTCTTCTATCGATAGGCGGCCGACGACGCGTGCCGCCCCCCCGACCATCCGTTCGTACCGCGAATCTCCGGCCGCTACCGCGCTCCCCGGCAACATCTGCTCCGATCGGTGCACCGGGCGGCGTCCGGATTTGTTAAGCATCGGATTGCAGATTTTCAAATCGGAATTTGCACGTTTAATCCTACATAAGACTTTAATAGCATCGGTTTTCTCAAAAATCTATTCAACAAAATAAAGGAAAACAAAATGATCAGAAAATCGATCGCACTGGGTTTGGCTTCGCTGGCGTCCACCGCAGCACACGCACAAAGCTCCGTCACGCTGTACGGAATCGTCGATGCCGGCATCGCGTATACCAACAATCAGGGCGGCGCGCACAACTTCCAGCAGTCGAGCGGCAAGCTCAACGGCAGCCGTTGGGGCCTCAAAGGCGTCGAGGATCTGGGCGGCGGGCTCTCGGCAATCTTCACGCTCGAAAACGGCTTCAAGACCAATGACGGCACATTCGGCCAGGGCGGGCGCGAATTCGGCCGGCAAGCGTGGGTCGGATTGTCGAAAACCTGCATCGGTGCGCTGACGCTCGGCCGTCAATACGAACCGCTCGCCGATCTCGTCGCGCAATACGCCGGGCCGGGTTTCTGGAGCCCGGCGACGCACGTGGGCGACAACGACAATCTGAACCAGTCGTTTCGCATCAACAACGCGGTCAAGTTCCGCAGCGCAGTGCTCGGCGGCTTCGCGTTCGATCTGCTGTACGCGTTCAGCAACCAGGCGAATGGCGGCGCGGGCACGGGTTTCTCGAACAACAACGCATGGGCAGCCGCGGCAAACTACACGAACGGCCCGCTGTCGATCGGCGGCGGCTATGTCGTGCTGCATCACCCGAGCGCGGCATCGAACGCAAACGGCGCGGTCGGCGGTGCGACCTCGACGACCGGCAGCGACTACAGCCCGGCATTTTTCTACGGACTCAACGGCGGCGTGCTGAAGCAGCAGATCGCGGCGGCCGGTGCGAACTACACGCTCGGCGCCGCACGGCTCGGCTTCGCGTGGAGCCACACGCAGCTCGATTACGTCGACGGCTCGTCGCGCAAGTTCAACAACTACGATGCGAACGCGCGCTATCAGCTCACGCCTGCGACGACGCTGATCGGCGTCTATACGTTCACCGACGGCCGCGCATCTGGTTTGCCGAACACGGACGGCCACACGCTCAAGCCGCGCTGGCACCAGTTCACGCTCGGCATCGACTACGCGCTGTCCAAGCGCACGGATCTGTATCTGTCGGGCGTCTATCAACTCGCGGCCGGCGACGCGTCGACGTCGACGCGCGGCGGCTACCGGAAGATCGCATCGATCGCCGACGCCGGCGCGCCATCGTCGACCGATCGTCAGATCGCCGTGTTCGGCGGGTTGCGCGTGAAGTTTTGAGCGGCGGTCTAATGGCGACGGGAGCGGTGGCACAACACTGCGCAGCCTCTCGGCGCGAGTGGCGACGCCGTGCAATGGATGAACGGCGGCAGCGCCGCCGCCCCGCGCGTTCGACCGATGCCGAACCACCCACCTGGCGCGTGCGCGAGCCTCGCGGCAAAACGATCGCGCCATGATGAAACCGCCGCGCGCTCATGCCGAACGCGCGGTGCGCGCACGCCCCGGAATCGCGTCAAGCAGCGCACGCGTGTACGGATGCTGCGGCTCACGCCAGATCGACCGATGATCGCCGCTTTCGACGATTCGCCCCTGCCGCATCACATGCACGCGATCCGCGATATAGCGGACCACCGACAGATCGTGCGAAATGAACAGCAGCGCAAGCCCCAGTTCCTTTTTCAACTCGACGAGCAGATTGAGAATCTGTGCCTGGATCGATACGTCGAGCGCCGAGACGGGCTCGTCGCAGATCAGCAGTTCCGGCTCCAGCACGAGCGCGCGCGCGATCCCGATCCGCTGCCGCTGGCCGCCGGAAAATTCGTGTGGAAAACGGCCGAGCGCCGACGTCGGCAAACGCACGCGCTCGAGAATCGCGCGTGCGCGGCTGCGCCGCGTGCGCGTATCGGCGACGCCATTGACGGCGAGCGTCGCATCGAGCATCTGCCCAATCGTGCGGCGCGAATTCAACGACGCGTAGGGATCCTGAAACACCATCTGCACGCGCCGGCGCAGCGGGCGCAACGCGCGTTCGCGCAGCGGCGCGAGATCCACGCCATGCAGCCGGATCTCGCCGTGCGCGGCCGGCACGAGCCGCATGATCGCGCGCGACAGTGTCGATTTTCCGCAGCCCGACTCGCCGACGAGCCCGACCGATTCGCCGCGCGCGATGTCGAGCGACACGCCGTCGACCGCGCGCAATGCAGCACCGCCATGCCGTTGCGAATAATCGACGCGCAGATCGCGAATGGAAAGCAGCATCGGAGCGCCGTTCGTGACCGGCGGCGAACCAGCGGATACAGACGGCTCGTGCGCGGGGGCTGCCGTGCGGTGCGGCCCCGCGGCATCGATGACGGCGGCCTGCGCATGCGCCGCGTCGGCCGTCGCGGTTTGGGTGAAGCACGCATCCGATGAGACAGCCGGTGCGTGCACCGCCGCCTTCGCCGAGCGGCGCGCATGCCGTGCATCAGCCGCGACGATTTCCGGGCCGGCCGCCTCGTCGCGATCCTTTCGTCCGCGTATCGCTTCATTCGCCAGCGATTGCGCGGCAGCCGCGACGGTTTCCGGACTGGCCGCCTCGTCGCCATCAAATCGCCCACGCGACGCGCCCACTTTCGCGAAAGGCCGCGCATCAGCCGCAGCAGTTTCCGGGCAGCCCGTCCCCGCCTCGGCGTCCTGCCCGCGCGCCGCCCCCGAGCCTCCGCGCCCGCCCTCAAGCCGCATCGCCTCGAACGTCCCCGCAGCCTCCGCCACCGCGCGATGCCGAATCTCGGGCAGCGCCCGCTCGCGATAATGCAACTCGTCGGCAAGCGTCAGCGACGCGCCCAGCAATCCGCGCGTATAAGGATGCCGTGGCGTCGAAAACATCTGCGCGGCGCTTGCCTGCTCGACGATCCTTCCATCCAGCATTACCGCGACGCGATCCGCGCGATCCGCCACCACGCCGAGATCGTGCGTAATCAGCAGCAGCGCCATGCGCAGCTCGCGCCGCAGCGTATCGAGCAGCGACAGAATGCGCGACTGAATCGTCACGTCGAGCGCGGTGGTCGGCTCGTCGGCGATCAGCAAACGCGGCCGGCATGCGAGCGCCATCGCAATCATCACTCGCTGCCGCTGGCCGCCCGACAGTTCGTGCGGATAATCGTGCACGCGGCGCCGCGGCTCGGCAATTTCGACGAGATCGAGCAGTTCGACCGCGCGCGCGAATGCCGCGGCTTTCGCCAGCGGCTCGTGCGCGCGCAACGTCTCGACGATCTGCTCACCGATCGTCAGCACCGGATTGAGCGACGTCATCGGTTCTTGGAAAATCATCGAAATCTGCCGGCCGCGCACGTCGCGCGCATCGCGCTCGCGCAACGCGAGCAACTCCCGCGCGTCGAACCGCAGGCTGCCGCTCACCCGCGCCTGCTCGGGCAAGAGCCGCATCAGCGCGAGCGCCGTCGCGGACTTGCCGCTGCCCGACTCGCCGACGAGTGCAAGCGTCTTGCCCGCCGCAATGTCGAAGCTGATCCCGCGCACTGCGTCGTGCGCACCGAAGCTCACGCGCAAATCGCGCACTTCCAGCAACGTGTTTTGACTATCGTGGCTCACGATGTCGCATCCTTAAACGCGTTGCCGCAAACGCGGATTCAGCACTTCGTTCAAGCCGTCGCCGAGCAGATTCAGCGCGAGCACCGCGAGCACGATGGCCGCGCCGGGAATCGCACTCAAATACCACGCGGTGCGCAGCGCGTCGCGCCCTGCGCCGATCATCGCGCCCCAGCTCACGACGTTCGGATCGCCCATCCCCAGAAACGACAGCGACGATTCGATCAGGATCGCGCTCGCGACCATCACCGACGCGGTGACGATCACGGGCGGCAGCGCATTCGGCAGGATCTCGCCGAAGATGATGCGCGCGTTGCCAAAGCCCTGGCTGCGTGCGGCAAGCACGAAATCCGCATGGCGCAGCGCTCGGAATTCGGCGCGCACGATCCGCGCGACGCTCGGCCAGGACGCGACGCCGATCGCAAACGCAATCACCGTGACCTGCGGCCGGCCGATCGCGACGATCACGACGACGAGCAAAAACGACGGCACGGTCTGGAACAGTTCGGTCACGCGCATGCACACATTGTCGACAATGCCGCCGAAATAGCCGCCGAGCGCGCCGACGAGCGTGCCGATCGTCAGCCCGAGCGCGGCGGCCGACGCGCCGATCAGCAGCGACACGCGCGCGCCGTGCGCGATGCCCGCGGCGACGTCGCGGCCGAGCGAATCGGTGCCGAGCCAGTAGGCCGGATCGGCAAACGGCCATTCGAACGGCGCGGCGACCATGTCGAGCGGATCGCCGGGAAAACATACGGGCGCGATCAGCGCAAGCACGGCGAACGCCGCGAGCAGCACGAGGCCGGCGAGCGCCGACGGATTGCGCAGCAACGCGCGCCATGTAGCGCGGCGCGCATGCGTCGACGCCACGCCACTCTCGGCCCAGACGTCGGCGCCGGCAGCCATGCCGACGTCGGCCTGCCCCGCCGCGAGCCCCTCGAGCGCAGCGCTGTGGCCGCCCTCGTGGTCACGCCGCCCGGACAGCGCGCCCGCGCGCTGCCGCCACGGCGACGCGCGGCGCCACCGGGCGGCGCGTCGCGCGTCGGACGGCATGGAACCAAAATTCGACGAATCGACAGTCATCGGAGATCTCCCCACACAAACAGGTATCGGAACACGCGGGCGCGCATCAGCCGACACGCGGATCGAGCCACGCCTGAATCAGATCGACGAGCGCATTTGCGACGATCACGAGCAGCGACGACAGCAACAGCACGCCGAGCAGTACGCTGAAATCACGCGCGAGCACCGCGTCGAGCGCGAGGCGGCCGAGCCCCGGCCAACTGAACACGGTCTCGGTGACGGCCGCGCCGCCGAGCAGCGTGCCGAAGTGCATGCCGACGACTGTCGACAGCGGCATCAGCGCATTGCGCAGCACGTGGCGCACGCTCACGCGTGCGGCCGACAGCCCTTTCGCACGGGCGGTGCGCACGAAATCCTGTTGCCCGACTTCGAGCATCGCGGCGCGTGTGAGGCGCGCGTAGACCGCGACGAAGAAGGTGGCGAGCGTGGTCGCGGGCAACAATGCGTGCTTGGCCAGGTCGGCCACATACGCGAGCCCATGCAGCGGCGCGCCGATCGTCAGATTGCCGCCGCTCGGCAGCCAGCCGAGCCGCACCGAGAACAGCACGATCGCAAGCAGGCCGATCCAGAAGCCGGGCGTCGAATAGAACAGCAGCGCGAGCACCGACAGCACGCGATCCGGCCATTTGCCCGCCCAATGCGCCATCACCGCGCCGAGCGCGACGCCGACGACAAGCGCAAGCGAGAGCGCCGCGCCCATCAGCAGCAGCGTGTTGGGCAGCCGCGACAGGATGAGCTGCATCACCGGCATGTCGTAGCGCGGCGAATAGCCGAGGCTGAAGTGCGCGAGATGCGACAGATACGCGCCAAGCTGGCTGACGAGCGGCTGATCGAGGCCGAACTTCGCACGCATGATCGCCATTGTCTCGGTGCTCGCGGAGCCCGATTCGCCCGCGAGCACGTCGGCGGCGTCGCCCGGCATCAGCTTCAGCAGACAGAAGTTGACGATCACGATACCGATCACCGTCGGCACAGCCTGCCACGCGGTCCGGCGCAAGATCGCGCCCCAGCGCGCGTTTCGCCTCATGGGTTCTCCTCGTGTGGTTCCAATGCGGCCGAAATGCGCCGCCCGGATACGCCCGGCGCATATTCTTCGCGCGAATGCGCGGCGCCGCCCGGCTCAAATCAAATAGACATCCGCGAAATTACCTTCGAGCCCCTGCGCGGACACCGTGTGATCGCGCACGCGCCGGTTTGCGAGCGTGATCGAGCGTGGCGCGATCAGGTTCAGGATCGGCAGATCGCGATGGACGATCTGCTGGAATTGCCGGTACAGCGCGACACGCCGGCTCTCGTCCGGCTCGATCGACGCCGCTTCGAGCAGCCGGTCGACATCGGGATTGCTGTAGTGCGGCGCGTTCGAGAACGGCACGCCGGGCCGGATATTCTTCGACCAATACAGCCGCTGAACGCCGACGCTCGGATCGAACAGCGTGTTGACGCCGGTGCTCGCGAAATCGAACTGCCGGTCGGTATAAACGCGCTTCAGGAACGACGGCAGATCCTGCGAGCGCACCGTCACGTCGATGCCGACGCGCGCGAGCGCCGATTTCGTGTAATCGGCAAGCCGCCGGAACAGGTCGCCGTAAGGCAGATAGTCGTGCGTGAGCCGAAAGCGCACGCCGGCCGCCCCGCGCGGATAGCCGGCCGCATCGAGCAGCTTGCCGGCCGCCGCCGGATCGAACGGATAAGGCGCGAGCGTCGGATCGTGATACGGCGACGCGGGCGTGATCGGCGTCGGCGACACGTCCGCATAGCCGTAAGCGATCGTTTTCTGCACGACTTGCGCATTGATCGCCTGCGCGATTGCCTGCCGCACGCGCCGGTCCTTCAACACCGGATGATCGAGATTGAAATCGATCTCGGTCTGCGGCGCGAGAAACCGGTAGCCGCGCATCTCGACGGCGAGTTGCGGCAATCGGCTCAGGCGCGGCAGCTCGGTGAGCGGCACCGGGTTCTCGCCGCCCAAATCGAGCGCGCCCGTCTCGAACGCGGCCGAGCGCGCGGCCGGGTCCGGGATCACCTTGAACACGAGCGTATCGATATACGGCTTGCCCGCCTCCCAGTAATCCGGATTGCGCTCATAGACGATGCTCGCGCCGCGCGTCCACGATTTGAAGCGAAACGGCCCCGTGCCGATGGGCGCGTTGTTGTGCGGATTCGACAGCGGATCGCCGCCTGCATACAGATGCTTCGGCACGATCGGCGATTCGCCGGCCGACAGCGCACGAATCAGAAACGGCGCGGGCTTCGACAACTCGACAATTGCCGTGTGCGCATCGGGCGTGCGAATGCGGGCGACGTTCGCGAACGTACTGCGCCCGCGCGGATGAATCGCTTTCAGCAGTTCGATCGAGAACGCGACGTCCGCCGACGTGAACGGCTGGCCGTCGTGCCATTTGACGTTCCTTCGCAGCGTGAACGTATACGCGAGACCGTCGGGGCTCGCTTGCCACGCGCTCGCCAGTTGCGGCCTCGGCCGCATGTCGAAATCGTATGCGAGCAGCCCTTCATGCACTTTCGAACTCGCGAGCAGCGCTGGGCCGGTGGTCTGAAAGATCGACACCAGCACGGGCGGCTCCGGATTGATCGAAACGTTCAGCGTGCCGCCGCGCTTGCGCGCCGCGCCGTTCGTTTGCGCGAGCACGGCGGCGGGAAGGCCCGCGCTCGCGAGCGTTGCGCCGGATGCGATGAGAAAGCCGCGTCGGGTCAGCCAAGACATGCGTCGTCGTTCCTATCGGGAATGCGTGGGCCTCAGGCCGTCGCATCGCGCGACGGACAGACCGAAAATCGTAGCAATGCGGCCGGGCGGAACGAACCAACACATCGTGCTATCGATATGACGGCTTACGTCTCACATGGCTCGCGGCCTAGGCTCCCCACTCGCGACGAGTGCCGCAAGCACGCGTAAATGCATTCGACGATCGACGTGACCATGCGGTTGCCGGCGTTGCGCATCGCCGTCGTCAACGGGCGGGATCGGGT
>NZ_FXAN01000044.1 GCF_900176645.1 Burkholderia singularis
CGGGCGTAGCGCGGTGGCCAGTGCCTTGCGATCCTTGTAGCTGGCGTACTCCAGACTGTTGCGGATCAGATGCACGATGCAGGTCTGAAAAGGGACTTTGCTAGAAGCCCATTGGCCCTATTGAAGGGGGCAGGTCACGTCGAACGTGATCAGCGAAATGTTTTCCTTCGCGCCACCGACCTTGACGCCGTATTGTTCGTGGCTCGTCTCGACGAATGCCGCGATGTCGCCGAATGCACGTGCCTTGAACTCAGACATTTCCGATTGGAGACGCTTCACCGAGCAGATCTTCGATCTGGTTGCTTTCGTCAATCGTCAGTTCGCGTTGTTTGTTCATGGAAGGACTCGAAACGGAATTCCATTCCCGATTGTGTTGCCGTTGTTGGGTATGGGGTGCGCCAGCGGCGCGCGCCGCTGGCGCGGCAACCGGATACGAAATAGCGCCGTACCGGCTCAGTGTCTGAGTGCCGGGATGGAAGGCTGTATGAATGTACAGTATAGTGTGCGTCGAAATTGACCGCGCCGGTGTTCCATTTCGGCGCGCACGCTATTCCTTCAGGCGTCTCGCGGCGTTCCGGCGCGGTGGACGCCGATCAACTCATTCAGACGGGCAGGCAAATTGTCAGCTAATAATCTGATTCGCATTCGTGGAGCGCGTCAGCACAACCTCAAGAATATCGATCTCGACCTGCGCACCGGCGAGATGACGGTTGTCACCGGCCCGTCGGGTTCGGGCAAATCGAGTCTGGTGTTCGATACCTTGTACGCGGAAGGTCAGCGGCGCTATGTCGAGACTTTTAGCGCGTATGCGCGACAGTTTCTCGACCGGATGGATCGGCCGCAGGTGGACCGTGTTGACGGCGTGCCGCCCGCGATTGCGATCGATCAGACCAATCCGGTGCGCAGCTCGCGTTCGACCGTCGGCACGATGACCGAACTCAACGATCACTTGAAGCTCCTTTACGCCCGCGCTGCCGAATTGTTCGACCGCAAGACCGCGCAGCCGGTGCGGCACGATACGCCGCAGACTATCTATGCGGACCTCGTCGCGCGCACGGCGGATCGGGACCCGCGGCTGGTGGTCACGTTTCCGGTCGAATTGCCGGAAACGGTGACTGCCGACGAAGTCGAGCAATGGCTGTCGGCAAGCGGCTATACGCGGGTGCAGGCGCAGCGTGAAGTTGCGTCGCCCACCGGCCCGCGCAAGGTGCTCGACGTGGTGGCCGATCGCTTCCGTCTGCATCAGGTGGACAAGGTGCGTGCCATCGAGGCGATCGAAGCGTCGCTGAAGCGCGGTGGCGGGCGGGTGAACGTCTATGTGCTCGCGCAGCCGTCTGACAATCCGGACGATGCGGTGCCTGTGCCCGAGGTGTGGCGCTTTTCCACCGGCCTCCATCATCCGGACAGCGACTTGCGCTATGCGGACCCGCAGCCGGCACTGTTCTCGTTCAACTCGGCCTACGGCGCGTGCGAAGCGTGCCGCGGCTTTGGCCGCGTGATCGGCGTCGATCTCGGTCTGGTAATTCCCGACGGGCGCAAAACGTTGCGCGGCGGCGCGATCAAGCCGATGCAGACGCCCGCCTGGAAGGAATGCCAGGACGATTTGATGCGCTATGCGGCGAAGGCGAACATCCGGCGCGATACGCCGTGGGCCGAGCTGACGCCTGCCGAGCGCGATTGGGTGATCAACGGGTCACCCGACTGGAGCGGCAAGTGGCAGAGCCAGTGGTATGGCGTCAAGCGCTTCTTCGGCTATCTCGAATCGAAAGCGTACAAGATGCATATCCGCGTGCTGCTGTCGAAATATCGCAGCTACACGCCATGCGAAGTATGCGGCGGCGCGCGCCTGAAGACAGAGTCGCTGCTCTGGCGGCTCGGCACGAAGGAGAACGCCGACGCGGTGCTCGCGGGCGCGAAGCGTTTCATGCCGCGCGGTGTCGACTGGACCCGCGCGCAACTCGAAGCGCTGCCGGGCCTGACGGTGCACGATCTGATGCTGTTGCCGATCGAGCGCATCCGCCGTTTCTTCGATGCCATCACCTTGCCGAGCACGCTGCTCGACGATGCGTTGAAGCTGCTGCTCGCCGAAGTGCGCACACGGCTGAAGTATTTGTGCGATGTGGGGCTGGGTTATTTGACGCTCGATAGGCAGAGCCGCACGCTGTCGGGCGGCGAGGTGCAGCGGATCAATCTGACGACGGCGCTCGGCACCTCGCTCACGAAGACGCTGTTCGTGCTTGACGAGCCGAGCATCGGGCTGCATCCGCGCGATCTGAACCGGATTGTCGAGGCGATGCAGCGCTTGCGCGATGCGGGCAATACGCTCGTCGTCGTTGAACATGACCCGTCGGTGATGCTCGCGGCCGACCGCTTGATCGACATGGGGCCGGGGCCGGGCGAGCGCGGCGGCACGATCGTCTACGACGGTGCGCCCAGCGCGATCCGCTCGGCCCGCACGCTGACGGGCGAGTATCTCGGCGGCCGCAAGCACGTGGCCGATACGTCAAGCTGGTTGCGCCGCGTGGTGGATGCGAACACGCCGCGCATCGTGCTCGAAGGCGCGAGCGAGCATAATCTGCGCGACGTCACGCTCGAGATTCCGTTGCAGCGCTTTGTTTGCGTGACGGGCGTGTCGGGTTCCGGCAAATCGACGCTGTTGCAGGACGTGCTCTATCCGGCGATGGCGCGGCATTTGGGCCGCGCGACCGAGTCGCCGGGCGCGTACCGCCGCTTGACGGGCGCGGAGCAGGTAAGCGATGCCGTGTTTGTCGATCAATCGCCGATCGGCAAGACCACGCGCTCGAACCCGGCAAGCTATGTCGGCGCGTTCGACGAGATTCGCAAGCTGTTCGCGAAGGCGCCGCTCGCGTTGCAGCGCGGCTATGGCGCCGGCACGTTCAGCTTCAACTCGGGCGGCGGCCGCTGCCCGACCTGCGGCGGCAGCGGCTTCGAGCACATCGAAATGCAGTTCCTGAGCGACGTCTATGTGCGTTGCCCGGACTGCGACGGCCGGCGCTACCGGGCCGAGATTCTCGAGGTGCGCATCGAGCGCGGCGGCCGCGCGCTCAGTATTGCCGACGTGCTCGATCTGACCGTCAGCGAGGCTGCGGTGTGCTTTGCCGCCGACGCGGAAGTATTGCGCGTGCTGCAACCGATCGTCGACGTCGGGCTCGAATACGTGAAGCTCGGCCAGCCGGTGCCGACTTTGTCGGGCGGCGAAGCGCAACGGTTGAAGCTCGCGGGCTTTCTCGCGGAATCCGCGAAGGCCGGAAGCGCCCGCGGTGCCGCGGTGAAGCAGGCGCGCGACGCCCGTCTGTTCATGTTCGACGAACCGACCACGGGGCTGCATTTCGACGATATCGCGAAGCTGATGCAGGCGTTCGGCAAGCTGCTTGCGCTGGGTCATTCGCTGATCGTGATCGAACACAATCTCGATGTGATCCGCGCGGCCGACTGGCTGATCGATCTCGGCCCGGAGGGCGGCGATGGCGGCGGCCTCGTGCTGTGCGCGGGCACGCCCGATGAAGTCAAAGCATGCGCTATCTCGCATACCGGCGCGGCGCTGTTGCAGTACGAGCGCGCGATCGGCGCTCAAGCGCAGTCCGCCGACGCGGGCGTGCCGCTGCAGGCTGCGTGGCGTGCGGCGCGTGCGCGGCGCGCGGTCGAAGGCGAGGACGTCGTGCGGATCGTCAACGCGCGCGAGCACAATCTGAAGGCGCTCGACGTCGATATTCCACACGGCAGGTTCAACGTGATCACCGGCGTATCTGGTTCGGGCAAATCGACGCTCGCATTCGACATTCTTTTTCATGAAGGCCAGCGCCGCTACCTCGAATCGTTGAACGCTTACGCGCGTTCGATCGTGCAGCCGGCGGGGCGTCCGGAAGTCGATGCGGTGTACGGCATTGCGCCGACCGTCGCGATCGAGCAGCGGCTGTCGCGCGGCGGCCGCAAGAGTACGGTCGCGACGACGTCCGAGGTGTGGCACTTCCTGCGGCTGTTGTATGTGAAGCTCGGCCTTCAGCACTGCGTTCATGACGGCACGCCGGTGACGTCGCAAAGCGTCGAATCGATCGCCGCGCAATTGTTGCGCGATCATCGCGGCGAGCATGTCGGGTTGCTCGCGCCGCTCGTCGTCAACCGCAAGGGCGTTTATACGGATCTCGCGAAGTGGGCGAAGGCGCGCGGCAACACGCATCTGCGCGTCGACGGCGAGTTCGTGAGCGTCGATTCCTGGCCGAAGCTCGATCGTTTCCGCGAGCATACGATCGAGTTGCCGGTGGCCGACCTCGTCGTGTCGCCGGATCGCGAGGATGAGCTGAGGCAGCGTTTGAACGAGACGCTCGAACTGGGCAAGGGCGTGATGCACTTGCTTGCGCCGCTCGACGGCCTGCAACAGGCGTTGGCTCATGGTCAGTCGAGTGCGCGGATCGGCACGCTCGAAGTGCTGTCGATCAAACGTGCGTGCCCGGTGTGCGGCACGAGCTATCCGGAGCTGGACCCGCGGATGTTCTCGTACAACAGCAAGCATGGCTGGTGTACGACCTGCGTGGGCACGGGCCTCGCACTCACGCGCGAGCAGCGCGCCGCCTATGACGACACGGTGTTTGCCGAGGACGGTCGAGGCCGCGAGCAGACGCTGCCTTCGGACGAGCAGGAACCGGAAGGCGTCGGCGACGAGCCGTGTCCGGATTGCGGCGGCACGCGTTTGAATCCGTTCGCGCGCGCGGTGACCTTCGATGGCCATCCGATCGTCGACGTCGCGCAATGGACCGTGTCGGATACGCGCCGCTGGATCAGCGGCTTGCAACTTACCGGCCGCGATGCGCAGATCGCACGCGATATCGTCAGCGAGATCGGCAGCCGTCTTGCGTTTCTCGAGGAAGTCGGGCTCGGCTATCTCAGCCTCGATCGCGCGGCGCCGAGCCTGTCTGGCGGCGAAGCGCAGCGCATCCGGCTCGCGGCGCAACTCGGCAGCAATCTGCAGGGGGTGTGCTACGTGCTCGACGAGCCGACGATCGGCCTGCATCCTCGCGACAACCAGATTCTGCTGAATGCGTTGCGCAAACTTGGCGACAAGGGCAATACGCTCGTCGTCGTCGAACATGACGAAGACACGATCCGCCGCGCGGATCACATCATCGATATTGGCCCGAGCGCCGGCAAGCGCGGCGGCAGACTGGTCGCGCAGGGCGGGGTGGCGGACTTGTCCGCGCAGCCCGAATCCGTGACGGGGCGCTTTCTCGCACAACCGATCGCGCACCCGCTGCAGCCGCGCCGCAACGTGAATCCGCCGGGTGCGAGGACCGGCGCGGCAGTGCCGCAGAATTGGCTGACGGTGCACGGCGGCAAACTGCATAACCTGCGCGACGTCACGGTCGACATTCCGCTGGCGAGGCTTGTTGCGGTGACGGGCGTGAGCGGGTCGGGCAAGTCGACGCTCGCGCGCGACGTGCTGATGACCAACCTGCTCGATGCGGTGGGCCGATCGGTGCTGTCGTCGCCGGCCACCCGCCGCGCGCGCAACGCCGCGCAGCGCGACACGCCGCGCGCGTCGCAGACGGCGGGGCGCCGCGCGAGCGTGCTGGCGCGCAGCGCGCCGAAGCCGTCGCTCAATGTCACGCATGTGTGGCAGGGCTGCGAGTCGATCAGCGGCTGGGAGGCCATCGACCGTGTGCTCGAAGTCGATCAGACACCGATCGGCAAAACGCCGCGCTCATGCCCGGCGACCTATATCGGCGTCTGGGACGCCATCCGCAGGTTGTTCGCGGATACGCTGGAGGCGCGCGCCCGCGGCTATACGGCGTCGCGCTTCTCGTTCAACACCGGAGAAGGACGGTGCCCGGCATGCGAAGGGCAAGGCGTGCGCACGATCGGCATGAGTTTCCTGCCCGACGTGAAGGTGCCGTGCGATGTGTGTCACGGGCAGCGCTTCGATCCGCAGACGCTGGCGGTCACGTGGCGCGGCAGGAACATCGGCGACGTGCTGACGATGGAGATTGACGAAGCGGTGGAGTTTTTCGCGGCGATTTCGAACATCGCGCATCCGTTGCAACTGATGAAGGACGTCGGCCTGGGCTACCTGACGCTCGGCCAACCTTCGCCGACCTTGTCCGGCGGCGAGGCGCAACGCATCAAGCTCGTCACCGAACTCAGCAAGGTGCGCGACGACATCACGCGGCGCGGCCAGAAGGCACCGCATACGCTTTACGTGCTCGACGAACCGACCGTGGGGCTACACATGGCGGACGTCGCGAAGCTGATTCGCGTGCTGCACCGGCTCGTGGATGCGGGACATAGTGTCGTCGTGATCGAGCATGACCTCGACGTGATCGCGGAAGCGGATTGGGTGATCGACCTCGGCCCGGAGGGCGGCGTCGGGGGCGGTGCAGTCGTGGCGGCGGCGCATCCGGAGGGGCTCGTGAAGGTGAGCGCGAGCCATACGGGGCGCGCGCTCAAGCCTGTGTTGGCGCGTGGCGGCGTGGACTGAGGCGAACGGGTGCGGCGGGAGGAGGCAGACTTCGGCTGAACGACGCGCTTTTGACGAGCACCCCAGTGCAGAGTTGGGCATTGGGGTGTGACGAGAAACTTGCGGGCCAGTGCCTGCATATCGTGCTTGCGTATCGTTGGTTTACCGGCGCGCGTTCAGCTTGTGCCTGCACGGCGAAACGTCCGTCGATTCGCTGACGCGAGACAGTGATCGGCATTGCTCAAACCGACAGGCCCGGACGTTTCGCGCGGTATTGCTGATACAGCATGCCGGCGATGAGCAGCGCGATCGGATACAGCATCCTGTAACTGAAGCCAGCGAGCAGGAAGGCGCACGATGCCGAGCCGAGCACCATCAGCGGCCAGCGGCTGGGGCCCGTCTCTATTTTCCAGAAGCAATAGAGGCATGCGACATAGAGCACGAGAAAATTCTGGTTGGCGATCAACACGAGATCCTCGATCTTGAGGTGGAAGATCGCCGATGCAAGCAGCACGGCCGCGAAGCAGCCGGCGAGCAGCAGGAGCGCATTACGCGGTATGCCGCGGCGGTCCAGTTTGCCGAATATGTCGGGCAGCAGGCCGTTGCGGCCCGCCGAATAGAACAGGCGGCTCGCGCCAAATACCCACGCGTTCGCGTTTGCCAGAATGATGACGAGTGTCGCGATCGAGAAAAGCTGCCGCCATTGAGCAGGCACGAGGTGAGCGATGCCTTGCGTGACATTGACGTTCGAGTCATGAATCGATGCGCCGTTCATCGTTGCGGCAAGCGCGAAGTAGAGCACGACGACGGTCACGAAGCTCAGGAAATAAACCTGCTTGATCGTTTTATTCGGATTCTTGAATTCCTCCAGGCCGAACGACATGTTTTCCCAGCCCAGATAGGCCCAGAAAATCAATACCGTCACTTTCCAGAGCGACGCCGGATGTATCGCGGTGAAATCGGGGGCTGTCCACAGCCGGCCTCCGGTAATCAGATCGGGCAGGCGCAGCGCGGCAAGGATAAGGACGGTCGCGACGATCAGCAGCAGCGATACCTTGTTGATCAGCGTGGTGGTCCGCACGCCGCTCAGATTGAATAGCACGGCGCTCAGCAGGAACAGCGCCGACACGACGAGAAGTCTTTCCGGTTCGATACCGAACGCGGTGAGCGCGTAACTGCCGCCGATCATCGCCAGTGCCGGTACGGAAAGCGGAAACGTGCCGCAAAGCACGGCCGTGACCCCATATTCGGCGCGTTGACCAAGTGCGGCCTCTACATAGCGTGAAATACCGGCGGCGGATGCGAAGCGCGCGCCCAGAACCGCGAAAATCCAGATCAAGGGTACGCACGCCAGTGTGCAGATCAACCATCCCCACGCCGCGGTTTGGGGGGAACTGATTTGAAGCGCAAGGCCGGGCAATCCGAACAGGCCGGAGCCGATTACCATGCCTACCGCGAGCGCGATACCGCTCGAGAGCGAAATTTGTCGGCGCAGTGTCGTCATCGAACAGCCCTCTCGAACGTTTGCGCCGTGGCCGGCGCTAGTTAAGATCTAGCACGATCCGCCCTCTTATTTGCCGTTGAAGAATATCATCAATTGCTTGATTCACCTTATCCAAAGGACGCACCTCGATTTGTGCCGATACAGATCCCGACGAAACGAATTCGAGTGCTTCTTTTAAATCCTGGCGACTGCCGATAATCGAGCCGCGTGTTGTCAATCCTTTCACAACGGTATCGAAGATCGACAGCGCAAAGCTGCCCGGAGGAATTCCCACCAATACGCACGTGCCGCCCCGGCGCAACATGCCGAGGCCCTGTTCGAAGGCTTTCGGCGACACGGCGGTAATGAGCGCGCCATGCACGCCGCCCGTCACGCGCGTCACCCGGCTGACGGGAAATTCGGTTTGCGCATTGACGACGATGTCTGCGCCGAGCTGAGTCGCAAGGCGCAGGCGGTCGTCGTCGATATCCAGCGCCACGACTTGAAGTCCTAATGCTTTCGCGTATTGAACGGCAAGATGTCCGATACCGCCGACACCGGAAATGGCGATCCATTCTCCTGGCTTGACGCCGGTTTCCTTGATTCCTTTATAAGTCGTCACACCGGCACACATGATCGGCGCCAGTTTGTACGGGTCGCCTTGCGGCAGCGGCACGGCGTAATTGCCCGAGACGACGCAGTATTCGGCGAATGTGCCGTTCAGAGAGTAGCCGGTATTTTTCTGCTTCAGGCAGAGCGTCTCGCGTTTGCTGGTGCAGAATTCGCAAATGCCGCAGGCGCTGTTCAGCCAGAAGACGCCGACTCGGTCGCCTTCGCGCAGATGCTTGACGTTTTCTCCGCACGCCGAAACAAAGCCGACGGCTTCGTGTCCTGGAATCAGCGGCAAGCGGGGTTTGAGCGGCCATTCCGCGCGAACGGCATGGATATCGGTGTGGCACACACCGCTTGCGGCCAGCCTGACGAGCACCTGATCCGGGGCGGGCGACGGAATCGGAACGTCGCAGATGGACAGAGGCTGATTGAATTGTTCGGCAACGGCGGCTCTCATCAGATGGCTCATGATGTCATGCTCGCGTTGTCCAATGCGCGAATGGGTCCGGCGGGCGTTGGCATCATGGGCGGCTGGCCGACGCGCAACGGCAGCGAATCCAGGATTTCCGCGATGCGCGCGACGAGCAATGCTTGCACCGGAAGCGAGAAAATATGGCCCCCCGGAAGCAGCGCGCGCTCGAAATGGCCGTCGGCCTGATCGATCCAGGATTCCCAGTCCTCACGATACATTTCGTGGTCCTCTTCGCCGAGGAATGCATAGAGCGGGCATGCAAGCCTGGGTTCGTCACGATAGTCGTAGATGTCCGATAGCTGGAGATCGGCGCGCATTGTCGGCAGAAATCGGTCTCGCCACTTGGGTTTATCCAGCAGGTCGGCCGATGTGCCCCCCATGTTTCGAAGGTGCGCAACCAGGTCGGCGTCGCAGAGCCGGTGAAGGAACGGATGACGAAGCGGCTTGTGCGGCGCGCGGCGTCCGGAGACGAATAGCGCCACCGGCTGCACGTTGCGATGGCGGCGCAGCGCGCGCGTGATCTCGAATGCGACAAGCGCGCCCATGCTGTGCCCATAGATCGCGAGGGGCCGATCAAGCAGGGGGTCGAGCTGCGGCAGCAGATGCGCGATCAACGGTTCGATCTCGGTGAAGGGAGGCGTCGCGTTATTGTCCTCTCGTCCCGGAAGCTGGGCTTTGACGAGATGTATGTCGGGACGCAGATATTGGGGCCAACCGTTAAATGACGATGCGCCGGCGCCCGCATGCGCAAAGCAAAGCAGGCGCACGCGCGCAATGCCCTCGGAGGGCGCGTGCCGTAGCGACGGCGATGATTCGCTCATGGCATCCGTCCCGAAAGAAATGAGCAACGCCATGCCCCGATGCCCGGTTCACGCATGGCGTTGCGGGCAAGCTCAAGCCAGCTTGAGACGGGCAGGCCCCCAGATTTCGCTGCCGGTCACCGTCCACGAATCGGTGATCGGGCGCAGCGTGAAGCGCAGCAGGTTGAGTTTTCCCATCCGAAAGCCGACGGAGCCCAGCTTGAAGAAACGCTCGAAAGTCCGCACCTGCTCTTCGCCAACCATGGCGACTGCCTTGTCGCGGTCCCGGCGCAGATTGGCGGCCCATGCGTCGTAGCTTCTCGCGTAATCGAGCCGATCGTTGCGCACGGTGACGATTTCGAACAGACCGTCGACGGCTTTGACGATTTCGTTCAGATACGGAAGATCGGAGTCCGGATAAATTTCCGTATTCATGAAGTCGCTCGCTTCTTCGCGTTTCATATTGCCGTATGCGATGGTTTGCAGTGACATTCGCCCGTTCGGTGTGAGCCAGCGGCGGCAGCGCTCGAAGAAATCACGGTAGACGCTCAGTTTTTCCGATTCGGTTTCCTCATGTTTGGCGAAGTGCTCGAATGCACCGATCGAGATGATCGAATCGTAGGGCTCGAGCGGTTCGTGAACCGCCCAGTTTTCGACGCGCACGCTTACTTTCGGCAATTCGAGCGAGCGAAGGTAATCGGCTTGCGCATCGCTTAGCGTCAGACCCACGACCCTTTCGATATGCGGCATGTTCGACAAGCGCCGAAGGATCGTGCCCCATCCGCATCCGACTTCGAGCACGGAGCGAGCCTCATGCGCGCCGGAGCTGACGAAGTGCCAATCGATCTTGCGATTCTGGGCCGTGTCGATATCCTCGTCGGGCCGGGAGAAAAGCGCGGCCGAATAGGTAAAAGTCGGGCCCAGCATCAGCCGCCAATAGTCGTTGCCGATGTCGTAATGGTGGCGGATGCCTTCGGGCGAGCCGCCATATTTTTCGCCTTCGCGATCGCGTAAGCTGATTGCATTCATGTCAGGCCACCTGTTTGGAGGAAAGGCGCGATGCCAGATGTTGGGAGAGCGAACGCAGCGTCGGGTATTCGAACAGCAACTCGGGGGCGAGTTCGACGTTCAGCGTCTCTTCCAGCTCCATGATCAGCGACACGGCGGTGGCGGAATCGAGCCCGAATCGATCGACCGCGACAG
Organism: Burkholderia singularis; assembly: GCF_900176645.1. Taxonomy (GTDB): domain Bacteria; phylum Pseudomonadota; class Gammaproteobacteria; order Burkholderiales; family Burkholderiaceae; genus Burkholderia; species Burkholderia singularis. The sequence continues at coordinate 11,040 of NZ_FXAN01000044.1, forward strand.
TCGGATCGATTTTCGATTTCGATAAATTGAGCGTGTTCGAGATGAAGTCGACACACCATGTTTCGATCGACGATGCATCGTTGAGTACGGGCGTTGTCATAGTTGAAGCCTCCGTGTCGATAGGACGGGTGAGGATGCGACTTTCGGATGAAGCGGCGCAGATCAGGTTTGAATCGCTTCGGCGGTTCGCTTTGCCATGCTTTCCGGCGTCGGCAGCTTGACGTCCCATGCGAGGCCGAGCGCCTTGAGCATCGCGATGAACCAGTACGCAATATCGGCGCGATACCAGGCAAGGCCGAACGATGCGGAGAACGGGAACGCATGGTGGTTGTTGTGCCAGCCTTCTCCCCAGGCGAGCAGACCCAGTACCCAGTTGTTGCGGCTGTTGTCGTTCGGATTTTCGCGTAACCGGTAGGGGCGCGCGCCTATGGTGTGCAGCACCGAATTGAGCGCCCACATCGAGTGGCCGACGACGAACATGCGCACGACGCCGCCCCACAGCAGGCCGGTGAGCGCGCCATACCAGCTTTGCGTGACGAGGCCGCCGATAACGGCCGGAATCGCCAGGCCCAACAGGATCCACCAACTGTAGAGCCGGCCGGTCTTGACGATTGCGCGGTCGCGCAGCAAATCGGGCGTGTAATGCGCGACATTCGGATATTCGTGCTTGATCATCCACGTGTAGTGCGCATGAATGAATCCGCGGATGCGCTGCATGACCGATGTGCCGTGCAGGTTCGGCGAATGCATATCGCCGTCGCGATCGGCGCGCTCGTGATGCCGGCGGTGCATCGCTACCCACGAAATCACGGCGCCTTGCCCGGCCATGCAACCGAAGATCGCCAAGGCGACGCGCACCGCGGTCACGGTCTTGTACGAACGGTGCGTGAAGAGCCGGTGATAGCCCGCGGAAATGCCGAGCCCGGTCAAAAGCCACATGACCATGAACAACGCGATATCGACCCAGCTAATCGGCCGATAAAAAGCGAGCACAATGGCCGCTATTGTGCCGAATAATGGAAGAACGTCGAACAAGATGAAATGCCGGCGTTGCAAGCGGTGGAGAAAGGGCGCGTCGATGGCCAGCCGGCGTCCGGGAACAGCATGTGATTCCTTGAAAGTCTCATCGATGACTAATGACATGACGTGCTCCAATCGACCATGAAATTCTCGACAAAAATTTTGGATGCCGAAATTTATCGAATGAGGCGACACATCTCGGTTCGAGCAGATTAGCGCGCGCTTGGGCTCGCAACAATTGAGTTTTGTGAGAGATCGGTTAATTCGAATGCAATGGAGTCGCGATTGAGCGCACGCGCTTCATCGAGCAGCCAGTGGATAAAGGTCTGGACTTGTATCCGATCGCGATCCTTGGGGCGAACCAGTGCATAGAATTTGCAATCGGGAATGAAGGGCCGTTCCGTCAAGCGGATCAGCTTTCCGTTTCTGATATATGGATCGATCAGGACATCGAAGCCGGGCGCGATGCCGAGCCCGTTCGTGGCGGCCTCGTAGACGAGCGAGAGATCGTGCAGAAAGAGTGTCGATTCGCGGGCGTCGTCATCGTGTTCGACAATGCCGAACGCTTCCGCCCAACTGGACCAAATGCCGTCCAGATGCCGGCAGCAAAGCAATTTCCCGGACAAAATGTCGATCGGGCTTCGCGCATGCAGATGCTTGTATGCATATTGCATGCTGCATACTGGGAACATCGCGACATTCATTAACGGCGTGGCTTCGAGCGAACTCCATTGGCCGTCGCCGAGCCGGATCGCAATGTCGAAATTGTCGCTGACAGCATCGAGTTCTTGCGTGGACGTTTCGAATTCCAAGCCGATGTTGCCGTGGCGCTCGGCAAACCGATGCAGCCTCGGAAATAGCCACGAAATCGCAAATGCCGGGCGCACGCTGATCCGGAGGCCGCTCTTGCGAGGGGCGACGCGCACGCCTTCGCAGGCCACGCGTATCGCCTCGATCGCAGGGGTCAGGCGCTGTGCATATTCGCGCCCGGCCTCGGTCAATTCGAGCGAGCGGTGTTCGCGCTGGAATAGCGAAATACCGAGTTCGACTTCGAGCGCTTGAATTCGTCTGCTGACGGCAGGCACGGTGATGTGCAGGACGGAGGCCGTCGTCGTGAAACTGAGCGACTGGGCAGCCACGACAAACGCTTCGATCGATTTGAAAGGGGGAAGGCGAGCCATGGCCGGATTCTCGCAATCTACTTCTTAAACGCATGCCAGTTATGGCGGTTTCCCGAAATTCGTCAGCAAACCTTAAGGATTGCGCCTCGCGACTGAGATCGGGGTTGGCTGTTACAGCGTAGCAAGTTACGGCATCAAAAAAAAGAAAAATGAATTTTGGCAGCGTTAATTGGCCATATTAAACTTTTGCTGAACCAGGACGCTCTTTCAGGAGCTTTGCTTGAGTGCGTGAGCAGCGGGGCGGTTTCGCATACCGTCCAGGATCACGTCCTGAAAATAGCGGCGCGTCTCCAGCGGCGCGGCCGTTACGCGGATCAGTCGATTCAAATGATCAACCGGTGGCCGTCTGACAAAGATGTCGTGGTTTTCGAGCCAGTTCGCGAAGTAAAGCGCATTTTCCGGCGTACCAAAATCGAAGGCGACAAAATTAGCCGATGAAGATAGTGCGGGAACGCCGAGTTGAGCCGCGATCGCATAATAATGTCGATTAGCTTGAATCGTCTCGGATACGACATGGTCGACGAACACCGCATCTCGATATGCAGCGAGCGCGGCTTCCTGCGATGCTTTGGCGACGCCGAAATGCAGCCGAATCGAATCGAGCGCTTGTATCAGTTCCGGGGCGCCGATCAAATAACCGACTCTTGCGCCCGCAAGTCCGTAAGCTTTGGAAAACGTGCGCAGGCGAACCAGATTGGGACGCTCGAGTGCGCGCGGCAGCAATTTTTCAATAGGAGCGAATTCGGCATAGGCTTCGTCGAGCACGAGCACGCAATCGCCGGGCATGTGATCAATCCAGCTCAGCAGTGCGTTCGCGTCGAAAAAGGAGCCAGTCGGATTGTCCGGATTGGCAAGATAAACGAGCTTGGGACGGTGACGCCAGGCGAGCGCTTGGATGCCGTCGAGATCGTTGACGTAATTCGGAAGATACGGTTGCCGGATCAGCCGGACGCCGAAGCCGGCGGCGTGGTAATCGAAGGTGGGATATGCGCCGAGCGAGGTGACGGCGCAGTCACCGGGTTCGATGCAGGCCCTGAATAGCAGTTCGAGCAGACTGTCGATTCCTTCGGCTACCGAAATATGGTCGATGCCGATTTGCCAGCTTTCGGCGATGCCGGTTCGCAGATCGTAGTGCGTGGGGTCGTTGTAGTAGCCGCATTCCGCGAAACTTTTCTCCCACGCCTGCTTGACGGAATCGCTAACACCGAACAGCGATTCGTTCGCACCAAGCCGGGCGCGGTACGGGCGGCCTCGTAGACGCTCGAGCGCCTTTGCACCTAAAAAGGGGGACCGGTTGTCGAGACTCGCGACGATTCGGTTGAGTGGTGGACGCATGATCTGTCTCGTGAAAGGACTTGCGTGAAGGTTGCTCGGCTTATCTCAATTCACAACGGTCCGCACTTCTTCGCCACGGTAAAAGCACTTCGCGGTCAGGGCGGATTTTCGCCGCATTTCCATCAACGATGCATCGGAGTAAAACGCCGAATGCGCACTCAACAGCACCTGCGTGCTGTCGCGTATCGCGGCGGGAACGGCGGGCTCGCCGGATAGCACGTCGAGCCCCGCGCGGAATTCGGCATGGGTCTGTAGATGCTCGATCAACTCTTCCTGGCGGATGACGTCTCCGCGCGACGTATTGATTAGAATGCCGTCGCGCGGCATCAGCGATAGTTGTTTTGCGCCGATCAGGCGGCGTGTCGCCGGGCTGCTTGGCGTATGCACGGAGATGATCTGGGAGCCGGAAAACAGCGTATCGAGATCGTCGACGCGTTCGACGCCGAGCGATTTTTCGACGCCGGGCGAGAGCCACGGATCATAGAAGGTGCAGATCATGCCGAATGCGCGTGCGCGCATCGACAACGCGGTTCCGATCCGGCCGAATCCGACCAGGCCCAGATGCAGCCCGCGCAGGCGCGGTACGGGGCCGATGTCGCGCCAGTCCCAAGCAACGCGGGCGGTCGCATTCGTCGTGCCGAGATTGCGAACGATGTAGAGCAGCATTGCCATCGCGTGATCGGCGACTTCCTCGGTGCCGTAATCGGGAACGTTGGCAACCGGTATATCGACGCTGCGCGCGAATGATACGTCGATATTGTCGTAGCCGACTGCCGCGCGCACGACGCCGCGGCAACGCTTCATACGGCTGAAGCTGCTGGCGCCAAGCGGCACCGGATGCCATGAGATGACGACGTCCGCCTCCTCGAGGCGGCCGTCTATTTCAGCCTCGTCGCGCACGCGGCAGAGTTCGACCGTATGTTCGCTGCCGAATACGTCGCGCTCGATATCCAGCCCTTCGAGATAGGTGGATTGCGGACCGTCGATGACCAATACGTTGCCCATGTCGCACTCCTAGCTTGGCGAAACCGCTTGGCACTACTGGAAAGCAGGGGCGCGGTTCAATGCGTGACGACGGTGTCGCGGATCAGTGCGGCCAGGATTCGGCGCTGACCTCGATAAGCGAGCCGGCCGTGCATCGCCAGAACGTTGTCGAGCAGCAGCAGGTCGGATGCCTGCCATTTCAGCGGCACTTCCATTGCCATCAGCGTTTCCCAGATGTGCTCGGAATCGTCGCGGGCGACGGCCGAACCGTCGCGATGAAAAACGTTGTCGAGCATCTCCGGATGATCGGCCATCGCCGTTCGTATCAGTTCGCAATGGTCGGTGCGGCCGTCGCGCTGCGCCCACTTCAGCGTGCAGTCCGGTGTATGGTAGTGCGCCTGATTGAACCACACGCGCTCGCCTGTCAACGGATGGGTTTTGAACGCGGGCAGCATTTCCTGCCAGAGCTGCAGGCAGCCGTTGGGCAACCAATGGATATCCCAGCCCTTGTCGTCGGCGATTCGCTCGACCTCCGAAGGATCATGTGTTCCGAAGACAGCCGGCCACGCCTTCGGAATGCCGGGGCGCAGGTGCAGCATGTCGGGCGTCGGCAGCGTGCGCCTTACCCGCAGGCCTTGCCGCTCGAACCGTTCCCTGATATCGGGCGATAGCCGCCGCGTGATCTCGCGTGCATCGGCTATCGTCGTTTCTCCGCCTTCGGTTGGAGGGATGTCGCAAAAGAACGCGACGCGATCGGGGGGGGTGGCCGTGTAGGCCATTTCCTGATGCAGTGCGAGCGTGTATTCGCGCGGCAGATCCGTGGCGGTCAGGATATTGCCAAGCACGGTATGCCGGGGCGCGGTTCCGCCGATGTAGTCCATCAGATGGGCAGCGAGCGCACCGAGCGCGCGGCTAAACGGCTCGGCGCCGTTGAGCGCGTCGAATCCGCGCAGCAGCACAGCGCCGTGTGCCGACAGATGCGCATCGATCAACGGACGATGCTCGGCGAGCCACGCAGCGACGCTGTCGATGTCCGCATCGCGTCCCGATGTGATCCGTATCGTCATCGGAAGCATTCCTTCATTGACGAACGTTTCTTCGAACCGAATCAAGTTGCGCCTCCGTTCGATAGAGGTGAGCGTGCCTTCGCCCAGTGATCCGAGCGCCGGGCAACGGGGCGTGTCAGCGTCTGCTGCTTTCGTAGTCCGATTGCAGAATGGACATGACGAGCGCATCCGGATGATGTCCATCTCTAAATGCGTTCCTGCGTTTCATGCCTTCCCGCACGAATCCGACGCTGTCATACAGACGGATGGCCGGTTCGTTGTCGGCATAGACGACCAGCTCGATCTTGTGCAAATCGAGATAGCGAAAGCCTAGCCATAGCGCGGCATTCAGCAGCTTGCGGCCGACACCTTTTCTCACGTGTTGGTCCGCGACGCCGATCGCCAGCATCGCGATATTGCGCCATCTTCCTTTGCCCCATTCCAGGTAGACGTAGCCGATCGCTTGGTCGTTCAGCGCCGCGATGATCCAGTGGCGGGTATCGCTCGGCTCGACGAGGCGTTGCACGTCGTACTCGCTGATATAGGGAAGCACGGTCAAACCGTGGATGAAATTGTTTCCCGACATGAATTCGACGAGGCTGGCGCTGTCATTTCGCCGGAGTCCGCGAAGCTGTATTTCGTCGCGCATAGGAGGCTCATCGAACGGGGAAAGATGCCGGGAGCTTCAGGTTAAGGGCTCGTTTTGAGATGAACAATTGCATTTTGAAATTTGACGATTGATTTTTTTTCAACGTTGATCGAGCCAACAGGCGTGCGCGAAAGACGCTTGCATGTCGAACAACGATGGCGCCGAAAAGATCAATTGTCGAACGGCGCTCGGCTGGATAGCCTTGGTAGGGCCGAGCGGTCGATTGTCGAACCGCGTGATCGAGCTATTCGATTCGATTTCCATCTCAGAAGGAGCCGTTCATGTCGACGCCTGCCAGCGACCTTCATTCTTCGGCCGAGCTTGCCGGCTCGGCCGCCTCTTACCGAAAAAGCGAGCAGGCGTTGGATGAGCCGGCGCCGGTGCGTCGCAAACGGGACCGCACGGCGATCAGCAGTCCATATCTGCATCGGTTGCAACGGCGGCATTTCCTGTTGTTCGATGTGTTGCCGTTCGTCGGAACTTTGTGTGCGTTTGGTCTGCTTTATTATCAACCGCTCACGGCGGTCGATGTCGGCCTGTTTTTTTTGATGTGGGCATTGACAGGTTTTGCGCTGACGGTCGGATTTCACCGCTTGTTTACGCATCGGGCATTCAAGACCAGCGCGCCCGTCAGAGTGATCTTCACGATTCTTGGTTGCATGGCCGCGCGCGGACCGATGATCTCGTGGACGGCGATGCATCGCCGCCACCACGAATTGGCCGATCACGAAGGCGACATGCATTCGCCGAACATGCATGGCACGACGTTGACCGGCCGCTTGCGCGGCTGGTGGCATGCGCATGTCGGCTGGATGATTCGACATGAATATCCGAATGTCGCTCATTACGTTCCCGATCTGCTCGCGGACAAACCTGTCGTTAAAGCCGACCGTATGTACCACTTATGGATTGTGGCAGGTCTTGCCGTACCCGCGTTGCTCGGCGGATGGCTGACGCACAGCTGGATTGGCGCGTTGACCGGATTTCTGTGGGGCGGCGTAGTCCGGATGTTCGTCGTCGAACAGTCGGTGTCGGCGCTGAATTCGCTATTGCATTTGTTCGGTTCGCGTCCGTTCAAGATGCAGGACAACCGCAGTCACAACAATCCGCTGCTCGCGATACTGACTTGGGGTGAAGGCTGGCATAACAATCATCATGCGTTTCCGGCGTCGGCGAGCTTCGGGCTGAAGTGGTACGAGATCGATTTCGGCTATTGGGTGGTGCTCGCGCTGGAGGCTTGCGGGTTCGTATGGGATGTACGGCGTATCGAGCCCGAACGGATCGAGGCACGCAAGGCGGTTTTGAATGCGCGCATGGCCGACGCTCTCGATCGGTGATGCGCGATGGCGGACGAACAACGATATGCATCGCTGGTCGATGTGCTGGCTCAAAAGGCGCGCGATCAGCCGGCCGACCGCGCGTATGTATTCGTCGACGATTCGGGGGCCGAACAACAGGCGCTGACGTTCGCGGAACTCGATGCATTAGCCGGAAAATTGGCGGTGCGGCTCGCGGGGGCCGCACCGTCGGGCGAAAGGGCGCTGCTGGCGTTTCCTCCTGGGCTCGAATTCATCGTCGCTTTTTTTGCGTGCTTGAAGGCGGGATTGATTGCCGTGCCGATCATGCCGCCCAAGCAGACGCGCATGCGCGACGCAACCCGAAGCATCGTGCTCGATTGCGCGCCGGCTCTGTGTCTCAGTACGGAAAAACTTGCCGCTTCGCTCACGCAAGTGCTGACGGATACGGCGGTCAGTCCTCCGGCGGTCATGACAATCGAGCTGGACGAGGTTCGTGCGGCGCAGAGGCCCGAGCCGTGTGCCATTTCATTCTTGCAGCCGATCACACGCGAATCGCTTGCCTTCCTGCAATATACGTCCGGCTCGACTTCGTCTCCCAAGGGCGTTCAGGTATCGCATGGCAATCTGCTGGCAAACCTGCAAATGATTCTCGAGACGTTTCGCAACGATCGTTACTCGACCTACGTAAGTTGGGTGCCGTTGTATCACGACATGGGGCTGATCCTCAACGTGTTGCAGGCCCTCTATGCGGGTGCGCTATGTGTGTTGCTCGCGCCCGTCGCATTCATGCAGCGGCCGCTGGCGTGGATTCGTGCGATCGATCGCTATCGGGCGCAGATCGCGGGCGCGCCCAACTTCGCGTTCGATCTTTGCGTCGAGCGCCTCAAGAAGGACGCGCTCGACGGCATCGATTTGTCATGCTGGCGCGTAGCGTTCAACGGAGCAGAGCCGGTGCGGGCGGATACGCTCGACAACTTTGCCAAAGCGTTCGAGCTATTCGGGTTCCGGCGTGAATCGCTGTATCCGTGTTACGGAATGGCCGAAGCGACGTTACTGATCAGCGGCGGGATGCCGGGGAGCGGTGCGGTCACCCGGCCCGTCAGTGCGGCCGCGCTCAGCGATGGACGCGTTCTGCCGCCGCGGAGCGCTGACGATACGAAGCGTCTGGTCGGATGCGGACGCGTGCTGCGGGCAGAGGAGATCGCGATCGTCGATCCGGTTGCTTTCACGCGCGTTGAGCAGAACCGCACGGGCGAGATATGGGTGAGAGGGCCGCACGTGAGCCGCGGTTACTGGAATCGGCCTGACGCGAACGTGCACACGTTCGATGCGCATATTCACGGCGAAGCGCGCGGAAGATGGTTGCGAACCGGGGACCTCGGTTGCGTCGACAGCGCCGGCGAACTTTACATCACGGGGCGACTGAAGGATCTCGTGATTATTCGCGGAGTGAATCACTATCCTCAGGATATCGAACTGACTGTCGAGCGCAGTCATCCCGCGCTTCGCACACATTGCAACGCGGCGTTTTCGGTCATGCTCGATCAGCAGGAGGTGTTGGTCGTCGTTCAGGAAGTTGAACGGACTTGGCGCAACAATCTCGACTTCGACGAGCTGATCGGCGATATCCGGCAGGCGCTGGTTCAGCAGCACGAACTGTTCGCACACGATATCGCGTTGATTCGTCCCGGCACGATCCCCAAGACCACGAGCGGTAAGATACGACGCGCGCTGACGAAAGAACTATGGTTGAGCGGCGCGCTGGAGCGGGTCAACGGCACGCTGACGAACTCTCAGATTGACGATTAGAATAGGCGCGACCGGCTGGTTGCGCCTGCCATGGCCGCTGCGCCTCGACAGCCCGGATTCGGGAGAAAATCTTGGCCGAGCCTACGATGCCGTGCATTGCGGCGCGCGAGCGCGCACGCTGGCGAATTGCTGCATGGGTGCTGTTCGCCGTCGCGTATGCGATTGCCTTCGGGCAGCGCGTATCGCCGCAGACGCTCGTGGACGTGCTGCGGCGCGATTTCGCGACGGACGGCACCGGCATCGGCCTGCTGGCATCGGGCTATTTCTACGGATATATGGCGATGCAGGTGCCGACCGGCATCCTCGTCGATACCCTTGGCGTGCGGCGAGTGATGCTGATCAGCCTCGCCGTATCGGCTGCAAGCACGCTGCTGTTTTCGCAGGCGCCGACGCTGGGTGTCGCGTTCGCCGCGCGTCTGTGCGTTGCTTGCGGCGACGCGATCGTATTTGCCGCGCTGATCAAGTTCGTCGCGCAGCAGTTTCCCGAGCGGCGTTTTGGTTTCGTATCGGGCGTGTCCCAGGTATCAGGCTATCTCGGCGGCATCGCTGCCACCATGCCGCTCGCCGCCGGCGTCGCTCACTGGGGATGGCGGCCGATCTACACGGCACTTGCCGGCTTGATCGTCGTTGATGCGCTGCTGATCGCACTCGTTGCGCCCGATGCGCGCAGCGCGCGCGGGGGCGTATCCCGCGCCGGTGCGTTGAGCATGGAGATTCGCGATGGCATCCGGATCTCGCTCGCCGAGATGGGCGCGTTTCTGCGCACGCGCGCTGCTTGGGGCAGCGCGACGAGTTTCGTCGGCTATTTCGTCGCGGCGATGAGCCTGTCCGGTGTCTGGGGCATGCTGATCCTGTCCGACGGGTTCGGCATGGCCAAGCGCGATGCGGCATCGGCGATGTCGCTCGTGCTGGTGGCAACGGTAATGGGTTCCGTGGTGGGCGGCTTTCTCGTCGATCGATACGCGCGCCGGCTGCGACGCGCTTTGTCGATCAGCAGCTTGGTGCGGGCGCTGTGTCTGTTGCCGCTGGCCCCGTCGATTGGGCAGGCGGCCGGCATGGCGACCGTGATCGCGGGTCTCGTCGGTTTCGGCTTCGTCGGCGGCGCGACACTGCCGCAGATTTTCATGAGCTTGAAACGCATCTACACGAGCCAGCACATCGGCATCGGCACAGCCATCAACAGTACGTTTGCCGGTGTGGTCGCGGCATCGATCCAGCCGCTCATCGGCGCGATTTTCGATTGGTCGTCGGCGCAAGCGGCCCAGCGCTCGGCGGCGGGATATGATTGGATCGTGCTGACGCTGGTGGCGACGTCGCTGCCTGGAATCGTCGCGCCGTATTGGATGGACAAGCGGCGCGTGGATGTTTAGAGTGAATCGGCTGTCGGCGCGCGCCGAATGTGCTGGCGTGTCAGGCTGGCCGGCTGCTTGAATGGATTTTTCGTCGCGCCAATGTAGGTTTCGAACGGATCCGCCGAATGGTGCGAACGGCGCATGCCGGCGAATCGATCATCGTGCATTCGACATCAGCAAATCGGAGTGACCAATGATGAAGCCGGTCGTATTCATCGATGGCGAGGCGGGCACCACGGGCATTCAGATTCGCGATCGCCTCGCCGGCCGTGACGATATCGCGTTATTGTCACTGCCGGATGCCGAGCGCAAGCGCGTCGAACGGCGTGCCGATGCGCTGAATGCATGCGACGTCGCGATTCTATGTCTGCCGGACGATGCGGCGCGCGAAGCCGTTTCGTTGATTCGTAATCCTGCCGTTCGAGTGATCGACGCAAGCACCGCACACCGGACGCATCCGGACTGGGTGTACGGGTTTGCCGAACTGACGGCCGGACATGCGGGCAGGATCGCCGCAAGCCGGCGCGTCTCCAATCCGGGATGCTACGCGACAGGAGCGATCGCGGTGTTGCGCCCGCTTGTCGAGCGAGGACTGGTAAGTGCCGATTTTCCGGCGTTGATCCATGCAGTATCAGGCTATTCCGGCGCCGGCGTAAAAATGATCGATGCATATGAGAATCCCGTGAACCCCGGTTACATCGACACGCCGGTGAGAGGGTACGGATTTGCATTGAAGCACAAGCACGTGCCCGAGATTCAATTGCACTCGGGATTATCGGCGCGACCGATTTTCCTGCCGATGATCGGCCGCTATCGGCAGGGCATCCTGCTGTCGGTCGGGCTGCATTTTTCCGCGATGGCGGCCGGTATGAGCGGCGAGCGCGTGCATGCGGAGCTGACAAAGCATTACGCGCGTGCGCCGCATGTTGCGCTCGCACCGCTGCATCGCGATGCGAGCTTCGATTCGCTCGAGCCGGAATCGCTGAACGGCACCGACGATCTGCATATTCATATATTCGCGAACGATGCTGCCGGGCAATGCGTGATCGCCGCGGTGTTCGACAACCTCGGGAAAGGCGCATCCGGCGCCGCGGTTCAGAATCTCGACTTGATGCTGACGGGTGCAGTGTATAGCGAGCGGTAGATTCGCGTTGGCGCGAGATTTTATTCGACGCGCCCTTTGCTTGCGGAGACGGGAGGCGGATTGACGCCGTTCTCGCCGCGAGGCCGGCCGTGCAATGCCAAATCCAGCATCGATACGCATGCGCCGTGGGCCGGTAAACGAACTGCCATCAATTGACGCAGCCGTGGCCGTGATGAGCGCTGCGTTGTTCACGCGCGTCGTTCCGGTCGCATAAACGGCGATACTGGTAACGGGCAATAGACACGTTATCCCGCTGGCCGGGAATCAATACGCATCGTCGAGCGCCATGGGCGTGACCGTGGGCGCTATCGTTTTACATACAGATACGACCTTGAGGCGAACCAGCGTCGGCCGGAATGTGCAAGCTATATGAAAGTGATTTGCGATCGTATAGAAAGTTAAATCACCTTGTCGCAACGCCTTATGCTGCCAACGCGCCTCATCGAGACGGGTGCCGGCCAATTGGCGGATTGCTAATAAAAAAGCCGACTGCGATCACGAATGATTTAATCCGAACCCCATAAAAACTCAAAAATTGTAAATTAATGATAAAAATTAAAATCTCGAATTCGATCTTTAAATTTTGTAAATTTAACAAAAACTCGGATTATTCCGATAGTGAATATTACAAGAAACATTCATCATCTATCTCATTATTTGGGGCAAAATGGAGATTTGATTCGAAAGAAATCTATTTCAAGTGCTCAATCTAATTTGTTTATTCAATTAAAATCAGGTCGGTTTAATTCGGTTTTCAATCCTGTTTGTCTTGGCGGCACGTTTCATGTCGTCTGGCCTCGGCTTATTTGTCTGACATGGTGCGTAATTGCGGAAAGTGCCCGTGTGGCACGGGATCGCAGTGCATGCATGAGCCAGCTAGGCGGGGCAGGGAATAAAAAAAAATAAAAATGGAAACCGAGGGCCGATCACGCGGAGAAGGAAATGGGCAAGCGTGTATGGCAGTCGGCGGCGGGGGCCGCATCGATGCTGTGGTTCACGGCTGTTGCGGCCGGTCAATTGACCGGTGCGATGCAAGTCAATTTGCAGGTCAACCGCGGTTGTGAGATCGCCGGCATCGCGGGGCGCACCGATTTCGGCCGCCTTGATTTCGGCGCGCATGGCCCGGTCTGGAACGATTATCTGACCGCCGACGGCAATGCGACATCGAATGGCGCAGTGCGCGTCGTTTGCAGTCCCGATGTGCGGGGCTTCCTGGTATCGCTCGACGCCGGCCGCAACGGCGATCAATCGAGTCGCTATCTCGTTCAGCGCGACGCGGGCGGACGCGTCGTCGGCCGGATTCCGTACAACGTGTACCGCGATGCGGCACGTAGTGTTCCCTATGTCCCGATGCTACCGCAATCGTTTCTTGTCGACGGACGGCAAGACGACGTGACGCTGCCGATCTTCGGCGTCGTCAACGGCATGACCCGCGCGGTGCCGTCCGGCAATTATGAGGATTTGCTCGGAATCACGCTCGATTGGTGATTCGGAGCAGGTAAAGCAGTAGCAGTAACTGTTCATTTTTACTACCCAGAAGGAAAAACCACATGAAAGCTCACTGGAAAGCTTGGGCGGCCGTCGCCTGTCTGTCTGCCTGCGCGGGTGTGCAAGCCCAAACCAGCCGGCTCACCGGTACGGTCAATGCAAAGCTTGTGCTGACGACGGGTTGTGCGGTCGATGCAGGCGGCGGCTCGGTTAGCGGGACGAATTTCGGCACGCTCGATTTCGGCACGCAGCCGAGCGGCTTCACCGGCTCGCTCAACGCGACCGCCACGGGCGGCGGCTCGACGACGGCGCAGGTGACGTGCTCGCCGGACGTCACGTCGATTCAAGTCACGGTCGACGGTGGCCAAAACGCATCGAAGGGCACGGGCATCGGCTCGGGTACGCGTGCACTCGCGAACGGTACGAGCTATGTGCCTTACGAGGTTTATGCGGACGCGGGTCATTCGAAGCAGTACATCGCAGGCACGGCGCAAGCGGTTGCAGTGCCGACGCCGGGCGCGGCGTTCCAACTGCCGGTGTATGGCGTCGCGAACAAGACGAGTACGTCTGCGCTTGCAGCAGGCACTTATACCGATGTGCTGAACGTCACGCTCGGCTGGTAAGCGGCGACTCGTCATCCAGCCAAGCCTTGCGGCTCGCGAGCGAGCCGTAAGGCAATCCCAGTTTTCCCGATTTCGGTGTCCCGATCGTCATGTCGACTCTACAACGCGCGATTCTCCTGTTAGGCATTGCAACACTGCCCGTCGGCGGCAACGCCGATACGCTGCTGCCCAGAACCCAGACCTTCACGGTCAGCGCGCAAATCGTCGCGGGTTGTGGCGTCGCGGGCGGTGGCGCATCGAGCGGGCTGAATTTCGGCACGCTCGACTTCGGCACGTATCCGGCCGTCGCGACCGGTCAGGCGACAGCGTCGGTCGGCAGCGGCGCGGTGCAGATCGAATGCTCACCTGGTTCGACGCTAAAAATGACGATCGACGGAGGTGCGCATGCCAGCACGGGCAATACGCAACGCAATCTTGCGAGCGGCAATGCGCGGATCGCATACCGGTTGTATTCGGATCCGGGCCGCACACAGGCGATTGCGATTGGGCAGGCGGTATCGGTGCCCGTCTCCGGAACGATCACGTTGCCGATTTATGGTGCGCTGACACTTCCGGGCAATGGTGTTCCGGCAGGCACCTATACGGACACCGCACAGGTCACGCTCAGTTATTAATAATTAGGAATACGTGATGAATGTTTCGATATCGCCGGCCGGACCGGCGCGCTTCGGCGGCTTTTTACGTCGTGCGGCGCTTTGCGCGGCGATGGCGATGGTGTTCACCGCCGGTCACGCTTACGCGGCCGCGTCCGTGATGATCTGGCCGATCGATCCCGTGATCGATAGCGATCAGAACGCGGCAGCGCTCTGGCTCGAGAACCGCGATCGGCAGCCGGTGACGCTGCAGGTGCGTGTGCTCGGCTGGCGCGAGGAGAACGGCGAAGACCTCTACGACGAAAACCAGACACGTATCGCGGGTAGCCCGCCGATGGCGACCGTGCCGCCGGGCAAACGGCAGTTGATTCGTCTGACGCGCACCGCCGAGGTTGCGCCCGGCACGGAAGAGGCTTATCGCGTACTGATCGACGAGATTCCACAACCCGAGGATACGCAAGCCGCATCGAGCGGCTCGTCGCTCGGCGTCAAATTCCAGATGCATTACTCGGTGCCGCTCTTCGTTTACGGCAACGGCTTGTGGGCAAAGGAGAACCCGGAGAAGCGCCGCGATCCCGCAACGGCCGGCCGTCCGAGCTTGAGCTGGCACGTTGCGCAGGATGGCGGCAAGCGCTGGCTCGTCATGTCTAACCGTGGCCCAGTGCATGCACGGCTCACACATGTGACGTTCGAATCGAACGGCGTGCGCTCCGATTTTGCGCGTGGCCTGCTTGGATACGTGCTACCCGGCGCTCAGATGCGTTGGGTGATTCCGGAAGGCATGAAACTCAATTCGGAATCCAAACTGGCCGCCACCGTCAACGGTGTGGCCGATCTTGCGATCGATGTGGATAGCGCGGCGGCAGGCCGGTGATTTGCATTACGACACAAGCGACGACGTCGATACGGGGATATGCGTTGAAGCGTACTTACACACGAATGACCGGAAGACAAAGGCCGCCGCGCTTGCGCTCGGCAGCATGGGCGGTCGGCCTGGCGTTTGCGGCGGCAACCGGCGCGCGCGCGGATGAGCCGGTGACGCTCGCGGATAATTTCAGCCGCGCATTGCCACCCGCATCGGGGGCGGCGAAGCAGGGCACGCTGTACCTGGAGCTCGTCGTCAATGAACTGTCGACGGGCCGGATCGTTCCAGTTCGCTATCGGGATGGCGCGTATTTCGTGCGCGCGGGCGATCTTGCGCAGGCTTCGGTGCGCACGAACGCCGATCCGGATACGCTGGTCGATCTCGCGAAACTCGACGGCGTGGAAGTCGAATACGAAAGCGCCGAACAGCGCTTAAAACTCACCGTTCCGGCGGATTGGCTTCCGTCGCAAACGATTGGTTCGCGGCGGCTCTATGATCGCACGCCCGCGGCGGTAAATTTCGGCATTCTATTCAATTACGATATTTACACGAGTTCGCCGACCCTCGGCACGAGCTATACGTCAGCCTGGACCGAAGCGCGCATGTTCGACAAGTGGGGCACGGTGACGACCACAGGCGTTTATCGGCGCGATTACGGCGGCAACGGCGGCATCGCGAGCAACCGCTATCTGCGTTACGACACCACCTGGCGCTATTCGGACCAGGACCGGATGCTGACCTATACGGCGGGCGACTTGGTCACGGGAGCCCTATCGTGGAGCAGCGCGGTGCGATTGGGCGGCGTATCGATCGAGCGCAACTTCAGGGTGCGGCCCGACATCGTGACGTACCCGCTGCCGCAGTTCTCCGGACAGGCCGCGGTACCCACCGCCGTCGATCTTTTCATCAACGGCAGCAAAACGACGTCGGGACAGGTCAATCCCGGGCCGTTTACGCTGAACAATGTGCCGTTCATCAACGGGGCAGGCGAGGCGACTGTCGTGACCACCGATGCGCTCGGCCGTCAGGTTGCGACGACGATACCGTTCTACGTGGCGAATACGCTGCTGCAAAAAGGATTGTCGGATTATTCGCTATCGGTCGGCGCAATGCGGCGCGATTACGGTATTCGTTCGTTCTCTTATGGAAAGTTCGCCGTGTCCGGTACCGCACGCTACGGCTTGACCGACTATCTGACGATCGAAGGGCATGCCGAAGGCGGCGAGCGTCTCGCGCTCGGCGGCGTGGGCTTCGATCTCGGTGTTGGCATGTTCGGCGTGTTCAATTTCGCGGCAACGCAAAGCAGTTTCGCGGGCGCGTCTGGCCAACAGTACGCCTTCGGCTACAGCTATTCGTCGCAGCGTGCGAGCTTGTCGTTGCAACGAATCCAGCGCACCGGAAATTACGGCGATCTGTCAGTTTACGATTTGCCTTCCGATGTTCGCTATCGGCTCGTGCGCAGCAGCACGCAGGCGACCGGCGCGTTGAATCTCGGCGCGATCGGCGGCACGCTCGGCGCCGGATATTTCGATGTGCGCGGGATGGACGGCTCGCGCACGCGGATCGCGAATCTGTCGTATACACGGCCGATTTTCAATCGCGCGACGATTTACGCATCGCTCAACAAGACGATCGGCGAGCGCAGCGTCGCGGCGCAAGTGCAGCTCATTTTGCCGTTCGGCGACAAGGGCGTCGTGACCGGTTCGGTGGCGCGCGACGAGCGCAACAATTGGAGCGAGCGCGTGCAATACAGCCGCAGCGTGCCAAGTGACGGTGGTTTCGGCTGGAATCTTGCCTATGGAGGCGGCAATTCGCATTATCAGCAAGCGGACGCGACCTGGCGCAACCGTTACTTCGAGGTGCAGGGCGGTGCTTACGGATACGGCGGCGGACAATCGTATACGCGCTGGGGCGAGGTGCAGGGCTCGCTGGTTGTGATGGACGGGGCAGTCATGCCCGCGAACCGGGTCGACGACGCGTTCGTGCTGATCAGCACGCAAGGCCGCAAGGGCGTGCCGGTGCGCTACGAGAATCAGCTCGTCGGGGCGACGGACGGCAGCGGTCACCTGCTTGTGCCTTGGGCGCCTTCGTACTATGCCGGCAAGTACGAAATCGATCCATTGGGATTGCCAAGTAATATGCGGGTGCCTGTCGTCGAGCGTCGCGTTGCCGTGCGCGAACGTGCCGGCGCACTGGTGTCTTTCCCGGTCGAGAAAATCGTATCGGCGCGCATCGCGCTCGTGGATGGCAGCGGCAAGCCGCTCAAGGTCGGCGCACGCGTGCTGCACGAGGAGAGCGGCCAGACCGCGCTCGTCGGCTGGGGTGGCGAAACTTATTTCGAGGGCTTGTCGGCCGTCAATCATCTGCGCGTGACGCTGCCGGGCGGCGGTCAATGCCGGGCAATGTTCGACACAGACGTGAATGCAGCGCAGATGAACCGCGTCGGTCCGCTCGGTTGCAGTGAATAACGATCAGTTACCGATGAATATGTTTAATAAATTTCTCCGTCACCTCGCAATCTCGATCGTTGCGCTCACCATGCTCGGACCCTTGCGGGCGATCGCGGCAGACTGCTCGCTCGTCGCCGCGACTCCGGCATCGTTCGGCTCGGTTACGTCGTTCAACGTCGCGAGTCAGCCGCAATCGACGTCGACTACGAACGTCGGCATGACTTGCCCCGGTGCTTTCCTCGGGCTGATTTCGCTCGGCAACAGAATCAGCGGGACGGTGATGTCGGCGAACGGGCTGAAGCTGGTCAGTTCGACCGGCGATTCGATTCCCTATTCGCTGTATCAAGACTCTTCATACAGTAAGCAGATTACGTTGGGCACGACCTACGACTGGTATAGCACTCAATGGATCAGCATCGGTGGAAGCGCGTCGTCGTCTTCGGCGCTGCCGCTTTATTTCCGAACCGCGCCGGGCAGCAACGTCGCCGCGGGGACGTATACGGACACGCTGACGATCAACTGGGACTGGCACGTATGCACAGGCATTGCAATCTTGATTTGCCTCGGATGGAGTAATGGCAGCGGCTCGACCGTCGTACCCGTGACGCTGACCGTGACGAACGACTGCGTGATCGTCGCGCCGAACGTGAACTTCGGCTCCGCGCCATCGGTCGGGAGTTTCCAAGCCGTCACGGGCAATCTGTCGCTGACCTGCACGAAGGGCATGGTCTATACGGTCGGTTTGAGCCCGGGGGCGAATCCGGCCGCGAACGGACGCCGGCAAATGGCCAATGGCACGAACCGATTGCAATACGACATCTATAGTTCGGGCGGCAGTACTGTATGGGGACAAGCGACGAATCGTGTCGGCAGCGGTACGGCAGCTAACGGCCAGGCCGCGCAGCAGTTTCCCTACACCGCGAAAATCTATACAGATCAATCGACTCCTGCTGTCGGGACGTATACCGATAGCGTGATCATCGACGTGCGTTATTAGCTTTGGGTACACCGAAGCGGTGATGAATGAATGTTCAGTGACCGACGAGATGCGTATTCCGGCCAGGTTCCAGGTGAGATAACAACATGAGAAGCGACGGCTTTTGCAGGCGCAAATTCTGCCGACGCATCCTGATGGGCGTCGTGACCGCGCTGCTCGCGGTGTGGACGTCATCGCAGGCTTCGGATCCGATCATGGTGTCCTCGGCGAGCGTGAAAACGCCCTGCGAGAAAACGTTGCTTCACCCTTGGCTATGGTGGAGCAGCAATGTATTGATCGTACTGTTGTGCTTTGGCTGGACACAGCACAATTTGCGGCGTTTGCGGGCTTCGTTGAATGCGAGCCGCGGCGCGCTCGCGGTGGCGAGCCACGAACTGCGCGGCCCCGTCGACAGCATGCTCGCGCTCGTCGACGTACTGACGGCTCGGCCGCCGGCAGCCGAGCAGCAGCGCCTGCTGGGGCTGATGCAGGAGTCCGGGCAATCGCTTGTGCGGGTGTTGAACGATTTGCTCGATCACGCGAATCTCGAGGCGGGGCAGTTTGCGATCGAACCGGTCCATATCGATCTGCGCGAGCTGACTGACAGCGTGACCGCGCTGCTGGCGGCGCGGGCGCGCCGCAAGGGCTTGCGTATCGGCTTGCATATCGACGAGGACGTGCCGGCCGTCGTGTTGACGGACGGCAATCGGTTGCGGCAGATTCTCGTCAATCTCATCGGCAATGCCATCCGGTATACGGAGCGTGGCAGCGTGTCGGTGCGCTTGAGCGTGACGGACGATTGCGGTGATGCTCTCACCATCGTCGCGGCCGTGGTTGATACGGGCATCGGGATCGCCGCCGAAGACCTGCCGAAACTTTTCACGCCGTTCGTGCGCGGCACGAGGGCGCGCGATGCGCAGCCGGCCGGATCTGATGCCGAGCAGGGGTCCGGGCTCGGACTCACGGTCGCACGCAAGCTCGCGCGGCTGCTCGGCGGAGAGGTCACGCTGACGAGCGAGGTGGGGCGCGGCACGGTCGCGACGATGAGCATCCGTTGCGGGGTCGTTGCGCGCGGCTATCAGCCCGATGCGTTGACGGGGCGCATCTTGGCGATCGATGTCGCCGATGCCGGGCTCGCGGCGGCCCTGAGCGCATATGCGCGCGCGGCCGGCATGCGGCTCGCGGGGTGTGGCACCCGAGGCGTCGATGCGGTGCTATGCGACGACGCCCGCGTGGCCGCTTGGCCGCCGTCCATTGGCCGGATCGGCGTGATGATGTCGGCGGCCCCAGAGGAGGAGGCCGAAGGCAGCGCGCCGGTGCGTCTCGATTGCAATCCGCCCGGCTGGCGCGCGTTCGTCGCGAGCTTGCGCGCGGTGCTCGACGCGCGCGACGTGGTGCGCATACATGCTGCGCCTGCGCGGCCCGCGGCGCTTTCGTATCGGGTGCTGGTCGTCGACGATCAAGCGATGAACCGTCTCGCGATGCGCTACCGGCTCGACGCATTGGGCCATCATGCGCATTTGTGCAACGGTGGCGACGAAGCGCTGCGCACGCTCGAGAAGCAGGCGTTCGACATCGTGCTGACCGACTGCCGGATGCCGGGCCTCGACGGCCTGGCGCTTGCCGAATCGATCCGCGCGCATCCGGATCCGCGGGTGCGTGCGACACCGGTGGTCGGCATGACGGCGCTGGCATCGCAAAGCGATGCCGCGCGTTGCGTGGATGCCGGCATGGTGAGCTGCATTGGCAAGCCGGTGACGCTCGAGCGGCTCGAGCGCGCGCTTGTCGAGGCGATCGAACCGGCTCCCGTATTGCGCTTCGATCCGGCGCTGATCGAGCGCAACACCTTGCTGAAGGTATTCGGTGCATCGCGTGCCGATCTTCCCGCGTTCGAAGCAATTGCGCGCGCATGCCACGATTCGCTCGAGCGCGATCGCGACACGCTGATGCGCCATCTTGGAGATGGTCTGTCCGAGCAAACGTTGCGCGCGTGGTGCCACGCGGCGCGTGGTACGTTCAGTCTGTTTGGTCAGGCGCATGTCGACGAACTGCTGGACGTATTTCATCAACTGCTCGCAGCCGACGATGCACGCGCGGTGCGCAGCGAGGCGCGGGAAGTGCTGGCGATGGTGGGTTATCTGCTGAGCTGTGTCGAGTATCCTGCACAGTGGCGCGATGACGATGATTCAAAAGGAGAAAATTGAATGAGCGTTCAAGTGTTGATCGCGGACGACCATCCGCTCGTGCTGCTCGGTATTCGCCATGCATTGGCGGAGGGGCTCGACGTGTCGATCGTAGGCGAGGCGCACGATCCGGCCGAATTGTTTGCGTTGCTCGAGTGCACGCAGTGCGATGTCGTCGTCACCGATTTCGCGATGCCCGACAAGCCGGTCGCCGACGGGCTAGACATGCTGAACGCGATTCGCGAGCGCCATCCGTCGGTTCGTGTCGTCGTGCTGACGATGCTCGACAATCCGCGCTTGATACAGACGATGCGGCAGGCAGGCGCGCTCGCGGTGCTGAGCAAGCGCGGCGATCTGGACGAGCTGCCGCGCGCGGTCGCCGTCGCGAGCGAGGGGCGGCCGTATATCGGCCCGCAGGCGGCCGCTACGGCGGGTATCGCGTTGCGCGAAGCGGATGCCATGCGGCCGTTGAGTCCGCGCGAGGTCGAGGTGGTGCGCCTGTGCGCGGCGGGCATGACGATGACCGCTATCGCACACCGCTGCGGCCGCAGCATCAAAACCGTCAGTACACACAAGCACAATGCGATGGGCAAGCTCGGCCTGCGCTCCGACGCCGATCTGTTCATGTATGCGTCGGAGAACGGGCTGGTGTAGCGGCGTGCCGGTTTGCGCGCGGCGCCCGCGTTGCCACGCATGAAAAAAGGGCGGCCGAAGCCGCCCGGTTCAGCGATACAGCCCTGCCGAATCGCTCAATTGCCCGTCGACAGCGTCAGCGCGTTCGTCAGATCGCCCATCGCCTTGCCGCCGTTTGCGACGAGCGCGGCGTCGCGCTGTTGCAGGCCCGGCAGCGTCGGCAGCGAGAAGCGCCGCGTGATGAAGCGCAGGATCGATGCGGTGTCGTATTGCGTATGATCGACGAAGCCCTGCTTCGCGAACGGTGAAACGATGATCGCCGGAATTCGCGTGCCCGGGCCCCAACGGTCGCCCTTCGGCGGGCCGACGTGATCCCAGAAGCCGCCGTTCTCGTCATACGTGACGATGACGACCATATTGTTCCACTGCGGGCTCTTTTGCAGATGCGAGATGACATCGGCGATGTGCTGGTCGCCCGATGCGACGTCCGTGTAGCC
Organism: Burkholderia singularis; assembly: GCF_900176645.1. Classification (GTDB taxonomy): domain Bacteria; phylum Pseudomonadota; class Gammaproteobacteria; order Burkholderiales; family Burkholderiaceae; genus Burkholderia; species Burkholderia singularis. The sequence goes on from NZ_FXAN01000044.1 coordinate 33,166, forward strand.
CGGGTGCTCGTTCAGATTGCCCTGCGGCTTGTAGAACGTCACTTGCGGCAGTTTGCCCGAATCGATCGCCTGGAGGAAGGCCGCGCCGTTCTGGCCGCCGTCGAGCAGGTGCTGCGCGCGGCTCGCGGTGCCGGGAGCCTGGTTCGCATAGTAGTTGAACGGCTGGTGGTGCGGCTGGAAGTTCGGCGCCGACAGGTTCGGGCCGTAGATCACGTTCGACTGGCCGCTTTGCGCGGCTTGCAGTGCCTGGTTCCAGGCGCCGCCGTACCAGGCCCACGAAATGCCGGCGTTGGTCAGCAGATCGCCGATGTTCTGCTGCGTCTGCGGCGGCAGCGTCGACGGGTTCGACGGATCGGCGAGATTCGGATCGCCGCCCTTCGCGGCCGCGTTGCCGCTCGGCTGGTACGGCGGCTGCATCGTGTTGACCGCATAGAAGTCAGGCGTGAGGCCGCCCGATTTCACGAACTTCGGCGGGCCCGACAGCGCGGAGGCAGGCGAGTTCGCGGCGGTGGTGAGCGTCACGCCGTCCGGGTTGACGACGGAGATCTGGCTGGCGGCCGGGCTCTTGTCGGCGTTCGGGTAGTACGGCGCGCACGCGCAGATCAGATATTGGTGGTTCAGGAACGAGCCGCCGAACGCGCCCATGAAGAAGTTGTCGGCGAGCGTGTACTGCTGCGCGAGCTTCCAGAGCGGCAGCTTCGACGGGTCCGGCGTGTAATGGCCCATGACGAGGCCGCCCGCATCGGACCACGCGGCGAACTTGTCGTTCTTGCCGCCGTCGATCTGCATCTGGTTTTCGTAGAAGCGGTGGACGAGGTCGCGCGTCGTCACGCTCATCGGCGTGTTGAAGCCGTTGGGATCGTCGATCGCGAACGGCTGGTTCGGCAGGTTGGCCGTCATCGCTTCCGTGATCGTGGGCGTCACGCCCGTCGCGGTCAGACCGCCCCAGACCTTCGGCAACGTGGCGAGCTTCGTGCCGTCGCGGTCGAGCTGCGTGGCGGCCGACGCATTCTGCAGGCCGTTGGCGCCCGGGAAATTGCCGTACAGGTTGTCGAAGCTGCGGTTTTCCGCGTAAATCACGACGACATTCTTAACCGCCGACAGGCCGGGCGACGTGACGTCGTCTCCACCGCACGCGCTCAGCCCGAGGGCAACCGCGAGCGCGATCGGGGTCACGCGAATCCAGTGCTTGTTCATCTGCTTTCTCTCTTGTCGCGAGGTGAGGGTATTGATGTGGGGCGGGCTGGCGCGATGAGTCCATCGCAGTGTGTGCATCGCAGCGTCCGGCATGAACGCCGATCGACAGCCGGCGGCCAGAATTGTGTAAGGCGCATTTGACAACCACATGTTGCGTCGCTTTCTTTATGCTTTCATTTAATGTCATCGAAGCGTCATTTTCATGACATACGCTCGCGCCTTTGTCACTTGCTACTGCCGAACCGATGATGCGCTATCCGCTGCGATCTGTTTTACCGAGCCGTCGGTTGTTCGCCGCGCTTCGCACGGTGGCCGCAGCCGGGGTGATCGCGGCGGGCGCCGCGGGGTGCGATGCGAACGGCCCCGCGGCGACGGGCCCGGCCGCGGCGGCGAGCGGGGCGTTAGCCGCCTCGGCCGCCTCGGATGCGCCGGCGGTGCGCTCCGATGCGCCCGTCGTCGTCGACGGCCAGCCGCAGACACGCGCGCAGGTGTACGAAGGCGTGAAGCAGATGACGGAGCTTGGCCGGCAGATCTTCTTCGATCCGTCGCTGTCGGGCTCCGGCAAGCTGGCTTGCGCGTCGTGCCATAGCCCGCAGCACGGCTTCAGCGCGCCGAACGCGCTCGCCGCGCAATTCGGCGGCGACGATATGCGCCAGCAAGGTTTTCGTTCGGTGCCGACGCTGAAGTATCTGCAAGCGGTGCCCAAGTTCAGCGAGCATTACCACGAGTCGGACGACGAAGGCGACGAGAGCGTCGACGCCGGCCCGACCGGCGGCCTGACCTGGGACGGCCGCGCCGACAGCGGCGCACAACAGGCGCGTGCGCCGCTCACGTCGCCGTTCGAGATGAACAGCACGCCCGCGAAGGTCGCGCGGGCGGTGCGTGCGGCACCCTACGCGCAGGCGTTTCGCACCGCATTCGGCGCGCAGGTATTCAACGACGACGCCGCCACGTTCGCGGCGGTACTCAAGGCGCTCGAGACATTCGAGCAGAAGCCCGAGGTGTTCTATCCGTACACGAGCAAGTACGATGCATATCTCGCAGGCCATGCGACGCTGACCGATGCCGAGTTGCGCGGCCTCAAGGTGTTCAACGACGAGACGAAGGGCAACTGCGCGAGCTGCCATGTCAGCAAGCGCGGGCTTGACGGCACGCCGCCGCAGTTCAGCGATTTCGGCCTGATCGCGTTGGGCGTGCCGCGCAACCGCGAGCTTGCGGTGAATCGCAATCCGAAGTTCTATGATCTCGGCGCGTGCGGGCCGGAGCGTCAGGATTTGAAGGGCCGTGACGAGTTTTGCGGCCTGTTTCGCACGCCGACGCTGCGCAACGTCGTCCTGAAGAAATCGTTCTTCCACAACGGTATCTATCATTCGCTCGAAGACGTGCTGCGCTTCTATTCGGAGCGCGACACGAATCCGGAGAAGTTCTATCCGGTAAAGCACGGCGTCGTTCAGAAATTCGACGATCTGCCCAAGCGCTACTGGAAGAATCTGAACGACGAAGCGCCGTTCGACCGCAAACGCGGCGATGCGCCGGTGCTGACCGACGCGGAAATCCAGGACGTGATCGCGTTCCTCGGTACGTTGACCGACGGCTACGATCCGCATGCGCCAGCCGCGCACGGCGGCCACTGATTCGATGCGACGGGGCGCGAATGCAGCGGCGCCCGGCGCAGCGCTCGGATAGGCGGCGCGTGCGGCCGATCGCCACGCGCGCTGCTGGCGCGCGCCGAATGGCGCGGCGTTGCGCGCCGTCGATAAACGTCACTTCCTGTCAGATCGGTTTCAAATGCGTGTGGTTGCAGTTATCCTTGAGCGCTTGTCCGGCGCGCGGCCGTGCTCGCACGCCGGCACTCGATCGCTTCCCTAAGGAGAACACCATGACGATGCGAGCCTCTGTCTCGATTTTCGCGCGCGCACTGGCGAGCGCCGTATGCGCAACGGCCGCGTTTGGCGCACACGCGCAGAACAACCTGAACTTCTTGACCGACACGCCGATCAGCTATTTCAGCAAGGCCGACACCGCATCGTTGGGCAAGGCCGTGCAGAAAGTCCGGGACGAAGGCAAGGACGGCGAGACCGTCGATTGGCAGAACGACGGCAGAGGCACGAAGCTCGCGGCGAAGCTCACGCCGAGCACGACCGAGCAGGGCGCACGCACGTGCCGTGAGATCACGACGGTCATCGAGGCGAAGGGGCAATCGATGACGCTCAAGCCGCTGTTCTGCAAGAGCGCGGCGGGCAAGTGGCTGCTGCAAAAGCGTTGACGCGCCGATCGCGATGAAGCCGCTTGCCCGGCCGCGCACCGTATCGTGCGGGGTCGTGCTGCTCGATTCGGCCGGCCGTGTGCTGCTCGCGCACGCGACCGACACGACGCACTGGGATATCCCGAAAGGGCAGAGCGAGCCCGGCGAGACCGAGCAGCAGGCGGCGCTGCGCGAGCTTGTCGAGGAGACGGGCATCGTGCTCGCGCCTGGGCGGCTGACGGATCTCGGTCGCTTCGTCTATCGGCCCGACAAGGATTTGCATCTGTTCGCCGCGCGCGCGGCCGTGCACGAAACGGATCTGTCGCGCTGCGTCTGCACGTCGATGTTCCCGAGCCGTCGCGACGGCTCGATGATTCCCGAGATGGACGCCTTCCGCTGGACTGAGCCCGGCGAGGTGAGCGCGTATGCCAGCCGCAGCCTTGCACGGCTGTTTCGCACGACGCTGTCGCTCGAACAGTTGCATGGGCGGCTGCCGCGCTGAAGCAGGCATGCGCAGCACACTGTGCTATCGGCACGCCGTTGCCGCAGTCGTTTGCGAATCGTTCGTCCGGTGGCGCTATGCGGCGCGGGCGAACCTGCGCCGCAAACGGCAACGCCCGGCTGCCGAGCCGGGCGTTGCTTATCGCATGCAATGCGAATCGGCTGCCGTCAGGCCGGCTTGCCCCAGCTGTCGCGCAAGCCGACGATCCGGTTGAACACCGGCTGGCCCGGCTTCGAGTCGTGGCGATCGGCGACGAAGTAGCCGTGGCGCTCGAACTGATAGCGCGCCTCCGGCGCCGCCTCGCGCGCACCCGGCTCCAGATATGCGCGCACGATCTTCTTCGAATTCGGATTCAGCGCGTCGAGGAAGTTGCGTCCGCCCGCGTCCGGGTGCGGTTCGTTGAACAGACGGTCGTAGATCCGCACTTCAGCCGCGTAAGCATGCTCGGCGCTGACCCAATGGATGTTGCCCTTGACCTTGTAGTTGTTCGCGCCTTCGGTGCCTGACTTGCTGTCCGGGAAGTAGTTGCAGTGAACGGCGATCACGTTGCCGTGCTCGTCCTTGTCGAAGCCCGTGCATTCGACGACGTAGCCGTAGCGCAATCGTACCTTGTTGCCTGGGAACAGCCGGAAATAGCCCTTCGGAGGATGCTCGGCGAAATCCTCGCGCTCGATCCACAGCTCGCGCGAGAGGGGGAATGTGCGCTGCCCGCGCTCCGGATGATGCGGATGCACGGGCGCCGTGCAGGCTTCGGTCTGGCCTTGCGGGTAATTGTCGATGACGAGCTTGAGCGGATCAAGCACGGCCACCGTGCGCGGCGCCTTGTCGTCGAGATCGTCGCGCAGCGCACCTTCGAACACGCTCATGTCGATCCACGAATCCACCTTCGTCACGCCGATGCGCTCGCAAAACAACTGGATGCTCTGCGGCGTGAAGCCGCGGCGCCGCACGCCGACAATCGTCGGCATACGCGGATCGTCCCAGCCGTCGACGTGGCCTTCGGTCACGAGTTGGAGCAGCTTGCGCTTGCTCGTGACCGCATAGGTGAGATTGAGCCGCGAAAATTCGATTTGCTGCGGCAGCGGGCGCGTAAACACGCCGGCTTGCGCGAGTTCGTTCAACACCCAGTCGTACAGCGGCCGATGATCTTCGAATTCGAGCGTGCACAGCGAATGGGTGATGTGCTCGAGCGCGTCCGAGATGCAGTGCGTGTAGTCGTACATCGGGTACACGCACCACTTGTCGCCCGTGCGGTAGTGATGCGCATAGCGGATCCGGTAGAGCACCGGATCGCGCAGGTTCATGTTCGGCGAGCCCATGTCGATCTTCGCGCGCAGCACGTGGGCGCCTTCTTCGAATTCGCCCGCCTTCATCCGGCGGAACAGGTCGAGGTTTTCTTCCGGCGTGCGCTCGCGAAACGGCGACGGCTTGCCCGCCTCGGTCAGCGAGCCGCGGTTCGCGCGCATTTCGTCGGCGCTTTGGCTATCGACATAGGCGCGGCCGCGCTGGATCAGCAGTTCGGCGAATTCGTACAGTTTGTCGTAGTAGTCGCTCGCGAAATATTGATGATCGACGCCGTCCTTGCTCCAGTCGAAACCGAGCCAGCGCACCGCGTCGATGATCGAGTTCACGTACTCGAAGTTTTCCTTTTCCGGATTCGTGTCGTCGAAGCGCAGATGGCACACGCCGCCGTAATCGCGCGCGACGCCGAAATTCAGACAGATGCTCTTCGCGTGGCCGATATGAAGATAGCCGTTCGGCTCGGGCGGAAAGCGCGTCTCGACCCGGCCGCCCCATTTGTTCGTGCGGTTGTCGTCGTCGATGATGTTGCGGATGAAATTGGCTGGCGCGGCGGCGTCGTTGTGTTCGGTGCTCATGCGAAACGGGACAGAAAAAGGAAGGGCGCGCGTGGCATGGCGCCGGAATTTGTCAATTCTACCTGACGGAGGTCGCGGCGGCGCAGCGCGCAAGGTGAGCGCGCCGCGCCGCCGGCGTATCGAGGCTGTTCGGGGCTGTAACAGGAGGTAAATCGCTTTGCCGGGCGGATTCGGCTTTTTTAAGATGCGCTCACTCGGAATCATCCCGCCGCGCGGTGCCACGCGCGGCAGTGCTAGCAGAGATCCACGCATCATGAAAACCAACAAGACCCGTCTGTTCGTGCGCGCCACTGTGATCGCCGTTGCGATTGCCAGCCTGAGCGCCTGTGCAATGAATCGCACGCAACGTAATGCCGGCATCGGCGCGGCCGCGGGCGGCGCACTCGGCTATCTGATCACGGGCGGCCCGCTCGGCACGGTCGCGGGTGCGGCCGCGGGCGGTCTCGTCGGCGCGGGCGTGCGCTGAGCGGGCGTCGCGGCGCGCCTTATCGACCTCTGACGATTGCCGGCTCCCGTGGCGGTGCGCCGGCTTTCCGGCGGGCCGACGCGCCCCTCGGATGGCGCGCGGCGTGCCGGTGACAGCAGGCGGCGTCGATGCGCCCGGTGGCACGATGCAACGCAGCGGTGTTGCCGTGGGCATATCGGCAACGGCTCGTCATTGCCATATCGGCTGGCCGTCGATAGGGCGGATGAATCTCCCGAGCCCGAGCATGCCGGAGCGCCGTTCCCGGCGTATCCCAGCGTATCCCGCGCGGCGCTGAGGCGCTGCCCGTCGAGCAGACGTATTCGCTTTCGGATCGACACATCCGAATCACGCCCTTCGAGCGCCGCCCCCGGATCGGCGCTTCAACCGGCTTTTCGGCCGGCCGTTCACGTTCGATCAATCAGCCGTTCGGATAGGCCGCCGCGAGCAGGTTCGCGCGCAGCGCGCCGAACTGCGCGTACATGTCGTGCACGAGATACAGATCGCGGCGACGGGTCCAAGCCTGGCCGGACTGGGGATCGTACAACGTCGGCAGCGCGACTTCGGCCGCCGCGGCCGCGTTCATTCCGCGTGCGCGCGACGTCTGGATGCAGCGCTTCGCATGGTCGCGGTGGCCGACCACTGCGACGCTGCCCATCGCGGCGGCATTGCCTTCGAGCGCGACGATCGCGGCCGCCACGCCGTCGGTGCTCAGATACGAGACGGTGCCATCGGCCGCGATCACCGGCTCGATCGAATGCACGTCGGTCATTTGGTATTTCGACGCAAGAAAGCGGGCGATTTCCCACTGCGCATAGACCTTGACCGGCTTCAATTGGCGAATTCTGTAGACGGCGTCCGCGAGCGCTTCGTTGACGGGGCCGGGGTCGGGCAGCGCGTTCTGGCTGCCGCCGTTGGCCGGCGTGTTGCCGCTCGCCGCGTTCGGACGATTGCCGAAGCTGTACGCGACGATCCGGTTGATCTGCGCGGCGGGGACCGTCGGCAGATCCCACGTGAAACCGATGTCCATCAAATACGGCTCGACGGTCGCCGCGCTTGCCGCGTCGTTCAGCTGTGCGGTCAGCTTGCCGAGCATTTGCCGCTTGAGTTCGGCGTCGCTGGGCGCGGCTTGCGCGATGCTGTCGTTGCACGCGCTGAGGATCGTGCTGGCGAGCGGCAGCGCGGCGGCGGCGGATGATGAAGAAAGCAGGAAGGTGCGGCGCGACGGCATCGAAATACCTCGAATCGGCTGTGGAAAGGGCCCCTTTTTACCGTCGGGTTATGACGGCAGAATGTTCGCGATGCCCCGGCGCGCGCCGCAAGCGTCAGACGATCCCCTTGTCGCGCAGCGCGGCGATTGCCGCGTCGCCATAGCCGAGCAGCTCGCGCAACACCGTGTCGGTATGTTCGCCGAGCAGAGGCGGCGCGGTGCGCGCATCGGGCGGCGTCGCGCTCATGCGGATCGGATTGCGCACGAGCCTGGCCGTCGCGCCGCTCGGGTGCGGCAGCTCGATCTGCATGCCGCGCGCGCGGATCTGCTCGTCGTCGAACACTTCGGCCAGATCGTTGATCGGCCCGCACGGCACGCCGGCCGCTTCGAGCGCGTCGAGCCACGCGCGCTTGCTGCGCGTCTTGGTCATCTCGGCGAGGATTGGCACGAGCGTGTCGCGGTGCTGCACGCGCGCGGGATTCGTCGCGAAACGAGGATCGTCGGCAAGCTCGGCGCGGCCGCCCGCGTCGACGAACTTGCGGAATTGGCCGTCGTTGCCAACCGCGACGATGATCCAGCCGTCGCTCGTCTCGAACGTCTGGTACGGCACGATGTTCGGATGCGCGTTGCCCCAGCGCACGGGCGGCTTGCCGCTCGTGAGGAAGTTCGTGTTCATGTTCGCGAGCAGCGCGACCTGCACGTCGAGGAGCGCCATGTCGATATGTTGGCCGGCGCCGGTGCGCTCGCGGTGCGCGAGCGCGGCAAGAACCGCGATCGCCGCGTACAGGCCGGTTGCGAGATCGGCGATCGCCACGCCGGCTTTCTGCGGGCCGCCGCCCGGCAGCGCGTCGCGCTCGCCGGTGATGCTCATGAAGCCGCCGATGCCTTGGATGATGAAGTCGTAGCCCGCGCGGTGCGCATACGGCCCGGTCTGGCCGAAGCCCGTCACCGAGCAGTAGATCAGATCGGGCTTCACCGCTTGCAGCGATGCGTAGTCGAGCCCGTACTTCGCGAGTTGACCGACCTTGTAGTTCTCGAGCACGACGTCGCATTGCGCGGCCAGCTCGCGGACGATCCGCTGGCCTTCGGGCGTTGCGATATCGACTGTCACCGAGCGTTTGTTGCGGTTCGCGGCGAGATAGTACGCAGCTTCGCCGGTCTCGGCGCCATCGGGCGTTTTCAGGTACGGCGGGCCCCAATGCCGGGTGTCGTCGCCGAGCCCGGGGCGCTCGACCTTGATCACGTCGGCGCCGAAATCGGCGAGCGTCTGGGCGCACCACGGACCCGCAAGCACGCGGCTCAAGTCCAGCACGCGGATATGGCTCAAGGCTCCCATCGTCGGTTCGTCTCCTTTGATTGGCTGGCGGGGCGCGCTCGATAGCGGCGTCCGCCCGATTGGCGGGATCGTCGCATCTTAAAGCGATTCGCGGCCGGCTGCCGCAGCAATCTGCCAACGGCGCCGGAAACCGCGCGTGCGCGCCCGGCCTGCGGGTAGCCGCAGGCCGGTTCGACATCAAGCCGGACGCCGGCCTACGCGTGGCGGCCGCTAAATCGGTCCACGATTTTTTGGAACAGCGCCAGCAGCTCTTGTGCATTTTTTTGGGTCGAGCTTTCGTGCTGGAAGTTGACGCGAATGGTCGCGATTTCTGTGTTCTGCACTGTCTCGTATGCGACGTTCGTTGCGTCGTCTGCTGCCCGGGCCGTCACGTCGAACTTGATGCGCCCGCTATTGACGAGCGGCGTGACCTGGTTGATCAAATCGGGTTGCAGGTTGTTGATCTGAATGGAAAGCAGCGCCTTGTCGAGGTTGTGGCGCTCCATCTTTCCGCCAAGCGCATAGCTGCCCGCGATGGCGCTCTTGGGCAGCGGATAAATCGCTCCGGGCCGTTCGGGCGATCGATCGTCGGTCGAGCGCCGCAGTTCCTGGTTCAATTCGCCGCTGTGGCTATCCGGCCGCGGATGTTTGGTGGGCGGCTCGCCGTGGCCGTTGCTTTCCGGCTGCGGGCGTTTTTGCGCACCGGAGGCTTTCAGCAGCGATGCCAGAACCTCGTCGAGCCGACGGTCTTGGGTCACCTGCAAATCCTTCGCATAGATCAGCAGATTTTCGCGAGCCCGCTGCAGCAGCGCCGGGTTGTCGTGGAGCTGCCGCAGCCGGTCCTCGGCCAATTGCAACCTGCCTTCGAGCTGCGTGAGCTGGAGCGTCAGCGCCCGGCGTTCCTCGGCCGGCGGTTCCGGATGGAGGTGCGGGTCCGGCGCGGGGTTCTCCAGGTCTTGCCGCGCGCGCGTCACATCTCCCAGCGTCCGCCGGATTGCCCGCCAGGCAGCGGGAATGTCGCGCTGAATCTGGGGGGCCGAGCGCAGTGCCAATTGGGCGCGGGCGATGTCCGTCTGCGCTTGCATCGCCGCGTCCCGGATTTGCGTCAACGTCCGCTGGGCTTGCTCCACCTCGGCTTGATCGATTTGCTGATCATGGGCGCGCGCCCCGACCTGCATGCGGACGATTTGCTCGCCGAGTTGACGGAAATTGTTTTGCACGCCCTGGGCTCGAGTGATGGTTTGGGCGACTTGATCGACCGTGTCCAGGATCGGCGCGACCTGGCCGTCGATGGCCTGGGTGCCCTGATGGATGGCGATTTGCGCCTGGCGCACCAAGGGATTGCGTATGGTCTGACGAAAGCCTTGCCAGATATAGCTCGAGCCGTCCCGTTTGGGGCGTGGTACGTCAGCCGTCCGGGCGGATTCATGTGCCGGCGGCGCCGATGCGTGTGACGCTGCCGCAGTGGCGGTGTCATGGGCGGCGCCCGCGGCATGGGCGGTTTTTCCCGTGAACGGCGCTGCCGACACGTTTTGCTTCAGACGTCCCGCCACATCGTGCATCACACCCCGCACCGCGCGATCGGATGCGCTGCGACTCGCTTGATCGTCAGAGGCGGGCGGACGGCCCGGTTGATACGTGAGCGGGACGATACGGTCTGGGCGGCTGTTCGAGTCCGTTGCCGTGAACATTGATTAGGAACCTCCAAGAAGCATTCGTTTCGTATTTCCCTTTTGCCGAGGGCAAACCCGGCTCAGGGAGCAAAGCGGGCAATGCTAGTTCGTCGCAGCGACGAAGCCGTGCTGTTTTCTGAAATGGACGCCATTCACCCGAAAGCGCGAATGCCGGAGACAGGCGCGTGCCGATTGCTCGGATATCGACACGTAGCGGCCGAGGGGGCGGTTAACGGAGCAACGCGATAGATGGTCCGAATGCCGGGCCCGCCGGTTGGCTCCGGCGGGTGCGTTTGCCCGCAACAGCATGCCGCGGGCATCGCCTCGGCGCAGCGCCGCTTGACGTCGGCAGCCCCGCCGCGCGAGCGCCGCCGCGCCGCTTCTTTGTGGAGCCAGGCGTGCGGCGGCGAACGCATCGGCCTGCCGAAAGCCGCGCACGCGCGTCATGGACAAGGCAAACGCGGTCGCAACGGACCTGCGGCGTCGCGCCGGAAAAGCGGCCGCAGACGCCGTGCGCGGCTCGCGGGTGCCACGCGGCGCGGTCGGCCGTTTCCACTCGAGCCTGCGTGAAACGCCCGCCGGCCGCGACAAGGGCGCGATCCCGTATAATCGAATGTTTCAGAAGCCCGCCGTCCGTCCGCTTGCCGGCGCGCCGGCGCTCAATACGTTTTGGCCTGACCGTTCCCCGCACGCTATGAAAGCCGCCGAAATCCGCGAGAAATTCCTCAAGTTCTTCGAATCGAAGGGCCACACGATCGTTCGCTCGTCGAGCCTCGTGCCCGGTAACGACCCCACGCTGCTGTTCACCAATTCGGGGATGGTCCAGTTCAAGGACGTGTTTCTCGGCGCCGAAACGCGCCCGTACACCCGCGCGACCACGTCGCAGCGCAGCGTGCGCGCGGGCGGCAAGCACAACGATCTCGAGAACGTCGGTTATACCGCGCGGCACCATACGTTCTTCGAGATGCTCGGCAACTTCTCGTTCGGCGACTACTTCAAGCGCGACGCGATCCAGTACGCATGGGAGCTGCTCACCTCGGTGTTCAAGCTGCCGGCCGACAAGCTGTGGGTCACCGTCTATCACGAGGACGACGAGGCATACGACATCTGGGCGAAGGAAGTCGGCGTGCCCGCCGAGCGGATCATCCGCATCGGCGACAACAAGGGCGCGCGCTACGCGTCGGACAACTTCTGGCAGATGGGCGACACGGGCCCGTGCGGCCCGTGCTCTGAGATCTTCTACGACCACGGCCCGGACGTCTGGGGCGGCCCGCCGGGCTCCGCCGAGGAAGACGGCGACCGCTACATCGAGATCTGGAATCTCGTGTTCATGCAGTTCAACCGCGACGCGCAGGGCAACATGACGCGTCTGCCGAAGCCGTGCGTCGATACCGGGATGGGCCTCGAGCGTTTCGCGGCCGTGTTGCAGCACGTGCACAGCAACTACGAGATCGACCTGTTCCAGAAGCTGATCGCCGCGGCCGCGCGCGAAACGGGCGTCGCCGATCTCGGCAACAATTCGCTGAAGGTGATCGCCGATCACATCCGCGCGTGCTCGTTCCTGATCGTCGACGGCGTGATTCCGGGCAATGAAGGCCGCGGCTACGTGCTGCGCCGGATCGTGCGCCGGGCGATCCGTCATGGCTACAAGCTCGGGCGCAAGGCGCCGTTTTTCCATCAGCTCGTCGCGGATCTCGTCGCCGAGATGGGCGATGCGTATCCGGAGTTGAAGGAGGCCGGGCCGCGTGTGACCAGCGTGTTGCGCCAGGAGGAGGAACGTTTCTTCGAGACGATCGAGCACGGCATGTCGATCCTCGAAGCCGCGCTGGGCGAACTCGAAGCGAAGGGCGGCAAGGTGCTCGACGGCGAACTGGCGTTCAAGCTGCACGACACCTACGGCTTTCCGCTCGATCTGACGGCCGACGTGTGCCGCGAGCGCGGCGTCACGGTCGACGAGCCGGCTTTCGACGACGCGATGGCGCGTCAGCGCGAGCAGGCGCGCGCGGCGGGCAAGTTCAAGGCGGCGCAGGGCCTCGAGTACAGCGGCGCGAAGACGACGTTTCACGGCTACGACGAAATCGCGTTCGACGACGCCAAGGTCACCGCGCTCTTTGTCGACGGCACGGCCGTCAACGAAGCGACGGCGGGCCAGCAGGCAGTCGTCGTGCTCGACCATACGCCGTTCTACGCCGAATCGGGCGGCCAGGTCGGCGATCAGGGCACGCTCGCGAATGCGAGCGTGCGCTTCGCGGTGGCCGATACGCTGAAGATTCAGGCCGACGTGATCGGTCACCACGGTACGCTCGTGCAAGGCACGCTCAAGGTGGGCGACGCGGTTCGCGCGGAGATCGACGCGCAACGCCGCGCGCGCACGGCCCGCAATCACTCGGCGACCCACCTGATGCACAAGGCGCTGCGCGACGTGCTCGGCGCGCACGTGCAGCAGAAGGGTTCGCTCGTCGATGCGGACAAGACCCGCTTCGATTTCGCCCACAACGCGCCGCTGACCGACGACGAGATCCGCCGCGTCGAGGCGCTCGTCAACGAGCAGGTGCTGGCGAACGCACCGGGCATCGTGCGCGTGATGCCTTACGACGAAGCGGTGAAGGGCGGCGCGATGGCGCTCTTCGGCGAGAAGTACGGCGACGAGGTGCGTGTGCTCGATCTCGGTTTTTCGCGCGAGCTGTGCGGCGGCACGCACGTGCAGCGCTCGGGCGATATCGGTCTTTTCAAGATCGTCGCGGAAGGCGGCGTCGCGGCAGGGATTCGCCGTGTCGAGGCGATCACGGGCGACAACGCGCTGCACTATGTGCAGGCGCTCGACGCGCGCGTGAATGCCGCGGCCGCCGCGCTGAAGGCGCAGCCTTCCGAACTGGTGCAGCGCATCGGCCAGGTGCAGGACCAGGTGAAATCGCTCGAGCGGGAACTGGCCGCGCTGAAATCGAAGCTCGCGTCGAATCAAGGCGACGAGCTTGCGCAGCAGGCGGTCGAAGTGCGCGGCGTGCGCGTGCTCGCGGCGACGCTCGACGGCGCCGATGTGAAGACGCTGCGTGAGACGGTCGACAAGCTCAAGGACAAGTTGAAGAGCGCGGCGATCGTGCTCGCGGCAGTCGACGGCGGCAAGGTCAGCCTGATTGCCGGCGTGACCGACGGCACGAACAACAAAGTCAAGGCGGGCGAACTCGTCAACTTCGTCGCGCAGCAAGTCGGCGGCAAGGGCGGCGGCCGGCCCGACATGGCGCAAGCGGGCGGCACCGAGCCTGCGAACCTGCCGGCCGCGCTGGCAGGCGTGAAAGCCTGGGTTGAAGCGAAGCTGTAGGCGCCGCGGGATCGGGCGCCATGCGCCCGTCGTGCAGAAAAAGCCGCGAATCGAATCGCGGCTTTTTCTTTTGAGGGACGGGCCTTTTTGGGGGGGCGATAACGAGCGGCTATTGCGATGCGTATCGCGCGGCGGCGCGAGCCCGCGTTGGTTTGCATGGGCGGCGCCTGTGCCGATGACGATCGGCAGGCCGCCGGACCGGCTCGGGTGGCGACGATCGTATGGCTGGAGTGCCGATAACCGCGTCAAGTGGCCCGCATGAGCGGTTTGCCGATGCCTCAGTCGCTTATCGACAGGCCATTCGGCAAGCCATCCAGCGGGCTATTGCGTTATGCGCGGCATGCGTGCGGCGCACGCTGCGCTGGTTCGCATTCCGCCGGCGAGCGAGCGCTCCGGACTCAGGCCGGCAACGCAACGGGCGCTGCCCGCCGGCCTTGGGCGCGGCGCGGTTTGACCTCGGCAAGCGCCGCCGCATCGGCAGCCGCTTCTCCCAATGCATCGCGCAATGCGCCGAGCGCCGCCGACAAGTGGCCCTGACGCCAGATCAACTGCGTGACGATCGGTGCGAGATCTGCGAGCGGATGCACGCCGAGGCTGTCCGGCTCGCGCTGCACCGCCAGCACCGAGCGCGGCGCGACCGCGACGCCCGCGCCCGCCGCAACGCATGCGACGATCGCATGATAAGAGCCGAGTTCGAGCACCCGTGCGGGCTTTACGCCGCATGCTGCGTACCAGCGCTCGATATAGCCCCGGTACGCGCAGCCGCGCTCGAAAGCGACGAGTGTCGGCAACAGGATGTCGTGCGGCGTACGCACGCGCGGATGCCCGCGCGGCGTCAGCAATACCAGTTCCTCAGTGAACGCGGACGCCGTGTCGAACGGCTCTCCCAGCACCGCCGATTCGACGGGCGTTGCGACGAGCGCCGCATCCAGCTCGAATTCGCGGACTTGTTGGATGAGATGGCCGGTCGTGCCGGTAACGAGTTCGAGCGTGACGTCGGGCCATTGCTGGTGATAGCGCGCGAGCAGCGCGGGCAGGCGGGTGGCCGCCATGCTTTCCATCGCGCCGAAGCGCAGCCGGCCGCGCGGCTTGTCCTCCCGAATCGCGTGACGCGCTTCGTCGGCAAGCGCGAGCAGACGCTCCGCGTAAGGCAGCAGCGTTTGGCCTGCCGGCGTCAGCACCAGCCGGCGGCCGTCGCGCACGAACAGCGCCGCGCCGAGCTGCTCTTCGAGCTGCTTGATCCGGGTGGTGACGTTCGACTGCACGCGATTGAGCTTCGCTGCGGCCCGCGTCACGCCGTTTTCGCGCACGACGGCACGAAAGATCGCGAGGGCGGCCAGATCCACAATTCTCTCCTGGAAATGAATCGAATCTCAATTATTCATTTTTAGAGAACGTTCCGTCAAGTTAGCATCGGACCGATTCGCATGTTGTTGCGATGCCGCCGGCTGCCGCCGCCGTATCGCACGTGGACCCAAGGCCGATTCCGATGCGTATGTTCTCTTCTGTCCGCGATACCGGTTCCGTTGGCTCGGCGGGCATTTCGCCGCCTGCCGCGCCAGACGCCAGCGCCGCGCGCCGTGCGGCGCTGGCATGCGCGGTCGCGCTTGCCGTCGCGCTTGGCATCGGGCGCTTTGCGTTCACGCCGCTACTGCCTTTGATGCTCGCAGGCGGCGGCTTGGATATTCGGCACGGCGGATGGCTCGCGTCCGCGAACTATGCGGGCTATTTCGTCGGCGCGATCACTTGCGCGCGTATCCGCGCTGCGCCTGAGATGATGGTGCGCGGCGGGCTCGCCGCGACGGTCGCGCTGTTGCTGACGATGAGCGTGGCCAGTCCATTCTGGATCTGGGCGCTCGCGCGCTTTGCCGCGGGAGCGGTGAGTGCGTGGACATTCGTGTTCGCCTCGCAGTGGGGATTGACGCGCATCGCGCAATGCGGCGCGCCGGCGTGGGGTGGGGTGATCTATACCGGGCCGGGCGCCGGGATCGTGGCCACGGGATTGGCTGCGGCGGCGCTGGCCGGGCAGCGTGCCGCGCTCGGATGGAGCGCGTTCGCGATGGTGGCGGCGTTGTTGTCAGCCGCGGTGTGGCGCACGTTCGCGCCGTGCGCGGGCGCGAGCGGCGGCGCACGCGATGCGCACGCCAGCATGAACGCGAAGGCAAATAAGATGCATACACATAGAGAAAGAGCCGATGCGGGGCATCCCGTCCTCGTCCCTCACGAGGCGCGGGCGCGGGCCGTGCGGCGCGATGCGCGTTGGCTGGTGCTGCTCTACGGTTTGCCGGGTTTCGGCTATATCATCACGGCGACGTTCCTGCCGGTGATCGCGCGCGCAGCATTGCCCGCGCATTCGCCGTGGCCGGATCTGTTCTGGCCGATGTTCGGCGCGGCGGTGATTGCCGGTGCGCTGCTCGGCGCGAAGCTGCCGCCGCACTGGAACAACCGACTGCTGCTTGCTGCCTGCTGCGGGGTGCAGGCCGTGGGCGTGATGCTCGGCATCGTGTGGCCCACGGCCGCGGGATTTGCGCTCGGCAGCATACTCGTCGGGTTGCCTTTTACCGCGATCACGTTGTTCGCGATGCGCGAGGCGCGCCGATTGTATGGCGAGCGTGCGGTCGGGCTGATGGGATATGCGACCGCTTCGTATGGCCTGGGCCAGATCGCGGGGCCGCTCGTGGCCGCGCCGCTCGCCGCGCACGCGGGATCGTTCTCGCCTGCGTTATGGCTCGCAGCGGCGGTGTTGGTTGCCGCCGCCGCCGGGTTTGCGGCAACTGTCTATCGTGGGGCAAGCGGCAAGCGCTGATCGATGTTGGTGAGGCGCGCACCATCGCCGTGCCGCGAATGCATCTCGATCGTAATTGGACTTTGATCGTCTGCCGGCTAATTTAGGTTGCCCAAAAATAATATGGTTGATTTATGTGGATGCTTATTGAATGGATTTTTGTTACCTAAAAAGAGCAAATTATTTTTGGTGAAAATCCATTGAATGGGTTATTCTGTCAACCGAAAGCGAGAGGCGACTTGTAGAAGAGTTCATCAGTCGACTTTATTTTGAATTTTTAACGCTCGCGTATATAAAAGCGTATGCACCGGGAAAACCAGAACCGGGATCTGGCATACAACATCAACCGAGGGCTTCCATGGCGATCGATGTCATCCCCACGCCACGCGACGGTGACCGGCGTGCGTCGTTGCTCGATATTCTCCGCGAGCGCGCCGCGCAGGCGCCTGATCACACGGCTTTTATCTTTTTGCGCGATGGTGAAGGCGACGTAATTACCTGGAGTTATCAAACTTTTTATGACGCGGCAATTCGCGTGCGCGATGCCGTTTTGCAGTACCCGCTTAATAATCGGCGCGTCTTGCTGGTGCTCGAGCCGGGGTTGAATTATGTGGCGGCTTTATTCGGCATTCTGTTTGCGGGTGCAACCGCCGTGCCGTCGTTTCCGCCGGCCGGATCGCGGGCCATCGCCCGTTTCGCGTCGATTTGCCGCGATGCGCGCCCGGATATCGTCATCGCCGGCACCGGCGTGCTCGGGCTGCTGAAGCAGCATCTCAATCAGTTCTATGCGCAGGCCGGCGTGCAGGCCGTGCCGGCGCTGCTCGGGATCGATCAAAAATTTTTTGATGAAGAAAATGTATATGCATATAAGAAGCAGATAACGGAGCTGCCGCCCGTCGACGCCGATCTTCCGGCGCTGCTGCAATACACGTCGGGATCGACGGGCGAGCCCAAGGGCGTGATCGTCACGCACGACAATCTCGTCAGCAATTGCGCGGTGATTGCCGAGCGCCTCGGCGACGATCCGGATCGCGTCGGCTGCACGTGGCTGCCGCCGTATCACGACATGGGCTTGATGGGAGCGCTGCTGCTTGCGGTCTATAGCGGTTTTCCGCTCGTCATTTTGTCGCCGCAGCATTTCGTGCAGCGGCCGTACCGGTGGCTCAAGGCGATCAACGACTATCGCGTGACGACAAGCGTCGCGCCGAATTTCGCCTTCGATTTGTGTGTCGACAACATCAGCGAAGCCGAGGCGGCCTCGCTCGATCTCAGCTCGCTGCAGCACGTGTTTTGCGGCGCGGAGCCGGTCCGCTACGCGACGCTCGAACGCTTCTTCGAGCGATACGAGCCGCGCGGTTTCGATCGTCACGCGATCGTGCCGTGCTACGGGATGGCAGAGGCGACGCTCTACGTGTCCGGCAAGCGCGGACGCGAGCCGATCACGCTGCTCGACGTCGACAAGGAAGCGCTCGCCGCCGGCATCTGCTTGCCGTACACGGGCGCCACGGACGCACCGCTCGGCCAGGCGAGGCTCGTCGGCTGCGGGCCCGTCGCGGCGGGCCATGAACTGCGCATCGTCGATCCACAAACGCGGCAGCCGTTGCCGGAGCGCGCGATCGGCGAGATCTGGGTCGCGGGTCCGAACGTCGCGGCCGGGTATCTGAATCGCGACGACAGCGACGACATATTTGCCGCGACGCTCGCCGTCGACGCACCGCAACCCGGGCGCGAATCGACCCGCTATCTGCGCACGGGCGACCTGGGGTTCGTCGAGCGCGGCGAGCTGTTCGTCACCGGGCGGCTGAAGGACGTCGTGATCGTCGCCGGGCGCAACCTCTATCCGAACGACATCGAGGGGTCCGTTCAGCAGGCGCACGACGCGATCCGCACGAACGGCGTGGTCGCATTCTCGGTCGACGGCGAGACGAGCGAATCGCTGATCATCGTCGCGGAGATCAAGCGCACGAAACAGCTCAACGACGCGCAACTGGGCGAAGTGCGCGAGGCGATCACGCGGGCGGTGACGCGCGATCACGGCGTCGCGCCAGCGTTCGTGCATCTGGGACCGATGGGCGCGATTCCGCTGACGACGAGCGGCAAGGTGCGTCGGCAAGCATGTAAGCAGGCGTTCCAAAAGGGCAGTTTGCGCGTGTTCACCGCAAGCGCGTAGCGCATGCGCGACGCTCTTTCGCCTGCTTCATTTCCGCTCTTTTTCTTCGGAGTCTGTCATGGCTGAAGCGGATCTTTTGTCTTCTCAAAGCGCGTCAGGCACGTCGGGCGGCGCGCACGCCGACGCCGACAGGCGCGCGCGCCGGCTCGCCTATCTGACGGTATGCGTGCCGGCGGCAGGCTTCGTGCTCGCGATCGCCTATACATGGACGTTCGGCGTGCGCGCGGCCGATTTCGTGTTGTTGGCCGTCATGTATTTCGCGACCGCGTTGGGCGTCGAGACGGGCATGCACCGCTATTTTTCCCATCGCGCGTTCAAGGGGCATCCGATCGTCACCGTGCTGCTCGGCGTGCTCGGCAGCATGGCCGCGCAAGGGCCGATCCTGTTCTGGGCGGCAACGCACCGGATGCATCATGCGTTCACCGATCAGGACGGCGACCCGCATTCGCCGCGGCCCAAGGCGAACCGCGACGGCCGCGCGAGCCGCCTCTACGGGCTCTGGCACGGCCATGTCGGCTGGCTGTTTACGGTGCGCCGCGACAACTGGAACGCGTTCGCGACGGATCTGCTCAGGGACCGGCTGATCGTCAATCTGAACTTGCGTTACGGCTGGTGGGTGGCGCTCGGTCTCGCGCTGCCGGCTGCGGCAGGCGCGTTGTTCGCACCGTCGGGCCATGTGTGGATCGGCGTGCTGGGCGGATTTCTGTGGGGCGGCCTCGCGCGGATTTTCCTGTTGGATCAATCGACATGGGCGGTCAATTCGCTGTGCCATACGATCGGCACGCGCCCTTACCAGACACGCGATCACAGCCGCAATCTCGGCGTGCTCGCGCTCTTCTCGGTGGGCGGCGCATGGCACAACAACCATCACGCCCATCCGGCGCTTGCCAACAACGACCACGAATTCTGGCAACTGGATCCGTCCGCATGGTTCATTCGTTTGCTCGATTCCGTCGGCCTGGTCACGGATGTGCGATACGCATCGAAACAGGCGGCCGCCGACGCGTCTTCATCCCGGTAGCTTCGATGATTTCCCTTCGATGACTTCCTTTTGACCGTATTTGGAGACCCTCATGACTTCGTCGATTCAGGTAGCACCCGGCGTCGATGCCGGCGGCGGATTGTCCGCCGCCGGCGGGCAGATTCCCGGCGTCTCGCCGTTGATCGGCGCCGGCGCGCGCATCAAGCGGCTGACCGCGCTCGCGGTGATGCTCGTGCCGTTCGCGGGCTTCGTCCTCGCGTTGCGGCAGCTCGCGCTCGGCGATTTCGCCGCAACCGATCTGGTGTTGTTCGCCGCATTCTATTTTCTTCACATGGGCGGGATCACGATGGGTTTTCATCGTTATCTGTCGCACAAGACATTTCGAACCGGCCGCTGGTTCGAAGGGCTGATGCTGATTTGCGGATCGATGGCCGCGCAGGGGCCGATCATGTTCTGGGTGACGACGCATCGCCGCCATCACCTGTACAGCGATCAGCAGGGCGATCCGCATTCGCCGAACCTGCTCGGTAACGGGTTCCTCGCGAAGGCGCGCGGGCTCTGGTATGCGCACATGCCGTGGATGCTGGCGCCGGACGTGTCCGGATGGACGTTCTTCGCGCCGGACGTATTGCGCGACAGGCGGCTCTTTTTCTACCACCGCACGTATATGTGGTGGGTCGTGCTCGGCCTTGCGCTGCCGGCCGCGATCGGCGGGCTCGTCGGCGGCAGCCTGCACGCGGCATGGAACGGTTTGCTGTTCGGCGGCTTCGCCCGGATTTTTCTCGCGAATCAGGCGGCCTGGTGCGTCGGTTCGGTCTGCCACATGTTCGGCGGCCGTCCGTTCAAGACCGACGACCAGAGCGCGAACAACTGGCCGGTTGCGATCTTCACGTTCGGCGAAGGGCTGCAGAACAATCACCATGCGTTTCCCGCGTCGTATCGCCACTCGGTCAAGTGGTACGAGCCGGATCTGAGCGCGTGGGTGTTGTGGACGCTCGGCAAGTTCGGCGTGGTTCATGGATTGCGCAAGCCCGAGCCCGCCGCGATCGAGCGGCTCGCGAAGAAACCCGAGGCATTCGTGCGCCGATGAGTGCGCCGATGACGGCATTCAAGTTCGTTTCACTCGTTCATTTCTCACTTACAGGAGTCGATTCATGGCACAGGCAGGCATTTTGAGCGGCCTCTTCGGCCGGAACAAGGCAGCGGCCGCCGACATCGGCACGCTGTCCGAGGCATCGATCCGCAACTGGCTGGTCGAGCGGCTCGCGAAGCAGTTGAAGGTCGATCGCGCGTCGATCGATACGTCCAAGCGCTTCGATGCGTATGGTCTCGACTCGATCGTCGCGGTGCAGGTGTCGGGCGATCTGGAGAAGGTCGTCGAGCAGCGGCTGTCGCCGGCGCTGCTGTTCGAACACGGCAGCATCGACGACCTCGCACGTTATCTCGCGACCGAATTGGGCCTTGAGCAGGCGTGAACGGGAGAACCACATGGCCACGACTTATTCCATTCCAAGCGCGCCGCCGCCGAGCTTCGACGAATTCCTGAAGAAATCGAAGGCGCTCGAAGGCGTGCGCCTTGCCGACGCGATTCCCAAATCGCTGTACGAGCCGCGCGTCGCGCGCGGGTTGCTCGGATTCCTCGTCAGCTACGCGGTGTATGCCGGCGCGATCGTCGGTGTGGCGTATGCGCCGCACTGGCTGTTCTATATCCCGCTGTGGCTCCTCGCGGGGCTGGGCGGGTGGGGGCTGCATTGCATCGCGCACGATTGCGGCCACGGCTCGTTCTCGCGATCGCGCACGCTCAACCTGATTGTCGGGCACGTCGCGTTGCTGCCGCTGCTGTATCCGTTTCATGCATGGCGGCATACGCACAACCTGCATCACGCAAACACGAACCGGCTTGAACTCGACACCGATTGGCGGCCGATTCCCGCGCCGCTGTACGACCGGATGTCGTTGCTCAAACGGCTCGAATATGCGGGTACGCGCAAGTGGCTCTTCTGGATGGGCACGATCAGCTACTGGAAGGAATCCGGCTTCCGGCCGGGTTTCTATCCGAAGCGCGAGATGCGGCGCGACGTGAAGCGCTCGCTTGCGTTCGTGCTGATCGCCTCGGCGATCTACTTTCCGGTGCTGATCGCGCTGACCGGCGTGTCGGGGGCGTTGCTGTATTTCGTCGCGCCCTGGTTCGCGATCCATGCGTGGTTCAGCGCGACGACGCTGATGCACCACACGTCGGACGACGTGCCGTTCCTGCCTACCGAGCACTGGACGCCGAACGCCAGCCGGCTGCTCGTCACGACGGATTTCCGCTATCCGAAGTGGCTGCACTTCCTCACGCACAATATTTCGGTGCACACCGCGCACCACGTCGCGCCGATCGTGCCGTTCTACAACCTGCCGAAGGCGCAGGCAGCGCTGAAGGCGGCGTTTCCGGGGATGATCCGCGAAAAGGATTTTTCTTTCGGCGAGTTGTGGCATGTGATCCGCTATTGCCACTTCTATGACCCCGAGTCGGGCTATTACCGGAGCCTGTCGCGCGAGCCGGTGCCAGTGTCGCCGGCGCCGGGCGCGACGACCGCGGCGGCTGCGGGAGCACAGCAATGACGGCGGCCGATACCGCCGACATTTCGCCGATCGCGCGCGTATCGGCCAAGGCGCCGTCGTTCGGTGAGCGCATCACGCAGTACGGCTACCGCGCGCTCTACCGGTTGGCGCCCAGGGCCGCGGGCCGGCGCGCGGCCGACGCGTTCGGCTTCACGCGCGGCTATGGGCTGCCGGTCAGCGATCGCGTGCCGCTTGGCGCGCGGGCGATGCAGATCGCCGGCAATCCCGACATCGATCGCGCCTATCGCTGGCCCGGCGGTGCGGCGCGCGCGCTGCTCGTGCACGGCTGGGGTACCGATAGCAGCAGCATGCTGGGCTTCGTCAAGCCGATGCAGACGCTCGGGCTGTCGGTCGTCGCGTTCGATGCGCCCGCGCACGGCATTTCGCCGGGCAAGCATACGACGATGACGCGTTTCACGCGCGCGACGGGCGCGGTGCTCGATGCAGTCGGCGGTGCGGACGTCGTCATTGCGCATTCGCTCGGCTCGATCGCGGCGATCTCGGCACTCGCGGAGCGCGGCGTGCGGCCGCGCTGTGTCGTGTTGATCGCGCCCACCGCCGCGCTGACCGGCGTGCTCGAACGCTGGGCGCGGAACGACATGGCGCTGCCGCGGCCGATCGTCGATCGCATCTACGCCGAGCTGCTCGTGCGCAACGGCGTGCCCGTCAGCCATTGGGATATTCCGGCGCGCGGCGGGGCGCTCGATTCGCCGGTGCTCATCGTCCACGATCCTGACGACCCGGTCGTGCCGTATTGCGAGGCGCAGCGGGTATCGGAAGGTCTGGCGCACGCGACGCTGGAGCCGATGCCGGGCTGCGGGCACGGCCGCATCCTGTCGGATGCGAAAGTGCGCGAGCGGATTTTTGCATTCGTGAAACAGCATATGTCGAATCTGGAGGAGCGAATCGCATGAGCACGCCTACTGTGGAAATGCGAACGTTGATGTGTCTCGTATGCGGCTGGATTTATTCGGAAGAGGCGGGCTCGCCTGAGGACGGCATCGCGCCCGGCACACGCTGGGAGGCGATTCCGGACAATTGGCGCTGTCCCGAATGCGGCGTTGGAAAAGAGGATTTCGAAATGATATCGATCTGAACGGCACTCGCTGCGGCCAACGGGCGAGCAGTGTCGATTCATGTTGCCAGGAGGTAGCGATGTTCATCAGGAATGCTTGGTATGTGGCGGCACTCTCGGCTGAAATCACGCACGCGCTTTTCGCACGGACGATGCTTGGCGATCCGGTCGTGCTGTTTCGGCGCAGCGACGGCGAAGTGACGGCGCTCGACGACCGTTGCGCGCATCGGCAGGTGCCATTGTCGATGGGCCGGCTGAAGGGTGACGAAATCGAATGCGGTTATCACGGGCTGCGTTTCGACGGCACGGGGCAATGCGTGTATATCCCGAGTCAGGCGACGATCCCGACGCGCGCGTGCGTGAAGCGTTATCCGGCGCGCGAGCGTCACGGGTTCGTCTGGCTGTGGATGGGCGATCCGGCGCTGCTCGACGAAGCGGCGATTCCCGATCATTCGATCTGCGCGTCGCCGGAGTTCGCCGGGCAGGTGCAATACATTCACATCGGCACCGACTATCGGCTCGGCGTTGACAATCTGCTCGATCTGTCGCATATCGCGTTCGTCCATTAGTCGACCATCGGCTCGGATGCGATCGCGACGACGCCGCCCGTGTTCACGAGCAACGATCACGAAGTGCGCGTCTCGCGCACCACGCACGGCGAGCGCAATTCGCCGCTGCTGCACAAGCTGATGAAGCTCGAGTTCATCGACCGTACCCAGGAGATGGTGTTCTGGCCGGTCGGCAACGTGCGCATCGAGACCATCGCACGGCCGCCCGGCGGCGCGCAAGGCCCGGCATTCCGGCTATACACGACGACGATTTTCACACCCGAAACGGAGAAGAGCTGCCATGCGTTTCTCGGCCTGCATCGGGATTTCCTGATCGATAACGCTGAATTGACCGAGATGGCGGGCAAGCAGATCTATTCGACGATTCAGGAAGACAAAGTGGTGACCGAGGCGCAGCAGAACAATTGGCGCGAAGACGCGCCCATCGTGCATCTGGTCGTCGATCAGCCATCGTTCGTCGCGCGCGCGATGCTTGATCGGCTCGTCGCGGCCGAGCAGTCGGTCGACGTCGCGCAGGCGAAGTAGTTACCATTTGAGGCGGCTCGGCGCATCGCGCCGGCCGCAGGCGAAAGGCGTCAAGTGATTGGGCGGGGCGGGCGGCGCGAGAGCACCGCCCGCCATCGTATCGTCAGGCTGCCGCGAGCGCGTCGCGGGCGATGAAATGCGCCGCCAGTTCGGCGAGCGAGAGGATCGGCGCGTTGATGTTGACGCACGGCAGGTAAGGAATCACGGAACCATCGACGATGCGCAGGCCGTCGATGCCCCAGACCCGGAAATGCGGGTCGACGACGCTCTGTGCCGGGTGAGTTCCCGCCACGCAAGTGCCGATTTGATGGAAGCCCGCACCGCCGTTGTTTGCGATAAATGCGAGCTTGTCCGTGCGGGTGCGCAACGGCCCGGGCGTGACGAAGCCGGTCGTATATGGCCGCAGTGCGCTTGAGTTGCCGATGTCGATCGCACGATCGAGCGCTTCGATCATGCCGTCTATTTCAACCGGATGTTGCAGATAACGCGGGTCGATCGCCAACGGCTGTCGAGGATCGGTGCTCGTCAACGTGACACTGCCGCGCGAGCGCGGCTTCACGTAGATCGGCACGATGCTGAACCCGCCTGTAGGCGGCACCGCGTTCGTGAAGAACGGATTGACCGACAACAGGATCTGGATGTCCGGCGATTCGGTGACGCGGGTGCGCGCGGTGCGAAAATAGGCGATCGCGGCCGCACCCGTCATCGTGTCGAACTGCGGCACCGGGTTGCGCGCTTTCATCAAGATGTTATAGAGCAGTGAGTGATCCTGAAGATTTTGGCCGACCGCTTTCAGCTCGTGGCGCACCGGAATGCCGAACGGCGAGAGTTGATCGGCGCGGCCGATGCCGGACAGCATCAGCAGCTTCGGCGATTCGAACACGCCGGCGCTCAACACGACCTCGCGCTTGGCCGCGATACTGCGCGTCTGCCCGCCGGCGACCAGGGTGACGCCGGTGCAACGCGAGCCTTTGAGCGTGAGATGGGTGACGAGGGTCTCGGACAGCACGGTGAGATTCGGCCGCGTGAGGGCCGGCACGAGATAGCCTTCGGCCGGGCCCGAGCGTGAGCCGTCGGGCGTCACGTGAAGCTCGCTGACGCCGATGCCGTCGAGCGAGCCGCCGCTGTTGAGTTCGATCTGCGCGAGCCCGAGTTCGCGGCCGGCCGCGAGGTAGGCGGGCGTGAGCGGATGGTCTTGCGAGAAGCGGCTTACGGTCAGCGGGCCATGATGTCCGCGCAGCGGGTTATCGCCCGCGATGTAGTTTTCGGTGCGCAAATACGCGGCATAGAGCGCTGCGACGTTCCAGGCCGGGCCGACTCGCGCTTGCCATTGCAGGTAGTCGCGCAGATCGCCACGTAGGCACAGCAATGCGTTGATGCTGCCGCTGCCGCCCCAGATCGTGCCGCTGCCGGCAAGCGCAGGGCGCGAGCCGAACGCGGGCTGCGCGACGGTTAGACGGCTCCAGTACGCATAGCTCATCGGATTGCGTTGCCAGAGCGCTGCCCGCGCGATCTGCGGCTCGTTGATGCGGTCGGTGCCGGCTTCGATCAGCAGCACCGACGCGCCCGTGTCCGAAAGCCGGTTGGCCAATACGCAACCGGCTGAGCCCGCACCGACGATGATGTAATCGTATTCGTCGCGAAGCGCGTTGCGCAGCGTGCTTTGATTGGTCCATGCGGCCTGGGCGTGCACGGCCATCGACGTCGCCGACGCGGCGGACATGCCGAGGGCGAGCAACTGTTTGATCATCTGACGGCGTGAAATGCGTCCGTTGATGGCCGCCCATTGCAACGCATCGATTTGTTGTCCTATCGATAAGTCTCGCTTCTTCACCTTATGCCCCCTATGGATGTTTGCATCGATGATTCGGATGCCAATTCGATGGCGTCGGCCTCCGGCACTTAATGTGTATATGCATATAAAATACTGAATGCAAGTGTTACATCGATGACGTGGTCTCGCCGGCGTGCGGCATCTGGCGGGGCCGATGTTCGACTACACGGTCACGATATGGCCACCAAGGACCACACAATGACGATACTCATTACCGGAGCGACCGGACGCACGGCATCTCACCTGGCAAAGCGCCTGCTCGAAAGCGGAGCGAGAGTGCGCGCGCTGGTCCGTAATCCCGCGAAGGCGAAAGTCGTTTTTGCCGACTTGCCGCCCGATGCGGCGGATCGTTTGGAAATCGTCGACGGCGATTTCGGCGACGTGCAGTTATTGCAACGCGCGTTCGACGGCGTCGGCTCGGTGTTTCTCGCGCTTGGCACCAGCACACAGCAAATCGCGTTCGAGAAAGCGCTGATCGATGCGGCCGCGCATGTGCGGGTGGGGCAGGTGGTTCGTTTGTCGGTGCTTGGCGCGAGCCAGCAGGGCGGCTATGAAGTCGCACGCCGCCACGGCGAACTCGACGATTACCTGGCGGCCTCGGGTGTGGCGCATACGCTGCTGCGTCCAGCCTATTTCATGAGCAATCTGCTGTTTGCGGCGGCATCGATCGCGAGTGCCGGCCGCTGGTATGGACTGGTGCCGAGCGCTCGCATCGCGATGATCGACACGCGCGACGTGGCCGATGCCGCACACGCGGTGCTCGGCGATCCGGCGCGGCAAAACGTTTCATATGATCTGACGGGGCCGGCCAGCCTGACGTTCGCCGAAGTGGCTGGGCGATTCACCGCGCTGCTCGGCAGGCCGATTCAGTATGTGCCGATCGACGAGGCGACGATGCGGCAGGGATATGCGAAGCGCGGCGTGCCGGATTGGCTCGCCGATATCGCGCTCGGGATCGAACATGCGATGCAAGCCGGCCGCCACGCGGCGCTCACGCCCGCGCTCGAACGGCTCATCGGCCGGCCGGCGCGAAGCATCGACGATTTCATCCGCGATCATCAATCCGCTTTCAGCTCGAGCACCGCGCCGAGCGCGTAGCGCGCCGGCGCGCGGTACTCATTCGACGCGCGGTTTGCCGTCGTGTGGCCCGAGCGGGCGCGACGGCCAGTTGCTCCACCGATCCGCGCGCGTCGCCTCGTAAGCTTCGTTCATCGGGTAGCGAACGCGGTTTTCCGGCTTGGGGGTTTCGCCGATCGTGAGCAGATGCACTTCCTGCCGCGTGTTGTTGAGGAATGTGTGGCAGATTCCGGTGCCGGCGGGAAACGCCACCGAATCGCCGGGCGCGAGCCGATGCAGGTGGCCGTCGATCCATACGTCCGGCGTGCCTTGCAGCACATAGACGAATTCTTCCTCCGCGCTTTCCGCGTGCGGATACGACGTGCGCCGCCCGGGAAGCAGGCGTTCGTGATGAATCCCGATCCGCGTCAGCCCCAGCTTGCGCGCAAGCGGCGCGCCGATCGACATCAACTCCGAGTCGCCTGGGTAATGGCTTTGGTCCGGATTTTCGAGTTCGCTCCAGTGCCGAATGAAATCGGGGCGTTCCATGCAAGTTCTCCAAAGCCGTGGTCCAGCAATCTCAGCACAGACGGTCGGGGTTGTCCACCGACTCGCGCCGGCATCGACGATGCCGCACGCGCATTCCGCGCCGCGCCTGCGAAACAGCGTGATCGTCCGGATGCGTTGCGTTGCGTTGCGCTGCGCTGCTGCGCGATGCTCGAGCGGCAACGCGGCGATGCCGGCCGGGCGCACGCGCCGTAGCGGCGTGTGAGCGCGCCCGCACCGGGTGACGAAGGGGCGAAGGCGCTCGCGCCGTTCGATTGAATGCGCCGAGCGTTGCCTCGCCGCGCCTCGTCACGTCGCGCACGCCGATCGTGATCCAGAGCACGATCGGACAGAAAAATCAGGCTGGAAAACGTATGCCATTGCACATAGCGATGCCTGGTTCAGCGGTGCCGCACGCCATGCGTCGGCGGCGCGATCTGCCGCTATGTCGTGCACCCGATACAGGTGCCCGCCGCCCGCGGCTCGCATCGGGCATTGTTCCCGAGGCGACGGTGTCGAGCCGCGCAGCGGAAGGGTTG
Organism: Burkholderia singularis; assembly: GCF_900176645.1. Classification (GTDB taxonomy): domain Bacteria; phylum Pseudomonadota; class Gammaproteobacteria; order Burkholderiales; family Burkholderiaceae; genus Burkholderia; species Burkholderia singularis. Next base: position 61,655 of record NZ_FXAN01000044.1, read on the forward strand.
GCTAGGCAACGGTCGAATCGGATCGGAACGTTCAATCTATCGGCAGAGCGCAGCCGGTTCGGCGCGAATAGAGCAAGCCGGCCTTGCCGCCGCATCTGTGTGTGCCGGTTGCCGTTTCGCTGGAACGATGCGATGACGCGGCGCAACGGCGGGCGGAATTCTCGTATGACGAATGCGTATTCGTCGGTCGGCACCTTTCGTCGCAGACGCGGCGAAAGGCGTTGGGCGCGACGCGTGCGGCAGTCGCGCTCGATGCAGATCGACGATCTGCGCGGCACGGATGGCCGGCGGTGCTGCCGCTGGCATGAGGCGAAGTGGAAGGGATGAGGTACGGCAATGAGCGACGCAACTGAACAGATTTCCAAGCAGGCCGATCGGCCGATGGACGAGCAGACGGCTCGGACGATATTACGGGGTTCCGGCGGCTGGATCGTCTGGAACGGGTTTCGCGATTGTCCGGATTGGTCCAATGGTCAGATTCAATTGGACGGACGTTTTTCAATGGACGAACTGCGGGCGATTCTCGCGTTTGCGCGCAAGAGCGGCTGAGCGCGCGCGGAATACGGGGCGGCGCGCGACGCGCCGCCGACGGGCTGGCGCGCGCATCGGGCGGCGCGGATGCGCCGGCGCCTGGGCGCGCGGCGCGGGAGCCGCGTGCGTTTTACCCGCCGCGAGTGCGGCGCACGCGTGAGCGCCTGCATGCGATGGTGCAGTGCACCGGGTAATAGCTCGCTACAATGTGAGGTCTTGCGATCGCGTCCCGGGTGACCTGCCGCAGCGTGGCCAAGCGCAACGGCGGCGTGGCGCGCAAGCCGCGCCGGAGCCGCGCGGTGCTCCGTGCGCTCCTTTCCTGACCGCGTCCTGTCTGTCCGATGACAACTGCCGATTTTCGTTTCTGCCCGCAATGCGCGCGTCCGCTCGTCGAGCGTGCCGTTTCTTCAGACGATGGCGAGCGCATGCGCGTGGCTTGTCCCGATACCGCGTGCGGCTATGTGCACTGGAACAACCCGGTGCCTGTCGTGGCCGCGATCGTCGAGTATGAAGGCAAGATCCTGCTCGCGCGCAACGCGGCATGGCCCGAAGGATGGTTCGCGTTGATCACCGGCTTTCTCGAGCGCGGCGAGACCCCCGAGGACGGCATTGCCCGCGAAGTGCGGGAGGAGACGTCGCTGCTTGCGGAATCGGTCGCGCTCGTCGGCGTCTACGAATTCATCCGCAAGAACGAATTGATCATCGCGTATCACGTGCGCGCGCGCGGCGAAATCCGGTTGTCCCCGGAGCTGCTCGAATATCGTCTCGTCGATCCGCCGGATCTGCGTCCGTGGCGCGCGGGCACCGGCCACGCGCTGGCGGACTGGATGCGCGCCCGCGGCCTTGCCGTGGAGTTCGTCGATTCGCCCGGCGGTTGAGCTGCGGGGCCGGCGGTATGTCTGGGGCGGTGCGCTGAATTTAAACCGGGCGGGGCTGCTCGACGGCTTGCCGGACCGCTTCGGCCATTTCCGATCGGCCTCGATCCCCGCTTGCGTTCGGGCGTCTCGATCGGTTCCTCTCGAGCGCCGTTATCTTCGACGGCCACCGTCAGCCGGCGCGCACCGCCTGCACCGCCGTTCCGTAGCACAGTACTTCGGTCACGCCCGATGCGATGTCGGTCGTGTCGTAACGCATCCCGATGATGCCGTTGCCGCCCATCTGCCGCGCCTGCTCGATCATCCGCTCGTAAGCGTCCTGCCGCGCGCGTTCGCACAGCGACGTATAAAGCGAGATATTGCCGCCGAACAGGGTTTGAATCGATGCGCCGAAGGTGCCGACGATCGACCGCGAACGCACGACGATTCCGCGCGCGATGCCGAGCGAGCGTTCGATCCGGTAGCCGGGCAGCTCGACGGCCGTGGTGATGAGTTGGGGGTCTGCCATGATAGAAGGTTCCTCGTCAGAATAGGGCGGCGTACCGGCGACAGCCGTTGCCGGCAGATCGGAACGGCGCACGGGCGGCCGTGCGGGCGCGTGCTGGCTGGAATTGCCGTATGCTCGTTCGCAGCGCGCCAAACGTGGCATGTTCGCCCGGACGGCATGCGTTTGTCCAGCGGACCCGTTGGCGCAGGCGCGCTCGACGCACGGCAGCGGCTGCGCGCCGTGCGAACCGTTGCGCCGCCGAAGCGCAAGACGAAGATCGAAGGAGACGACCGTTGGCCTATATCTACTACCTGACGCATATCCATCTCGGCGACGACGCGCTCGCGATGCTGAAAGCCGAATGTGCGAGGAGCGGCATCGCGCGTCCGCTCGTCGTGACCGACCGGGGTGTCGCGGCGGCGGGGCTCGTCGCGCGCGCGCTCGACGCGCTGGGGCTCGGTGCGCTGCCGGTATTCGACGGCACGCCGTCGAATCCGACTGAAGCGGCCGTGCTTGCCGCCGCACGGCGTTATCGCGACGAGCGCTGCGACGGGCTCGTCGCGATCGGCGGCGGTTCGTCGATCGATCTTGCGAAGGGCGTCGCGATCGCCGCGACGCATCCGGCGCCGCTCGCGCAATACGCGACGATCGAAGGCGGCAGCGACAAAATCACCGGCGCCGCCGCGCCGCTGATCGCGGTGCCGACTACATCGGGCACGGGCAGCGAGGTCGCACGCGGCGCGATCCTGATTCTCGCCGACGGCCGCAAGCTCGGCTTTCATTCGTGGCATCTGCTGCCGAAGGCTGCCATTTGCGATCCGTCGCTGACGCTCGGCCTGCCGCCGGGGCTGACGGCCGCCACCGGGATGGACGCGATCGCGCATTGCATCGAGACGTTTCTCGCGCCCGCGTACAACCCGCCGGCCGACGGCATCGCGCTCGACGGCCTCGAGCGCGCGTGGGCGCATATCGAGCGCGCGACGCGCGACGGCGGCGACCGCGCGGCGCGTCTTGCGATGATGAGTGCGTCGCTGCAAGGCGCGCTGGCGTTTCAGAAGGGGCTCGGCTGCGTGCATTCGCTGTCGCACCCGCTCGGCGGCGTGAAGGTGAACGGCAAGACGTCGCTGCATCACGGCACGCTGAACGCCGTCGTGCTGCCCGCGGTGCTGCGCTTCAACGAAAGCGCGCCGAGCGTTGTCGCCGAGCGTCGCTATGCGCGGATGCGCCGCGCGATGAACCTGCCGGAGCGTGCGGATTTGCCGCAGGCGCTGCACGACATGAGCGCGCGCCTGGGTTTGCCGACGGGCCTCGCGCAGATGGGCGTCGATGCCGGCGTGTTCGATCACGTGATCGAAGGCGCACTCGCCGATCATTGCCACAAGACGAATCCGCGCATCGCGACGGCGGACGACTACCGGCGCATGCTCGTCGAATCGCTATGATGGAGCCGATGGATGCCGGCTCGTGCGCGGTACGCCGTGCCGAGCCCGGCGCGCCGCCTCCAACCGTTTGATTCCTTTCTACTTCGACCCGCCCGATTTATGTCCGCCGCCAAACCCGTTGCACTGCCGCGCAGCGCTTATCGCCACTTCCTGACGATTCCGACCCGCTGGATGGACAACGACGTCTATGGGCACGTGAACAACGTCGTCTACTACAGCTACTTCGACACGGTCGTCAACGAATATCTGATCCGTGCGGGCGTGCTCGACATTGAGCACGGCGAGACGATCGGCCTCGTCGTCGAGACGCAGTGCAATTACTTCATGCCGCTCGCGTTTCCGCAGCACGTCGACGCGGGGCTGCGCGTCACGAAGTGCGGCGCGTCGAGCGTGCGTTACGAAATCGGTTTGTTTGCGCAAGGCAGCGAATCGGCGGCGGCGCAGGGGCATTTCGTCCACGTGTACGTCGACCGGCGCACGCGGCGGCCCGCGCCGCTGCCCGATGCGTTGCGCGCGGCGCTTGCGCCGCTCGTCTTGCCTGCGAACTGAGCTAAAGCGTGCCGGCGCCAGAGCCGCCGGCGAGTTCTTCTCACGGGCAGCGCAACGGCATCGGTGGCTTGATCGACGTTGGCCGGCGCGGATGGCGCGAACGCGAACTGCCGGCGGCCGACCGCCGGCCGCGGCGCTGCGAGCGCCGCCGCGCGGCCTTCATCGTCCGTTCAACATCCATTCATGCGCCGGATCGTTCTTGAAATGCCAGACGCGCGCCGGCCCGGCCATCACGTTCAGATAGTAGGACTCGTACCCATACGGCACGACGACCGGATGGTAGCCGCGCGGCACGAGCACGACGTCGTGATCGCTCACGGCCATCGATTCGTCGATATCGCGCGCATCGGTGTAGACGCGCTGAAATACGAAGCCTTGCGGCGGATGTACGCGATGATAGTAGGTCTCCTCGAGCGAGCTTTCGTGCGGTACGTTGTCGGTGTCGTGCTTGTGCGGCGGATAGCTCGACGAATGTCCGGACGGCGTGCGCACCTCGACCACGAGCAGCGATTCGGCCGGCTCGGTTTGCGGCAGGATGTCGCAGACGTAGCGCGTGTTCGCGCCGCTGCCGCGCACCGAGCGCTGCATCTGCGACGGCTTGATGAGCCGCGCCGGATAGCGCCCCGCGGCGGGCGCGCTCGCGACGCCGAGTTCGGCGTCGCGCGACGCGCGCACGCTCACGCCGAGCTTCGGCGGCACATAGAGCGCATACGGCGCGACGCCGTCGAACACGCTGTCGCGCGAGCCGAGGTCGTGCCAATGCGTGCCGTCTTGCGCGTCGATATCGACGGTGCCCGTGAGCACGACGATGCACATTTCGCGCTCGGTCTGCGCGAGCGCGATGCTTTCGCCGGCCTTCAAACGATACGCGGCAAAACCGACGTGTTTCCAGTTCGCGGACTGTGGCGTGACGCACGCGATCGACGTGCCTTCATTCGCGCCTTTGACGAGCAGGCTCATTACGCGGCCTCCTGACGGACGGCGGGGGGCAACGGCGCGCCGACGAGCGAGCGCAGCACGCGGTAGCCTTTTTGCGCATACGCATAGCTCGGTGCGACGGCCGGATCCTGCTCGGCCTCGACGACGAGCCAGCCGCGATAGCCGTGTTGCTCGAGCATCGCGATCAGCGCCGGAAAATCGATCGCGCCGTCGCCCGGCACCGTGAATGCGCCGGCGATGACGGCGTCGAGAAAGCTCCAGTTGCGGTTGCGCGCGAGCCGGATCACGGCGGGGCGCACGTCCTTGCAATGCACGTGGCATACGCGGCCGATGTGCTTGGCCAGCTCCGTCACCGGATCGCCGCCGCCGAACGTCATGTGGCCCGCGTCGAACAGCAGCCCGACCGCGTCGCTCGTGCTTGCCATCAGCCGGTCGACGTCCGCGGGCGATTCGACGTATGCGCCCATGTGATGGTGATAGGCGAGCTTCACGCCCTGGCTCTGCGTGTATTGCGCAAATGCGTCGACACGCGCCGCATAAGCGTCCCACTGCGCATCGGTGACGAAGCGCGGGCGCTGGTACAGCGGCACGGGCGCTCCCTGAATCGAGCCGGCGACTTCGCCGTACACCATCACGGCCGCACCGTTTTGCGCGAGCAGTTCGAGATGCGGACCCACCGCATCGATCTCCTCCTGCACGCCGCGCTCGGCAAGGCGCCCCGAATACCAGCCGGACACGAGCGACAGATCATATTGCGCGAGCAGCGTTTTCAGCGCCTGCGGCTCGCGCGGGAATTTATTGCCCAGCTCGAAGCCTTCGTAGCCGATTTCGCGGCCTTCGGTCAGCGCGACGCTTAGCGGCGTCTCGCCGCCGAGCGACGGCAGATCGTCGTTCATCCACGATAGCGGGTTGATGCCGATGCGAATGTGGGTTGGGTTCATGTCGATGAATCCGCAGAGGAGGAAGCATTGGATGGCGCAGCGCCATCGGTGTCGATGCCGCGGCCGGTACCGTCGCGCATCGCGACCTGCCGGTCGTAACGGGCGCGCGCGGCGCGCACCGCTTCGCGCGGCGAGACTTCGGGCACCGCGACTTCCCACCACCAGCCGCCTTCATCGGTCGTGCGGGCGGGGTCGGTGTCGATGCTGATCACGTAGGTTTGATTGGATGCGCGCGCGCGAGCGAGCGCCGCATCGAGCCCGGCGAGGTCGGCGACATGCTCCGCCCGTGCGCCGAGCGCGCGCGCATGCGCGGCGAAATCGATCGGCGGCGCGCCGAGCGGGCCCTGCACGCAATCGGCGAGCAGATTGTTGAACGGCGCGCCGCCGCATGCCTGCTGAAGCCGGTTGATGCAGCCGTAGCCGCGGTTGTCGAGCACGACGATGATCAGCTTCGCATCGAGCATCACCGATGTCGCGATCTCGCTGTTGAGCATCAGATAGCTGCCGTCGCCCACCATCACGATCACTTCGCGCTCGGGTTTCGCGAGCTTCACGCCGAGGCCGCCCGCGATCTCGTAACCCATGCACGAGTAGCCGTACTCGACGTGATAGCCGCCCGGCACGGCCGCGCGCCACAATTTGTGCAGCTCGGCGGGCAGGGTGCCGGCCGCGCACACGACGATGTCGTGCGCCGGCGAATCGGAAGCCGAGCGCTGCACGGCGCCGATTACGTCGGCGTCGTAAGGCAGCACGTCCGCGCGCTGCGGCGCGTGCGTGAGCGTGGCGACGGTGTCGCGCCATTGGCCGGCGAGCGCTTGCGCGCGTCCGGTCCATGCGGGTTGCGCGCGCCAGCCTTCGAGCCGCTTGCCGAGCGCATCGAGCGCGAGCCGCGCGTCGGCCTGCACGATCGATGCGCGGTATTTCAGCGCATCGAATGCGTTCGCGTTGATGCCGATCACGCTGGCTTGCTGAAACAACGTGTTCGAGCCGGTCGTGAAATCCTGCAGGCGCGTGCCGAGCGCGATCACGCAGTCGGCCTCGGCGGCGAGCGCGTTCGCCGCGGGCGAGCCCGTCACGCCGATCGCACCCGCGTTGAGCGGATGATCCCACGGCAGCGCGCTTTTGCCCGCCTGCGTTTCGCCTACCGGCACGCCGTGGCGCTCGGCGAACGCGCGCAGCGCCTGCACGCCGCCTTCGCTGTACAGCACGCCGCCGCCCGCGACGATCAGCGGCCGCTTGGCCGCGCGCAGCGTCGCGAGCGCCGCATCGAGTTCGGCGTCGCTCGGCGCGCTCGCATGAAACGATACGACGCGCGGCTCGAAGAACGCGGCCGGATAGTCGTATGCCATCGCCTGCACGTCCTGCGGCAGCGCGAGCGTGACGGGCCCGCAGAGCGCGGCGTCGGTCAGCACGCGCAGCGCGCGCGGCAGCGCGGTGAGCAACTGCGCCGGATGCACGATCCGGTCGAAATAGCGCGACACGGCCTTGAATGCATCGTTCGCCGAAATGCCGCCGTCGTGAAAATCCTCGATTTGCTGCAACACCGGGTCCGGCGCGCGCGAGACGAAAACGTCGCCGGGCAGCAGCAGAACCGGCAGCCGGTTCACGTGCGCGAGCGCGGCGGCGGTGACGAGATTCGTCGCGCCGGGGCCGATCGACGTCGTGACGGCCATCATCCGGCGGCGCATGTGCGTCTTCGCATAGGCGATCGCGCTATGTGCCATTGCCTGCTCGTTGTGCGCGCGATAGGTGGGCAGCACGTCGCGGTACTGATACAGCGCCTCGCCGAGACCCGCGACGTTGCCGTGCCCGAAGATCGCGAACACGCCGCCGAACAGCGCTTCGGCGGCGCTGCCGGGGTTGCCGGCCCCGTCGCCGGCAGCGCCAGTGGCCACCCGCTGCGCGGCCAGGTAGCGCACGAGCGCTTGCGCGGTGCTCAGCCGCAGCGTACCCGCGCCGCGCGCCGCGGTTTCATCCAAGGAGCGGCTCATGTGATTGCCTCATAAGATCTTATCGTTCGTGATGGTGGGATGCACCGCGCGATCCGCTGCGCTCACGCGACGCGCCGCACCGCGTCGAGCTGGCCGCCGCGCCGCACATGCGCGGCGCGGGCCGTGCGCCACGCGTCGATCAGCGTTTCGAACGTGTGCCGCACCTGCGCGATCAGCGCGTCGTCGTCGATCTCGCCTGCGAGCCATGCGCGGCTCGGCTCGTGAAAGATCGTGCGGCCGACCGTGAAGCCGCGGCAGGTTGCCGATGCGGCCGCCGCGTTGAAGCCGTCGACCAGCTCCTCGACGCTCGCAGACAGCCCAAGCAGCACGACGCCGCGGCACGACGGGTCGCGCTCGGCGATCAGCGCGTCGACCGCCTGCCATTGCGCGGCATCGAGCGGCGCGAGTTTCCACCATTCCGGGTAGAGGCCGATGTTGTACAGCCGCTTGATCGCGCGATAGACGGTTTCAGCGGTGTGCGGCAGATCGTCGCGGCGCGGCGGAATCACTTCGAGCAGCAGCTCGTGGCCGCTTGCCTGCACCGCGTCGTACAGCGCGCGCAATTGCGTTTCCTGCTCGATGCGCTGCTCGGCAGGCTCGTCCGGGTGAAACTGAACGAGGCACTTCGCGACATGCTCGCGCGGCCAAGACACGAGCGTCGTGCCGACCGAGCGGCCGTGATCGAATTCGAGCGGCAGCGAACCGGGCAGCTCGACCGGCCGGCCGATCCACCAGCCGCGCCCGGTGGCATCGTTCAGCGCGTCCTGGCCGTAGCGGTCGTCGATCAGCACGCCGATCCTGCCTTGCAGGCCGAGCTGCGCTTCCGTCTGCGCGACCGCGTCGACGAACAGCTGCTTGAGCATGGCGATCCTCGCAAGCGGCGCGCCCGTCTGGCGTGCAAGTTCGAAGAATTGCGGACGATGATCGAACGCGAAGCCGAGCACTTCGTCGCGCGGCACGCGCGCGGGCGTCACGCGGTGCAGCCGCGCGAGCGTCGCATCGAGATCGGGGCGGCGCATGCGCACGGGGTCGCGCCGCGCCTCGTCGGCGAAATACGCGAGTTCGGCGGCCGTGGGCATCGCGGGCGAGCAGCCGTGGCGCGACACCACGAGCGCGCCGCACAGGTTCGCGGTGCGCGCTGCTTCGTCGAGCGGCGCGCCGCGCAGCCAGCGCGACAGGAAGCCGGACGCGAACGCGTCGCCCGCGCCGAGCACGTTCAGCACGTCGACCTCCACGCCGCCGATGATCGGCAGCGCATCGAGGTTCGCGGGCGCGTCGCCGTCGACGATCGAGCAGCCCAGCGGCCCGCGCTTGACGACGAGCGTGGCGCTCGTCACCGCGCGCACCATCGCCAGCGCGTCGACGAGCGTGTCCTTGCCGCCCGCGATCCTGAATTCCTCCTCGGTGCCGATCACGAGATCGAACAGCGGCAAAATCCGCTGCAAATGCGCGCTCACTCCTTCGTTCGCAATGAAGCGCGTCTCGCCGTCGGCCTTGCCGGTCAGCCCCCACAGTACCGGGCGATAGTCGATGTCGAGCACCGTGCGCACCTGGTTGCGGCGCGCGTAGTCGAGCGCGCGGCGGCTTGCGCGGTTCACCTGCTCGGTCGAGAAGTGCGTGCCGGTGACGAGCAGCGCCTTCGACGACGCGATGAACGCCTCGTCGAAATCGTTTTCGTCGAACGCCATATCCGCGCAGTTCTCGCGCATGAAGATCAGCGGAAACGTGTCGCGATCCTTCAGGCCGAGCAGCACGAGCGCGGTGAGCCGCTCGGGGTCGGCGCGCAGATGGCTCACGTCGCAGCCTTCTCGCGCGAGCGTTTCCACGAGAAAGCGGCCCATGTGGTCGTGGCCGACGCGCGAGAGCATCGCCGATTTGAGGCCGAGCCGCGCGCAGCCGAACGCGATATTGCCCGACGAGCCGCCGAGATATTTGGCAAAGCTCGTCGCGTCCTCGAGCCGCGCGCCGATCTGCTGCGCATAGAGATCGACCGCGACGCGGCCGATGCAGATCACGTCGAGCGGCCGCTCGGGCGCAAAGGAAAGGGTAGGGGAAGTCATCTCGAGTCCTGGATGTCAAATGGTCGCGCCGTCGAGTTCGGCGATCATCTTCTGCATTTCGGCGCCGCCCGCCATCATGTCGAGCACCTCGTCCTTGCTGACCGTTTCCTTCGTGAACGTGCCGAGCGAGCGGCCGCGGTTGAGCAGCGTGAACGAATCGCCGATCGGGTAGGCGTGATGGACGTTGTGCGTGATGAAGATCACCGAGATGCCTTTCGCGCGCGCGGTGTGGATCAGCTTCAGCACGTTGAAGCTTTGCTTGACGCCGAGCGCGGCGGTCGGCTCGTCGAGAATCAGCACGCGCGCGCCGAAATGGATCGCGCGCGCGATCGCGAGACATTGCCGCTCGCCGCCGGACATCGTGCCGATCGGCTGATGCGGATCGCGCACGTTGATGCCCATTTCGGCGAGCTTCGCGCGGGCGATTTCGGCGCTCGCGTCGAGATCCATCACGTTCAGCAAGCCGAACAGCTTCTTCTGCGGCTCGCGGCCCATGAAGAAGTTGCGCGCGACCGACAGCAGCGGCACGAGCGCGAGATCCTGATAGACGGTCGCGATCCCCAGATCGAGCGCATCCTTCGGCGATTCGAACGCGACGGGCTTGCCGTCGACCAGATACTGGCCTTGCGACGGCTGGTGAACGCCCGCGAGCGTCTTGATCAGCGTCGATTTGCCGGCGCCGTTGTCGCCGAGCAGGCAGTGCACTTCGCCGCGCTTCAGGCGCAGCGTGACGTCGGACAGCGCGATCACCTTGCCGAAGAACTTGCTGACGTTCTCGAGCGCGAGGATCGTATCGTTGCAGGCTGGCGTGGACATGCTGGAAGCTCCCGTGGCGAATGGCGTGGTGCGTGGCGTCATGCTTGCGATACGCGGCGGCGCACGTAATGGTTGAACAGCACGGCGACGAGCAGCATTACGCCAAGGAACACGCGGAACCAATCCGAGCTGATATTCGTGTACGTGATGCCGATTTGCACGACGCCGAAGATCAGCGCGCCGAACGCGGCGCCGATCACCGAGCCGTAGCCGCCGGTGAGCAGCGTGCCGCCGATCACCGCGGCGATGATCGCCTCGAACTCCTTTTGCAACCCGCGGTCGGCCGCGGCCGAGCCGATGTCGGCCACTTGCAGCACGGCGAACAGGCACGCGCAGAACGCGGTCAGTACGAACAGCGAGATCTTCACGCGGCGCACCGGCACGCCGACGTTCTTTGCCGCCAGCGCGTCGCCGCCGACGGCGAGCATCCAGTTGCCGTAGCGGGTTTTCGCGAGCGTGAACGCGCCGATCGCGGTGATCGCGAACCACCACAGCAGCACCTTCGGCACGCCGGGCACGAGCGGCTCGCCGCTGTCGAGCATCTGGCCCACGCCGTGCTGAGCGAGCCAGCGGAACAGCCCGTGGAACGCGACGCCCTGGAACAGCAGATGCGCGATCGGATCGGCGTGCGCGTAGTCGCCGAGGCCCGAGACGATGGTGCGGTCCGCGAACATGATCGACAGCGCGAGCGTAAGGCCGCGCAGGATGAACAGGAATGCGAGCGTGACGATGAACGACGGCAGCTTCGTGCGCATCACGAGATAGCCGTTCAATGCGCCGAGCGCCATCGAGCCCGCGAACGCGAACAGGATCGACAGCGAGATCGGCCAGTGAAAGTAGACGGTCGGGATTGCCACCATCATGCCGGCAAAGCCGATCATCGAGCCGATCGACAAGTCGAACTCGCCCGCGACCATCAGCAGGCACGCGCCGACCGCGAGTATCCCGAGATACGCGGCGACTTGCGACCAGTTCATGATCCCGTCGAGATTGAACATGCCGGAGCCGCCCGCGCCGAACGCGAACACCGCGAACACCAGCACGGTGCCGGAAATCGCGGCGAATTCGGGACGGTTGAGAAAGCGCTGGAACCACGCTTCGCCGCGCAGGCGCTCGTCGGGACGAGCGCCTGCCGGCGGTTGCTCGTGAGGATGCGCGGAAATGTGTTTGCCGATGACGCCCATGATGTCTCCTGTAACTGCTCGAGCCGCTGCTTCAGCGCTCGCGCGGGTCAGAGTGGCGCTGTCGCGCCGCTTCCGGCCCGCGCGCGTCGCACGGCGCGCCCAAGCCTGCGATGCGGTGCGAAAGCCCTCAGCGATACTGCCCCGCGTACTTGATCACCTTGTCCAGATTTTCCTTCGTGATGAAGCCCGGGCCGGAGCGGATGTTCTTCGGCCCATACGACGGCTGCAGCCCGTAAGTGGCAAGGCGCGCCTGGAATTTCGGATTCGCTTGGAGAAGCTGGCGGATCTTCGCCGGATCGCTCGTCTTGTTCTGCTTGGCGATCGCCAGCACGGCGACCGGAATGTAGCCTTGCAGGTACGGCTGCTGATCGATTGCGAACTTGATCGCGCCGCTTTGGATTGCCTTTGCGATGTCGTCGGAGAAATCGAACGTCGCGAAATACAGCTTGCCGGTGAGCCCCATTTGCTGAATCGCCTTGAGCGTCGCCGCGGCCGGCACCGGGCCGAGCGTGAGGACCGCTTGCGTGTTCGGATGGTTGCGCAGGTATGCGCTGACCTTCGATTGGATCTCGGTCGGGTCCTGTCCCGAATCGATCGTCGACGCTTTGTAATCGGCGCCGATCGCGTCGGCAAAGCCGCGGCAGCGGTCGAACGATACGCTGTTGGTCGCCAGGTGGTTCACGCACAGGAACGACTTCACGCCCGCGGCCTTCGCCTTTTCGCCCGCCGCGTGCCCCGCGACGTACTCGGGCTGCCCGACGTGCATCATCGCGCCCAGTTGTGCGCTTTGCTCCTCGGTGCCCGAATTGATCGTGACGAGCGGGATCTTCTTCGCGGTGACCTTCTTGAGCGAATTCTTCAGCACGTCGTAATCGGCGATCGTCGTGATCACGCCGTCGTAGTCGCGCGCGGCCGACTGCTCGATCAGGCGCGCCATGTCGGCGATATCGCCGTTCGGCGGGTTGCGGTAGTCGGTCGTGACGTTGAAATCCTCATCGGCCTGCTTGATCGCGTTCTTGATCGTGTTCCACCACGAATCCGAATCGGGCGCATGGCTGATCAGCACGAAACGGGCGTCCGCCGCATGCGCTGCCGGCGTTGCCACGCCCGCGAGCGCGGCGAGCGCGACAGTCAATGCGCGCAGCAACGCCTTGCCAGTGCAAAGTCTCATGTCTCCACCTGTGTCTGTCGTTATCGGGCGAACGCAGATCGGGCTGCGTTCACGAGCAAGGTTAGGTCAACTCGCCACGAATTGCAAAGAAAATTTTATTTAGTTTTATTGTGGAAAATTTATTCCATTTCGATTCGCGCGCGCCTATACTCGGGGCACGACAAATACAGCCGGAAGGGCGCGCCGCCCGCCGCAACCCTGCCCATGGACGACACGCCCCAATCCGAAACGCCCGCCGTCGACGATCTGCTGCAACGCATCGCCGACGCATACGACGCGCTGCCGCGCCAGTTGAAGAGCGTCGCGTCGTATATCGACGAACACCGCTCGAGCGTGATGATGGATCGCACGAGCGATATCGCCGAGCGTTGCGGCGTGCATCCGTCGGCCGTCGTGCGCTTTGCGCAGCGCTTCGGCTTTTCCGGGTTTTCCGATTTGCAGGCGGTGTTCAAGGATGCGTACACGGGCCAGAACCCCTCCGTGCAGAGCTATCAGCAGCGCATTCGCAGCCTGATCGACGGCGATGCGGGTCCGATGACGGGCGGCGCGGTCGCACGGCAGTTCATCGACGCGTCGCGCTCGGGCCTTGACGAACTCGCCGCCGGCCTGGACGACGCGCAGTTCGACGCCGCGGTCACGATGCTCGAGCGCGCCGAGAACATCTACGTGGTCGGCGTGCGCCGGTCGTTTCCGGTGGCGAGTTACATCGTCTACGCGCTGCAGCATACGGCCAAGCGCGTGCATCTCGTGTCGGGGCTCGGCGGGATGTACCGCGAGCAGATCCGCAGCGTGACGAAGGGCGACGTCGTGATCGCGATCAGCTTCATGCCTTACGGCAAGGAGACGCAGTATTGCCTGCGCGCCGCGCGGCACAACCATGCCGATACGCTCGTGATCACCGACAGCCGGCTGTCGCCGCTCGCGCGCGATGCCACTGCCCATCTGCTCGTGAAGGAGGGCAGCGCGTTCGCGTTCCGCTCGCTCACGAGCACGATTTGCCTGTGCCAGGCGCTGTTCATCGCGCTCGCGTACCGGCTGGAATTGAACGTAGAAGAAGTCAAGGACACTGGAGGATACGATGATTGATGCAGTAGCGAAGGCCGCGCCGGCGATCGACGTGGCCGTGTTCGGCGCCGGGCGGATCGGCCGCATTCATGCGGGCAATTGCGCGCGCCAGCCCGGCGTGCGGCTCAAATACGTGGTCGACGTCAACCGCGACGCGGCGGCGGCGCTCGCCGCGCAGCACGGCGCGCAGGTTGCCGACGTCGACGGTGCGCTTGGCGACGCGTCGATCGGCGCGGCGGTGATCTGCTCGAGCACCGACACGCACGCGGACCTGATCGTTCGCGCCGCGCGCGCCGGCAAGCATGTGTTCTGCGAGAAGCCCGTCGACCTGACGCTCGCGCGCGCGCGCGAGTGCGAGGCCGCCGTCGCGCGAGCGGGCGTGGTGTGCATGATCGGCTTTCAGCGGCGCTTCGATCCGACGTTCGACGCGGTGAAGCGTCGCATCGACGCGGGCGAGATCGGCACGCCGGAAGCGCTTGTCGTGACGAGCCGCGATCCGGGCCCGCCCCCCGTCGATTACATCAAACATTCGGGCGGGATTTTCAAGGACATGTTGATTCACGACTTCGATATCTTCCGATGGATTCTCGACGACGAGGCCGACACGCTGCATGCCACGGGCAGTTGTCTGACGGATCCGGCGATCGCGCAGGCGGGCGATATCGATTCGACGGCGGTCACCATCCGCACGAAGCGCGGCCGGCTCTGCCAGATCAATACGTCGCGGCGTGCCGCGTATGGCTACGATCAGCGCTTCGAGGTGCTCGGCAGCCTCGGCATGCTGCAGGCGGGCAACGTGCGGCCGACCGAGGTGACGGGCTACACGGCGAGCGCGGTGTCGACCGATCTGCCCGAGGCGTTCTTCCTGGAGCGCTATCGCGCCGCGTATGTGCGGGAGATCGAGCACTTTGTCGCGGCGGTCGCGCGCGGCGAGCCGGTGCGCACGACGGTCGCCGACGGCGTGAAGGCGCTTGAGCTTGCCGAGGCGGCGACGCTGTCGTGGCGGGAGGCCCGCGCGGTGAAACTCGGTGAAACGGCGGCCTGAAGGAGGCGAGCGATGGCGGTACTGAAAGGTTTCGCGAATCCGATGAGCGCATTGGGTGCATCGGACGTATCGGACGTATCGAATGCGCCGGATTCGGCGCGCTCGCCGAGTCCGGCCAAGCCCGCCGAGTCGGCCGGCTTGTCGGAGCGCCGGTGCGCATCGGCATCGCCGGGCTCGGCCGGCTCGGCCGGCGTCATGCGGAAAATCTCGCGCGCCGCGTCGCGGGCGCCGAGCTGACGGCGGCGTGCAGCCCGGTTGCCGACGAATGCGCGTGGGCGCGCGACGCGCTGAAGGTGCCGCGCGTGTACGACAGCTTCGACGCGCTCGCCGCCGATCCCGAGCTGGACGCGCTGTGGCTCGTCACGCCGTCGGCGCTGCACGCGGATCAGATCGTCGCCGCGCTCGCCGCCGGCAAGCACGTGTTTTGCGAGAAGCCGCTGTCGCTCGATCTTGCCGAATGCGAGCGGGTGCTCGCCGAAGCGAATGCGCGGCCGCACCTGCACGCGATGATCGGTTTCATGCGCCGCTTCGATCCCAGTTATCGGGATGCTTACGAGCGTGTCGCGTCGGGCTCGATCGGCCGGCCGTTCCTGGTGCGCTCGCAGACCTGCGACCAGAACGATCCGGACGGCTTCTTCGTGCGCTTTGCGCCCAGCTCGGGCGGAATTTTTCTCGACTGCACGGTGCACGACATCGACGTCGCGCGATGGTTGCTCGGCTCGCCGCGCGCAAAGCGCGTGTACGCGGCCGGCACGGTCGCGCTGCATGAAGGATTGCGTGCGTGCGGCGACGTCGACAACGGCGTGGCGATCTGCGAATTCGACGGCGGCGGGCTCGCGATGTTCTACGCGTCGCGCACGATGGCGCACGGCAACGACACGCATTCCGAGGTGATCGGCACGGCCGGCGCGCTGACGATCGGGCGCAACCCGCGCGCGAACCGCGTCGAGATCTACGATGCGACGGGCATTCGCAACACGTGCACGCCGACGTTCTTCGACCGTTTCGACGAAGCGTTCCTGATCGAGGCGCAGGCGTTCGTCGCGGCGGTGCGCGGCGATGACGGCGAGGTCGGCGGCGCGACGCTCGCCGATGCGCTCGAGGCGACGCGCATCGGCCATGCGCTGCGCGCGTCGCTCGACAGCGGGCGGGCGGTGGAGTTGTAGCGGGCGGCGTCGGCCGCAGTGGCGGCCCGGGCGAGCCCGAGGGTCAGCCCAGCGGGCAGCGACAGGCGCAGCGACGCGGGGC
>NZ_FXAN01000024.1 GCF_900176645.1 Burkholderia singularis
CCACCCGCCGCCCAACGCGCGAATCAGATTGACCGTCGAGACGGCCTGCGCGCCTGTCAACTGATTGGCCTGCAACTGCGACTCCAGCACCGAGCGCTCGCTGTCGATCACCTCCAGATAGCTCACCTGCCCTTCCTCGTACTGCGTGCGCGACAGCTTCGCCGCCCGCCGCGACGCATTCACCGCGTCGCTCTGCGCGCGAATTTGCTCATCCAGCAACCGCAGATCCGCCAGGTTGTCCTCCACCTCCCGGAACGCCACCAGCACCTGCTGCCGGTACGCCGCCACCTGCTCGTCGTACCGCGCACGCGCCTGCTGCACCCCCGCGCTGCGACGGCCTCCGTCGAAGATCGGCAGCGTCAGCACCGTCCCCGCAAACGGCCCCAGCAGGAACGTCCGGCTCGACCACATGAACAAATTCCCCAGCGTCGCCGCCTCATAGCCGAACGAGCCCGTGATATCCAGCTTCGGGAAGTACGCCGACTTCGCCAGCCCCACCCGCGCATTGGCCGCCGCCATCGCACGCTCGGCCGCCGCAATGTCCGGACGCCGCTCCAGCAGCGCCGACGGCAACCCCGCCGGAACCCGCACCGTCACCGGCACCAGCGGCGTCTGCACGAACGCGAAATCCGCCGGCGCCTTGCCCAGCAGAATCGCCAGCGCATGCTCCGACGCCGCCCGCCGCCGCGCCACCCCCACCGCGTCGGCCTGCGCCGTCGACAGCTCGTTCTTCGCCCGCGATACGTCCAGCTCGCTGATATCGCCCTCCGTGAAGCGCCGCTGCGCCAGCTTCAGCGCCTCCTCCCGCAACTCCACCGTGCGCCGGTACAGATCCTGGTCCGCATCCAGCCGCCGCAGCTCGAAGTAGTTCTGCGCCACGTCCGCCTGCAGCGCAAGCTGCACCGAGCGGAACAGCGCCTCGCTTTGCGCCGCATCCGCTCGCGACGCCTCCACGTCGCGGCTCACTCGCCCGAACAGATCCGCCTCGTATGACACCGTGCCCTGTGCCCGCCACAGCGTCGTCGTCAGCGGGCCCGTCCCCGACGGCTGAAACTGCGACGCCGACGACAGCCCCTCGCGCACCGGCCCAAAGCCCACCCCCACCTGCGGGAACCATTGCGCGCGCGCCGCGCGCGTGGCCGCGCGCGCCTGCTCCACCCGCGCCGCCGCCGCCTTCAGGTTCTGGTTCGCCGCCAGCGCCTGCGTCTCCAGCGCGTTGAGCACCGGGTCCCCAAACACCGTCCACCACTCGCCCCGATGCGCCCCGTCGGCCGGCTCCGCCTCCTTCCACGTGCCCGCCTGCTCGCCCGGCTCGAGCGCCGGCGCTTCCTTGAACGCCGCCGGCGTTTGCACCTCTGGCCGCTGGTAATCCGGCCCCACCGCGCAGCCCGCCAGCAGCCCCGCCAGCAGCCCGCTCGCCGCCGCCAGCTTCGCCATGCCCGCCACGCGGGCCTGCCCAGTCTTGTCCTTGTTGCCTTGCATCATCTTCTTGTCCTCAAGCATCCGGGGCCGGCACGCCGTAGCCCGCCGCATCCTTGCCCGCCACGTGGATCTTGCCCCCCGCCAGCGTGCGCAGCACCACGTAGAACACCGGCGTCAGCATCAGCCCGAAGCCCGTCACGCCCAGCATCCCGAAGAACACCGCCACCCCCATCGCGTGCCGCATCTCCGCGCCCGCCCCCGTCGATAGCACCAGCGGCACCACCCCCATGATGAACGCGATCGACGTCATCAGAATCGGCCGCAGGCGCAGCCGGCTCGCCTCGATCGCCGCCTCCAACGGCGTCTTGCCGTCATGCTCCAGCTCGCGCGCGAACTCCACGATCAGAATCGCGTTCTTCGCCGACAGCCCCACCAGCACCATCAGCCCGATCTGCGTGAAAATGTTGTTGTCCCCCTGCGTCAGCCACACCCCCGTCAGGGCCGACAAGATGCTCATCGGCACGATCAGGATCACCGCCAGCGGCAGCGTCAGGCTCTCGTACAGCGCCGCCAGCACCAGGAACACCAGCAGCACGCTGATCGGAAACACCCAGAACGCCGAATCGCCCGCCAGAATCTGCTGATACGTCAGATCCGTCCACTCGAACTTCACTCCACGCGGCAGCGTCTCGGCCGCGATCCGCTCCACCGCCGCCTGCGCCTGCCCCGACGAGAAGCCCGGCGCCGGCCCGCCGTTGATGTCCGCCGCCGTGTAGCCGTTGTAGCGCACCACCATCTCCGGGCCGAACGTCGGCGACACCGTCACCAGCGACGACAACGGCACCATCTCGCCCGCCGCGTTGCGCGTCTTCAATTGCAGGATGTCGTCCGGGCGTTGGCGGAACGGCGCGTCCGCCTGCACCCGCACCTGGTACACCCGGCCGAACCGGTTGAAGTCGTTCACGTACAGCGAGCCCAGATACACCTGCATCGTGTCGAACACGTCCGTCACGTTCACGCCGAGCTGCTTCGCCTTGACACGGTCCAGATCCACGTTCAGTTGCGGAACGTTGATCTGATA
>NZ_FXAN01000012.1 GCF_900176645.1 Burkholderia singularis
TAACCGTGTAGGTCACGGACTCCACCACGCCATCACCATCATGCCTCACGCGCGCGCGAATGGGGGACTGGCCTACCCGAGCCGCTTACATTGAGCCACCGGCATGGTGGAGTTATAGCTAGTCGCGCGGCTGCGCCACCGGTGCGGTGTATGGCGCTGGAGCCCCCGGCACTTCGATATACGGAATGATGACCATCGGCGCTGTCGCTGCTGATGGCAGCGCCCTCATCGGGGCTGGCCGGATCGGCTCCACGATCGGAGCGCTAGACAGCGGCACATTTCGCGACACGACGCCGCTCCGGCCGTCATGAATTCCGCTTTGCGTATCGAGGATCAAAGGCGCGCTACCGCTCGCTCCGGCAAAAGCCGGTGACGTCGCGAGGCCGCATAGCGCAATGCGAAGTAATCGATGGGCGAATCTCATCAGGTAATCCCCAGATTTATACTCAGATCCGCTGCGTAAACATTCCGGACGCGACATCGGTATCCGCCTGCTGGATCGCGAGATTTCAGCCTACAAAAAGATAAAGCCCCGAGTCAATCCGTTCGGGGCCTTCATCGAGCACGATCGCGATAGCGCTGCCGTGCGGAATTACAGAATCGAGTAACCGTTGGTTTCCAACGAGCGAATACGTTGCTCGAGTTGAACGATATCGCTCGACGAAGCCAAGTAGGCTTCGCGACGCTCGCGTTCCGCGGTTTCAAACCAGTTGCTCAGTTTTTCAATGATGTAGGCAAACATGTTGGTTCTCCAAGGAAGAGTGAGATCCCTGGAAATCGAGATCAGGGATATCCCGTATAGGGTTAACCCGATTATAGCTTGGATGCACCAACTTACCAGTGAAATGCTCGAATACAGAGCATGTCGATTTGGAATAGCTCAGGGCCATTCCTTCCAAGTATATGATTTTTATATATTTTTTACTTCCAGGATAGGCAGACACGACATCGGATGTGCTATTTCGGTGCACAACATGAATCTGCCAAGCGCTCCAAAATAGGGCATTCAGGACGCTCGTCCCCGTGGCAATGGACGGCGAGGTTAGCAAGCGTATTGCGCATGTCGGTCAGCTCGGAAATCCGCTCGTCCAGTTCGGCTACGTGCTCGAGCGCGATTGCCTTGACTTCAGCGCTCGCCCTCGAGCGGTCTTGCCAAAGTGTAAGCAACTTTCTAATGTCACCGACTAGAAAACCAAGACGTCTTGCCTGCCGAATAAAGCGAAGCGAATGAATTTCTTCGTCGTGGTAAACGCGATACCCGGCGTCGGTTCGTTTCGCGGGATTGAGAAGCCCCACACTTTCGTAATAGCGAATCATCTTCGCACTGACGCCGGATACTTTCGCCGCTTCCCCGATGTTCACTGCTTGTCCCCGACAAAATCGATGGCTCAATGTTAACGCTAAAGACGCCATATCGCCTCGCGCGGAGCGGAGATGAAGCGCTGGGGCGATGAGGGGGGGTTGTGGAGCTTGAGGGCGTAAAAGCAAAAACCCCCGCTGGGTAGGCGGGGGTTTTTTTAAGGGGAGCCTGACGATTACCTACTTTCACAC
>NZ_FXAN01000084.1 GCF_900176645.1 Burkholderia singularis
GGCGAAGGCGAAGGCGAAGGCGAAGGCGAAGGCGAAGGCGAAGGCGAAGGCGAAGGCGAAGGCGAAGGCGAAAGACGGGTCGAAACATCGATCGAGACGCCACGCGCAAAACGCGCCGGCAAACCCCGGCGGACGCGCAGCGTGGAGCCGGGCGCGGCGCACAGGCCGCCGTCGCCACGCGCGAGGCGCGCCAAGCTGCGGCGCGCGCGGATTTCGATGCTCGGCGGCGCGCCGCACGAACCCGTTTCGCAACGCTGGATGCGGTTTCGGGCGCCTATGGTCCGGCACAGCCGGCGGTGTTTAAAGTGAAAGCACAAGCCCGTGTTGAACCCCGGCTTGTCGGATGGAGCGGTCAAGCCATGCCGTGTTCCTGAAGGAGTTCGCACGCCATGGTCAGCCTATCTTTTCCCCTCCCGGCAACCGATTCGACGGCCGCGGCAAGCGGCCGCACGCACGCGGACAAGCTTCGACAAGGTGCCGCGACGGCGTTCGCCATCGACGCGCTGCTCAATGAAAGCCTGCGTGTGCCGGCGCGCCGCCGCTTCAGCACCGCGACAGCGTCCGCGTCGCGGCGATTGAATACTGCGCGTGCCGATCAGCCAGCCGACAGGAATGCCCAGGCGGCGAGCGACGGTTCGTATGCGCTGCTCGATGCCTACAGCGCGCAAAGCGACACGGCGGATCTCGCGCAATGGTCCGATTTGGCGGCCGACGGTCAACGCATGCCGCTCGAGCGGCCGATTGCCGCGATGCAAATTCTGGCAGGCGAGCCGAGCGCTTCCGGACAACGGCCGACGGCTGGGCAGATCAGCGCGGCGCTGAATTTCGTCTATGACAATCCGTCGCTGAGGACCGCGCTGCAGAATAAACGCGCGCTCAAACCGGATGGCCGCATCGATCGCGGAAGACTCGGCGATTTTCTGAAGGACGCCCGAACCAACCTCGCCCTTGCCGACAAGAACATCAAGGAATACCAGGCAAAGCATCCGGACGCGACGCGCGACGCGCTGAACATCGCGCGCGCGGCCGCGCTGCTTCAGGCCTACTTGCCTATCGCAGGCGAGTCGGCGGGACACCGGTCGAACGGCAAGGACAACAACTACGCCGGCGGCAAGAATGGCGGCGGATTGACGAGCCGGCAGCAAATCGGCGCATTGCAGGACAACGAAGGCTTCGGCGCGTCGCTCAAGGCGGCGGCGAAGGCCTGGTCCAGCAAGGGCGCGTTCGATGCGATCGATCGAAGCGGCGACGACAAGGCGACCCAACCGCGCAGCGACGATCTCACGGCCAATAATGTGTCGAATTTCGTGCTGAAAGATGCGCCGTCCGACGAGGCGGCCGAGCAGGATTTTCTATGGCGGGCGAGCGTGCGCAACATTACCGCCGATACCGATATTCAGTCGCTCGGCCCGGACGTGCTCGCCCGGCCGCAGAACTATGCCGCTCGGCAAAAAGCGGCCGTGATGATCAAGCTGATGGAGACGCTGGTCGATGTCGTGGCCGGCGGCGCGGATGGCTTGCGCGACGTCCGCA
The DNA here is from genome assembly GCF_900176645.1 of Burkholderia singularis. Classification (GTDB taxonomy): domain Bacteria; phylum Pseudomonadota; class Gammaproteobacteria; order Burkholderiales; family Burkholderiaceae; genus Burkholderia; species Burkholderia singularis. Next base: position 1,534 of record NZ_FXAN01000084.1, read on the forward strand.
TCACGGTGGCCGAATTGCAGCGGGCGATCGCGGTGCTTGCGAACGATCCCGCGGCGGCCGCGTATCTGCGGAAAACCGCGCCGCCGCAGATGCAGAGCCTGAGCGCGATGTTCGAGCAGGCTGGCGGCAATGCCGGCGGCGTGGCGGCGGGTTCGGTGGCGGAGCTGGCCGGCCGGCCTTCTCTGCGCGATGCGGCGGCCGTGGTCAAGAACGTCACGGATAAAGTCAAAGACGCCCGGGGCGCGATCCAGGAGGCGAAGACCGCTGCCGAGCAACTGTACAAACTAACCGGCGCCGCGGGCAAGGAAATTGCCGAACGCGCGGCGTCGCGCGTGCTGGGCTTGACCATGCGTGCGGGCGTTCGCGGTGCGATGGGTGCGCTCACGGCTACGATGGGCGCCTTGGCCGGCACGGGGCCCGCCGGGTGGGTGCTCGACGCCGTACTGGTCATCCCGGATATCGTGCTGGGCGTGCTGTGGATCGTGGAATTGATCCGCAAGCATCAGCGGCAGGCGGCCTTCGCCGATAACGTGAATCCGACGCTGCGGCAGTTCGGCATGACGTTGCCGAGCTGAGTCCGGCCGCAGCGGTTCGATGATGAGCAGGCTGTTGTTCGAGCGTAGCGACGAAGTGATGCACTTCGTCGCCGGTATGACGGGTGAGCGTCGCTATGACTATTGCGCGACGATCGGGCTCGAGAACGACGGGGACATCGTCGCGGGCGTGCTCTACCAAGGGCACAACGGGCCGAACGTGCTGATGCATTTCGCGTGCCGGGGATCGCGCCATTTGATTACGCGCGCGTTTGTCTGCGCCGCGTTCATGTACCCGTTTCAGGTGCTCGGATGCAACCGGGTGACTGGGCTCGTGCGCGCGGACAACGACGGCGCGCAGCGTCTGGGCGAGCATCTCGGCTTCGTGCGCGAGGGCGTGATGCGCGAGGGCGCGGGGGACGGCACGAACTTCGTCCTGTACGGCATGCTGCGGCGCGAGTGCCGTTTCTTGCATAGCTGTTATTTGAGCGCGCTGTTGGCCGAACTGGACGCCGGGCCGGCCTGAAGCGCGCCGGCCGCGTGCGCGATGCGGTTATCGCGGTACGGGCGCATCGCGCGGCTGCGGCGCACGGCGGTAAAGCGCGGTGATAAAGCGCGGGAACAAAGCGCGGAGGCAAAGCACGACGGCAAAGTACGGCAGCAAAGCGCAGCGGCAATGCCCGGCGATAAAGCACGGACGCAAAGCCTGCGGCAGAACGCGAAAGAAAGTATGACGGCAAAGCGCGGCGCCAATATGCGCCCGCCAAGCCCGGCCATGCCGATGCGTCAGCCAGGCATCGCCCGGCAGGTCCGCGTCTCGGTGACGATCCAGTCGAGCGGCAGGTCGTGCGCGTCGCGCGGCAGTTCGGGCACGCCACATGCGTCGTATGCGATGCCGATCGTCACGGGCCGCCCGCCACCCGGCCACGCGGCGAGCGTGCGGTCGTAATAGCCGCCGCCGTAGCCCAGCCGGAAGCAGGCGTCGTCGAAACCCACGCACGGAATCAGCAGCAGATCGGGCACCACCGGCGCGCCCGACGCCGGCTCGGGAATCCGGTGGCGGCCCTCGCGCATCGGCGCGTCGGGCGTCCATAGATGGAATGCGAGCGGCGCACGCGGCGTTTCGATGACGGGCAGCGCGGCTTGCCGGCGGGCGTTGCCCGCCAGCCATGCGGCGATCGTGTCGCGCGCGTCGAATTCGCCCGGCAGCGGCCAATAGAAGCCGACCGAGCGCGGCGCGCACGCATCGAGCGCCGCGAGCACGCGTTGTGCGAGCGCGCCGTGCGCGTGCGGCGCGCGATGCGCGTCGAGGCGGCGCCGGGCCAGCGTTTCGCGCAGCGTTTGCTTCGGATTCGACGCCGGGGCGCGTGCTATGCTTTCGCTCACTTCCGTGCTCCGTTCACAACGATGTCAACCAGTTTTCACCGAGTATATCGCGCGGCGGCAACGCTTCTTGCCGCCGCCGTGCTGGCCGTGGGGACGGCCACCTGTGTCGCGCAGACCGCCGACGACCCATCGTCTTACGACGATCAAATCTTCGTTCAGCTTCGCGAGGCCGCGCGCAAGAACGATGCGGGGCGCGCCGCGCAGCTCGCCGCGCTGATTCCGAATTATCCGGCGCCGTCTTATCTCGAATATTTCCAGATCAAGCCGCAATTGTTCGATTCGACCGGCCGCGCGCGGATCGACGCGCCCGACGCGCCGGTGCTGTCGTTCCTGTCGCGCTACGACGGCCAGGCGATCGCCGACCGGATGCGCAACGACTACCTGCTCGTGCTCGGCGCGCGCCACGACTGGCGCAATTTCGACGAGCAATACAAACGCTTCGTGCTCGACGACGACACGCAGGTCAAGTGCTACGCGCTCGAATCGCGCGCGGCGCGCGGCGAGAACGTCGCCGATATGGCACGCGATCTGCTCGTCGATCCGAAGGTCTACGGCGATGCGTGCGTCGACCTGATCGGCGCGCTCGCCGCGAACAAGCAGTTCTCGAGCGACGACGTATGGGCGCAGGTGCGTTTCGCTTACGAGCAGAATTACACGACCACGGGCGGCAAGATCGCCGACATGCTCGGCGAGCGCCCGGCGGGCTTCGAGCAGGCGACGAGCGCGCCGCCGCTGTTTCTCGCGCGTGGCATCGGCGCGGATGCGACGTCGCGGCAGCTCGCGCTCATCGCGATCACGCGGATGGCGCGCAACGATCCGGATGCCGCGGCGGGGCAACTGACGTCGCTCGCGCCGTCGCTGTCCGCGGCGGAGCAGGCGGCCGGCTGGGGCGAGATCGGCTTTCAGGCGGCGCTCAAACGCATGCCGCAGGCGGTGGTGTGGTACCGGCAATCGATGAATGCGCGGCTGTCGAATGCCGCCTACGAATGGCGTACGCGCGCGGCGTTGCTGGCGGGCGATTGGCCGATGGTGCGCTGGTCGATCGAACAGATGCCCGCGTCGCTGCGTGACGATACGACGTGGATCTACTGGCGCGCGCGCGCGCTAAAGGCAAGCGGCGACACGCTGAAGGCGAACCAGGAATTCGAGCGGATCGCCGGGCAGTTCAATTTCTACGGTCAGCTTGCCGGTGAGGAACTGGGGCAGAAGACCGTGATTCCGCCGCGCATCCGGGTATCGGACGCGGAGATCGACGCAATGCGCAAGGTGCCGGGTTTCGCGCTCGCGCAGCGTTTCTATGCGCTCAATCTGCGGCTCGAAGGCAATCGCGAGTGGAATTGGCCGCTGCGCGGGATGACCGACAGGCAGTTGCTCGCGGCAGCCGAGTACGGCAAGCGCATCGATTTGCTCGATCGCACCGTCAACACGGCGGATCGCACGACGTCGGAGCACGATTTCACGTTGCGCTACCCGTCGCCATACCGCGATATCGTCGAGCGCTACGCGCAGCAAAACGGGCTCGACGTCGAGTGGGCGTATGGGCTGATCCGCCAGGAATCGCGCTTCATTACGAATGCGCGTTCGTCGGCGGGCGCGGGCGGCCTGATGCAACTGATGCCGGCGACCGCGCAACTCGTCGCGAGGAAGCTCGGGTTGGGCCCGTTGTCGCGCGGGCAGATGCATGACATCGATACGAACGTGCAGCTTGGCACCTGGTATTTGTCTGACATCTACCAGAAGTTCGACAATTCGGCGGTGCTCGCCACGGCCGGCTACAACGCCGGGCCGGGGCGGCCGAGCCAGTGGCGTCAGGCGCTCGCGCGGCCGGTCGAGGGCGCGATTTTCGCGGAGACGATTCCGTTCAACGAGACGCGCGACTACGTGAAGAACGTGTTGTCGAACGAAACGTTTTATGCGGCGCTGTTCGAGAAGAAGCCGCAGTCGTTGAAGGCGCGCCTCGGTTTCATCGCGCCGTAATCGTAACGAGCCGTAACGAGCGCCGCGCGCATGCCGCAAGCGCGTCGGCGTGCATTGGAATGCGGCGTATCCCGGCGCGGCCGGGCAGGCCGGCGCGCCACCCGCCGGCCGCCGCCGCCAAGATGCGGCCGCCGCGTGGCGCCCCGCGCCTGTCGGCGCGTATGCGCCGCCGCCGCTGTTCGCCGCTTGGCTGCGCGGCGGAATATGGATGGGCCAAGATCATGCAGCGCCAGACCATCGCCGTCATCGGCGGCACCGGCTTCATCGGCAGCCGGCTCGTCAATACGCTCGTCGGCGCGGGCGCGCGCGTGCGGATCGCCGCGCGCCGCCGCGAGCACGCGCGCCACCTTGCGATGCTGCCTGTCGAGATCGTCGAGCTTGATGCGTTCGACGAGCGCGAACTGGCCCGCTTCGTCGCGGGCGCTCAGGTGGCCGTCAATCTCGTCGGCGTGCTGCATGGCGCACGGGGCTCACCGTATGGCGAGCGCTTCGCGCGGCTGCATGTGGCGCTGCCCGCGTCGCTTGCCGCCGCGTGCATCGACGCGCGCGTGCCGCGCGTGATTCACGTGAGCGCGCTCGGCGCCGATCCGCACGCGCCAAGCATGTATCTGCGCTCCAAAGGTGACGGCGAAGCCGCGCTCCATGCGCGGGCCGCGATGGGCGCGCTCGATGTGACGGTGTTCCGGCCGTCGGTGGTATTCGGCCCCGGCGATGCGTTTCTTACGCTGTTCGCGCGGATGCAGCGCATGCTGCCGGTGTTGCCGCTCGCGATGCCGGATGCGTTGATACAGCCGGTCTATGTCGGCGACGTCGCGCAGGCGCTCGCAAACGCGTGCGCGCGCGATGCGACGCGCGGCAAAACCTACGAACTCGGCGGCCCGCGCACGTACCGGCTCGAGGCGCTGGTCCGCTATGCGGGCGTGCTCGCCGGGCGCAGCGCGCGGATCGTCAGGCTGCCCGCCGCGCTCGCGCGGATGCAGGCACGCGTATTCGAACTGTTGCCGGGCGAGCCGCTGCTCACCCGCGACAATCTCGCGTCGCTGTCGGTGCCCAGCGTGATGACGGGGCCGCTCGCGCCGGAGCTGGGGATTGCGCCCGCGAGCGTCGAGAGCGTTGCGCCGGCGTATATTGGCGACACGGCGCTCTATTCGCGCTTCGCCGGCTGGCGCGCGCGACGCTGACGGTTGGCGCGTGCGACGGAGCGGAACTTCGGAACTTCGGAACTTCGGAACTTCGGAACTTCGGAACTTCGGAACTTCGGAACTTCGGAACTTCGGAACTTCGGAACTTCGGAACTTCGGCGGGCCGACCGCCGGCTGCGCAGATCGTTCGATCTGCGTGTGGCAGAGCAGGAAAAAGGAAAGGAATCGGATGAAACTTGTCGTCGGAGACAAGAATTACTCGTCGTGGTCGATGCGCCCGTGGGTGCTGATGCGGCACTTTGGCATCCCGTTCGACGAGGTGTCGATCGAGTTGCGCCGCGACGATACGGCGGCGCGGATTCGCGCGTATTCGCCGTCCGGCAAGATGCCGTGCCTGGTCGGCGACGACGGCGTGCCGGTATGGGATTCGCTCGCGATCGCCGAGACGCTCGCGGAGCGTTTCGCGCAGCACGCGCTCTGGCCGCGCGATCCGGCCGCACGGGCGCGGGCGCGCTGCGTGTCGGCCGAGATGCACGCCGGTTTTGCCGCGCTGCGCGGTGAGATGCCGCTCGATATTCGCGGCACGCGGCCGGCGCGCGAGCTGTCGCCGGCCGCGCTCGACGACGTCGCGCGCGTCGACGCGATCTGGCGCGAATGTGTGGCCGCGTCGGGCGGTCCGTTCCTGTTCGGTGCGTTCTCGATTGCCGACGCGATGTATGCGCCCGTCGTGCTGCGCGTTCGCGCGTTCGCGGTGCCGCTGTCGCCGCAAGCACGGGATTACGCGGCGAGCGTCGTCGAGCTGCCGGCCGTGCGCGAGTGGATTGACGCCGCGCGCCGCGAGACGACCGTGATCGACGTCTACGGGCCGTCGCGATGAACATCTACGCGGTTGGCGGCGCGATCCGCGATGCATTGCTCGGCCTGCCGGTGCGCGACCAGGATTACGTGGTGGTCGGCGCGACGCCCGAGCAGATGGCCGCGCAGGGCTTCAGGCCGGTCGGCAAGGATTTTCCGGTGTTCCTGCATCCGCGCACGCACGAGGAATACGCGCTCGCACGCACCGAGCGCAAGACGGCGGCGGGCTATCACGGCTTCCAGTTCTATTTCGCCCCCGACGTGACGCTCGAGCAGGATCTCGCGCGGCGCGACCTGACGATCAACGCGATGGCGCGCGCGGTGAGTCCGGACGGCACGCTGATCGGGCCGATCGTCGATCCGTTCGGCGGACAGGCGGATTTGCGCGCGAAGCTGTTTCGGCATGTCGGCGACGCGTTCGTCGAGGACCCGGTGCGGATTTTGCGGGTCGCGCGCTTTGCCGCGCGCTTTGCCGATTTTTCCGTCGCGCCGCAGACCTTGGCGCTGATGCGAGAGATGGTTGCCGCGGGCGAGGCCGATGCGCTCGTGCCCGAGCGGGTTTGGCAGGAGCTTGCGCGCGGGCTGATGGAGGACGAGCCGTCGCGGATGTTCGCGGTGCTGCGCGACTGTGGCGCGCTCGCGCGGATTCTGCCCGAGATCGACGCGCTGTTCGGCGTGCCGCAGCGCGCCGACTACCATCCGGAAGTCGATACGGGCGTGCATGTGATGATGGTGATCGATTACGCGGCGAAGCAACGCTATACGTTGCCGGTGCGCTTCGCTGCGCTCACGCACGATCTCGGCAAGGCGACCACGCCCGCCGAGGTGCTGCCGCGCCATATCGGGCACGAAGCACGCAGCGTCGAGCTGATCAAGCCGTTATGCGAACGGTTGCGGGTGCCGAACGAGTGCCGCGATCTGGCGCTGCTCGTCGCGCGCGAACACGGCAATTTGCATCGTGTGATGGAGATGGGCGCGGCGGCGCTGGTGCGGCTTTTCGAGCGCGCCGATGCGCTGCGCAAGCCCGCGCGTTTCGCCGAGGCGCTGCAAGCGAGCGAAGCCGACGCGCGCGGGCGGCTCGGATTCGGCACGCAGCCTTATCCCCAGGCCGAGCGGCTGCGGCAGGCGCTCGTCGCGGCACGCTCGGTCGATGCGGGCGCGATCGCGCAGCAGTTCGCGGGCCAGCCGGCGCAGATCAAGGACGCGGTGCATCGCGCCCGAGTGCGGGCGGTGGCGCAGGCGATCGGAAGCGGCGAGTAAGTGACGAAGACGTGGCGCGCTGGCAGGGCGGTTGAATCTGGCGGTTAAGCACGGCAGTTGAGCCTGGCGGTTGAACCTGGCGGTTGAGCCCGGCAGTTGAACCCGACGGTTGATGCTGACGGCCACCGGGCTGGTGGCCCGATTCGTGCGGCGTGCCCTTCGCGCGGCGCGCCATGCTTTCATGCGGCGCGGCCGCAAACGGTGCCGATAAGGATCGCGCGGACGCAGGCGGGTCACGCAGCACGCAGCGCACGCCGGAACCGGCGGACGGTCAGCGCGTGGCAGCGCCGAGGCGCCCGTCCGGCCCATAGAGCGCGGCGCGCTGCGGTGTCGCGCGCAGCACCGCCAGCGCCTTCTCGTTGTGATCCATCCGGATCCGGATCAGCATCCCGTTGATCGCGTTGGCGTGGCGCGCGCGCTCGGCTGCCTGCTGTAACAACTGCCAGCCGTTCGCGATGCGCACGTCGCCCTCGGCCGCGCGATCCATTCCTTTTTTGCCGGCCGGCAAACCGAGCGACGCGAGCAGCGCGTCGCGCTCGCGTTCGAGGCGTGCGAGCTTGTTGATCAGTTCGAGCTTTCGGGCGACGAGGCCCGGCAGCGCATCGAGCGGCTCGGGCGTCGTCAGCGCTTTTTCCTCATAGGCGAGCAGCGACGCGAACGCCTCGACGCTCGCATGTTCGTCGGTGATCGTGGCCAGCAGTTCGTCTCTCATCTGGTTTCGCTCGGTTTGCCGCGCGTGAGCCCGGCGTGCCGGGGCGTTGCGGCGGCGCGGCCGGATCGGCGCGGGGCGTCTAAGGTTGCTTGAGCAGTTCGCGGGCGGTTTGCAGGATGCCGTCGGCGATCCGGCTCGTATCGATGGACAGCGTGCCGTTGCGGATCGCCTCGCGGATCGACTCGACTTGCGCGACGTCGATATCCGCATTGCCCGATGCGGCGAGGCTGCGCAGTGTCGACGACAGGCCGGACAGGCTCACGTTCGCGTCGCCTTGCGCCGGTGCGCTGGCGGCGCCCGCATCCGGTTGGGCCGCGCCCGGGGCGGCCGGCGAGCGCGCCGTGCCCGGGCCGGCGTTCGATAGCGTCCGGGTGTTCGACGCAGGAGGGGAATCGATTTTCACGATGGCGGTTCCTGTACGGGTTTGGCCACGATAACGGCAGCGCAGGCCCGAACTTTAGTGTTCGCGCGCGGGTAAATCCCTGAATCGATGAAGCTTTGCAATTCTTGACGGTTTGCGCACGCGCAGCGCGCCGCTACAGGGAAATTTCGACGGTGGCCGCATCCTTGACGACCGCGGTGACGATCTGGCCCGCCGCCATGCGCACCCGCACCGGCTGGCCGGGCGCCGCGTTGCCGAGCGCGCTGCCCTCGGCCGAGATCGTGAACCCCGGGCCCGAGGCAATCACCCGCACAGTCTGCCCGATCGACACCGACGCCGCGCTTTTCAGCAGATCCCGGCGCAGCGGCAGCCCGGCCGCAACGCGCGTCAGCGCGCTCGCGCCGACGGCTTGCGCCGGGTCGGTGATCACGGCGAGCGGCAGCAACGTCAGATCGCCCTCGCGCGCGACGAGATCGGCGGCCGTCAGCGTGTCGCCGGGCGCGAGCGCGCGGGCGGCGACGTAGTAGGTCGCCTGCACGGTGAGCTTGGCTTGCAAATAGAGCGTCCACGGCCGCTCGCCCGCGCAGCGCACGCCGACCGTCGTGCGGCCCCACAGGCGCGCGCCTGTCGGCAGGAACGGTTCGAGCGTCGTGCACGCGGCCAGCCCGCGCGGGAGCGCGGGCGCGACGGTGACGGTGACCTTGCCGGGCAGCCCTGCCGCCTGCTGCTGCAGGAAGGCGAGCGCTGCGCTGCGGATTGCTTCGCTGTCCTGGCCTGCTGCGGTCGGCACGGCCGGAGAGGGTCGCGCGGCGGCGTAAGCCGGCCGGGATGCGTTTGCCGATGCGCAAAGCGTTCGCGCGGCCGATGTTTGCACAACGGCAGCGCTTGATCCCGGCGCGTCGGCGCACGCCGGCAGCGGCGGCCTGGCTGGTATCGCGCGCGGCGCGCCGGCCGCACCGCGCGCGGCGAGTGTGCGAGGCGCGATGGAGGCGGGCGCATCGTCGGAGCGCGGCGCGCCGGGAATGGCTGGTGTCGGCTCGAGGTGCCGCGGCTGACGCGGCACGCGTGGCGGCGCTGCGGCCGTTCGCGCGTCGGCGGTTGCGGTGACGGCGGCGGTGCCCACATCCTGCGAGGCGACGGGCGCGACTTGCCATGCATATTCGCGCTGCGCGTGCGCGGCGACGGCGCGGCCGGCCGGCACGTGCTGCGCGGCCATGCCCAGGGGCGTGTCGTCCGTCGTCGCGGAAGGGCCGGCGCCGAGGGCAGCGCCGCCTGCCGCCCGGGCTTTTCCAGTCTCGCCGCTATTGGCCGCATCCGCCGCGCGAGGGCTTGCCGTCGCATTCGCGAGCGCCGTTTCGGCCGATTCGCCGCGCCCCGGAATCACGATCATGCCGCTGTCGGCCGGTTGCGCGGCCGGCGCCGCGCAGGCCCAGCCCGCCGCCGCCAGCACCCACGCGAGCGCCGCGCGCCTGCCGGTGATGCGCGGTGCGCCGTCGGTCGTCGCGCGTTGCGTCATCGCCCCCTCCTCGAAACCGGAACCGTCCAACTGTCGTAAGTAAGCGTCTGTCACGCGTCGCATTCTAGGGACGGGGGCGAGCCCGCAAACCGCGAATAGAGGGCCGCTTTGCCGGTTATTCGTCCGATTGCCCGTTGCATGGCCCGTCTACGATGCGTTCCATCGGAAAAAGCCCCTTCGCCGTGCGTGGCGGCGGGGCGATGCATCTTCAGATCTTCAGACGGAGCACGCAGATGCTGGACAAACTCGACGCCGAATTCGCGTTCGGCCGCCAGGCGCTCGATGTGCGCGCGTATCGGCAGGAACTGCTGTCGTCGAACATCGCGAACGCCGACACGCCGGGCTATCGCGCGCGCGACGTCGACTTCGCGTCGACGCTCGCGCGCGCGCTCAAGCCGGCCGGCGCACGCGGCAACGCGGCGGCGCTTGCCCTCGCGCAGCCGGCGGGCGTGACGAGCGCCATGGCGATGACGGCCACCTCGGACGCGCACATGGCCGGCGCGGCGAAGCTGATTCCGACGGGCGGCCCGGGCGACGACTACGGCCGCGCGCAATACCGGATTCCACGCCAGCCGGCGCTCGATGGCAACACCGTCGATCTCGACATGGAGCGGGTGCAGTTCGCCGACAACGCGCTGCATTTCCAGTCCGGCATGACGGTGATCACGCAGCAGATCAAGACGATGATCGCCGCGATCACGTCGAACCCGGGTTCGTGACGCCCGGCCCAAAAGATTCAAGCGATTCAGGCGATTCACGCGCGTTTTTCCGCGCGCCACGCACCGCGCGAAACGGATGACGAGCGCGCCGTGCGCTCAACGCACAGCCAGGAGCATTGCATGCCTTCGTTGATGAACATTTTCGATGTCGCGGGTTCGGCGATGTCGGCGCAGTCCCAGCGCCTGAACGTCACCGCGTCGAATCTCGCGAATGCCGACAGCCTGACGGGCCCCGACGGCAAGCCGTACCGGGCCAAGCAGGTGGTGTTCGCGACCGCGCCGATCGGCCGCGCGCGCACCGCGTCGGGCCAGGGCGTCGGTGGCGTGAATGTCGCGCGGGTGATCGACGATCCGTCGCCGATGAAGACGTCCTACGATCCGTCGAACCCAGCCGCCGATCCGAACGGCTATGTGACGATGCCCAACGTCGATCCGGTGCAGGAGATGGTCAACATGATCTCCGCGTCGCGCTCGTATCAGGCCAATGTCGAGACGCTCAACACCGCGAAGCAGTTGATGCTGAAAACCCTGACGATCGGCAATTGAGCCGCGTCGCAGCGGCCTTCGATCACGTCATCACGTCATCCCGCATATAGCAGACTTCGCAGGAGCGCGAAACCGAATGACCTCCTCTTCAACCACCATCGGCAGCAACGGCGCGAACGTGACGAACCTGCCCTACGACACGTTCAGCGCGAACGGCCAGTCGTCGTCGGCGAACGGCGCGAACGGCACCAGTGGCACGAACGGCACGAACGGCACGAACGGCGCGAACGGCACGAACGGCGCGAACATCAACGCCGCCAGCTCGCTGCCAGCGTCGTCGGCAGCCGACCTGCAAACCACGTTCCTCAAGCTGCTCGTCACGCAGTTGCAGAACCAGGACCCGACGAACCCCGTGGACAGCTCGCAGATGACGTCCCAGCTCGCGCAGATCAACACCGTGAGCGGCATCGCGCAATTGAACGCGTCGCTGACGTCGCTGTCGTCGCAGCTCACCGCGAGCCAGCAGACCCAGGCGGCGATGCTGATCGGCGCGAACGTGCTCGCGCCGGGCAGCGACGTGGCGGTGAAGGGCGGCGCGGCGTCGCCGTTCGGCGTGCAATTGACGAACGCCGTGACGAATCTGACGATCACCGTGAAGAACGCGGCGGGCGTGGTCGTCAACACGATCAACGCGGGCGCGCAGCCGGCCGGCACCGTTCCGTTCAATTGGAAGCCGACCGACGTGGCCGGCAACGCGTTGCCCGACGGCACGTACACGATTTCGGCGAGCTATACCGACGTGTCCGGCAAGCAATATGCGCCGCCCACGCTTGCCGCCGCGCGCGTGCAAAGCGTGGTCAAGCAGGCGGACGGCGCGCCGGGGCTCGTGCTGTCGAGCGGCAAGACGGTGGGCCTGAGCCAAATCGCGTCGATCTTCCCGAACCCCGCGACGAGCGCGCCGAACGGCGGCGCGCCGTCCACCACCAACTGACACAGATTCTGCGCAACGGAGACCGAGATGGGTTATCAACAAGGTTTGAGCGGCTTGGCGGGCGCGTCGAGCGACCTCGACGTGATCGGCAACAACATCGCGAACGCGAACACGGTCGGCTTCAAGGCGAGCACCGCGCAATTCGCCGATATGTATGCGAATTCGGTTGCCTCGGCGGTCAACAATCCGATCGGCATCGGCACGATGCTGTCGTCGGTGCAGCAGCAGTTCAGCCAGGGCACGATCCAGTCGAGCACGTCGTCGCTGAACGTCGCGATCAACGGCAACGGCTTCTTCCAGATGTCGAACAACGGCGTGATCACGTATTCGCGCGACGGTACGTTCCAGCGCGATAAAAACGGCTATATCACCAATGCGCAAGGGCTGAACCTGATGGGCTATCAAGCCAACGCGAACGGCGTGATCGACATGGCCGCGACGGTGCCGCTGCAGGCGCCGACGGCCAATATCGCGCCGACCGCGACGACCAAGATCACCGGCCAGTTCAACCTGAACGCGCAGGATCCGCTGCCGGCGACGTCGCCGTTCAGCTTCAGCGATTCGACGTCGTACAACTATCAGACGTCGGTGCAAGTGTTCGATTCGCTCGGCGGCTCGCAGAACGTGAACGTCTATTTCGTGAAAAGCGCGACGTCGGGCGAGTGGGAGGTGTATGCCGGCCAGCAAGGGCAGGCGCCGACCGATCTCGGCGCGGTCAAGTTCAACACGGCCGGCGCGATCGCCGGCACGACGCAGGCGGGCAGCGGCGCGCCGACGCCCAATGTCGGCCAGTTCTCGTTTACGGTGCCCACGTCCACCGGCGCGGCCAATCCGCTGAATTTGACGCTCGATCTGTCTGGCACGACCCAATACGGTGGCAAGAACGGCGTGAACGATCTCAGACAGAACGGCTTCGCGAGCGGTGTGTTGACGACGTTTACGGTCGGCTCCGACGGCAAGCTGACCGGCAATTACTCGAACGGCCAGACCGCGACGCTCGGCCAGATCGTGCTTGCGAACTTCAACAACCCGAACGGCCTCGTGAACGTCGGCAACAACCAGTACGTCGAGACTTCCGCATCGGGCGTGCCGCAGATCTCGGCGCCCGGCAGCACGAACCACGGCACGCTGCAAGGCAGCGCGCTCGAAAATTCGAACGTCGATCTGACGGGCCAGCTCGTCAAGCTGATCACCGCGCAGCGCAATTACCAGGCGAACGCGCAGACGATCAAGACGCAGCAGAGCGTCGACCAGACGCTCATCAACCTGTAACGGCCTTCGCGGATTCGAGCCAGCCTCATGGACCGACTGATCTACACGGCGATGACGGGCGCGACGCAGGCGCTCGAGCAGCAATCCGTCGTCGCGAACAATCTCGCGAACGCGTCGACAACCGGGTTCCGCGCGCAGCTCGCGACATTTCGCGCGGTGCCGATGAATTTCGACTCCGGCGGCGGCAACGTCGATCCGGCGACCACACGCACCTATACGCTGGCGTCGACGCCTGGCGCGGATTTCACACCGGGCCCGATCGCGCAGACGGGCAACCCGCTGGACGTCGCGGTGCGCGGCGCGGGCTGGCTCACCGTGATGCTGCCCGACGGCGGCGAGGCGTACACGCGTGCGGGCAACCTGCACGTCGACGCGAACGGGCAGCTCGTCACCGCGAACAATCTGCCCGTGGTCGGCAACGGCGGGCCGCTCGCCGTGCCGCCGAACGCGCAGGTGACGATCGGCGCGGACGGCACCGTGTCGGCGCTGATGCCGGGCGATCCGCCGACGGCGGTGGCGATCGTCGATCAACTGAAGCTCGTCAACCCCGATCCCGCGGCGCTCAAGCGCGGCGACGACGGCCTGTTCCGCACCGCGGACGGCAACCCCGCCGATGCCGATCCGGCCGTGAAGGTCGTGCCGAATTCGCTCGAAGGCAGTAACGTCAACCCGGTCGCGGCGATGGTGTCGATGATCGGCAACGCGCGCGCGTTCGAATGGCAGACGAAGCTGATCCAATCGGCCGACCAGAACGAGCAGGCGGCCAACCAATTGCTGAATTTCAGTTGATGCCGGCCGTTCGCCGAGCGCTTTCCTTCAGGAATCCATAAATGAACCGCTCTCTCTATATTGCCGCGACCGGCATGAGCGCGCAGCAGGCGCAGATGGACGTGATCTCGAACAATCTCGCCAACGTGAGCACCACCGGCTTCAAGGGCTCGCGCGCGGTGTTCGAGGATCTGCTGTACCAGACCGTGCGCCAGCCGGGCGCGAACTCGACGCAGCAGACCGAGTTGCCGTCCGGTTTGCAGCTTGGCACGGGCGTCCAGCAAGTGGCCACCGAGCGGCTTTACACGCAAGGCGCGTTGCAGCAGACCGGCAACTCGAAGGACGTCGCGATCAACGGCCAGGGCTTTTTCCAGGTGCTGATGCCGGACGGCACGACCGCGTACACGCGCGACGGTTCGTTCCAGACCAATGCGCAGGGCCAGCTTGTCACGTCGAGCGGCTATCAGGTGCTGCCCGCGATCACGATACCGCAGAACGCGACGGCGCTTACGATCGGCAGCGACGGCGTCGTGTCGGTCAAGCAGCCGGGCTCGAACAACGCGATTCAGATCGGCTCGCTGCAGATCGCAACGTTCGTCAATCCGGCCGGGCTCGATGCGAAAGGCGAGAACCTGTTCGAGGAGACCACGTCGTCGGGCGTGGCGAATCCGGCGCAGCCGGGGCAGAACGGCGCGGGCACGCTCAGGCAGGGCTATGTCGAGGCGTCGAACGTGAACGTCGTGCAGGAGCTTGTCAACATGATTCAGACGCAGCGCGCATACGAGATCAACAGCAAGGCCGTGACGACGTCCGACCAGATGCTGCAGACCGTCACGCAGATGGCGCGTTGAAGCCGCGCATCGTTCAGTCAGCCATCCAGCCATGATGCAGGTTCGTTTTCTTTCGCGCATGGCGCGGCGCGCCGCCGCGCTGGGTTCGCTCCACACGGGGCGGCCGCGCCGGCCGCCGGCCCATGCCGGTTGCTGCCTGGGGGCGGCCGGCCGCGCCGGGCCGCTTGCCGCCGCGCCGCGCCGCGCGCACTCGGGCATGAGCGCGGCCGCGTTGGCGAGTGCCGCCGCTGTCGCGCTCGCGCTGGGTGCGGGCTGCGCGCAATTGCCGCGCGAACCGATCACGCAGCAGCCGATGACGGCCGCGCCGCCGCTGCCGCCTTCGATGCAGGCGCCCGGCTCGATCTACAACCCCGGCTATGCAGGCCGGCCGCTGTTCGAGGATCAACGCCCGCGCAACGTCGGCGACATCCTGACGATCGTGATCGCGGAGAACATCAACGCGACGAAATCGTCAGGCGCGAACACGAACCGGCAGGGCAACACGAACTTCGACGTGCCGACGGCCGGTTTTCTGGGCGGCCTGTTCAACAAGGCGAATCTGTCTGCCGAAGGCGCGAACAAATTCACGTCGACGGGCGGCGCTAGCGCGGCGAACACGTTCAACGGCACGATCACCGTGACGGTGACGAACGTACTGCCCAACGGCAATCTCGTCGTGTCCGGCGAGAAGCAGATGCTGATCAATCAGGGCAACGAATTCGTGCGCTTCTCGGGCGTCGTCAATCCGAACACGATTTCGGGCGCGAATTCGGTCTACTCGACGCAAGTCGCCGACGCGAAGATCGAGTATTCGGCCAAGGGCTATATCAACGAGGCCGAAACGATGGGTTGGCTGCAACGCTTTTTTCTCAACGTATCTCCGTGGTGACGGCGATGCGTGTTCCGATGGATGGTTTGATGCGTGATCCGCTCGCGCGGGCGCAGCGCCCGCGGATTGGGCCGGCAGCCTGCGCCATGATTGCGATGATGATGCGCGCCGCTGCCGCTGCCGCTGCCGCTGCCGCTGCCGCTGCCGCTGCCGCTGCCGCTGCCGCTGCCGCTGCGTGCGCGCGATCGACCGCAGGCGCAGCCGAAACGGCAGACGTCCGGGCCGATCGCATGGCGCGCGCGGCTGCGGTGCGCGGCCGCACGGTTGCCGTGGCACGCCGCGGGTTCGCTGCCGTACTGCTCGCCATTAGCGCATGCGTGCTCGTCGCGCCATGCGCGGCGCACGCGGAGCGTCTGAAGGATCTCGCGCAAATTCAGGGCGTGCGTGATAACCCGCTGATCGGCTACGGCCTTGTCGTCGGCCTCGATGGCACCGGCGACCAGACCATGCAGACGCCGTTCACGACGCAGACGCTCGCGAACATGCTTGCGAATCTCGGCATTTCGATCAACAACGGCGCAACGAATGGCGGCGGCGCGTCGACGCTGTCGAACATGCAATTGAAAAACGTCGCGGCGGTGATGGTGACGGCGACACTGCCGCCGTTCGCGCGGCCGGGCGAGGCGATCGACGTGACGGTGTCGTCGCTCGGCAATGCGAAGAGCTTGCGCGGCGGCACGCTGCTGCTCACGCCGATGAAGGGCGCGGACGGCCAGGTCTATGCGCTCGCGCAGGGCAATCTCGCGGTCGGCGGCGCGGGCGCGAGCGCGAACGGCAGCCGGGTGCAGGTGAACCAGCTTGCGGCGGGCCGGATCGCCGGCGGCGCGATCGTCGAGCGGGCCGTGCCGAATGCGCTCGCGCAGATGAACGGCACGCTGCAACTGCAATTGAACGATATGGATTACGGCACCGCGCAGCGGATCGTCTCGGCGGTCAATGCGAGCTTCGGGCCGGGCACCGCGACGGCGCTCGACGGGCGCACGATCCAGCTGGCCGCGCCCGCCGATTCGGCGCAACAAGTCGCGTTCATGGCGCGGCTGCAGAATCTCGACGTGAGCCCCGAGAAGGCCGCGGCGAAGGTGATCCTGAACGCGCGCACGGGCTCGATCGTGATGAACCAGATGGTGACGCTGCAAAGCTGCGCGGTCGCGCACGGCAACCTGTCGGTGGTCGTCAACACGCAGCCCGTCGTGTCGCAGCCGGGGCCGTTCTCGAACGGGCAAACCGTCGTCGCGCAGCAATCGCAGATTCAATTGAAGCAGGACAACGGCGCACTGAAGATGGTGACGGCCGGGGCGAACCTTGCCGACGTGGTGAAGGCGCTGAACGCGCTCGGCGCGACGCCGGCGGACTTGATCTCGATTTTGCAGGCGATGAAGGCAGCCGGCGCACTGCGCGCGGATCTGGAAATCATCTGAGGGGCATCCGGATGACGAATTTCACGAAGGCAAACGATCTGTCGCAGCGCTTCGCGCTCGACATGCAGGGGTTCGACGCGATGCGCGCGAAGGCCGCGACGGCCGCGCCGCGCGACGGCGTGAAAATGGTCGCGGGCCAGTTCGACGCGATGTTCACGCAAATGATGCTCAAGAGCATGCGCGACGCGACGCCGTCCGGCGGGCTGCTCGATTCGAGCGCATCGAAAATGTATACGTCGATGCTCGATCAGCAGCTTGCGCAGCAGATGTCGTCGAAGGGCATCGGCGTTGCCGATGCGCTGGCCAAGCAGCTGCTGCGTCAGACGAACGGCGCGTTTGGCGCGGCCGGTGCGCCGGATGCGCGGGACGAAGGCGGCCTCGCGGCGATGAGCGCGCTCGCGGCCGCGTATGCGGGCGCGCCTTCGTGCCGCGGCGCGCTCGCGAGCCGCGGTTATTCGGCGGCAAGCGCGCTGATGCCGTCGAAGGGAGGCGGCATCGGCGGCGACGGTTCGGCGCAGGTGGACGCATTCGTCGACAAGCTGGCCGGCGCGGCACAGGCGGCGAGCGCCGCCACGGGCGTGCCGGCGCGTTTCATCGTCGGCCAGGCGGCGCTCGAATCGGGCTGGGGCAAGCGCGAGATTCGCGGCGCGGACGGCGCGACGAGCTATAACGTATTCGGCATCAAGGCGACCAAGGGCTGGCACGGGCGCACGGTATCGGCCGTGACGACCGAATACGTGGAGGGCCGGCCGCGCCGCGTCGTCGCACAGTTCCGCGCATACGATTCGTACGAGCATGCGATGACCGACTATGCCAATCTGTTGAAAAACAATCCGCGTTATGCCGGCGTGCTGAACGCCGGACAGAGCGTCGAGGGTTTCGCGCACGGTATGCAGAAGGCGGGCTACGCGACCGATCCGGCTTATGCGAAGAAACTGATTTCGATCATGCAGCAGATTGGCTGATGGCCGATGCCGCGGGCCCCTGCGGCATCGAACTGAGAGATTGCCGGGGATTCGCGCGGTTTTGACGTTTGCTAACAAAAATATAAAACGGATTCGATCTAAACTTTGCGCTGCTGTTGCCGCTAAATGCAAGAGACCAGTGATCGGGCGCGCTGAGCCCGGTCTTTCCGCGCCTCGGGGAAGCAGGACATGGGCGCATCAAGATAAATACCGGCAAGCCATGAACACCGAACAATCGACTCGTCAGGGCGAAGGCGTCATTGCGCCTACCGGCCATGATTTCGGTCGCCGTAATCCGCTCGAGATCGGCGTGCAGTTGCGCAATCTTGTCAATCGCAGGGATTTTTTAACCGTCGCATATCGCGGTGGCCAGCTCGTCACCCGCATTCTCGACGTCGATGTCGGCGCGCGAACCTTCGTGTTCGACTGGGGCGCGCTCGCCGAGCAGAACGCGGGCATGCTTGCCGCCCCGTGCTGCGAGTTCCGCGCGGCGCCGGACGGCATACGCGTTGAATTCTCCACCGCGCCGCCGCGCGAAACCCGCTTCGAAGGTTTGCCCGCGTTCGAAGCCGATTTTCCCGAGGTGCTTTACTGCGTACAGCGCCGCGAGTACTTCCGCGTCGATGCGCCGCTCGTCGATCCGTTCGTCTGCCGCGGCAAGTTGCCGGACGGCGAGCATTTTCTGTTCGAAATCCACAATCTGTCGCTCGGCGGCCTCGGGTTGCGCACGGCCGACGAACGCGTCGCCGCGCTCGAACTCGGCACGACGCTATGCGATGTCGAGCTGAACCTGAACGGGCACGGGATGCTGTCGCTCGACCTGCAACTCGTCGCGCACAGTTCCACCCGCGCGCCGAGCGGCACATGCCGCCATCAGCTCGGGTTTCGCTTCGTGTCGCTGCCGGGCAGCACGGAAAACACGTTGCAGCGGCTCATCACGCAGCTCGAAATGAAGCGGCGGCAGCTCGCGCGCACGTAGCGCAGCGTCTGCGCGCCGGCCGCGCCTATCCGCACGGGCGAGCGGCCGAGGCCGGGTGTGGCGCGCATGCGTATGCATATGCATGCGCGCGCCGGCGCGATGCGCGGTCGGCGGTATGGTCGGCACGTCCGCCGTTCGTCCCGTTTCATGCGCCGGGCTCCGCCCGGCCGTTTCGGCGCGTTCGCCGCTTCGCGCGCGGCCTCAATTTTTCCGACGCGCGGCCGTTATCCCTGGAATCCACGCAACCCGGCGGCCGCGGCGCGGCCGGCTAATAGGATCGCGCATGTCCAATATCCTCATGAACCTTGGGGTCAGCGGCCTGAACGCCGCGCTCTGGGGGCTCACCACCACCGGCCAGAACATCAGCAATTCGGCCACGCCCGGCTACTCGGTCGAGCGCCCCGTGTTTGCGGAGGCGGGCGGCCAATACACGTCGAGCGGCTATCTGCCGCAAGGCGCGACGACGGTGAGCGTCGAGCGCCAGTACAGCCAGTATCTGTCGGACCAGCTCAATGCCGCGCAAACGCAGGGCAGCGCGCTGTCGACGTATTACACGCTCGTCGCGCAGCTCAACAACTACGTCGGCAGCCCGACGGCCGGCATCTCGTCTGCGATTTCGAACTATTTCAGCGGACTGCAGACGGTGGCGAACAACGCGTCCGATCCGTCGACGCGGCAAACCGCGATGAGCAACGCGCAAACGCTGGCGAGCCAACTCGTCGCGGCCGGCCAGCAGTATGCGCAATTGCGTCAGAACGTGAATTCGCAACTCACGAGCGCCGTCTCGCAAATCAACGGTTACGCGGCGCAGATCGCGCAACTCAATCAGCAGATCGCGGGCGCGAGCGCGCAAGGGCAGCCGCCGAATCAGTTGCTTGATCAGCGCGATCTCGCGGTGTCGAATCTTTCGCAGCTCGTCGGCGTTCAGGTGGTGCAAAGCGACGGCAATTACAGCGTGTTTCTCGCGGGCGGGCAGCCGCTCGTGGTCGCGAGCGCGAGCTACCAGCTCGCGGCCGTTGCGTCGCAGTCCGATCCGAGCGAACTCACGATCGTGTCGCAAGGCATCGCGGGCACGAATCCGCCGGGCGCGGCGCAATATCTGCCCGACGTGTCGCTGACGGGCGGCACGCTCGGCGGCCTGCTCCAGTTTCGCCGCCAGACGCTCGATCCCGCTCAGGCGCAACTCGGCGCGCTGGCGGTGAGCTTTGCCGCGCAAGTCAACGCGCAGAATGCGCTTGGCATCGACCTGTCGGGCAAGCCGGGCGGCGATCTGTTCACCGTCGCGAATCCGGCCGTCTATGCGAATCAGCGCAACACCGGCGGCGCGGCGCTTGCCGTGTCGTTTGCCGACAGCACGCAGCCGCCGTCGGGCGACTATACGTTGTCGTTCGACGGCGCGAAGTATGCGCTGACCGATCGCGCGACGGGTAACGTCGTCGGCACGTCGACTACGCTGCCGGCGACGCTCGGCGGCCTCAAATTGTCGATCACCGGCACGATGGCCGCCGGCGACGCGTTCACCGTGCTGCCGACGCGCGGCGCGCTCGACGCGTTCGCGCTCGCCACCTCCAATGGCTCGGCGATCGCGGCGGCCTCGCCGGTGCTTGCGGCGAGCGCGGCGTCCAACAGCGGAACGGGCGTGATCTCGCAAGGCGCGGTGGGCGCGGGCTACCAGTTGCCGTCCGGCACGACGACGCTCATCTACGACGCGGCGGCGAAATCGCTGACGGGCTTTCCGGCGGGCACGACGGTCACGATCGCGGGCACGCCGCCGACCTCGATCGACATCACGGGCCCGACGACGCGCGTGCCGTATGACGCGTCGCTCGGCGCGACGCTGACGGTGTCGAGCACGGTGCAGCCCGCGCCGGCCGGCGTGATGAACGGCGTGTCCGTCACGTTGTCGGGTGCGCCCGCCGATGGCGACCGCTTCACGATCGCCGCGAACACGGGCCTGAACGACGGGCGCAACGCGCTCGCGCTGTCGAAGCTCGTCAACGGCAAGACAATGAACGGCGGCACGGCGACGCTGACGGGCGCGTATGCGAGCTACGTGAACGCGATCGGCAATGCGGCGAGCCAGTTGAAGGCGTCGAGCGCCGCCCAGACGGCGCTGATCGGTCAGGCCACGGCCGCGCAGCAGTCGGTATCCGGCGTGAACCAGAACGAGGAGGCGGCGAACCTGATGCAATATCAGCAGCTTTATCAGGCGAACGCGAAAGTGATCCAGACGGCGAACTCGCTGTTCCAGACCGTGCTCGGTCTGTTCAATTGAGCGGGGAGGACGAGCGATGCGTATTTCCAGCGCCCAGCTATACAGCCTGAACGTCGGCATGATGAACGACCAGCAGGCGCAACTCGCGCAGCTTTACCAGCAAGTCTCGAGCGGCATCAGCTTGACGACCCCCGCCGACAATCCGCTCGCGGCCGCGCAGGCGGTACAGTTGTCGGCGGCGTCGGCGGCGCTTGCGCAGTACACGTCGAACCAGGCAAGCGCGCTGAGCGCGCTGCAAACGGAGGACACGGCGCTTGCCAGCGTGAACACCCAGTTGAACAGCGCATACAGCCTGCTGATGCACGCGGGCGACGGCGGACTGTCCGACACCGACCGCGCCGCGCTCGCCGCGCAGCTCCAGGGCGTGCGCGACCATCTGCTGACACTCGCGAACACCGCGGACGGCGCGGGCAACTATCTGTTCGCGGGCTTTCAGACCACGACGCAGCCGTTCTCGAACAAGCCGGGCGGCGGTGTCACATATAGCGGCGATCCCGGCGCGCGCACCGTGCAGATCGCCGATACGCGCACGATCGCGCAGGGCGACAGCGGCGCGAGCGTGTTCCTGTCGGTGCCGTTCGCGGGAAGCCTGCCGGTGCCGGCCGCCGGTGCGGGCAATACCGGCTCGGGCACGATCGGCGCGGTGAGCATCACGAGCGCGTCCGATCCGGCCAATGCGCACCAGTTCACGATCACGTTCGGCGGCACGGCGGCTGCGCCGACCTACACGGTCACGGACAATACGGTCGTCCCGCCGGCCACCGGCGCCGCTCAACCTTATTCGCCCGGCGCGGGCATCGATCTCGGCGGCCAGACGGTGGCGGTGTCGGGCAAGCCCGCACCCGGCGACACGTTCACCGTCACGCCCGCGCCGCAGGCGGGCACCGACGTGTTCGCGACGCTCGACACGGCGATCGCTGCGCTGAAGGCGCCCGTCGGCAGCGATCCGGTCGCGTCGACCGCGCTGACGAACGCGCTCGCGACCGCGTCGACAAAGCTGACGAATACGATGACGAACGTGCTGACCGTGCAGGCGTCGGTGGGCGGCCGCGTGCAGGAGGTAAAAGCGATGCAGGCGGTGACGTCGACGAACTCGCTGCAAACCGCGAACAACCTGTCGAATCTGACCGATACGAATTTGCCGGCCGCGATCAGCCAGTTCCTGCAAGTGCAGAACGCGCTGTCTGCCGCGCAGAAGACGTTTGTGCAGATGCAGAATTTATCGCTGTTCCAGTATTTGAATCCGTAAGCGGCACGCGCGGCGGCGTGCTGTGCCGTCTCGTATCGCTTCTTTGGGGCCGGTTGGCTGGCGTTGCGGTATTTTTTCGCGGCGCAGGCGTTTGCGCGATCGTCCGCGCTTGCCGCACGGCGGCCGTTCCACCGTCCGGGCGGCCGTGCGCTTTATCGTCCGCGCCACGCTCTCTTGTCATCGCGTTTGCCGCTCCGTACACTCCCGCGTGATTTTTCGCGCGGCGAGCCGTTCCCCGCGCGCCGTACCCGGACCAGAGGAGAGCCCCGCGATGCCCGATTCCTATTTTCCGCGCTGGCGGTTGCAGCCGCGCGCCGATGCGACCCAGGTCGTCGCGCCCGATGAGCGGCTGCCCTGGCCGCAAATGGCCGCGATGGGCGTGCAGCACGTCGTCGCGATGTTCGGCTCGACCGTGCTCGCTCCGCTGCTGATGGGCTTCGACCCGAACCTCTGCATTCTGATGTCCGGCGTCGGCACACTGCTGTTCTTCGTGCTCGTCGGCGGCCGCGTGCCGAGCTATCTCGGCTCGAGCTTCGCGTTCATCGGCGTTGTGATCGCGGCGACCGGCTACGGCGGCGCGGGGCCGAACGCCAACGTGCCGGTGGCGCTCGGCGGCATCATCGCGTGCGGCGTCGTCTACGCGCTGATCGGCGCGATCGTCGCGGCGATCGGCACGCGTTGGATCGAGGCGCTGATGCCGCCTGTCGTCACTGGCGCGATCGTCGCGGTGATCGGGCTGAATCTCGCGCCGGTCGCGGTAAAGAGCGTCAGCGCGTCGGCGTTCGATTCGACGCTCGCGCTCGTGACGGTGCTGTGCGTGGGTGGCGTGGCGGTGTTCGCGCGCGGGATGCTGCAGCGGCTCTTGATTCTCGTCGGCGTGCTGATCGCCTATGCGATCTACGCGGTGGCGGCCAACGGGCTCGGGCTCGGCAAGCCGATCGATTTCGCGAGCGTCGCGCATGCCGCGTGGTTTGGCATCCCGACGTTTCGCCAGCCGGCATTCGATCCGCGCGCGCTTGCGCTGATCGCGCCCGTCGCGGTCATCCTCGTCGCGGAAAATCTCGGCCATATCAAGGCAGTGAGCGCGATGACGGGGCGCAATCTGGACCGCTACGTCGGCCGCGCGTTCATCGGCGACGCACTCGCAACGATCGTGTCAGGCAGCGCGGGCGGCACGGGTGTGACGACCTACGCGGAGAATATCGGCGTGATGGCGGTTACCCGGATCTACTCGACGCTCGTGTTCGTTGCCGCCGCGCTGATCGCGGTCGCGCTCGGCTTCTCGCCGAAATTCGGCGCGCTGATCCAGACGATTCCGCCGGCGGTGCTGGGCGGCGTGTCGATCGTCGTGTTCGGGCTGATCGCGGTGACGGGTGCGCGGATCTGGGTGGTCAACCGCGTCGACTTCTCGGACAACCGCAATCTGATTGTCGCCGCGGTCACGCTCGTGCTGGGCGCGGGCGATTTTTCGGTCAAATTCGGCGGCTTCGCGCTCGGCGGAATCGGCACCGCGACGTTTGGTGCGATCGTTCTTTACGCGCTGTTGCGCAAGGAGAAGGAGCCGGGGCCGGTGGTTTGAGCGTCCGCGCGCTGGCGTGCGCGCATGCTTTGCGCTGCGGCGGCGCATCAAGCAATGCGTCTTCCGCTCGTCTGGTCGGCCCCGGCCGCCGACGCAATCCGGCTGCGGCGCTTGGCCGGGCGCCAGATCGCCGTCGCGCCTGGCGTTCAGCCGGCATCGGCCTGCGCTTCGAGCCATGCGCAAAACCGGTTGACGAGCGCTTCACCGGCCGTCTCGCGCGGCGCGATCCACCAGTAGCTGCGTGCCGCGATCCTCGGGCCCGGCAGCGGCGTCACCAGCCGGCCGCTCGCGAGTTCGTCGGCCATCAGCGGCAGCGGCCCGAGCGCGACGCCGAGGCTGTCCACCGCTGCTTGCAGCGCCAGATAGAAATGGTCGAACGACTGTTTCTTGCGGTTTTTCATCGGCACGCCCGCCGCGGCGAACCATTCGCGCCATGCGCCGGGACGCGTGTCCGAATGCAGCAGCACGTGGCGCGCGAGATCGTCCGCGCTTGCGATCGGCGCACGCTTGAGCAGCGCCGGGCTGCAGACAGGAATCAAGCTTTCGTCGAGAAACCGGCCGCTTGCGCAATTCGGCCAGCGGCCGGGCCCGCGGCGGATTGCGACGTCAAAACCGTCTAGCGCGCCAAGTGGCGTATTCGATGTCGATAATTTGAGTTCGACGTTCGGTGTGTCGCGCTGGAACCGCGACAGACGCGGCAGCAACCATTTCATCGCGAAAGTAGGCAGCGCATCGATGCGCAGCACGCGCGCCGCGCCGGTGTGGCGCAGTTGCTCGGTCGCAAGCGCGATGCTGTCGAATGCCGCCTCGACTGTCACGAGATAGCGGCGCCCTTCGTCGGTGAGCCTCACGCGTTTGCCGTGCCGGTGAAATACCGGCTTGCCAAGCCACGCTTCGAATGCGGCGATTTGGCGGCTGATGGCACCGTGAGTCACATGCAGTTCTTCGCCGGCGGCGCTGAAACTTTCATGTCTTGCAGCGGCTTCGAAGGCTTTCAATGCAGGAAACGGGGGGAGATCGCGTGCCATGCTTGTGATTTTAGATCACAAGCGAATGTCGGCAAAATCGTTTTGCGCCCGTGATGAACGGGCGTAATCTCGGCACATCGAAATCGCGAGGATCCCTATGCAATCTCCGCTCGAACCTGTTTCCGGCGCGCGGGCGATCGGCGTTGCCGATTTGTTCATCGGGTTTCTCGGCCTCGGGCTGATATCGTTCGGCGGCGCGCTGCCGTTTGCGCGGCGCGCGCTTGTCGAGGAGCGCCGCTGGCTTAGCGCCGACGAGTTCACCGATTTGCTCGGCTTGTGCCAATTTCTGCCGGGCGGCAACGTGATCAACCTGTCGGTGGCCGTTGGGATGCGGTTTCGCGGCGTGCCGGGCGCGCTCGCGGGCCTGATGGGCCTCGTTGCCGGGCCGACGCTCGTGGTTGTCGCGCTGGGTGTGTTGTATGCGAGGACGCAGCAGTATCCGCCGATACAGCATTTATTCGGCGGCCTGGCGGCCGCGGCAGCGGGCCTTTTGATCGCGATGGCGGGAAAGGTCGCGAAGCCGCTGCGTCATGCGCGTCAGGCGGCCTGTATTGCGGCGCTTGCGGTCGTCGCGATTGCCGGGCTGCGCATCGCGCTGCTGCCGACGATGCTGGTACTGACGCCGGTGAGCATTTGGCTTGCGTCGCGCGCGCAGCGCGGTGCGTGCGGGAGCGAAGGCGGTGCCGCAGCGAACGCCACAAACGCCACGAACGCCACGAACGCCACAAACGCCACGAACGCCACAAACGCCACGAACGCCACGAACGCCACGAACGCCACGAACGCCACGAACGCCACGAACGCCACAAACGCCACAAACGCCACAAACGCCACAAACGCCACCCCCCCGCGCTCGGCCGCCGACGTTGACCCCAACCCGCCGGGAGCACGCCAATGAGCGCCACGCTTGCCGCACTCGCGACGATTTTCGCCCAGCTTTCGCTGCTCGCATTCGGCGGCGGCAACACGATCCTGCCGGAGATGCAGCGCCAGGTCGTCGACGTGCATCATTGGATGAGCGCCCAGGCGTTCACCGCGCTGTTCGCACTCGCACAGGCCGCGCCGGGCCCGAACATGATGATCGTGCCGCTTGTCGGCTGGCATGTCGCGGGATGGCCGGGGCTCGCCGTGTCGTCGATCGCGAAATTCGGGCCGTCGTCGGTCGTGACCATGCTGGTGCTGCACGCATGGGAGCGCTTCAAGGACAAGCCGTGGCGCCGCTATGTTCAGCAAGGGATGATGCCGGTGACGGCCGGCCTCGTCATCGCGAGCGCGGTGTTGATTACCGAAGCCTCGAACCATTCGGCGCTGCAATGGGGGATCACCTCCGCAAGCGCGGCGCTCGCGTACCGCACGCGTGTACATCCGCTTTGGCTGCTGGCGGGCGGCGCGCTGCTGGGCGTGGCGAGCGGTTTCGTCGCTTGAGCCGCGGCGTTGCCACGATGCTGAGGTATTTAGGGCACGCTGCGCACGCTCAGCGCGCCGTATCGCGCGCATCGCGCACACCGCCCTTCACGAGGCCGAGCAGCCGGGCGCGCTCGGCCGCGAGGCCGGCGCCGGGCGCGGACCAGTCGAGCACGTAGCCGTGGTTCAGCGAGTCGCGCACGATCGACGCATAGTCGGATTTCGTCAGCTTGCCGTCGCGCATCGCCTGTCCGACTTCATCGCGCAGATCCGGCGTGAAGCCGGGATAGGCGGCGGCGAGCGCCGCGTACTGGCGCGCATCGATCTCATCGGCTTCGCGATTGAGCGCCCACACGACGACGAGCACGATGGCGATGAACGGCACGGCGGTATAGCGCAGAAAGAATTGAACGGCAGTCATGACAAGGCAAAGCGTTGAGACGTGATGGGAGGGGCCGGGGCGGCGGGTATACTGGCGCGCATTCGACCAATCGGAAACCAGGCTGCGCCTATGAAGCCGACGCCTTTCGCGTGCCCGCCATGCGCGATGGACAGCATCTGCACCGACGACGGCCATTATATTTGCGCGCGCTGCGCACATGAATGGCCGGCTGCCGGCGCGTCGACTGCCGCCGATGCGGACGCGGCAACGGCAATCGTCAGGGATGCGAATGGCAACACGTTCGCCGGCGGCCGCACGGCCGCGGGGGGCGAGGCGCCGGCGCTCGACGGTTTGTCCATGGCGTTCAACATGGGCCGGGCGGTGAAGCCTGTCCGGCTCGCGGGCGGTGGTCATGCAGCCAGCGGCAAGATGGAGGCATGCGGGTGGTTTCGCGCGCAACGCGTGCTGCCTGAAGCAACTATGAACGGCATGCGGTCATGAACCTCGATGCCGCCACCCGCAACCTGGGCGTTGCAGCGCTGCTCACGCTGTCGGGCGGTTTTCTCGACGCGTATACGTATGTCGGTCATGGCCGTGTGTTCGCGAATACGATGACGGGCAATGTCGCGCTGCTCGGCATCAACGTATCGGCGGGCGACTGGGCGCAGGCGCTGCATCATGTGCCGCCGCTCGGCGGATTCGTGCTCGCGGTGTTCGTCTCGCACCTGCTGGGGCTAGCCGCGCAAAAGGGCTGGGTCCGGCACACGGCATTCGTTGCACTGTGCGTGGAGATCGTGTTTCTTGCACTCGCGTCGTGTGGCTGGCCTGAATGGTCGAGCGCATGGCTGATTCCGGGCATCTCGTTCGTCGCGACGCTGCAAACGTTGTCGTTTACTCAGTTGGAGAGCCTGTCCTATACATCGGTGATGACGACGGGCAATCTGCGCCGCGCCGCACAATTGCTGTTCGCCGGCCTGATTCCCCGCTACGACGCACGGGTGCTGCACGACTCAGGGCTGCTTGCGATCATCAGTTTCTGTTTCCTGTTCGGCGCGGTGCTGGGCGGCCTGCTGACGCGCTTGACCGGCGGCAATGCGCTATGGGGCGCGGTGCTGCTGCTGATCGCGGCATTCGCGGAGATCATCCGGCGTGCGCGCCGCGGCACGCGCGTGCCCGCGCAGGACGGCTAACGACGCACCGTGCATGACGCCCGCGCACGGCGGCCCGCGCATCCGCTGCCGCATCTATGCATACCTGATACGCTCGGGCGTCAGCGAATCCCGACAGAGAGGGCGCCCCGATGCAATTTTCATCTGCGATTCCTGTGCTGCGAATCTTCTCCGAGCCGAAGGCGAAGGAGTTTTACGTCGATTTCCTCGGTTTCGTGCTCGAATGGGAGCATCGCTTCGCGCCCGGCTTGCCGCTTTACGCGCAGGTGCGGCGCGGCGATCTGATCCTTCATCTGAGCGAACACCACGGCGACGCGACGCCGGGCTCAACGGTCTTCGCGCCGCTCGAAGGCATCGATACGCTGCGCGACGAGCTTCACGCCAAGCACTACGCCTATGCGCGCCCGTCGGTCGAGCGCTACGACTGGGGGCGAGTGATGGAGATTGCCGATCCGTTCGGCAATCGCCTGCGCTTTTGCGAGCGCGACGCTCAGCGCGGCTGACTACCTGCGCGCCCGAGCGCCGGCCGAACGCCGCGGCGAAGCGCCGGCAGCCGCCCACCGTTGCGCAATGACGACAACGCCGCCCATGCGGCGTGGTCTTTTTTTGGCCGGAGCCGACATCGTCATATGATTTGCGGCTCGTCGCGCGTGACGGCGAAGCCTGCTGCGGCCATGGCCGAGTGCGGGAGACGGAGACAATTCATACAGGACAATCAATGAAACCAATGACTAAAATCGCGGGGGTTGCAGCAGGAACGATGCTGGCGATCGCGAGCCAGCAAGCCATCGCGCAAAGCTCGGTGACGCTTTGGGGCGTGGCGGATGTCAGCGTGCGTTATCTGACCAATTCGAACGCCAATAACGACGGCCGCGTGTTCATGACGAACGGCGCGATCACGAACAGCCGCATCGGCCTGCGCGGCAACGAGGATCTCGGCGGCGGCCTGAAGGCGATCTTCAATCTCGAAAGCGGCATGAACCTGCAGGACGGATCGTTCTCGGACCGCCATCGGATGTTCAACCGCGCCGCCTATGTCGGCCTGTCGAGCCAGTACGGCACGCTCACGCTCGGGCGCCAGAAAACGGTGTTGTTCGATCTGCTGAGCGATACATACGATCCGTTGACGGTCGGCAACTATCTCGAGAACGCATGGCTGCCGGTCGCGCTCGGCGCGGGGCTCTATGCGGATAATTCGATCAAGTATCGCGGCACGTTCGGCGGCCTGACGCTCGGCGCGATCTACTCGTTCGGCACCGATTCGACGTCGACGGGCACGGGCGGCTTCTCCGGACAGATTCCGGGCCACCTGGGCGCGGGCAATATGTACGGCTTCTCGCTGTCGTATGTGGCGGGGCCGATCAGCATCGCGGCGGGTGTTCAGCAGAACAGCGACAATTCGAGCCGCAAGCAGACGATCTATCACGCGAACGTCGTCTACGCGTTCAGCACCGTGAAGCTTTACGCGGGCTATTTGCGCTCGAAGGACGATACGGGTTTTGTCGACGGCTTGCTCGTGCAGCAGCAGGGGCTGTTCGCGAACGGCGCGCCGAAGGGCACGGGCCGGATCGACGACGGCCCGTTCGCCGGCGTGAGCTGGCAGGCAACGCCTGCGCTTACGCTGACGGGCGCGTTCTACTATGACCATATGCGCAATGCGACGAACGCGAGCGGCCAGCTCGCGAGCGGCAACCGCTATACGGGCGTTGCGCTGGCCGAATATGCGTTGTCGAAGCGCACCGAAATTTACGGCACGGTCGATTTCAGCAAGGTGACCGGCGCGGCGACGGTCGAGCTGCCGGGACGCAACAACCAGACCGGCGTGTCGATCGGACTGCGCAACATCTTCTGATGGCGGCGCGGCATCTCGTTTGATTCGAGCGGCAAAAAAACGGCCCGCGCAAGTGAACTGCACCCAACGGTTGGATTTGCCTCCGATTTGGGGAGGGCAGTTCAAAGCGGGCCGTTTGGCTTCGCGCCTTTTCGTTTCAGCTTTGCTTCAGTTTCGCTTCAGCGCGCGGCGAGCGCCGAGCTGTTCGCTTGTTGCGATACCTGCGTGAGAATCTGCTTGGCTGCCGCGAACGACTGGTTCATATAGATTTTCACGAACGAGTGGCCGAGCGGGTCAGTGAACAGATGCGGGCCCAGCGAGAAATTCGCGGGCATGACCGTCTGCACGATGCCGAGGCTGCCGATCACCGTATCGGAGGTGGAGGTCAGATAGCTCGAACCCGGCAGCAGATAGCGCGCCGCATTGCCGACGTTGACCGTCGTGATCTTGCCCTGCGCCTGTTCCGGCCCGGTGATCAGGAGGTTCGTCTCGAAGTTCGCATACAGCGAACCCTGCGAATGGCCAACCAGCACGACCTTGCGGTTTTGCTGCAAGTACGTGCGATATTGATTCAGATGATCCGGTAATTCGGGGATTTCGTTTTGCGTCAGGATCGAGACGTATTTCTGCTCGAGCGCGGCGTCCATGCCGCTCGACGGGATGCTGCCGCCGTCGATCGCCCGCCAGAAGTCCGCCGGGCTGGACCCTTCGATCGACTTTTGTTTGAACACCTGATAAAGATCGCTGAAGGTGCCTTGCGTTGCGTTGTAGGCGTTGCCGTACACGTAGGTGTTGCCCGCATCGCGCGTGTTCAGTTCATTTTTCAATACTTGCAGGCTCGCGAGCGCATCGTCGAATGTGTTGTTGATGCCGTTGACGAACACGATTGCCGAACCGGGCGCGGCCGTGGCGGCCCGCGCCGCGTTCAGCAGCGGCACATACGGCAGCGCGAGCAGCGAGCCGGCGATCATCAGCGTTGCTAACTTTTTCATCGGAAAGCGCCTCCTGGGTAGGGGAAAACATCAGGGCGGTAAATTCAATTCGGCAGCGACGCCGGATTGAAACTGCATGACGCGGGGCCTGGATCGTTGAAATACTGGCCGCCCGCGAGCGATTGGAAGCGAATATAGGCAAGCGTGTCGGCTTCGGTGTCGAGCATGATCGCGCGCGTGCTCTTGATCCGATCGAGCATCGTTTGCGGATCGACACCCGCCTTCGTCAGCACGCCCGGGCTGAGCGCGCACGCGATGCCCTGGGCGATCGCGTCGCCCGCGACCTTGGCGTCGGCGGGACTGTGGACGTTGTTGACTGCCTGGCTCCAGCCACGGGCGATTTGCGTGAGTGCCTCGCGCGTGCTGACGGAGTTCGCGTATTCGCGCGCGATGTATTCGGTCACGCGCGGGGGAAGCGGTGGCGGCGGTGCGCCGCGCGACGCGGCCGCCGAGGCGGCGGAGAATGCATTGGCCACTTGCGCGGGGGAGGCCGGCTGCGGATGCGCGGCGGGTCCGGTGGAAGACGCCGCGTCGGTCGACGCGATGCGCACGCCCGTCCATATGAGCGCGGCGATCGCGAGCGCGGCGGCGGGATATTGCCAACGCATGCCCTCTCTCCTGGTTATCTCGAATTTTCTTGTTCGTCTGCCGGTAGTAAGCCGCGGCCGGCCGTGACCGCTGCATCGGCTGCCGCGCCGGGCAGCGGCTTGGCAACCTTACTTGAATTCGGTGCGAACGGAAAGGGGGCGACGCGCAGCGCGTATGTCAGGCCAGCCATGCGGCTGCGCGAGTTTCGCGGCTCGGCGCGCATGCCGGTCTTAAGCCGCCTGTCGCAAAACAGTACGCATTGCCGATCAAATATGGCCAAGCCCGATCATGCGCGCCTAAATTGAAGATCGCGTGACGCGCGTGCATTTGCTTGGCCACACGCGGGGATGACACTCAGGATTGGCGTGCCGTGACTGCCGCCTCGGCGAATTGCCATGCGAAGAGCCCGGGTACGAAGATCAGCAGGTCGCGGATGCGCCGCGCCCCCGCGAGCCCGAGACAGGTTGCCGGATCGAGCCCGAGCGCGCCGCCGATCAGCACGAAGCCGCCTTCCTGCACGCCGAGTCCGCCCGGCACGAAGAACGCGGCGCTGCTGACCGCCTGGATCAATGCCTCGATCGCAAGCGCATCGACGAGCGACGGATGGGCGCCGAGAAAATGCAGCGCGAGCCAGATTTCGAGCGACGTCGCCAAATGCTGTAGCGGTT
Organism: Burkholderia singularis; assembly: GCF_900176645.1. GTDB lineage: Bacteria > Pseudomonadota > Gammaproteobacteria > Burkholderiales > Burkholderiaceae > Burkholderia > Burkholderia singularis. Next base: position 33,779 of record NZ_FXAN01000084.1, read on the forward strand.
GCCAGACGAACAGATAGCGCAGTACCACGCCGCGCTGTCGCCAAATCGCCTTGAGCGCGTCGTCGACCTGAGCGGAGCGTTCGACGAGCGACGTGAGTTGGCCGCCCGCGACGCGATTGAGCGCCTGCATCGCGCGCTCGAATGGCTTCGCATGCTGGACGAGCGCGAACAGAATCACGAGCGGCGCGAGCGCGGCGAGCCCCCACGCGAACATGCCGGCGACGTGCAGCGTGCCCGACGCCGTGCGCGTCAGCAGATAGCCGACGCCCGCGAGCGCGAACAGCGCCTGGCTGATCAGCGTGAGCTGGATATCGGCGACCAGGCTTGCCGCCGATGCCGGCGCGCTGATGCCGCGCGCGCGCAGCAGGCGGAACGACACGAGTTCGCCGCCGATCCGCGCAACAGGCAGCAGCCCGTTGATCGATTCGCGAATCCACACGAGCCGCAGCATCGCGGCGA
>NZ_FXAN01000108.1 GCF_900176645.1 Burkholderia singularis
AGGACGGCGCCGCTACCGCGGCACCGTCAGATAAAAAACTGGGGAAAATTACTTCGACGAAAGTGGGGAGTATCTATCCGACGCTGACAACATTCGTGACCGACTTGTTGCCATTGCCGTTCGATTGACCCGCGCTGTTGTTGCCGCCGGCGAGCGAAGCCGAGTTGTTCCCGCCGGCCACGCGATTGCCGCCGTTGCTGGCCACCGCACCCGCATTGCCACCTGCACCGCCCGCGCCACCCGCAGCGGAATTGTGATTGGCCGACGAGACGTTTCCGCCCGCCAGCGTGTTGCCGCCGCTGTTGGACGAAGCGCCGTTCGACAGGGTATTGCCGCCCGAATTTGAACTGGTGTTTCCGACGCTGGAATGGTTTGCGTTATTCGACGTGTTGCCGTTCGCGTTTGCCGCACCACCACCCGCATTCAATGAATTGTTCGCGGCGTTGTTCGATTGTTGCAGATCATTGCGACCGGTAATGTCCACGCCCGATGCATTGGAGTTCGAGGTGTTGCCGGTCTGGTCGGCGTGATTCTGGTTGTTGTTCGCTTGACTGGTCGTGTCGCCCATGTTTTGCGACGAACAGTTACTGGCACCGGAAGGGCAGGCGCTTTGCGCATACGCTGTGCATTGGACCCATGCGAGGATCGCAAGGACCAGGAGTTTGGAGTTCATTGGTTTCTCGAAAAAAAGTGGGCGCTTTACGAGCCGCCCATAAAAAGCGCCGCGCTATCCGAGGGCCACTATTGCGCGCGACGCTGAGAGATAAAAAGCGAGGCACTGTATTAGCCGCCTCTTAAAAAGCCGCGCGGTAGATGCAGGGAGGACGCGCGGCTGAGCCAGACGTCAGTCGGTAGTTTGTTCGTCTCGCGCTAAATCGGAGCCTTCAAACGGATCTCGGTTTTCGTCATCGATACCCACCGGATCACTAAACAATCCAGGCTCGACATAATCGTCAGGTGGCGTCAACGTGATGCCGATTTCTTGCTGCACACGACGCGCGATCTTGCCGTGATCTTCGTCATCTTTCGGATGGGCTTTGACCTTAAAGTTGATGCCGACAGAACCACCTTCTTGCGTAACGAAACGGATATCTTTCAAACCGCACTCAGCAAGCAATACGTCTTCTGATCCAGTCGCACCGATGTGAAAGCGCAGCAAATACCCGTCGTACTTTCTATCCCAAGCGAGATTGCGCATGAAAGGAAAACGCAATTCCTGTTGGGCGCAAAGTAATAATGAGCCACTTCGCGCGAAGTAAATCTAAGCCACCTTTCAGTACAGTCAGCCTTTTGCGCGCAAAGGCTG
>NZ_FXAN01000037.1 GCF_900176645.1 Burkholderia singularis
TCCGATCACATCGCCGGCTGATCACCGTCCGAACAGGGTGGGGGAATTTTACTTCGACACTTCTGGGGAAATTACGTCCGACGTTGACAGCCGTTACAGGCGTCTTTATGGTTCTGTTGCGAGTCGGGATGGTGAATCGAATCCGGCGATGATACTCACGCTAGCGTTTGTGCCGCTTGCGCCGGCTGGCTATGGCATCAGGGCAGCTTTGCCTGCCCGCTTCGATATCTGCCTGCGTATTCGGGTGCTTGTCCCTGGCGGAGTTGACGCAAGGTCTTGGCCAGTATTTGGGGCAACGCCGCCGTCGCAATTTTGCGACAAGATTTGAGGTGAGACGTTACGGGAGTGGTTTGGTCACAGTTCGCGTTAGCTGGGAAACCGTCGTTATCCGCGTTTTCCGCGACACATAAAGGTGAGTCGGAGATCGCCGGATTTTGGACCGGTGAGCCTTTACGGGATTGCAATCGGGTGAGTCGTGGCGAATCAGCGGGCTTCACCGGATACGGTGAGTATGCCGTTCTGGACTCGCATCACCACAGGCGCTATTCTTTCGGGAAATTTCTCCTCCGCCCTGACGCATGGCTACGAAGCGCGCCAAGAAAACCGATGTAGATGTGGTGAGCGCCAGCTCAGCCGAATTGCGCAAGGCCGTCGAGGCGATCGCGATTCAGCCCAAGAGCGGCAAGATTACCCTCTTGACCCGCAAGCTGTTCAACGTGCTGCTCGCCGTTGCCCAGCAAGCGGACGATTCCGGCGATACCTATCGCGCGTTGCTGTCGGATATCGTTGCGAATTCGGCTTTCGACTCCAACGATACGGCGCTCGTCAAGGAGCACTTGCGGCGGATGGTGTCGGTGCAAGTCGAATGGAGTACCGGCACGTCGAGCCAGAAGCCCGGCCGCAAATGGGGGATCTCGACGCTGATTGCCGATGCGGAAATTCTGGAGGATCCGACTACGCGCCGCGTATGGGTGGAATTTTCGTTTGCGCCGAAGATTAAAAAGAAACTGCTCGATCCGGTTCAGTACGCGCGGCTGAGTCTGCAATTCCAGAGCCAGTTGCGAAGTAGCGCTGGGCTCGCATTGTACGAAATCTGCGTGCGCTATTTGACCAATCCGAGCCATCTGACCATGCGCGAGCCTTGGGAGTGGTGGCGGCCGATCTTGTCGGGGACACCCGATACCGAAGCCGGTGACGAGGCGAAGCGCGAGTACAAGTATTTCAAGCGCGATTATTTACGCCCGGCCATTGCCGAGGTCAATGCGGTTACCAACATCTTCGTCGAGTTGGTCGAGCACCGCGAGGGGCGGCGGGTCGCCGAAATCCAGTTTCGCGTGTCGGAGCGCAAGCAGCCGATGCTCGCGCTTGACGAGCACCCGAACGTTTTCGACAGCACGCTCGTGGACCGGATGGTGAAGATCGGCATTCCGTTGAAGGAAGCACAAACGCTGTATGCGGATAGTGAGGAAAATCGCATCCGTGCCGCGTTGCAACTGACCGAACAGCGGATGCGCAGCACGACGTTGCCGCCGGTGCGCAGCGGCGCTGCGCTTTTCAAGGATGCGTTGAAGAAAGGCTATGCGCCGCCCGTCGATACGGTGGAGTCGTTGCCGAACAGTATTGGCGCGGGCGTCGGTAAAGCCGGCGGTACGGCGGCTGCCGGGCCGGTGGATGATCCGAAAGCGCGCCTGCGCAGCGAATATGACGCTTATCGCCGTAAGGAAGCGAAGCAGCTTTACGAAGAGCAAGGTGAAGCGGAACGGGAGGTTGCGCGAGCGTCGTTCGAAGCCGATGTGTTGCCTGCATTGGGCTCGCATCTGCGCGACGATTGGCGGCGGCGGGGATTGGACTCGAAACTTGTCGAAACCGCGTTTTTCGATTGGTTGGCTCAGAAAACCTGGGGCGAACCGACGGATGGCGATTTGCTGTCATTTACGCTCAGCCAATCCCGCGCAGCTTGAACGATGGCGTGACTCGACCGCACTCGGATTGATTTCATTGCATCAAAAAGGGGCCCGGTTTTTGATCTGCACTCCAAAGACGGGACGACAGTCCGATCTTTGGAGCAGTTCAGGTTCCGGGCCCCTTCTTATTGTTTGAATCAATTTCTCGATCAATTCGGCAGCAACATCCGCTCAAGCTGAAGCAGAATCTCGTCGCGCTTTTCCTTCGTCAGACCGCGTAGGCGGAGTTCCAAGCGGTCGTCGCCATACGATTTCAGATCACCCACCGACACGCCGTCGAGCTTGATTTCGTAGCGTTGCGCATAACGCTGCCTGCCCGCAGATTTGGGATTTTCCTGCGCAGTCGCTCTGCCCTTCACGATATCGGCGACTTGGCGAGTACTGAGGTCATCGGAAAGAATTTTGTTGATGAGACGCAATGTCGCGTCGGTACCGCGCGCCGCATGATAGCGACCTACTTGGTAGGCCATGTTCGAGCCGAAGCGATCAGGGCGAGAGACCATTTCCTGCATCACTGCCTCCGGCAGTTTGCCGATCGATAGCGCTACCGCAACCGTAGATTCGTCGAGCCCGAGGTGCTCAGCGAGTTCCTTCTGGCTCTGAAAATACTTTTCCTCGAGAAAGCGCTTCCAGACCACTGCGTTATCGAAGACGGTTTGCGAATCACGCTGGACATTCAAGTCATAGCCAAGCTTATAACTTTGAAGGCCGATGGGTAAATCGATGACGATCGCCTTCACCGATTCCTTGTTCGCTTCTTTCAACGCACGAACCCGGCGTCCGCCGTCACTGACGAAATAGGTGCCAGGATTGTCGTAATCCGGGATGACGTGAATCGCCTGCTGTTGGCCCTGTTTGGCCAGGTTGACCGCCAGTTCGGCGATCGACGACTTCAGGTAGAAATGTCTCGGGTTGAACGGACTTGGCTTAATCGCCTTCAACGGAAGTTCGATGACCTGCCCAGGTTGATAGCGGTTTTCGATTCGCCACGTCCGATATTGGCTGGACTCGTCTGCTTGATCAATTGGTGGGGTCTCGACGATCGTGACGGGAATGTTTTTCTTCGATGACTTTCCGGTCGGTGCGGTCGATGGTGTTGCGTCGGATTTGACAATACCGTCGATGGCGTTGAGTCGGTCAAGCGCCGTGCGTTTTTCACTGGTCGACGTGTCGGGACGCGCCTGGAAGCCTTTGGCGAATTGGGAGGGTTTCATTCAGGATCCTTTATGCGCATAAAGTCAGGGCAGCATGGCGACGATTTCATCGGCGCATGCGCGAATTTCCGCCGCCGCGAGCTTGGCGCCGCGGTCGTTCATTTGCAGGACGGTCTGGCCAAGTGCCATTGCCTGCTTGTAGGCCTCTCGCGTAGGAATTTGTGTTTTGAGGAGCGGAAAGCCGAGTTCTTCCAGCGCACGCTTCAATTCGCGTGTAAGCATGCGCTTTTCCTCGGTCTTGTTGAGCAGAAATACTGCTCGGAGATCCTCGTTCATCACCTGAGCTTGCTGGATCAGTTTGACGAGGCCGACGCTCGACCAATAATCCGCAGGTGATGACGACGTGGGAATGACGGCGATCGTCGCCGCGAGCAATACGACACCCGATACTTTTTCAGTGATTGACGGCGGGCAGTCTACGACGATGATGTCGTAGTCGTTGATGAATTTCTTGATTTCGCGATGGATCTGACCGCCGGCCTCGGCGAGGTTGACGACGGGAAATGGGATACCGGTTTCGCTGTCCGCTGATGCGCTAGACCAATGAACGAGAGTGTTTTGACCGTCCGCGTCGATTACCAGTACGCGCCGACCTTTCTCATGGAATGCGGCGCCCAGATGCATCGCAATGGTGCTCTTGCCTACGCCGCCCTTTTGTTGAGTGACCGCAATGATTTCCGCCGCCAATTTTCACTCCTATTTTGATTGCAAGAATTCTACCGGAGAGATTTTATATTTCAATGAATTTGTTGTTGATGGACGACGCATTGGTCGTTTGGCTAGCGACGATTTATGCGCATAAAGGCAGCGACGATAGCCAGGAGGAGACTCTTGCCTAAAGAGGTGGCCGGGCGGGCAGATGTATGGATGCAGAACGCCAGTGGTCTTCATACCGATGGAGTTCGGAAGTTATGCAAACCCACCGCCGCCCCTCTTTATGCGCATAAATTCACGGCGGCACAGGGTGGGCTCTTGAGCTTCGGCGGGGTGATATGCGCCCCTTAAAAATTTCGAGCTGCCGAGCGCGCTAGTGATAATCGCTGTGCTGGCCCGCTACAATACAAATAATCGGACCATCGATCCATTCCCCACCTTCGAATTCAATGATCACGATCTACCACAATCCCCGCTGCTCCAAATCTCGCGAAACTTTGGCGCTTCTTGAGTCGCTCAAGCCAACTGGAGAAGAGATCCAAGTCGTCGAATATCTAAAGCAGCCGTTGACCGCTTCGCAGCTGGAGACATTGCACCAGCAACTCGGACGCCCGGTTAGCGATATGCTGCGCGATAACGAGGCTCCGTACAAAGATCTCAATCTGGGCGAGCGCGGTGTGTCGGATGAGCAAATGTATAAAGCAATCGCCGCGCATCCTATCCTGCTTCAGCGACCGATCGTTGTTTATGACGGCAACGCAGCTATCGGCCGTCCGCCGGAAGCTATCAAAGTGTTGTTCGAGTAATTTTTAAAAATAAAACTTCAAAACGGCATCAAAAATAGAAATGCGCACATGCCGTTGCGCTCATTCGCTGCGCTCTTCTGCCTTTCCGCTCGCGATGCGCGCAGCATTCCGCAGCAGGCGAATCTGCGAGCGGTAATTGCGGCAACCGCTGCAGGTCGGCAGATGGACATGCACGCGGAGCCGCTCGTCGAGCGACAGCGGTCGATCGAGTTGATCGGACAAAAGCCGTGCGATGTCCTTACATTTCCCCAGTAGCATCTTCCGTCGTCAAGCCTTTTTCGGTGAGACATGTTCGCAGCCGAATCCGCGCACGATATAGCAGCACGCTGCAGTGATTCGCCTTCAATTCGAGTTCGGCGCAAATATCATCGATATCGAAGTCGAGAAATTCTCGCATCATGAAAACACGGCCGATCTGCTCGGGCAGGTGATCGAGGCATGCGTCGAACAGCATCCAGAATTGTCGCTGCTGGAGGACCGTTTCCGGTTTCGGCCAGGGGCGAGGCTTTGCATGCGCGGCCCAGTGTCCATTGTCCGAGAATAGCTCGCGTTCAAGAAGCGCCTCGCCGTCGAGTTCGCTGTCCAGCGCCGACGCGTTGATGGTCCGCCGCCGAGCACGCATCGTATCGATCAGCTTGTTGCGCAGGATGCCGAACACCCAGGTTTTATGGCTTGCCTGCCCGTCGAAGTGCTCGGACTGGGCCCAGGCCGCAGCCAGTGCCTCTTGGACCGCGTCTTCGGCGGCATCGGCATCACGCAGTTGCAGGCGCGCGAAGCGCAGCAAATCACGACGCAATTGGGTGAGGTACGCGGGATCGTCGTATGCCGTGCGCGCGTGCTCCATGAAAGGATTTCCTGTCGATTTCACGCGCGTTCGCCCGCGCGAGCGTGAACGCGTGATAATTCTTCCGATGCGGCCGTGCCGCGAAGCATTCGGTCGGCAAGACTCGGCGTTTCGCTGCATCCGCACGTGTCGATGCGGCTTCTCGCATCATGCCCGACATCATATGCTCTACGAACGATGCCGGGGTGAGACGAATTCATGGCCAGCGTTCATCTGGCATAAATGTAACCAGCCGATATACCAATCAAGTTATCCACATTTTCTGTGGAAAACTTTGTGGAAATCCGCTGTGAACCCCCGATGTGTCGGGGCAAAAGTGGGTTTGCCAACAAAAAGGCCGTTTATTACGCGACCGACAAGTAATGCTAATGATTCTCAACTGAACGGAAGGAGATTCTGATGACTTATCGTATTGCAGTGATCGTCGGCAGCCTGCGGCGTGAATCATCAAACCGCGCGCTCGCGAAAGCCGTGATGTCGCTCGCGCCGGCAGACCTGTCGTTCGAGTCGGTCGAAATCGGCGAACTGCCGCTGTACAGTCAGGATTACGATGCGGATTTTCCCGAGGTTGCGAAACGCTTCAAACAATCGATTGAAGCGGCACAGGGTTTGTTGTTCGTCACGCCCGAATACAACCGCTCGATTCCCGGCGTGCTGAAGAACGCGCTCGATTGGGGTTCGCGCCCGTGGGGCAGCAATTCATGGGCTGGCAAGCCGGCCGCCGTGCTCGGCACGTCGCCCGGCGCGACCGGCACCGCGCTGTCGCAGCAGCATTTGCGTAACGTGCTCGCCTATTTCGATGCGCCGACGCTCGGCCAACCCGAGATGTTCGTCCGGCATGATCCGGCGCGAATCGATGCGCAGGGCAATATCGTCAATGACGATACGCGTAAATTCCTGCAAGGTTTCGTCGACCGCTACGCGAGCTGGGTGCGCCTGCACGCAAAATCGGCTTGATTGGATGGCGCACGCACCGGCCGGCAAACCGCGCTCGTCACCGCGAATCCCCGCTGCCGCTTGCCGCTCAATCGCTCGCTTGAGCGGCAAGCCGTGCGTCGCGCTCTTGCTGGATTGTCTGAAGCATGCCGTCGAGGAGCGCGATATCGAACGGCTTTGACAGCAAGCGCGCGTTGACATGGCGGGTCCGGTCGAATTCCTTCGCATAGCCGGTAATCAGAATGACCGGCAGCTTCGTGTCCGCGCGCTCGATGGCTTCGGCGAGGTCGAGGCCGTTCAGCGTACCCGGCATATGGATATCGGAGATCACGAGATCGAATGCGCGAGGCGCCGAAGGACTCGCGTCCGTCTGATTCAACATCCGTAGCGCATCGTCCGCGTTCGATGCGTGCGTGATCTGATGGCCGAGCAGTTCGAGCAGCGCTTCAGTGCCCGCCGCGACTTCGCCGTTGTCCTCGACCAGCAGAATTTTCAGTCCAGCGGACGTCTTTGTCTGATTTCCGGTCGCACGGGCCGCGCGCGCACTCGCGCCCGCCTCGACGCTGTTGCCCGTGCCGCCGTCCGTATTCGCGGCTTTTGCGGCTGCCGCGGCGCGCGGCAGATAAAGGCGAACCGACGTGCCGGCGCCTACCTTGCTGTCGATCGTCGCAAGGCCGCCCGAGCGTTCGCAGAACGCGAATACCTGCGGCAGGCCGAGCCCGGTGCCCATCCCGTTTGCCTTGGTCGTGAAAAGCGGTTCGAACGCGCGCGCCAGCACGTCGGGCGGCATGCCGCGTCCGGTATCCTCCACCGAGATCTGCACGAAGTCGCCAGTCAGCGGAAAACCGTCCTCGCGGCGAAAGACGATGTTGTGCGCGCGGATCGTAAAGCAGCCGCCTTGTGGCATGGCGTCGCGCGCATTGACGGAGAGATTGATCATCGCGAGCTCGAGTTCCGCGACGTCGATCCGTACCGGCCACAGATCCGGCTGCGTATCGACGACGAGCGACGATTTCGAGCCGAGCGATGTCTTCAGCAATTCGCGGCACGACGCGAGCCACTGCGCGACGTCGATGGTTTCGTTGCGCAGCGGCTGCTTGCGCGCGACGCCGAGCAACTGCCGCGTGAGCGACTGCCCGTTCTTCAGCGCGCGCTCGATTGCGGCCAGCTCCGTGTCGAGATGCTGAATGCCGCGCCGCCGGACGATCTGCGTGTTACTCGAAATGATCATCAGCAGGTTGTTGAAATCGTGCGCGACGCTGCCGACGAGATTGCCGAGCGCCTCCATCTTGCGCGACTGCCGATACGCCGATTCGATCGAGCGCCGCATCGACGCTTCGGCCTGCCAGCGCTCCCACGCCTGCTCTTCCGCCCGCAGCCGCTTGAGCGACAGCCAGATCACGCTCCATAGCGCGGCGGACGGCGCGAACATCGAGATGAAAAGCACGCTCAGGTGCTCATACCAAGCTCGGCGGATCGCGGACGTCCGGTATGCGCACGACACGAACACCGGATAGCTGCCGACTTGCCGGTACGCGACGATCTCGCTGTCGCCGTCGCGCTTCACTTGCATGACGCCGGCCCGATGCTCAATGCGGCCATTGCCCGGCCGCGTCGCAGAATCGTCGTCGGCCGCCGCATGACCGGCGCCGTTGCCTGCCCCGCCGTTGGCCTCGCCGCCGGCTGCCGCGCCGTGCGGCGCGGGCGGGTAGGACACGAGCACTTCATCGTTGCTGCGCGTGAGCGACATCGTCATGGGCGTATCCGCGCCGCCCAGCAGATCGCGATAGAACGCGACGAAATAGGACGCTTTCAACGCGATCGATACCATGCCCGCGAACGTTCCGTCGCTGTGGCGGCGCGCGACGCCGGTATTGAACACGGGCCCGGAACTGGGCGCCCTGGCCGGCCCCGGCATCACGCGCGAGATGTGCTCTGTCACCTTGCCGTCGCGGATGCCGACGAAATCGTCGCGATTCGCGATCGACGCATAAGGCGCCGGGTAATAGAGGCTGTTCGCGAGCAGCATCCCGCTCGCGCCGAAGATCGACACCGACGCGACCTGCGGATAGCCGCCGCCGATCGTATTGAGCGCATCGTGAATATCCGCTTCGGCATTGCGAATCGCGTTGTCGTCGAGATCCTGAACGAGATCGACGATGCGCGCATCGAGCGTCTCCGATAGATCGAACACCTTCAGCGCATGCTCTTCGGCCACGCGCACGGTGCGCATCGTCACGTCGCGCGCGGTTGCTTCGCGCGTGCGCAGATCGTTGTACGCCATGACCGCAACATAAATGCATGGCAGCACGATGGCGGCCACGAGCATCACGATCAGCGTGATGCGCCGCATCGCGAAATCCTGCTCGGGTGCGGCGGCGAACGACGCGTCATCCTCCCAATCTGCGTCGGGTGGAGTGGGACGGGAGGCGTCGGGCCGTTCGGGCGTCATGATCGATCGATTGCGAAAGAGCTTGATCGGCATCATAAACGACTCGCGCACGCACTCGGGACCCCGGCGCGGCGTGCGCGATGGCAGTTTTTTCGACGATTGTGCGCGGCGCCGCAAACAGCGACGAATCCAAAAGCGCAAACGTAAGCAAAAGAATAATTTGCGTGGTTATCGCGAAAACAATTCGAGCTATTCCCGGATTCGAATTCGAGTTAATCAATTCTGTTCTGACCGGAAAAAACGGCGAGTTGCAACGCACCGGGTTTACTCTGAGAATTCCGCATCACCTCTCTATGCGGAATTCGCCCGTGATGCCCGGGCGATGCCTGTGCCTCGCATTACCACTTGTCGCTTCTTCCTAAAGATGCGCGGCGAATCGTCGTTAACGCGAGGCAGACGACTCCGCTTACCGCCGCGACTGCCATGCCTCTGCCGATTGTGATCGCTGATGATTCTCTGCTTGCGCGCAAGCTGCTGACCAAGGCGCTGCCGGCGGACTGGGACGTCGACGTGACCTACGCGTCGAACGGCCAAGAGGCGCTGACGCTGTATCGAGACGGCAAGGCGTCGGTGATGTTTCTCGATCTGACGATGCCCGACATGAGCGGCTATCAGGTGCTCGAGGCGTTGCGTGACGAGGATCTGAACACGTTCGTGATCGTCGTTTCCGCCGACATCCAGCCGAAGGCGCAAGCGCGCGTGCGCGAGCTGGGCGCGGCGGCATTCGTTGCGAAGCCTGTTACGCCGGAAGCTTTGCTGCCCATTCTCAGGGAGTATGGGTTGTATGGTTGACACGATGTTGACGGCGGAGCAGCGCGACGCATTGCAGGAGATCGCCAACCTCGCGATGGGGCGCGCGGCGGCGCGCCTTGCGCTGCTTTTCGGCACTTTCATCGAGCTTTCGGTGCCGCGCGTGCGCGTCGTGCGCTCGGCCGACGTTTGCCGCGTGCTGCGCGACATGACCGGCATCGACGATAACGTGACCGCCGTGCGCCAGGGCTTTCGCTCGGATATCAAGGGCGAGGCGCTGATGCTTTGCCGCAGCTCCGAAGTCGAGCGCTTGGCGCTGCTGTTCGACGCCTACGACGATGACGAGTGGGAAGCGCTCACGCAGGCCGAGTTCGTGTTCGATGTGGCAAACGTGCTGATGGGCGCATGCGTGTCCGCGATTCTCGACGAGCTGGGCCGCACGCCCGTATTTTCGCCGCCGGGGCTGCTCGGCGCGGACGTGACGTTCGACGACGTGTTCCCGCCCAACGTGCTCGCGTGGCGCGAGACGCTACTGCTCGAGGTGAATTTCGGCGTGGCCGACGATAGCTTTCGCCCTCACTTCGTGATGCTGCTCGCGGAAGATTCGATCCACCAGATGAGCGACGCGCTCGATTTCCTGCTGTCCAGTTTATGAACCCTCATCCTTCGCTGAGCGATCTTGTCATCGAACGAGTCAGCTTCGGCATTTTCGTGCTCGACCGTGCGATGAACGTGCTGATGTGGAATCGGTTCATGCACGATCACAGCGGCGTCGCGGCGGCCGACGTGATCGGGCGCAACCTGTTCGATTGCTTTCCCGAGCTGCCGCGCGCGTGGCTTGCGCGTAAGCTCGAAAGCGTGTTCCAGCTCGGCAGCTTCGCGTTCAGTTCGTGGGAGCAGCGGCCGTATCTGTTCCGCTTCGATCACGACCGGCCGATCACGGGCGGCGTCGATTTCATGCAGCAGGACTGCACGTTCGTGCCGATCACGCGCGGCCGCGAAGTCGAGGCGGTGTGCGTGACGATCGCCGATGTCACGCACGTCAGCGTGATGCAGCGCGAGCGGGAGGAAGCGGTCGCGAAGCTGCAGGAATATGCAAACCTCGACGGGCTCACCGGCATCGCGAACCGGCGCTTCTTCGAAGCGCGGCTCAGCGACGAGTTCACGCGCTGGCAGCGTTACGGCGGCAATTTATCGGTGCTGCTGTTCGATCTCGACCACTTCAAGACGATCAACGACCGTTTCGGCCATGTCGTCGGCGACAACGTGTTGCGCGTGATGGCGCGCCGCGTCGCGGACGTGGTGCGATCGCAAGATACGTTTGGCCGTTTCGGCGGCGAGGAGTTCGCGCTGTTGCTGCCTTGCACATCGCTCGACGAGGCGATGAGCGTTGCCGAAAAGATACGGCAGGCGATCGGCAGCGCGCCGTTCGACGCCGAAGGCGCGCGGGTGCCGGTGACGGCGAGCGTCGGCGGCGCGGCCGCGCGCCCCGGCACCCTCACGCACGAGACGCTCGTCAACCAGGCCGACGCCGCGCTTTACCGTGCGAAGCGGCAAGGGCGCAATTGCTCGGTCGCGTTCAGCTAGCACCCGTCATCGATGAACGCGGCCGTGCGCCGGCCGGGTGCCGGCTGTCCGCGTCAGCTTCGGGCGATATCGGCCAGCAGGTCGGCGAGCCGTTGCGGCTGGGAGATGAACGGCGAGTGACTGCTGTCGAGCGCATGCACGTGCGTCCGGTTGCCGGGCGTGAACGCGTCGGCTTCGTCGATGAAACGCTGTTGCAGCGCAGGCAGCAACGTATGGTCGCGCAGGCACCGGATGTAATGGCGCTCGATCGCGCCCCAGCGCCCGGACGTCGTCTCGATGCGCGCCGCGAACGGCGCTGCGGGGGTGTCGCAGCTCAATAGACGGCCGAACGCGGTGTAGTCGGCGTCGGTTGCGTCGTCGCAGAGCGCGCGCTTGGCTGCGGCACGATAGGCCGGATCGTCGCTGTGCGGGTCCAGCCGCAGTGCGCCGGTGGTTTTCGGGCTGGCCATCATCAGCGCGCCGAGCATCTCGCCGCGATTTTCCGGCCCGCGCGTGTAGTCGAGCGCTGTCGTGCCCGCCGCCGGCATGAATGCCGCCAGGTAAACGAGCTTGGCAATCTTCTGCGGCGCGCGCTCGGCGGCCAGCGTGACCGCGAGGCCGCCCATGCTATGGCCGACGAGCACGACTCGTTCATGACCGAGTGCGCGGGCCTGATCGATGGTGCGCAGCACATGGTCGACGTAATCGTCGAGCGTCGTGCCCGCGATGGGCGACGGCTCGCCTGCGAACGCGGCCGCGTCGAGCGGACGCTTGAAGAATGACGCGGGAAAGCGCGCATTGGCGCCGTGCGCGGGCAAATCGCCGGCGATGGCCGCGTGGCCGTGGGCGGCAAGCGCCGGGATCACGCGCGAATAGGCCCACGCGCCATGCCAGGCGCCGTGCACGAGCACGAATGGTGCAGCCGGCGGCTCGGATGCCGACGCGGCATGGCGAGTGGCAGCAGGCGCTGCGTTGTGCGGTTCGATTGGCAAGGCAGTCTCTCTAGGTTCGTGATTGTGTTGATTGGTTGATTGGCGGCGGCCCGCGCGGCCGTTTGCCCGTGTGCGCATCTTACCGGAGCATGGCGGATTGCACGGCCGGGCGAATCGGGCGGCATCGACTGTCAAAGATTGCTATACTCTCGGCCAATTCCGGCTTCCCGCCGGTAATTTGTGCCTGTCTGCGCCGATCGTTCGCGCATCTCGCACGCATTTACCATCCCCAGCCGGGCATGGCTTCTTCAATCGCCCTGTAAGGGCGCCTTAGCGGAGCTCGTCTTGGCCGTTTCCAATCCCGTGGTGGACGATACCGAAACCGACGCCGCTGCCGTCACATCGGGCAGCTCTTTCTATCTAGCGATGCGCATCCTGCCTGCCGGGCAGCGCGACGCGATGTTCCAGGTGTACGCGTTTTGCCGCGCGGTCGACGACATCGCCGACGAAGGCGGCTCGCGCGTCGAGCGCGCGGCGCAGCTCGAGCGCTGGCGCGCCGACATCGACGCTTGCTACGCGGGCCGCCCGCGTGCGTCGCTCGTGCCGCTCACGCGCGAGATCGAGAAATTCGGGCTGCGGCGCGACGATTTTCACGCAATGATCGACGGGATGGCGATGGACGCGGCCGAGGATATCTGCGCGCCGGACGACGCGACGCTCGATCTGTATTGCGACCGCGTCGCGAGTGCGGCCGGTCGGCTATCGGTGAGGATTTTCGGGATGCCGGATGAGCCGGGCCGGCTGCTGTCGCACCACCTTGGCCGTGCGCTGCAACTGACGAACATCCTGCGCGATATCGACGACGACGCGGCGATCAACCGCTGCTACCTGCCGCGCGAGCTGCTCGCGCGCGAGGCAATCGCGCTTGCCGATCCGCGCACGATCGCGCGCGACCCGGCGTTGCCGCGCGTATGCGCGACGCTCGTCGAGCGCGCGCAGCGGCATTTCGCGCAGGCCGATGCGGTAATGGACGCATCGCCCCGTGTGCAGGTGCGCGCGCCGCGCATTATGTCGGGCGCCTACCGGCTGATTCTCGAAGCCGCGGTGGCACGCGGTTTCGCGCCGCCGCGCGCACCGCTGCGCAAGCCGCGCGCGCGCATGCTGCTGCTCGCGGCGCGTTACGCATTGTTTTGATCCGATGGAATAGGCGCAAGCCGCGCGCGGCCCGCGTGGCGAGCGCCATGCCCCGGCATGCGCAAGTGCGTGCCGAAGCAGACGTTCGCGGGCGTCTGGACGGCCGCAGGCCGACCCGCGACAACGGGCACGCGCCCGAATCCGGCGAACCGGCCGGATGCGCGTGCTGGCAATGAGAGAGGGACCGATGAACGACATGACCGATATGCAAACGCTCGACGCATCCGATGCGTCCGTTGATACGCACGCGGCATCCGCAACGTCTGCGGCCGCCGCGCTCGACGCCGCCGTCGCGCGTGCGACCGATGCGCTGCTCTGCGCCCAGAACCCGGATGGCCATTGGGTCTATGAGCTGGAAGCCGATTCGACCATTCCCGCCGAATACGTGCTGCTCGTCCACTATCTGGGCGAGACGCCGAATATCGAACTCGAGCAGAAGATCGCGCGCTACCTGCGCCGCATCCAGCAACCGGACGGCGGCTGGCCGCTGTTTACCGACGGCGCGCCGAACATCAGCGCGAGCGTGAAGGCCTATTTCGCGCTGAAAGTGATCGGTGACGATGAGAACGCCGAGCACATGCAGCGCGCGCGCCGCGCGATCCACGCGATGGGCGGCGCGGAGATGTCGAATGTGTTCACGCGGATTCAGCTCGCACTTTATGGTGTCGTGCCGTGGTATGCGGTGCCGATGATGCCGGTCGAGGTGATGCTGCTGCCGCAGTGGTTCCCGTTCCATTTGTCGAAAGTGTCGTATTGGGCGCGTACCGTGATCGTGCCGCTTCTCGTGCTGAACGCGAAGCGGCCGGTTGCGAAGAACCCGCGTGGCGTGCGTATCGACGAGCTGTTCAAGAGCCCGCCCGTCAACACCGGGCTGCTGCCGAAGCAACCGCATCAGAGCACCGGCTGGTTCATGTTTTTCCGCGCGGTCGACGGTATGCTGCGGCTCGTCGACGGCTTGCTGCCGAGCTATTCGCGCGAGCGCGCGATCAACCGGGCGGTTGCGTTCGTCGACGAGCGGCTGAACGGCGAGGACGGCCTCGGCGCGATTTACCCGGCCATGGCGAACGCAGTGATGATGTACGCGGCACTTGGGCTGCCTGAAGATCATCCGAACCGCGCGATCGCGCGCCGGTCGATCGAAAAATTGCTCGTCGTCGGCGACGACGAGGCTTATTGCCAGCCGTGCTTGTCGCCGGTTTGGGATACATCGCTTGCCGCGCACGCGCTGATCGAGACGGGCGACGCGCGTGCGATCGACGCGGCCGCGCGCGGGCTCGACTGGCTGCGTCCGCTGCAGATTCTCGACGTGCGTGGCGACTGGATCGTGCGCCGGCCGAACGTGCGTCCGGGCGGCTGGGCGTTCCAGTACGCGAATCCGCATTATCCGGATGTCGACGATACGGCGGTGGTTGCGATGGCGATGGACCGGGCCGCGAAAGAACGGGGCGCGCAAGGCCAAGCCCAAGCCGCGCAGCCGCACGCGTATCGCGAATCGATCGCGCGCGCGCGCGAGTGGGTGGTCGGCATGCAGAGCAGCGATGGCGGCTGGGGCGCGTTCGAGCCGGAAAACACTCACCATTATCTGAACAACATTCCGTTCTCGGATCACGGCGCGCTGCTCGATCCGCCGACCGCCGACGTATCGGGCCGCTGCCTGTCGATGCTCGCGCAACTGGGCGAGACGCCCGCCGCGAGCGAGCCGGCGCGCCGCGCGCTCGACTATCTGCTGAACGAGCAGGAAGCCGATGGTAGCTGGTATGGCCGCTGGGGGATGAACTACATCTACGGCACGTGGAGCGCGCTGTGCGCGCTGAACGCGGCCGGCCTTGGCCATGACGACCCGCGCGTGAAGCGCGGCGCGCAATGGCTGCTGTCGGTTCAGAACCCGGACGGCGGCTGGGGCGAGGACGGCGACAGCTACAAGCTCGACTATCGCGGCTACGAGCGCGCGCCGAGCACGTCGTCGCAGACCGCCTGGGCATTGCTCGGCCTGATGGCGGCGGGCGAAGTCAATCATCCGGCCGTCGCGCGCGGGATCGATTATCTGCTCGGCACGCAGTGCGAGCATGGCCTGTGGGACGAGGCGCGTTTTACCGCAACAGGTTTTCCGCGCGTGTTCTATTTGCGTTATCACGGCTATCGGAAATTCTTCCCGCTCTGGGCGCTGGCGCGTTACCGGAACCTGAAGCGCGCGAACACGACGCGCGTGACGGTCGGGATGTAAACGGCCGATGGCGTCGAGGTCCGGCCAGGGGGCGGCGCCGGTGATCGCCGTTGCAGGGATGGCGTTCGAAGCGCGCATTGCGCGCGGCGCGGGCGTCGAGGCGGTCTATGCGGCGCGCGCGGACCGCCTCGAGCGCGCGCTCGCCGACGCGGCCGCCGCGCACGGATGCGCGGCGGTTGTCAGTTTCGGCACGGCGGGTGGCCTCGCGCCGGACCTGGTGCCGGGCGCGCTGGTCATCGCCGATGCGGTCGACGGTCCGTTCGGACGGCTGGAGACTGATGCTCGATGGAGTGCGCGGATCGTTGCCGCGCTCGCCGGCGGGCCGGTCGCGTCGCGGGTGCGGTGCGGCACGCTTGCGGCGGTCAGCGAGCCTGTCATCGACGCGTGCGACAAGGCTGCGCTGCATCGTGCGAAAGGCGCGCTCGCGGTCGACATGGAGTCCCACATAGCGGGCGCGTTTGCGGCGGCACGCGGCGTGCCGTTCGCGGTATGCCGCGCGATCGTCGATCCTGCGTGGCGCACCCTGCCCAAAGCGGCGACAGCCGGATTGCGCGACGACGGCAGCACCGCGATCCTTCCAATTCTGCGTGAACTTGCCCGGCAGCCGTCACAGCTCGGCGCACTGCTGCAGGTTGCCGGCGATGCGCGCGCGGCGCGGGCGACGCTGGTGGATGTGCGGCGCGCGGTCGAGCGCGCCGGCGCATGGCGCGGGGCCTGATCCCTATCTCTCCTTTATGTAATTGTCAAGTCGGCATTCTGTAAATTTAACAATATTTAAATTTAAAATCAAAAAAAGTTTGATAGCTTATTAAAAAACGCAGCGCCGTAGTTTTCTTATCGCATCGTTTTGCATGACCAACTATCTGCACGGTGAGGTGCTGGAGAGAGTGGCCGTGGCATAGCTGCCGATATTTCATTGAATGGTTATCTCAAAATAAGCCGGATGTTTTGATGCGGCTTGTTTTCGATCGCCGGGCCGAATGTGACGCGACTGGACGTCTGTTTGTTTTTATAGGCGGGCTGATGGTAAAGGGTAATTTATCGATATCTCGAATGAATTGCTGATCGCTTTTTCAAAAAAAGCGAATTGCCGATGGTATTGCCGTCGAGGATTTACGAGCGTGTTTGGTTTGGATTCGTATCGGCGCCGCGGTTGCCGATGTAAGTCCCGAAGCGCTCGAGGTTTGGTGCAGCGCTGCCGCGATATCGGACCGAATGGATGCGTGATCTCGGCTCCTGGCAAGACTGGGAATTTTTCCGTGCACGATCGATGGCAGCGGCGCTGCAAAGAGAGGTGTTACCCGATGAACGAGACGAAAGG
The DNA here is from genome assembly GCF_900176645.1 of Burkholderia singularis. Lineage (GTDB taxonomy): Bacteria > Pseudomonadota > Gammaproteobacteria > Burkholderiales > Burkholderiaceae > Burkholderia > Burkholderia singularis. The sequence continues at coordinate 16,858 of NZ_FXAN01000037.1, forward strand.
TTGATTCCTTTGAATCGCCACGATTAAGCACTGTGATTGCCGCTAATGCCGCGGCCGAAAATTCGACGCATCGAAAATAAAGAATGGCGAAGGCGGTGCGATCGAAAAATATGGGGAGGTGGGTATAGATCAATTCAATCGATATCGCTCTGTCCGTTTTCCAAATGACATGTGAATAGTGAAACTTCCCTTGTGGAGGGGGTACTCATGCAATCGAAAAAGAAATCTGGCTTGGGCCGTTGGGGCCTTACTGCGTGCGTGGCGGGCTTGTTCGGTGTCGCCTCGCTTTCGTCGGCGTTTGCCGACCAGCCGGCCGATGCCGCCGCCGTGGCCGCTGCTGCTCAGGCGAGCCCTGAAGCGCTGAAGGTTTGGCACGAGCACATCAAGAAAGTCGCGACACCCGCGGCAGGCTGTTTTCGCGCGGTCTACCCCAATCTGACCTGGGAAAAGGAGACGTGCCTGGCGAGCCCGAAATACCGGTCGAGCCCGAAAGTCGGCCCGAGACGCGACGCCTATAGCGCGCCGCAGACAGTGGGCAACGGCTACGATTATTCCGCGCAGACCGCGCAGTTGACGCGGTCGGCCGTCGGCAGCTTTCCGGTTGTTTCAGGCGTGACGTCGACGAACAACCCGAATGGATACGGCGGAACCAATGGCTATACGCTGCAACTCAATACCAATTTTGCCAGCGGCTCGCCCGCTTGCGCGTCGTATGGCTATACGTCGTGCTCAGTCTGGCAGCAGTTCATTTATTCGACATACAACGGCGCGGACAGCCCGGCGCCGGCGGGGCCGCAAGCGTTTATTCAGGACTGGATGTTCCTGTCTAGCAGCGATTATTCGCGCAAGGGATGCCCGCGCGGATGGTATTCGTACAGCCCGCAATATGCGTGTTATCGCAACAGCAATGCAGTGGCCGTCTCGTTCGTTCCGGCCTCGCAGCTCGCGTCCGCTTCGCTGACCGGCTCCGCCGCGGCCAATGGCGTGGATACCGTGACGTTCACTTACGGCGGCGTTGCTCACTCGGTTACGCAAAGCGATAGCACGCTCGGGATCGCGTATGTGTGGAACACGTCGGAGTTCAACGTGGTCGGCAACGGCGGGGGCTCGGGAGTCAATTTCAATTCGGGCTCGTCGCTGACGGTGAAGCTCGCGGTCAATGACGGCACGACCAGTTCGCCGAGCTGCATTGGCCCGACGAACGGCGGCACGACGGGCGAGACGAACAACCTGAAGCTGGGAACCTGTTCGGCAAACGGCGGAACGACGCCGTATATTCAGTTCGTCGAGTCGAATTGAATGAATCGAAGAGGCTGATGCCCGTGCTGCCATGCAGGGCTGAAGTAAGCTGCCCCCGGCTTCGCCCGGGGGTTTTTCTTTTGATGCCGGCATTCCGATAGCGGGACGGCGGAGCTTGGCCGAAGCTGCGACGGCAGCCGCCCGCTGTATTGACGGCAATGCCGGCGCGGTTAGTGCGCGGCGGCGCCCGACGCGGGCGATGCCGCTTTGCCAGCGCCCGGCGCTGCTGTGTGGCCAGCCGCGCCGCCGCCTTTTTTCATGGCCGTATCGTCGCCCGGGTCTCGATATTGCGGCAGCCCGGCCGGCTCGCGCGCCGCTTTGCCCGAATTCGAATGGCTCGGCGATCCGCCGCTGCCCGCGTCACCCGGATCCTGGTATTGCGGCAAGCCGCCCGGTTCTCCACTGCCGCGCTTCGCGCCCGGCGTGGCTTCGCTGTCCGGTTCGCCATAGTTCGGCAGCGCCGGTTCATCGTTGCCGTGGCCGCGATACGTGAGCGAGCGGCGTTGCTGGACATATGCGTCGCGCACGAACGAATATTTGTCGAGCGCGGCCTGCTGCAGCAGATCGGTCGCGCCGAGCAGATCCGAACGCGCGCTGATGAATTGCGCGACATACATCGGATTGCGCGCGGCGGGCTCGATGTAGTTCAGCAGATTGAAGCGAACGTCGACTGCGCGGCCCACGCCGTCGCGAAACGAACTCGGCCCGAAAATGGGCAGCACCAAATATGGGCCGGCCGGCACGCCCCAGCGCGCGAGCGTGAGCCCGAAGTCCTGATGATGTTTCGGCAGCCCGGCGAGCGAGGCGACATCGAACAGGCCGGCGACGCCGAATACCGAATTGATCACAACGCGCATCATGTCTTGCGTCGCGTCGGTGATACGAAGCTGCAGCAGATTGTTCGCGATGTTGCCGAGGTCGCCAAGGTTCGAGAAGAAGCTGCTGACCGCCGTGCGCACCGGCGTCGGCGTGACGGCTTGATAGCCCTTCGCGATCGGCACGGCGATGGTCTGGTCGACCGCGTCGTTGAATTTGAAGACCGTGCGGTTCATCGGTTCGAGCGGGTCGCCCGGGGTGCGGTTGGGGCCGGTCGCGCAGCCGCTCAGCAGCGCGGCTGCGGCGAGCGCGGACGCGGACAGGCGCGTCTTGATCTTATTCATCGATTCCTTGCGATTGATTCGTCACGCGCTTGTCGCGCGGCTTGCCCATCAGCACGGGCTGGAACACGACAGCGCCGATCAGCGTGCACGACAGCGCGAGCGCGAGCAGGCGCCCCATGCTGGCCGTGCCGGGATGATGCGATAACCACAGGCTGCCGAACGCGGTCGCGGTTGTCGCGGCGCTGAACAGCACCGCATGCGTGAGGCTCGATTGCAGCAGGCCCGTTTGACCCGCGCGCCACGCCATCACGAAATACACTTTGAATGCGACGCCGACGCCGAGCATCAACGGCAGCGCGATGATGTTCGCGAAGTTGAGCGGCATGCCGAACAGCACGCACAGCTCGAGCGTCACGACGCCCGACACGAGCAGCGGCACGAGCGTGCGCAGCACGTCGCCGAAGCGGCGCAGCGCGACCCACAGCAGCAGCGTGATCGACACGATCGACAGCGCGGCGGCTTGCAGGAACGCGCGGATGATCGTATCGGCCGAGTGCAGGATCGAGATCGGGCCGCCGGTCGCGTTGGGCTCGGCTGCCTTCACGGCCTGCACGAAACGGCGCAGCATCGCGTCGTCGCCCGGATCGGCGCCTTTTTGCACCTTCGGCGAGATCTGCACGAGCGCGCGGCCATCCGGTGCGACCCAATCGCGCACGATTTGCGGCGGAAGATTGTCGCGCGTGATGCCGGACGGCTGCAGCAGCATCGCGAGCTGGTTCAGCGCGATGCGCAATGTCGACGAGAACGCTGTTTCGGCGCGATCGCGCGTTTCGCTGTCGGCCGCCGCGAGCTTGGCGAGCGACTCGGACAGATGCTTGGCCGCCGCCGCGCCCGGGCCGGGATAATCCTCCGCCGCGTATTCGAGCAGGTTCGACGCGCGTTTGAGCGCCGCGACGCGCTGCGCATCGGGCACGGCCGGCGCGGGCGATTGCGTGAGCGCGGGCAGCAGCGCGCGCGCGGCCGCCGCGATCGACGCGAGCTTTTGCGGCTGCGCGTCGGGGATGAACGTCGACAGCGTGGTGGTGCGGCCGACTTCCGGCAATGCGCCGAGGCGCTTGGCGGCGGTGTCGGCGGCCGCGAGCGACGGCGCGAGCAGCGACACGTCGTTGACCGACGCCTCCGGCGAATCCTTCAGCGCGAGCAGCGTCGCCATCGATTCGCTGCGCGGGTCCTTCAAATGCAGCGGATTGAAATCGAAGCGCAGATGCGCGAGCAGCGGCAGCGCGCCGATCACGATCGCGAGCGTGCCGATCAGGATCGGCTTGCGATGGCGGTCGAGATAGTCGTCGACGGGCGCAAGACGCTTGAAGCCGGGCGACTGCCGCTCGCCGGGCGGCGCGAGCAGCTTGAGCAGCGCAGGCAGCAGCGTCATCGTGGTGCCGAGCGCGACGAACATCCCGACGCCCGCGATCAGCCCGAGTTCGGACACGCCGCGGTAGGCGGTCGGCAGGAACGAGAAGAAGCTCGCCGCGACGGCCGCCGTCGCGAGCACGAGCGGCATGCCCATCATATGCGCGGCGCCGACGAGCGCATGATCGAGGTCCGGATCGCGATAGCGCTCCTCGCGGTATTTGACCCCGTATTGAATCGCGAAATCGACGCCGAGCCCGACGAACAGCACCATGAACGCAACCGAAATCATGTTCAGCGAATCGACCATCATCAGCCCGAGCGCGGCGGTTACCGCCAGGCCGACGAACAGCGTGACGAACACGGCCGCGATCATCCGCTTGGAGCGCAGCGCGATCCACAGGATCACGAGCACGATCGCGAGCGTCGCAATGCCGTTGACGGCCGCGCCGTCCTCGACCGACGCGAACTCCTCGTCGGCGAGCGGTTGCTCGCCCGTCAGCCGCACGCGTGCGCCGAAACGCTTGTCGAGTTCGAGCGCGCGCGCGGTGTCGCGAATCGTCTGAGAGGTCTGTTCGCCCGCCTTCAGCGCCTGGTAATTGATCACGGGTTGCACGGTCACGAACGCGCGTGCGGGTTGGCGGGCGGCCTCGGGATCGACGAGCGCGCGCCACGAGAACGCGGCGGGCCGGCCGGCGAGCACCGCGTCGACGGTCGCGGCGCTCTGCGACAGCAGTTTCGCCATGCCCGGCAGCTTGACCTGGCCCGATTGCAGCGGCAGTCCGAGCGTGGTCGATAGTGTCGTGGCGAGCCCGGTGACGCTCGGGTCCTTGGCGAGCACGTTGATGAGCGGCCGCGCGCTTGCGAGTTGTCCGGTCGTGTTCGAGACATCCTGCTCGGGCAGGAACAGCAGGCCGTTGTGCTCGAAGAGCGGGCCGCCCGCGGGCTCCGACACTTGGCCGATGCGGCCCGCGTCCGTTTCGCGGCGCAAGCCGTTGGCGAGCGCATCGGCCGCGGCGCTCGCGAATTCGGGCGCGGGCGCCTCGATAACCGCGAGGATCGTTTGGTTGCGCTGCGGGAACGCGTCGTCGATCGCGTGGCCGAGTAGAGCCCATTTGGGGTCGTTCTCGACTAGTTTGCTGACATCGGTATTGATCTTGAAATGGCGCGCGACATAGGCGCCGCTCAATGCGGCGATGGCAAGCGACAGCACGACGACCCAAATCGGGCGCCGCACCGACCAGGCAACGAGTCGGACGAGGGCGGAAGTCAGCATGAGACGGCGGGCCAGCCTACGTTGAGGCAAAAAATGTCCAAGTATACCGGTGCGGGAATTTCACCGTCGCGAGGGCTCCGGCATACTGGAAGGCTGCGGGACTATTGCGAAATAAGGGGGCAATCGCGTCGGCGCGTTCTGTTGCGTCGCGCGCGATTTGTTCCTGGCGGCGGATAATCCGGGTTGCCGGACTCGGGCGCCGGCGATTGCGCGATTCGTCAATTCAGTAGCGAATTCGCCGCGGCGGCGAATCCATGATTTTTAACAAATCGCGCCGGCCGATTGAATAAATCCGGCAAAAGCGGCATCGCGCATATTTTAAATCATTGTGAAATAGCGGTGACATTGCCGGTATTCGGCGAAAGCCGTTTGCGCGCGACGTCCATTGCTTCCGCAGCACGCTCAATCCAGGCGGCCCGCCCGGACTGCCAATGCGCAGCCGGGAATTCACATTTCTTGACAGATATATTGGTGCGATTGAATGAATCGTCAAAGAATGATGACTTGACGATTCCTGATATTAAATACCAGTAGAGGATGTGTAGTATGCCGAACATAGGTATTTATATCCCCATGTTACTTTATCGTTAATGCATTATTGATTAGAGGTTGCATATCGCCGCCGCGATGCGTAATCGAATAACGAGCGGAGACTTGGGGGGACACATTCTCGACCGATCGTCGAGTTACTCGGCGTGGCTGGTGGATAAAGGCAATCACATGATGCAAGCAGCATTTCTGTTTCCGGGGCAAGGTGCATTTTACGCGGGCGCGACCCAGGCGTTGAGTCGTACCTATCCCGTCGTGAAACGGTCGATGCAGGCTATCGACGCGGTGGCCGTGCGGCGGCTGCGCCGTTCGCTGCTGACGGCGCTCGGGGATGAGCGTCTCGACATCGGCCAATGGCTGCAGCATGCGCCCGATCTGCTGCAACTCGCGCTTTATGCGGCATCCGTTTCGTTCTTCGAAGCGTTGCGCGCCCGTGGGGCGCGGCCGGCCGTGCTCGTTGGGCACAGCTTCGGTGAGATTGCCGCGCTTGCGTGCGGCGGCGCGTTTTCGGTCGAGACGGGGGCCGAGATGGTTTGCGACCGGATCGATTCGTTGCGGATGATGGCGCCGTCCGACGGCCGCATGGCAGCGGTGTCCGCCGCGCCGCAGGCGGTGCGCGAACTCGTTGCGGCATGCTTTGGAGATTCGCTCGATGCGCAGCCCGGGCGCGTGAGCATTGCGGTCGAGAACCATTCGGCGCAAACGGTGGTGTCGGGCGCACATCGCCATGTCGAGACATTCATTGCTTATTGCGCGCAGAAAAATATTTCTGCACAAATCTTGAATTCGCCATACGCATTTCATCATAAGGATTTGGAAAATGCGCGCGTCGAATTCGGTAAACGGTTAAAGAGTTATAAAACCGGGCCGCTTGAATATCCGGTTTATTCGCCGATTTTGAATCGGTATTACGCCGGCGCCGACGATCTCGGCGCTTGTCTTGCGGATCATCTCGTATTGCCGGTGCAGTTTGCGCAGGCGGTGGCAAGACTCAAGGCGTCTGGCGTTGGCGTACTCGTCGAGTGCGGCGCGCTGAATGCGCTCAGCAAGATCGCGATACGCGTCGTGGGACCGGGGGGCGTCAAAACCTTCTCCGGCGCCGCGAGCGTGCGCGACGAGCTGGGCGCAGTGGAAAACGTACTCGCATATTTCGACAAAGAGAGCCGAACCATGAACGACGACATCCGAGCAAGCAACCTGCAACCCGATTTCGATGAATTCTGGCGCGTGAGCGGCCCAGGAATCGTCGACAAGATCAAGGGCGAACTCAAGCGTTTCTTCGATGCGCACGCCCACCGCGGCCTGCAAGCAACGCCCGCGCCGCAGATCGTTACCGACCTTCGCGTTGCGCCCGCCGCACCCGCCGCGTTTGCCGCCGTTGCGCCTGCGGCATTTGCACCGGTCGAGCCCGCTGCGTTTGCACCGGCCGCACCGGCGGCCTATGCACCGGCCGCGCCCGCCGCACCTGCTGCCTCCGCGGCTTTCGCGCCCGCCACGCATGTGGAGTCCCATGCCGCTTTCGCGCCCGTCGCGCAGGCTGCCGCGCCGTCGTATGTGCCCGCTACGCCCGCTGCTCCCGCCGCGCCCGCTGCGCCCGCCGCGCCCGCCGGCGTAGCGCGCGTGCCGCGCGATCGGCTGTTCAACGAGCTTGTCGCCATCTATGCTGAAGCTATGGAGTATCCGGTCGAAGTGTTCACCGAAACGGTCGAACTCGAAGCGGAGCTTGGAATCGATTCCGTCAAGCAGACCGAAATCATTCAGCGTATCAGCGCACGCTATGGGCTGCCGCCGCTTCCGTCGAATTTCCGGGCCGGCGATTTCAAGACGATGGGACAAATCGTCGATTTCGTCTACGAACACCAGCACAAGGCCGCGCTCGTCGCGGGCTGAGCGGCGGTTGCCCCGCGCCCGCCCCTGCACCGACAGAACAACAATCGAAGGGGCCGGCTCAGACGGGGCATCTCGTCCTAACCACTTGCACTCCTGATCGATCAAAAGATATGTCGAATTCCATTCTGCCGAACTCCTACCTGAAGGGGAAACGGGTACTGGTGACGGGCGGGGCGAAAAACGTCGGCAAGGCAATCTGCCGACGATTCGCCGAAGCTGGCGCTCATGTCATCGTCAACTTCTTCCATTCGCTCGATGCATCCAAGGAAACCGCGGCAGAGCTGCGCGCGCTCGGTGCGACGGTCGACGTCGTGCGCGCGTCGGTGGCTCAGGAGGCGCAAGTCAACCGGATGTTCGACGAGATCGAGGCGAAATACGGAACGATCGACATTCTCGTCAACAACGCGGCGTCGGGCGCGCTGCTGCCGATCGACGACATCGAATCCGCGCATTTCGACCGCGCGATCGACACCAATCTGAAAGGCGCATTCTGGTGCGCGCGCCGCGCCGCGCGGCTGATGGCGCGCGCCGGCGGCGGCGCGATCGTCAACGTGTCGTCGGTGGGCGCGATTCTGGTGCCGGCCAACTATCTCGTGGTCGGCACGGCGAAGGCCGCGCTCGAATCGCTGACGCGCTATCTGGCTGTCGAGTACGCGCAGGCCGGCATTCGCGTGAACGGCGCGTCGTCGACGCTGATCGACGGCGACGTCGCCGCGCAATTCCCCGATCCCGAGAATACGAAGCGTTCGAGCATCGCGGCGACGCCGCTGGGCCGGCTCGCGACGCCGGACGATCTCGCGGACGTCGTGCTGTTTCTCGCGTCGGATGCGGCGCGCTGGATTACCGGGCAGGTGATTGTCGCGGACGGCGGGATGTCGCTGTGCAGCGAAGGTCTGTCGCCGCGGCCTGAGTGGCGCACGCAGCCGGATGCGGGGCACGCAGCGGCCGCGGCGCCGGTTGCGCCGGCAAATGCCGCCGCCGCGGTGAACGCGGCGCAGACGGCGGCATTCGGGCAGGCTGCGCAAGCGAGCGCCGCGCATGCCGCACCGGCGGTGGGTTCGGCCGCCGCCGCACCGTCCGCGCAAGCGTTGGCTGCGTCGCTGACGCAAGCGCCGGCCGCCTTCGCGCAGACGGCGCCCGCTGTGGCTGCCGCTGCATCGGCGCCTGCCGCCGCGCTTGCGCAAGCGGTTGCCGCGCCGCAAGCGGCAGCGCCTGCCACCGCACAAGCGCCCGCCGCCGATTCGAGCGACGACGCTGACGACGCCGACGAAATCGCCGTCGTCGGGATGGGTGTCGCGCTGCCGGGCGCGAGCGATCCGCAGGCATTCTGGCGGGCGCTTCTCGACGGCCCCGAGCTGTTCGGCAACGTGCCGCCCGATCGTTGGGATTACCGATCGTTCTATTCGCCCGACCTGTCGGCCGAAGACAAGAGCTATCAGTCGCGCTCGGTGTTCATCGAGCATTTCGAGCCCGAGGCGAAGCTGCGCGCCGAGATCGACGCCGCCGCCGCGCCGCACGAGCTGACGACCCTGTGGCTGCGCCATTCGCTGCGCCAGGCGCTCGCCGGCGTGACCATTCGCGACGGCGACCGCACATCGTTCGTCGTCGGCTACACCGCCGACGGCAGCCAGCATCTCGAGGAAGGGATGGTGCTGGCGGCCATGCGCACGCGGCTTGGCGCGGCGCTCGACGAGGCCGGCGTGACGGCCGAGGCGCGCGCGCGCCGCATCGCGCAGATCGACGCCATGCTGCGCGCGCGCTATGCGCGCGGCAACGAGGGCGAGCTTGCCGAATTTTTCCCACACCGGGTGGGCTTGAACGCCATGCGCGGCGTGCTGCCCGACGACGCCGAATACATGATGATCGACACCGCATGCTCGTCGTCGCTCTATTCGGTCGATCTCGGCCTGAAGAGCCTGCTCGAGGGCAAGCATGACGTGGTCGCGTGCGGCGGTGCGTTCGCGCTCGCGCCGCGCGGCTCGGTGATGTTCGCGAAGCTGCACGGGTTGTCCAAGAGCGGCGAGGTGCGCCCGCTCGACAAGGCCAGCGACGGCGTGCTGTTTGCCGACGGCGCGGGCATCGTGATCCTCAAGCGCCTGAAGCGGGCGATCGCCGACGGCGACCGCGTGCTCGGCGTGCTGAAGACGTTCGGCTCGTCGTCGGACGGCAAGGGCAAGGCGATCTACGCGCCGAATTCGGCCGGCCAGAGCATTGCGATCGGCCGCGCATACCAGCAGACCGACGTGCCGAAGGCATCGATCGACTGGGTCGTCGCGCACGCGACCGGCACGCCGGCCGGCGATCTCGCCGAATTCCAGAGCCTGCGCGAGATGCTGTCCCGCGAGCGGCCGGTGCAGGTCACGTCGAACAAATCGCTCGTCGGGCATACCGGCTGGGCGGCGGGTGTCGTATCGCTGATTCAGGTGCTGCTCGCGCTCGAGCACGGCTGCATTCCGCCGCAGCACCGGTTTGCCGAGCCGCCGGCCGAGTTCGAGATCGAATCGAGCGGCCTCACGGTGCCCACGCGCCCGGTCGATTGGCCGCGCAAGCCGCACGCGCCGCGTTTTGCGGCCGTGTCGGGCTTCGGCTTCGGCGGCACGAACGGCCACTTGATCGTCGGCGAATACCGGCCGGATCTGCGCGCGCCGAAGCCGGCCGCGCGCGTCAACCGCGAGCCGCTTGCGATCGTCGGCTGGTCGGCGAAGGTTCCCGGCCTCGACAGCCGCGACGCCGTCGCCGCATGGCTTGCCGGCACCGGCGCGAAGCCGGGCGCGAGCTTCGGCCTCACGTATGCGCTGCCGAGCTTCGAGCGCGTGCGCATGCCGCCCGCGGTGCTGCGCGCGCTCGATCGCTGCCAATTGATGGCGCTCGACGCCGCGCACGATCTGCGCGAGCAGATCAGTGACTACTGGCGCGCGCATGCGAACACGATCGGCGTGGTGATGGGGCATATGGGCCCGACGCGCAACGCCGCGCTGTACGCGAGCCGCTGCTATATCGACGATATCGCGACCGCCGTGCGCGCGGGCGCCGACGATGCGTCGCGCGCCGCGCTCGACGAGCTGCTCGCGCGCGTTGCGGACAAAACAAAGAGCCTCGTGCCGCCGACCACCGAGAATTCGTTCCCCGGCATGATGCCGAACGTGATTCCGGCGCGCGTGGCGAATTACTACGATCTGCACGGGATGAACATGACTGTCGACGCCGGACATGCGTCGACGCTGGCCGCGTTCGAAGTCGCGTCGCGCTTCCTGAGGAGCGGTGAACTCGATATGGCGATCGTCGGCGGCATCAACGGCAACTCGGCCGACGAAGTGCAGCCCGCGTTCGACAAGCCGCTCGCCGAGGGCATCGTGCTGTTCGCGGTGACCACCAAGGTGCAGGCCGAGGCGGCCGGGCTGCCGGTGCTGGCGTGGGTCGAAAGCGGTCGCGAGTTCGACGAAGGGCTCGCGCCTGCGGTGTTGCGCGATGCGGCTGGCCGCGAGATCACGTATGCGGGCGCCGACGGCGCGCTCGCGGTGCTGCGCGCGCTCGTGAGCGGTCCGGATGCGGCATCGATCGCGTTTGGCAACGGCGCCGATCAGGTGCGCTTCGGATTGCGCGTCGATCGCAAGCAGCCGCCGGCGCCCGTTGATCGCACGCGCAAGAGCGCGGGCGCCGCAGCCAGCGCCGTCGTACCGGGCGCGTCGGCCCAGCCGGCTGTTGCTGGCGTTGCCGCCGTGCCGGCCACTGCCGCCGCCGTTGCCACCGCGCACGCATTGGTTGCGCCCGGCGCGCCGGCCACGCCGCGCGTGGCGATTCCGCAGACGCTGAAAGCTGTCGACGTCGCCGCGGACGGCGAACCGCTCGGCGTTACCCGTTACCGGATCGAATGGCTGGACACGCCGTGGCAGGCGGGCGCCGGCACCCTGGCGTATCTGCCCGCAGGCAGCGTGGTCGTCACCGATATGCCTGAGCTGCTCGACGGCATCGGCATGCTGCCCGCCGATCTGCTGGTGCTCTCCACGCGTGCGACGACGTTCTCGCGCGCACGCGTCGCGGTGATCGACACGGTCGACGAAACCGCGCTGCAAGCGCTGATTCCGGCCGGCACGAGCCACGTGCGCGTGCTGACTTCGTTGAACGCGAGCGCGCTCGCGCCGGACCATCTCGCCGCGCCGACGCCGCAGCGGCTGAAGCTGCACGATCTCGCGTTCGTCACGCTCAAGCAGTGCTATGACGATGTGGCCGCCGAAGGCTCGTTCGTCGAGCTGCTGCTCGACGCGGTGAAGGACGGCGTGCCGCACCCGGACGCCGGCATGTTTACCGGATTCGCCAAGGCGCTCGCGATCGAGCTGCCGAAAGCGCGCTCGCTCGCGGTGCTCACGAGCGATGCGGATATCCGCCAAGGCGTCGCGCAGGCCGAGCGCGAGAGCGGCGCGCAGCATCTGCTGCCGGTGGTCGCGCTGGCGGGTGCGCGGCGCTTGACGCCGCGCGTCACGCGCGATGCGGGCGCGCTGCCCGCCGATGGCCTCGCGCGGATCGGCCCCGATTCGGTGATCGTCGCGTTCGGCGGCGCGCGCGGCATCACGGCCGAGCTGATGAAATCGGTGGCCGAGCATTTCCGCCCGACGATCTACCTGATCGGCAGCAGCGCGCTCGACGCTTACGGCCCGGACGTATACGCAGGCAGCGACGAAGCGTTCGCGCGCCGCCGCGCCGATTACATCCGCGAGCAGAAAGCGTTGAACCCGACGCTGCCGCTGCCCGCGATCATCAAGGCGTTCGAGCGTCAGATCGACGCCCGCGCCGCGCGCCGCAACATCGACGTGATGCAGTCGTACTGCGGCCCGAACAAGGTGTTCTATCTGCGCGCGAACGTGCTTGACGCGCAGAGCGTGCGCGCCGCGGTCGAACGGATCACCGCCGCCGGCCGGCCGGTCGATCTCGTCATCAACGCGGCGGGCCTCAATCGCTCGGCGTCGGTCAACGTGAAATCGTTCGCGGATTTCGTCGCGGTGCGCGACATCAAGATTCGCGGCTATTGGAATCTGCGCAGCGCGTTCGGCGCCGCGCAGCCGCGCGCGTGGTGCAACTTCGGCTCGTTCATCGGGCTGACGGGGCAGGCGGGCGAAACCGATTACGCATCGGGCAACGATTTCCTGAACACGCAGGCGGCCTATCACCGCGAGGCGCTCGCGCAGGACGAGTTTACGATCGGCTGGACGCTGTGGCGCTCGGTCGGCCTCGGCTCGAACCCCGTGACGCGCGCGTTCCTCGAGAAGAGCGGGCTGTTCACCAGCATGCGGACCAACGAGGGGATTCATCACTTCCTGCGCGAGATCAACCTGAGCGCGCGCGCCGCCAGTTCCGTACATCTCGGCGACGCCGAGCGCCGTGCGATCGAGGCCTATCTGCCGACATTCTTCGACAACGATGCGCAAGCTGTGCCAGCGGCGCATGCCACGTCGGCCCCGAGCGAACCGTCGATGCCGAGCGCGTCGTCGAACCGGCGCGCGCCGGGTCAGCGCGCCGAGCCGCACGCACCGGCCGCGGCCCAACCCGTGCCGCAATCCGCGCCTGCCGTGCCGGCAGCCGCGCGCGATTTCTACCTGGGCCGCGAAGTGAGCCGCACGAGCGACAGCGTGACGTTCGAGCGCGTCTTCGACCTGCGTACCGACGCGTATTTGCAGCACCACGTCGTCAACGGCTTCGCGACGCTGCCCGGCACGTTCGTGCCGGAGCTCGCCGCCGAAGCCGCGCTGAAGCTGATACCGGGGCAGTGCGTGGTGGGTTTCCGCGACGCCGCGTTCCGCCATTTCCTGCGCGTCTATGACGCGGACCGGCCGAGCACCAAGCGGATTCACGCGCAGCTCGTCGGCCGCGAAGGCGACACGTCGGTCGTGCAGGTGCGGGTGACGGGCGACGTGTTCGCGCCGAACGGCCAGCTTTTGGTGCGCGACAAGCTGCACTTCGAGATCAAGGCCCTCGTCGCGCCGCGCTACGCGTATGCGCCGGTATGGCCCGCACAGAGCGAGCCGCGCACGCCGGTCGCCGATCCCTACCATTTCGAATCGGCGCCCGTGCGCCTGACCAATATGTTCGTGTCCACCACCGACACGGGCATGAGCGCGTCGGGCAAGGGCGCGCGCTATCAACTGAACGTCGCCGTCGACGATCCGGTGTTCTCGCGCTTCGTGGTCCCGAGCATCATGCTCGACGGCCTGGCACGGGTCGCCGCGCTGAACTATGTCGCCGACGACTATATTCCGCTTGCTGCTCCGCTGACGATCGGCCGAATCGATCTATACGAAGGCGGCAACGATTGCGAACTGACGAGCCGTCACGAGCGGATCGATCTGTACGCAACGCCGCGCGAGTTCGCGCTTGAAGGCGGGCATGGCGGCAACCGCTTCGTCGCGGTGCGCCCCGACGGCCGGATGCTGATGCAGATGACCGACGTGACGGGCGTCGTGATCGGCTACGTGCACCGGACGACGGGCGCCTATGCGACGAAGGCCGAAGTCGACGCGCTCGTCGCGCGTCGCGCAACCGAAAGGGAGACGGCATGAGCAAACGCAGCCAAGCGCCGGGGCCGCGCGGCAGCCTCATGATGGGTAATTTGGCCGAGTACAAGCGTAATCCGATCACGATGCTGCTGCGCCTGCAGCAGCAATACGGCGACGTCGTGCGCAACCGGCTCGGGCCTTTCGTCACGCATGCGCTCGCGCATCCGGACTACGTCCAGTACGTATTGCAGGAGAATCATCGCAACTACGTGCGCGGACGCTTCTACGACAATTTCAAGAAGTTTTTCGGCGACGGCATTTTGACGACCGACGGCGACTTTTGGCGTCGCCACCGGCGCGTCGTTCAGCCGCTGTTTCACAAGAAGCAGGTCGAATCGCACGCGGCGGCGGTGGGCGACGCGGCGCTCGCGCTCGCGCACCGCTGGAGCGGGCTGCCGCCCGGCGAGGCGATCGACGTCGTCGAGGAAATGATGACGCTGAGCCTGAGAATGCTCGGCTTGATGGTCTTCAACTCCGACGTGTCGACGCACGCTCAAGCGCTCGGGCCGGCCGTGCGCTTCGGAATCGAAGCGATGATGCCGCAGGGCGACGCAAACGATTTCACGCCGCGCTGGGTGCCCACGCGCTTCAATCGCAAGGTCGCGCATGCGCAGCGCGCGATCAACACGATCATCGACAGGATCATTGCCGACCATCGCGAAGGCAACTGCGAGCCGAGCGATGTGATCTCGATGCTGATGAACGCCCGCGACCCGGACACCGGCCAGCCGCTGACGCAAAAGGAAGTGCACGACGAAGTGCTGACGGTGTTCCTCGCCGGGCACGAGACGACGGGCTCGGGCCTCGCGTGGGCGCTCTATGCGCTCGCGCAGCATCCGGCGGTATTGCGCCAGTTGCGCGAGGAACTCGACGCGCGGCTCGGCGGGCGGGCGCCGACGGTGCAGGATCTCGAGCAACTGCCGTATCTGCAACAGGTGGTCGACGAGGTGCTGCGCGTCTATCCGCCGATCTGGGGCTTCACGCGCGATCTCGTCGACGACGACGAGATCGGCGGCTATCACATCCCGGCGGGCTCGTCGATTTTCGTGTCGCCTTACGTCACGCATCGGCATCCCGCGTTCTGGCGCAATCCGGACGCGTTCGACCCGGAGAACTTCGCAAGCGAGGCGACCGTCGGCCGCCATCGCTACGCATTCTTCCCGTTCGGCGGCGGGATGCGCAAATGCATCGGCTTTCAGACCGCGCTGCTGCAAATGCGCGTGCTGGTGGCGGTGATCGCGCAGCATTGCGATTTGAACGCGCTGCCCGGCCACCCGATCGAGCTTGGCGCGATGATCTCGCTGCGGCCGGTGCACGGCATTCGGCTGATCGTGAAGCCGCGCGAGCGCGAGCGCAGCCATTTCGCGCGCGTGCGCGAATACGAGCAGGCGCGTGCGGCCGATCAGGCCGGCGGCTATGCGGGCAATGAACGCGCGGTGTGCCCGATGCACGCGGCGCGCGAGCCGGGCGCGGCCGGTGCGGCGCACGCGGCCGGCGCGGCGGGACTCGCGGCGGCCTGCCCGGCGGCCGCATCGGCCGGCGCCGCAGAACCCGGCGCGCACGCGTTGGCCGACGCGGCCGATATGACCGATACGGCCGGCCAGCCGGCTTTGGCCGCGTCCGGTAGCGCGGCCGAGGCCGCGAGCGTGCCGAGCGTGCCGGCGTGGCGCTTTACGTGGCGTCCGACGCCCGTCGAGCCGGTGTCCGACATGCCGTCGTCCGCGTTGAGCGGCAAGCGGATCGCGCTCGTCAACGGGCGCGGCGGCACGGTCGAGCGCGTGGCGGCGGCGCTCGCGCGCGCGTGCGCGAAGGTGTCGGTGTTCGCGCCGGCCGAGCACGTCGATTGCGCAGTTGCCGCGAAAACGTTTCTCGACGAATCCGGCCCGCTCGACGGCATCATCGATCTCGGCCTCGAAACGCCGTTCGCGCTCGATGCGGCGAATGCGTGGGAAGCGCCGATGCGCCGCACGGTCGAGCTGCTGAAGGTGTGCTACGACGAATGGGCGGAGGTGGAGGACACGTCGCGGCTCTTCTATGTCGCCGTCACGTGGATGGACGGCATGATGGGCTATGGCGACGACACGCTCACGCAACCGCTCGGCGGCCTGTGGGCGGGATTCGCGAAGACGCTGCCGCAGGAGCTGCCGAACTGCAACGTGCGGGTGCTCGACATCTCGCCGGACGAGACGCGCCGTGTCGACCGGTTGATCGTCAACGAGCTGTATCGCTGGGGGCTGTTCGAAGTCGGCTACCGGCAGGGCGTGCGCTATACGCTGCACGCTCAACGCCATGAATTGCCGCCGGCGGAAGCGCCCGCGCCCGCGCTGCTCGCGCCGGGCGACGCCGTGCTGTTTTCCGGCGGCGCGCGCGGCATCGGCCTGCTGTGCGCGCGCGCGCTTGCCGAGCAGTACGGCTGCACGGTCATCGTCACGGGCCGCGACACGCCGCCGGAAGGCAGCGAGCCGTGGGCCGCGCTCAATGAAGAAGGGTTCAAGCGATACAGCCACGAGCAGTTGCGCGCCGCGTCGCCGGACAATCCGCCGAAAGCGATTCGCGCGCGCCTTTCCCGGCTCAAGCGCCAGCGTGCGCTGAAGGCGGCGCTCGACGAATTCGCCGCGCGCGATCTGCCGGTGCGCTATCGCGTCTGCGACGTGACCGATGCGGCCGCCGTGCGCGCGCTGTGCGACGAACTCGGCGATTCGCTGCGCATGGTGATTCACAACGCGGGCGTGGACCGTCCGGTGCGGCTCGTGCAGAAGAGCGCGGACGATTTCGAGGCGACGGTGCGCACCAAGGTGCTCGGCTTCGCGAATCTGTGCGACGCGGTGCGTGCGCGTCCGCGGCTCGTGCGGTTCTGCAACGTCGGCTCGCTGACGGGCCGCTGGGGCGGCATGACGGGCGAGACCGATTACGCGGCCGCGAACGACGGTCTCGCGCGTCTGGGCCTGTGGGCGGCGCGCCATGCGCTGTCGCCCGCGTGCGGCGTGAAAACGCTGGCATGGCCGACCTGGGAAGGTGTCGGGATGATCACGAACTTCGCGATCACGCAGCGCTACGTGACGCCGATGAACGTCGACGAGGGCGTGCGCCATTGGCTGCGCGAGCTTGCGTCGCCGGGCAGCGGCGAAGTGACGTTCGTCGGCGCGATCGGCCGCGCGCCGACGCCCGTGCAGATCAAGGGTTTCAATCCGATTCACGAACTGCCGAACATCGGCGAGCTGGTCACGCGCGGACACCACGCGGGCGAGCCGCTGCGCTTTCGTCCGTTCAAGCGCTTCGAGACGCGCTACACCGTCGATCCCGCCGTCACCCCGTTCGCGCAGGCGTTCCGCTTCAACGGCCGCGTCGTGCTGCCCGCGTCGCTCGTGCTCGAACACGCGTGCGCGGTGGGCGATTGGGTGATGCCGCCGACAGGCGAGCCGCGTCAGCTGGCCGAGATGACCAACGTCACGCTGCATCTGGACGCGCTGCCGGAGGTGCCGGGCGGCGTCGAACCGGTCGAGATCGACAGCAAGGCGGTCGGCTACATGATCGGTGACGTCTGGTGCGTCGACGTGCGCTGCAGCGATGCGCGCACCCGCGCCGAGCTGCTCGCGATGACGCTCGTCTATCAACCTCAGCCGGAGCCGGTCGGCGCCGCATACGCGCGCGCGCCCCGCTTGCAGCCCGCGCACCAGCCGCTGGCTGCCGTGCCCTATGCCGCATGGAACGGCGAGCTGCTGCCGGCGGGCGATTGGAGCGTGCCGGACGACGCGTCCGCGGGCATCGTGAGAATCGGCCGCGTGTCGCCTGCGGCGGTGCTGAGCCTCTGGACGCTGCCGTTTCCGCTCGAATTGCGCTTGCCGGTCAATCACGTCGAGCACGTGCTGCGCGTGTTGTTCGCCGAATGGAGCGCGTCGCGGCAGCAGGCGCCGGCGACGTGGCGCATCGGCCGCGTCAAGCTCGCGCGTCTGCCGGCGTCGTCGGCAGACTGCGTCGCCGAATATGTGACCGGCCGTTTCGCGGTGCTCGACGCGCGCGGCTACGTGCTGATGCGATTCGACGATGCGCGCTTGGGCGAGGCCGAGCCGGCCCGGCCCGAATCGGGCGCGCTCGCCGATTCGCTGACAGCCTGATGCGCAAGCGCACAACTGAATTGGAGTGACGACGATGACAACGACCCCCAGCCGGGACGACAGCCAGCGCTATTGCATCATCGGCGGCGGCGCGGCAGGCATTACGACCGCGAAGAATCTGCGCGAGCAGGGCATCGATTTCGACCTGATCGAACGCGAGGACGATTTCGGCGGCACGTGGTATTACGGCAAGCCGTGCAGCGCGATCTACCGATCGGTGCACATGATCAGCTCGCGCGCGTTTTCCGAGTACACCGACTACCCGATGCCCGCCGACTATCCGACCTACGCGCGCGGCGATCAGGCGCTCGCGTATCTGCGCGACTACGCGCGGCGCTTCGGCGTCTACGAGCACACGGAATTCAACCGCACCGTGCTCGAAGTCGCGCCGCTGCCCGATAGCGGCTTGTGGCGCGTCGAACTCGACGGCCACGAGGTGCGCCACTACAAGGGCGTGCTGGTCTGCAACGGCCACTTGTCGAAGCCGCGCGTGCCCGACTATCCGGGCCGCTTCGACGGATTGCAGCTGCATTCGGCGCTGTACAAGACGCCCGACGTGCTCAAGGATAAGCGGGTGCTGGTGATCGGCGCGGGCAATTCCGGCTGCGACATCGCGGTCGAGGCCGTGCATCACGCAAAGGCGGTGTTCCACAGCACGCGGCGAGGCTATTACTACTGGCCGAAATTCCTGTTCGGAATGCCCGCAGACGAATGGGCCGAATGGCCGCTGAAGCTGCGCATGCCGCTGTGGGCGCGGCGCTTTTTCGGCGAGCGGCTGCTGCGGCTGACGACCGCCGGCCAGCCGGAAGACTACGGGCTGCCCAAGCCCGACCATAAGCTGTTCGAATCGCACTTCATCATCAATTCGACGCTGTTCTACCACCTCGGGCACGGCGATCTCGTCGCGAAGCCGGACGTCGTCGAACTGCGCGGCGACCGTGTCGCGTTTTCGGACGGCAGCGAAGAGCCGATCGACGTGATCATCTATGCGACGGGCTTCCAGTTGAGCTTCCCGTTTCTCGATCAGTCGTATTTGCAGTGGGACAAGATGCAGCCGCGCTTGTATCTGAACGTATTCGATCGCGCGCATCCGAACCTGTTCTTCGTCGGGCTGTTCCAGACCTCGACCGGCAACTGGCCACTGATGGACTACCAAGCGCAGCTCGTGTCGCGCTACCTGCGCGCGCGCGAGGCCGCGCCCGCGAAAGCGGCCCGGCTCGACCGCCTGATTCAGCGCGACCATTCGAACTGGAACGGCGGCATTCATTTCAGCGACACGCAGCGGCACGTGATCGAGGTCGAGCACTTCGCTTACCGGTTGCAATTGAAGCGGCTGATCCGCTCGCTGCCGGCCGCGCCGGCGATGTCGGCCCGGCCCGCGCGGCCGGCCGGCGCGGCCACGGCCGCGGCCGCCGCCACGCCGCGCGTGCGCACCGGGGGCGCGGGATGACGATCGTCACCGTCGAAAACGTCAGCAAGACTTATCTGCTCGACAGTGTGAAGGTGACCGGCCTGGCCGACGTGTCGGTCGAGATCGGCGCGAACTGCTTCACCGTGTTGAGCGGCCCGTCCGGCAGCGGCAAGACCACGCTGCTCAACATGATCGGCTGCATCGACCGGCCGGATGCGGGGCGCGTCGTGGTCGCCGGGCACGACACCGCAACGCTTTCGGACGATGCGCTGTCCGATTTCCGGGCGCGGCAGGTCGGCCACGTGTTCCAGTCGTTCAACCTGCTGCCGGTGCTGTCCGCCTACGAGAACATCGAGTATCCGTTGCTGATGGCGCGCCAGCCGCCGCGCGAGCGCGCCGAGCGCGTCGCGCAACTGCTCGACGCGGTCGGGCTTGGCGGCAAGGGCAAGCACCGGCCGAGCCAGTTGTCCGGCGGGCAGCGGCAGCGCGTCGCGATCGCGCGGGCGCTTGCGGCGGGCCCGTCGCTCGTGCTGGCCGACGAGCCGACCGCGAACCTCGATAGCGTCACGGGCCGCGCGATCATCGCGCTGATGCACAAGATGCAGCGTGACAGCGGCGTGTCGTTCATCGTGTCGTCACACGATCCGCAAGTGCTCGAAGCGGCCGACGACATCGTGCAAATCCGCGACGGCCGCATCGTCGGACGGCGCCGCGCCGCGCAGGAGGCGTAGAGCAGATGCATACCTTGATGTTGGCGCTGCGCAATCTGCAGCGCAACCGGCGGCGCTCGATCACGACGCTGCTCGCGATGATCGTCGGCGTGTGTGCGATCCTGCTGTTCGGCGGTTTCAGCAAGGACATCACGTTCGGATTGCAAACCGATTTCGTGCGCCGCACCGGCCATTTGCAGATTCAGCGGCACGGCTACTTCCAGTACGGCAGCGGCAATCCGGTCGCCTATGGCATCAGCGGCTACGAGCGGCTGATTGCGCAGTTGCGCGACGATCCCGTGCTGTCGCCGATGATCGCGGTCATCACGCCGACGCTGCAGTTCGGCGGAATCGCCGGCAATTTTGCGGCGGGCGTGTCGCGCACGGTGCTCGTGCAAGGCGCGAACGCCGACGAGCAAAACCGGATGCAGCAGTGGAACGACTACGGTTTTCCGCTCGCGCCGAAGCCGTATCCGCTCGTCGGCACCGCATCCGATGCGGTGATCGTCGGGCACGGCGTCGCGCGCGTGCTGCATTTGTGCGAGCCGCTTGCCGTGCCCGATTGCGGCGGCGGTGATCTCGCGCAGGACGTGGCGGCCGCCTCCGGCGCTTCCGCCGCGCAGGCCGCCGACGCGCCCGCCGATGTGCTCGCGCTGTCGGCCGCCGAGGCCGACGCGCAAAAGGGAGAGCCGCGCGGCGAGCGTTCGGGCGCGACGCACATCGAAGTGCTCGCGGCGAACGCCTACGGCGCGCCGAACGTCGGCGGCTTTACGGCGGTGAAGGCCGAGCAGCAGGGCGTGAAGGAGTTCGACGACGTTTATCTTGCGATGCATCTGCCGCGCGCGCAGCGGCTCGTGTATGGCGGCGACGCGCCGCGCGTGACGGCCATCGAGATCCAGCTCAAGCACACCACGCAGCTTGCGGCCGCGCGCGCGCGAATTGATCAGTTGTTTGGCGGCCGTTTCGAGAATCAGCCGCTCGACGTGCTCGATTTTGCCGCGCTCAATCCGTTCTATGATCAGACGAATCGGATGTTCTCGATGATTTTTGGCTTTGTTTTTGTGCTGATTGGTGCGATCGTGCTGTTCGTCGTCAGTAACACGATGAGCACGGCGATTCTCGAACGCACGGTCGAGATCGGCACGCTGCGCTCGATGGGCGTGCGGCGCAGCGGGATTCAGGCGCTGTTCGTATGCGAGGGCGCGTTGCTTGGCGTCGTCGGCGCGTCGATCGGCGTGGTGGTCGCGCTGGCGCTCGCGTTCGCGGTCAACCACAGCGGGCTCGCGTGGACGCCGCCCGCGCGGATCGATTCGGTCGCGCTGACGGTGCGCGTGTGGGGCGAATGGAAGCTGATCGCGCTGACGTTCTTCGGGCTGGCGATCGTCGCGGGGCTGTCCGCGTGGCTGCCGGCGCGTCATGCGGCGCGGCTGTCGATCGTCGACGCGCTGCGGTATGCGTGAGACAGGTTGGCCTGGCGGACGAAACGGATGGCCGGGTTTGATATCGGATCGAGAATGGGGAACCGGATTTGGAAATGATGGGGAGGTGCAACGTGCGTCGCTTGTTTCGTACATGGTGGATCGGCTTGACTCTGGGCGCGGCGGTGCTCGCGCATGCGCAGACCACGCCTGATCCGCAAACGCTGCTCGCGCAAAGCGACGCGATCCGCACGCCGACGAAGTCGTTCGTGCTGACGGCGACGCTGACCGAATACCGCTCGGGCAAGCAGGTCGACGGCAACACGCTGTCGATCTATTCGAAGCCGGATGCGCCGGGCGGCGCGTTCCGCACGCTGGTGCGCTTCGTCGCGCCCGCGCGCGATGCGGGCAAGCTGATGCTGAAAAACGGCAACGATCTGTGGTTCTACGATCCAGCCAACCAGGCGAGCATCCGCATTTCGCCGGATCAGCGGCTGCTCGGCCAGGCCGCCAACGGCGACGTCGTGACCGTCAATCTCGCGCACGACTACAAAGCGGAGATGAAGGGCGCCGAGGATGTCATGGACGGCGACCGGCAAACGCGGCATTGCTACAAGCTGTCGCTGACGGGCAAGGCCGAGGGCCTCACGTATCACCGCATCGAGCTGTGGCTCGACGCATCGAACAGCCGGCCGGTGAAGGCGAAATTTTATTCGGAAAGCGAACGTTTGCTGAAAAGCGCGTTCTACCGGCGCTATACGGCGCAGCTCGGCGTCGAGCGTCCGACTGAAACCGTCATCATCGACGGTCTCGACCCGAATTGGGTCACGGTGATGCGCTTCTCCGACTACGCATGGCGTGACATTCCGGATGCGTGGCTGCAACGGGACTATCTGCCCCGCTTCCAGGCGCAATGACGCGAAAACCGTTGGCCGTGCTGGTCTGGCTGCTCGCGGCGGCGGCAGCGCCGTCTCGCGCCGCGCCGGCCGGACCGGAAGCGGCGGGTGCGGCGCATACGCCCGCCGAACCCGCTGCCGCGTCGTCTGCACCTGTACCGGCACCGGCACCGGCATCAGACGCGCCGAACATACCCGCTGCGGCGGCCGCTCCGGCTCCCGCAGGCAGCGTCGACGACGCGACGAACGCCGCGCTCAATCTCGCCGACGCAACGCCCGCCGCCGCGCCGGAAGCCGCGAAGCCGTGGAAATTCAGCGTGCAGGATGCGATGCGCTGGAGCGACAACCGCGACGCGCCGACGTCCTGGCGCAACCAGCTATCGATCGAATTCCAGTTCGACCACGCGTTGACGCCGTCGCTCGGCGTGCACTTCGCGATGCGCTTCGACCGCTTCGATCCGCTGTCGGCGAATGCGGATTCGCATCGCGACGTGATGCTCGTCAAGGAAGCCTATGCGAGCTGGAAGCCGTCGCCGTATCTCGCGCTCGATGCGGGCCGGATCAATCAGCGCATCGGCGCGGCGATCGGCTACAACCCGACCGATTTCTTCAAGGCAGGCGCGGTCAGCCTCGACGTGCCGCCCGATCCCGACAGCCGCCACACCAACCGGCTCGGCACCGTCGCGGTGCGCGCGCAGCGCGTGTGGGATTCGGGCTCGGTCGCACTGATGCTGGCGCCGCGGCTCGCGAGCCGCAGCGTGCCGGGCGATCCGTTCGCATCGTCTGATCTGCAGCGCACCAACGGCGTCGATCGCTGGATGCTGGTCGGTAGCCAGCGGCTCACACCGACGATTCAGCCGCAATGGGTTCTGTATGGAGAAAGCGGACAGTCGCCGCAGTTCGGGCAAAATTTGAGCGTGCTGCTCGGCAATGCGGTGGTTGCTTACGCGGAATGGACGGGCGGCTGGCGGCCTTCGCTGATCGGCGCGTCGACGGGGCGCGGCAATCAGGACCGCGCGTTCCGCACGCGCTCGTCGTTCGGCTTCACGTGGACATTGCCGGTCGATCTGTCGCTGACGGCGGAGCTGCAAAGCAACAGCGGCGGCGCGTCGGCTTCGCAGTGGCGCGCGCTGCAAGCGAGCGATCCATATGCTTGGGGCCGCGCGGTGCGCACGTCGATCTTCGCGCAGGAATTGCCGTCGCGGCACGGGCTGTTTCTAATGGCCGCGTGGCGCAACTTCATCGTGCGGCGCGTCGACCTGACGGGCTTCGCGCAACTGGACCTCGGCGCCGGGCGGCAATATTGGCTGGAGTTGCGGCGGCGTTTCGACAAGTTCGACGTCGCGCTGCAATTCCTGCGGCAAACGGGCCCGTCGTGGAGCCGCTACGGCGCAATGCCGGAAGCGAACAGCGTTCAGGTGCTCGGGATCTTTTATCAATAACCGGAGGCGCCTCTCGATGAGCAGCAAACGCACCCTACAAATCGTCACCACGATTCTCGGCATCGTGCCGCTTGCCACCGGCGTGCTCGGCATGCTGGGCATTCACGATCCGCTGTACGCCTCGCTCGGCATCGCGATGCCCGACGACGCAACGCTCGACAGCAATCTGCGCTTCTTCGCGGGCGTGTGGTTCGGGCTCGGGCTCAGCGTGCTCTATACGATTCCGGACATCGAGCGCAAAGGCGTGCTGTTCCGCGCGCTTTGGCTGATGATCTTCGTCGGCGGAATTGGCCGTTTGATTTCGCTTGTGTCGGTCGGCGCACCGTTTTTTCCGTTCATTGGCTTTACCGTGCTCGAAATCGTCGGTGCGCCGTTATTTGTTTGGTGGCAGAGCCGCGTTGCCGCGGCGGCCCGTTGAAGGGCGGGATCGCGGATTCGGCCGGGGTGGCCGGCGTATCCCTAGTACGAAGTGACTGATAAATGACAACCGAAGGATGGCCGCACGCAGTGGCGCACGATGAGGCGGCGCCATTGCGGTTCAGCGTAGCGAGACCGTCGGCGGCGTTGCTGGAGCAGGTTGCGCGGGGCGAAGTGCATATCTGGCGCGCAAGCGCCGACGAGGCAGGGTCGTATCTCAAATGCGATTGCCTCTCGCTGAGCGAGCACGAACGCGCCGCGCGGCTGAAATTCCGCGCGCACCGCGAACTGTTCGTGTTTGCCCGCGCGATGTTGCGCGTGGTGCTGGGCGAATATCTCGACGTGGATCCGGCGCGTCTCGTGTTCGATATCGAGTCGGGTGGCAAGCCTGTGCTGTTCAGCCGCGATCTGCAGTTCAGCTTGAGTCATGTGCGTGGCGGCGTGCTGCTCGCGATCGCGAGAAAGCGCGTCGGCTGCGATCTCGAGTCGCTCGACAGGAAAATCGACACCCACGCGCTCGCGGCAGCGAGCCTCGCGGCCTGCGAACTCGAACAATTCGAGCTTGCTGCGCCGCGTGCGCGCAACGGCATGCTGCTGCAATGGTGGACCCGCAAGGAGGCGCTGCTCAAGGCGCACGGCGTTGGGTTGCGCCGCGATCCACGCCAATTGGAAATGCCGTGGGCGCCGCAACCCGGCGCGCGCGGCGAATGCATCAGCGACGGCGTGGGCTGGACGGTTGCCGATATCGAGTTAGGGCCGGCGTGGCGCGCATCGGTTGCGATGGAAGAGCGCGACGCCGACATGCAAGGGTTTTGTTTGGGGTGGTGAGTGACCGCTCCGGCGCCGCAGGCGCACCGGGATGCGCGGCACCGCATCGTTTGAACTTGGCATGAAGCCAGGCAGGGGAGGCCGAAAATGAAGTCTTGGTATGAGCGCGCCGCGGTTGCGGCGCAAGTTGCAAAAAGAACACTGGGCCGCGGCTGGGCGGCCGCGATCGTTGCCGCATGCTGCGCGGTGGCGGCGCCCGCGGTGTCGGCGCAAACCGCGCCGGCCGCAACCGACGATTACGCGGCAACGCGTTATCCGATCATTCTGGTGCATGGCCTTACCGGTTCCGCGAATATGTTCGGCGCGGTGCCTTACTGGTACGGCATGCAACCGGATCTCGAGCAGCACGGCGCGAAAGTGTTCGTTGCCGATATGTCCGGTTTCCAGAGCGACTATGGCCCCAACAGCCGCGGCGAGCAATTGCTCGCCTACGTCAAGCAAGTGCTCGCGATCACCGGCGCGCAGAAGGTCAACCTGATCGCGCACAGCCAGGGCGGGCTGACGTCGCGCTACGTTGCATCGGTTGCGCCGGAGCTGGTCGCGTCGATCACGACGATCGCGACGCCGCACAACGGCGGCTCGCAATTGTCCGATTTCATTCTCAACGGCCTGAAGCTCGATCCGACCGGCTTGTCCACGCCGATCTTCGGCTCGCTGATGAACGTCTTCGGCTTCATCACGAGCGGTCTGCACAACACGAACCAGGACGGGATCGCCGCGTTCCAGGCGCTCAGCAGTGCCGGTGTTGCTCAGTTCAACCAACTGTTTCCGAGCGCGGGCGTGGGTGCGCCTGGCACGTGCACCACGGGCGCGCCGACCGAGAACATCGGCGGCAACGTCCATCTGCTGTATTCGTGGAGCGGTAGCGCGTTCCAGCCGGTCAGCGTGCTGGGCATCACGACGGGTGCGGTCGATACCAGCACGCTGCCGGTTGCCGATCCGGCGAACGTGCTCGACGTGTCGACGCTGCCGCTGCTCACGGCGGGCAACATCATGGCCACGCGCGGCGCCGGGGCGAACGACGGTTTTGCGTCGACTTGCAGCTCGCTGTACGGCCAAGTGATCTCGACCGCGTTCAAGTGGAATCACCTGGACGAAATCAATCAACTGGTCGGCATTCGCGGCGCATTCGCGCCTGATCCGGTTGCGGTGATGCGCGCGCAAGCGAATCGTTTGAAACTTCAGGGTGTGTGACGTATGGGCGGGCGGCGGTAAGCTGCCCGTTGTTTGATATGGGAAAGTGTGTCGCCGGGCGGCTCGAACGGCGACACATTTGTATTGATCGTATGTAACGAAACGCGCAGACGGATAACCGGATGATGGCCAGTCTACCGCAAGTGCCGCAATGGACAGCGCGGCAGGTCACGTTTCAGACGTGATGCGCAAATACGGGGGTATTTGGTGCGGCGATGGGCTCATGCAAGGTGGACGATGAACGAGACTTCCAGCATGCGTGAACAGATACTTGGCCTTGACGGACGGCGCGGTCAGTTGCCGGACCTGAGGCCGGCGCTCGACGTCTGGCCGATTCTGCTGATGGTGTCGGTGCTGGTGTGCGTCGTCATCGTGAGTCTGACGATCGTGTCGTTCTTGCGCATCTACATCGGGGGCGAAAGTACTTGGTCGAAGTCGCAGAAGGATGCGGTGATCTCGTTGATCCGCTATGCGGAAACGGGGGACGAGCGCGATTACCGGCTCTACGAGTTCGCGATCGACAAGCCATACCGGCTCGGGCTCGCGCGCACCGCGTTGCAGCGCAAGCCGCCTGATCGCGAAACCGCGCGCCGGGCGATCATCGCGGTCGGCATTGATCCGACCGACGCGGCGGCCGCGGCCTGGGTGCTGCCCGAGCTGAGCTGGGTCGCCAAAATCAATTACGCGTTGCAGGCGTGGGAACAGGCCGACGGCGAACTCGCGACGTTCCGCGAGGTCGCGCAAGAGCTGCATACGCTCATCAGCGGCGGCCGCCGCAACGACCCGCGCGTCAAGGAGCTGGAACGCCAGGCGTGGGACATCAACGAGCGCGTGTCGGGGTTGCCCGATCGCTTCTCGAAAGCGTTCAGCGATGAATTCCGCTCGAGCGTCGAACTTTTGCTCGTTGGGTATTTCAGCGCATCGATTTTTCTGATGTATCTCGCGCTCGTCTGGGCGCGCCGCGCCGCGTTGCAGCGGCTGTCGATTCAATACGCGCTCGATCGCAGCGAGGCGTTCGCGGAAGCGGCGCTCAGCTCGGTTGCCGAGGCGGTGATTACCGTCGGGCTCACGAAGAATGTGGATTTCATCAACAACGCCGCCGAGAAGCTGCTCGGCTATTCGGCATCGGCCTGCGTCGGCGCGCCGGTATCGAGCGTGCTGATGTTGATCGACAAGGAGACGGGGCAGGCCGTTGATATCGTCGACGAATTCTGGGCGCGCAACGAACGCACGCCGATCAAGCGCGAAGTGCATCTGCTGCGGCGCGACCGCTCGAAGATCGTCGTGCAGACGACGATCTCCGAAATGGGCGACCGCGTGCACGGGCACATCGGCTACGTGCTGATCCTGCGCAACATGACGCGCGAGCAGCAATTCCTCGAAAGCCTCGCATGGCAGGCGACACACGATGTGCTGACGGGGCTCGTCAATCGCGTCGAATTCGAGCGGCGGCTCGAAGCCGCGCTCGCGGAGGCGTCCGGCAATGATGCAGCGGATTCGATGCTGCTGCTCCTCGATCTCGATCGCTTCAAGGAAATCAACGACACCTGCGGACACGCGGCGGGCGACGCGATGCTGCGCGAGGTCACCCAGCGCTTCCAGAGCTGCCTCGACAGCGAGGATGTGCTCGCGAGGCTGGGCGGCGACGAGTTCGGCGTGCTGCTGCCGCACGGGGCGTCGTCGTGGCCGTCGAAAAACAAGGCGGAGCGGCTGCGCCGCAGCCTCGACGGCTTCGAATTCATCTGGGAAGGCGAACGCTTCACGGTGAGCGTGAGCATCGGCGTGCTCGAATTGAGCCACGCGCCGCGCAACCTGGAGATGGCGGTCAAGCTTGCCGACATCGCGTGCTACATCGCGAAGGAGCGCGGGCGCAACCGCATTCAACTTGCCGATCCGAGCGATTTGCAGCAGGCGCGTCACGTTGGCGACGTACAGTGGAGCCGGCGCATCAAGTCCGCGCTCGAAACCGACGGGTTCCGGCTGTACGTGCAACCGATCGTGCACGTGTGTTCGATGGTGGATGCGCCCAAGCGGGCGGAGCTGCTGCTGCGGATGAAGGACGATGCGGGCCACGATATCGCGCCGGCTGCGTTTCTGCCAGCGGCCGAGCGCTATGGGCTGATGGGGCTGATCGACCGCTGGGTGGTCAGCACGGTATTCCGCAAGCTGAGCGCGCTGCCGGTGCGCGAGTATCACGAATACAACGTGAATCTGTCCGGCGCGTCGGTTTCCGACGAACGCTTTCTCGAATTCGTGATCGCCGAGCTGCTGGCCTGCGGCCTGCAGCCTTCGATGATCTGCTTCGAAATCACCGAGGCGACCGCGGTGAAGAATCTCGAACTTGCGTCGCGCTTCATGAGCGAGCTGCGCGCGATCGGTTGCCGCTTCGCGCTGGACGATTTCGGCGCGGGCATGTCGTCGTTCCGTTATCTGCGCCATTTGCCGATCGATTATTTGAAGATCGACGGCGAGTTCGTCGCGAATATGACGACAGACCGGATCAGCTACGGCGTGGTCGGCGCGATCAACGAAGTCGCGCATTCGATGCGCTGCCGCACGATTGCCGAGCATGTCGAATCGGAAGCAGAACTGAACATGCTGCGCGACCTCGGCATCGATTTTTATCAAGGGTATTGGTTTGCAAAGCCTTCGCCATGGGGTGAGGGCGGCTATTGACGTGACGTGGGTCGGTCACATTTCCAACTAAGGAGAGGAACGTGCATATACCTTTTGAACGCGATGGCGATCTAATGGATCTAGCCAGCTATCCACGATGGCTGCAAGACGTAGTGGGCACCGTGAGCGAAGCGCGCGAGCGGGTGCGGCGCCACGAGGTTTTTTCGCTCATGCGCGATGGGCGGCTGACGCGCCCGCAGGTGAGCGCGTTCTTCGTCAACGGATGGCCGGTGGTCGAGCAGTTTCCGAAGTACATGTCGATGAACCTGCTCAAGGCAAACGGCGCGTACTCGCCGGGCGAGGAGAAGGCTCGCCGTTATCTGATCCGCAATATTCGCGTCGAGCTGAATCACGTTGCGTACTGGATCGATTGGGCCGAGGCTTCCGGCGTATCGCGCCAGGCGCTGATGGACGCGTCGGACGGCATGAGCCCGCCCGCGGCGCTTGCGCTCAGCCATTGGTGCTGGAAGAGCAGTAACGCGGATTCGCTCGCGGCGAGCATCGCGGCGACCAATTATGCGATCGAGGGCGTGACCGGCGAGTGGAGCTCCGATCTGTGCCAGACGAAAGACTACGAACTCGGCTTCGAAGAAGATGTGCGCGGCCGCGCGATGCGCTGGCTGAAGGTACACGCCGGGTATGACGACAAACATCCGTGGGAAGCGCTCGACATCGTCGCGACGCTTCTCGGACATTCGCCGAGCGCCGACGTCGTGCGCAACATCACGGCGGGCATCGAGCGCAGCTTCCGTTACTTCGAAATGAGCCTGTCCTGCTGCCTTGACGCATGAGCGTTGCAAGCATCGGATCGTCGCGCCCGCGCGGGCCGATGGCGATGCGGGCGCAGGGCCGTGTATCGGCCGCGGGTGCGAGTGCAGGTGTCGAAGCCTGTTCACGCCAATGACGGGCTTGGGCTGGTGGTGCAGGCAGCAAAGCAAGGTGCGGCGATGTCGAACGTTGGGCCGTGCGAATGCCGGATCGGCCGGCCCTTGCGGTGGCCCGTTTCGCGAGCGATCTTCAATTCAAGCGAATTTACGTTTCGGCGATATAGCGAGCGTTGCTCGACATTGCGCCTGCCCGCCCGGTGCAGGGCGAGTGCAGGCGCGCCCGCTATCGGCGTGAGCAGGGGGTAGTTTGGCATGGCGGAAACGCCGAATGCGTAAGCATTTCGCCCAAACCGTAACAGAGCGTCACGAGGGCGCGCGGGCAGGCGAGGCCCGGTATACTGCTGCCATACCCGGGTGGTGCGCTCGGTTCTCTTCCATCCCTGTTCGATTTCTGTTCGATACCAGTATGAAACGTCATCTGTTTGCTTTTGTGGCCGCGGCCGTCGTGTCCGTTTCGGCATTCGCTCAAACTGCGCCCGTCGATGTGGTCAAGGACGCGGTGGAGGGCACGGTCGGCGCGATGAAGGCGGACGCCGCGGCGCGCGGCGGCGACATGGCGAAGATCACGCAGATCGTCGAAGCGCGTTTCCTGCCCGCGACGAATTTCGAGCGCACGACGCGCATCGCGGTCGGTGACGCATGGAAGCAGGCGACGCCGGAGCAGCAGCAGGCGCTTTACAAACAGTTCCGGACTTTAATGACGCGCACTTATGCGGCATCACTTGCGCAGCTCGGCGGCCAGGACGCGAAATTCACGTTCAAGGCGGGCGGTGTGGGCGGTACGGACGCGCTGGTGCGCTCGACCGTGACGACGCCGGGCGACAGCCAGTCGGTCGGCTACCGGCTGGGCAAGGTCGGCAACGACTGGAAGATTTACGACATCGACATGTCCGGCGCGTGGCTGATCCAGGTCTATCAAGGGCAGTTCAAGAGCCAGCTCGCGCAGGGCGGAATCGACGGATTGATCGCATTCCTGACCAAGCACAACGCGCGCGCGAACTGACGAGCAGGCGCGCCGCGAACCGCGCGCCGTTCGCCGGCATCGTGCAAAAAAGGGCGCTGCGGCGCCCTTTTTTCTTGAAGGCCGCGTTCAGCGCCGGCGGTGCTCGACGGCGAACTTGATCAGCTCGGCTTGCCCTTCGATGCCGAGCTTGCGCTTCAGATTCAGCCGATGCGTTTCGACGGTGCGTACCGACAGGCCAGTACGCTGCGCGATCTGCTTGCTCGACAGCCCTTGCGCGAGCGCATCGAGGATATCGCGCTCGCGCGGCGTCAGCCGATCGAGCGGCGAGGCCTCCGCGCTTGCGTGGATCATCCGTGCCGCGAGCCCTTCGCTGAAGAACGTTTGCCCGGCGAGCACCGCGCCGATCGCACGGATGATTTCGGCTGCGGGCGAATCCTTCAGCAAATAACCGCTTGCGCCGGCGCGCACGGCTTGCGTCACGTATTCGACGTTGTCGTGCATCGACAGCATCAGCACGCGGATCGCCGGGAATTGCTCGTGAAAAACGCCTGCGAGCGCGATGCCGTTCATGCCTTGCATGCCGATATCCATCAGTGCGAGATCGGGTTCGAGCGCGGCCGCGAGCGCGAGCGCGTCGTCGGCATTACCGGCTTCGCCGACGACGGCCAGACCGGACGCCGCCTCGAGGCGCATCTTCAGGCCGTCGCGCACGAGCGGATGATCGTCGACGAGCAGAAGGCGCGCGGCGCCCGGTGTCAAAGCGTAATCGGTCATCGTGGAGTTCCTGGGCTGGCGTGGCCGGACAGCGGCACGCGCGCGGTAACGACAGTGTGTCCGACTTGCGAGCTGATTGCGAGCGTGCCGCCGAGCGCATCGAGCCGCTCGCGCATGTTGCGCAAGCCGACGCCGCCGCGCGCATCGGCTTGCGCGCGCCCGGCGTCGAAGCCCACGCCGTTGTCGGCGATCGACAGCGCGAGCGCATGCGGCGAAATGTCGAGTGTGACGGCCGCGCGCTTCGCATGCGCGTGGCGCATGACGTTGGTCAGCGCTTCCTGCGCGATCCGGAACAGCGCGGTATTGATCTGCGCGGGCAGAGGCGGCGCGTCGATGCGCCCGGTCTGCGCGAAGCTCAACTCGACGAGCGTTTGCGTGCCGAATTCGCGAACGAGCTGATCGAGCGCGGCCGCGAGACCCAAATCGTCCAGCATCGTCGGGCGCAGCGCATGAGAGATGCGCCGTACCTCGCGCAGCGTGTCGCCGAGCCGCGCGATGCCTTTCGACAGCGCCGCTTGCGCCGCGCCATCGCCGGTCGGCAGATGCGCGACGCGCTCCAGTGCTGATTCGAACATCAGCTTTGCCGACACCATCATTTGACTGATCCCGTCGTGCAATTCGCGCGCCAAGCGCGCGCGCTCGTGCTCCTGCGATTCGACGACCTGTTGGGCGAGGCGCTTCAATTTCGCGTCCGCGCTGCGCGATTCGCTGACGTTCAGCACGAGCGCGCACAGCGCGATCACGGCGGCGCCCGATAACGCGATGACAGTGATCCACGTCATCGTGCGCTCGATATTGGCCGACGCGCGCGCATCGGTGCGCGCGAGCGCGGTATCGATATCGTCGAGATAAATGCCGGTGCCGACCATCCAGCCCCAGCGCGGCAACGCAATGACGTAGCCGAGCTTCGGCTCGAGCCTGCCCGTTGACGGACGCTGCCACATATAGCGGACGTAGCCGCCGCCGCGCAATGCCACCGCGGCAAGTTGCTGGATCGTCGGCGAGCCCTGCGGATCGCGCAGCGTCCAGTAGTTGTGGCCGACGCGCTTGGGCTCGCGCGGGTGCATCAGCGAATTGCCGTGCAGATCGTAGACAAAGAAGTATCCGTCGGGGCCGAACTCCATTTTTTGCAGCATCGCCAGCGCTTGCTGGCGGTGCTGCGCGTCATCGCGTGCGTTGTCGGCGCCTGCATCGTAGAGCGGCGCGATCGCGCTGGTCGCGAGTCCGACGTAATGCTTGAGTTCCAGTTCCTTGCTCGACAAATACGCCGTTTCGATCGTCGCGTGCTGCGTGCGCGCGAGCACGGTTGCCTGCTGGCGCACGCCGAGGCCGATCGCTGCGATCGTGACGAAAAACGGCACGATCGCGAGCAGGAAAATCTTGAATTTCAGTCTCATCGCCGTTGGACGCCGCTCGTTTTCGCCGAGCGCATTCTAGCGGAAGAGCGGACCATACGATGGCGCAAGCGAGCGGAGGCGGCTCTGCGAAGTCGCGCCATAAATTTTGGTATCCGAATCAATCGCCGATGGCGGGCCGCGGCGAAAGAGCGCGGACGGACGGCGATTTTTGAAGCGAGGCAATATCTCAGAAGGGAATTTGAAAATAACGATGCACCTGATTTGTGAATGCGATGCACAAAAATAATCTAATTAAATCCCCAAATTGGATTTCATACAAAATGTTTACTGTGGTTATGTTTTTAATTCAAAATGCTTACTAGTCGGCTGTTTTGAATAATCGCTCCAAATTTTGTGTGAGTGGATCAAATAAAGTTTGACGT
This sequence comes from Burkholderia singularis, assembly GCF_900176645.1. Classification (GTDB taxonomy): domain Bacteria; phylum Pseudomonadota; class Gammaproteobacteria; order Burkholderiales; family Burkholderiaceae; genus Burkholderia; species Burkholderia singularis. The sequence goes on from NZ_FXAN01000037.1 coordinate 50,442, forward strand.
GGAAATTTTTTCCTTGCTATCTTCTCCTCCCATGCGGCATGTTTAAGACAGGCAGTCTGAAGAAAGTAAAGAATACGTATTTTGTCGGATGAATGAGACTGGAATCTCAGATCGACAAAAAACTGTCGAATAGTGTTGCTGCAGCGGCTATTCGGCCAGTCGGCCGGCGAGAAATAAATCAAATGCGTTGTATCGATCGTTTCTGCGTACCGTATCGCTGCTATTAGTTTGGATTCCGAAATGGATTGAAGCCGGTGGTCTGGTGCGATCGTGTCCGGGCCCTGGGCCTGCTGAATGAAGTAGGGGGTGAGAGAGTGGGTATCAAAGTCGACGAAGGCCTGGCTGTTTCAAACGACGGACTTGCAAGGCTGGGTCGTCCGCGCGAGTTCGGTAAGAAACAGCAAAACCCGGCTCGGCGCTTCGGCGGTATCGCGATTGTGCTGGTGCTGCACATCCTGCTTGTCTATGCGTTGCTCAATGGCCTCGCCACAAAGGTCGTGCAAGTCATTCAGCATCCGATCGAAACCCGGATCATCGAACCGGTAAAGCCGCCGCCTCCGCCGCCGATGCCGGTGGTCAAGCTGCCGCCGCCCAAATTCGCGCCGCCGCCTCCGCCGTTCGTGCCGCCGCCGGAAGTGCCGGTGCAGGCGCCGCCGCAACCGACCATTACTCATCAGACTGCGCCCGTGCAATCGGCGCCCGCTGTCGTGCCGCCCGTCGTCGCGCCGCCCGCGCCCGCGCCGGCCAAGCCCGTGAGCCATGACGTCGGCGTAGTTTGCCCGAATTCCGACCAGCTTCGCGCATCGGTGCAGTACCCGAAGGAAGCGCAGGAAAACAACATCACGGGGGACGTGACGATCGAGTTCGTGGTCGACGCCGAGGGGCATGTGACGAATGTGCATGTCGCGCAATCGGCCGATCCGGTGCTGGATCGCGCGGCGCTCAACGTGGTGAGGCAGTTCAAGTGCGTCGCACAAGGGCAGTCGGTGCGCGTGCAGGTTCCGTTCTCGTTCAATCTGAATTGAACGGGCTACGCGCAGGACAGGATCGGGTCGAAACCGAACGTTGTTTGTCAGTTAAACGAGAGAGATTGGAGTGGGTATGACCAAGCGTTCACTGGCCGCCCTGGCGGCAAGCATGATGATCTCCGCGGCTGCGGTTGGCGCGTTTGCCGCGCCGCAACTCGCCTTCGCACAGGCCAGCGATGCGGCGGTCGCGGTTTCCGCGGCAACGGCCGCGCCGTCGGCGCCCGCGAGCGCTTCGGCCGAGCAGCCGGCGCCGCCGCCCGCGCCGGCTGCAACGGAATCAGTCGAAAATCCGTATGGTCTCGGCGCGTTGTGGAAAAACGGCGATTTCGTCGCGCGCTTCGTGCTGCTGCTGCTCGTCGTGATGTCGATGGGAAGCTGGTACATCATGATCACCAAGTTTCTCGAGCAGCTTCGCGCCAATCGCCGCGCGAAGCACGCGGATGAGGAGCTTTGGAGCGCGCCGTCGCTCAGCGAGGGCGCGAAGAAGCTCGATGAGGCGTCGCCGTTCCGTTTCATCGCCGAAACCGCGATCGAGGCCGGCGAGCATCACGACGAGGCGCTGCTCGAAGCGGTGGATCGCAACACATGGATCGACGTGTCGGTCGAGCGCGCGATCAACAACGTATCGAACCGCCTGCAAGACGGTCTCGCATTCCTTGGCACCGTGGGCTCGACCGCGCCGTTCGTCGGCCTGTTCGGCACGGTGTGGGGGATTTATCACGCGCTGACCGCGATCGGCATCGCGGGCCAGGCGTCGATCGACAAGGTCGCGGGTCCGGTTGGCGAGGCGCTGATCATGACGGCGATCGGTCTGGCGGTGGCGGTGCCGGCGGTGCTCGGCTACAACTTCCTCGTGCGCCGCAACAAGGCGGTGATGGAGCGCGTGCGCAACTTCGGCGCGCAACTGCATACGGTGCTGCTCGCCGGCGGCAAGCGCTCGTCGCGCGCGAATGCGTCTGCCGCGTCGCTCGTCCAGTAAGCGGGGTGCATCATGGCCATGAGCGTCGGGCAGGAAGACAACGACGAGGTGATCTCCACCATCAACACGACGCCGCTCGTCGATGTGATGCTGGTGCTGCTGATCATCTTCCTGATCACGATTCCGGTTGTCACGCACACGATCCAGGTGCAATTGCCGAAGGAGACGGTGCAACCGTTGCAGACCACGCCGAAGAGTATCGAGATCGCGGTTAACCGCGATGGCGATTTCTTCTGGAACGCGACGCTGATCGATGCGCCGACGTTGCTCGCGAAGCTCAAGGCGGTATCGCAGATGACCCCGCAGCCCGATGTGCACGTGCGCGGCGATCAGAACACGCGCTACGAGTTTATCGGCCGTGTGATCACCGCGTGCGAGCGTGCGGGCATCGTGAAGGTTTCGTTCATTACGGAGCCGCCCGCGCACGGCGGTTAAGGAGACGACGATGGGAATGAACGTATCTTCCGGCGGCGGTGGCGGCGAACCGGACGTGATGGTCGACATCAACACGACGCCGCTTATCGACGTGATGCTGGTGCTGCTGATCATGCTGATCATCACGATTCCGATCCAGATGCACTCGGTGAAGATGAACCTGCCGGTGGGCAATCCGCCGCCGCCGGCGAAGCAGCCCGAGATCGTGCAGATCGACATCGATTTCGACGGCACGACGACGTGGAACGGTACGCTCGTGCCGAACCGCGCGGCACTCGAGGCGAAGCTTGCGCAAGTCGCGGCTCAGCCCGATCAGGCGGAGATCCATTTGAGGCCGAACAAGCTCGTGCCATACAAGGATGTTGCCGCGGTGCTTGCGTCCGCACAGCGGATCGGCGCGACCAAGATCGGCCTCATCGGCAACGAGCAGTACATGCAATAACGAAGCGAGCGATCCCATGATTCAGCATTGGTGGAAGCGCGCCGCGTTCGCGGCAGCGCTCGTGGGCGGGTGCACGCTTGCGGCGCCGTTTGGCGCCGCGTCGGCGGCGGAGTCGCTGCGTCCGGACGTTGCGCGCCCGCTTGGCGCCGCGCAGGATTTGTATCGCGCACACAAGTACAGTGAGGCGCTCGGCAAGATCGCGCAGGCCGCGGCGGTGCCCAACAAGACGGCCTACGAGGCATACATGGTCGAGGCCACGCGCGGCGCGGTGGCGATGGCGGCGGGCAACACGGGCGAGGCGATCCAGGCATATGAAGCGATGCTCGGCTCCGGACGGCTGTCGAGGGACGACGAGCAGCGCACGAGCGCGACGCTTGCCGGCATCTACTTTCAACAGCGTAATTATCCGCAGGCGATCAAGATCGCGCAGCGCTATCTGAAAGCGGGCGGCGGGGATCCGGAGATGCGCTCGCTGCTCGTGCAGTCGTATTACCAGTTGAACGACTGCCAGGCCGTGGTCAATCAGCTGAAACCGGGCATCGATGCGCAGGTGCGCGCCGGACGCGCGCCCGACGAAGCGCAACTGCAGTTGCTCGGCACGTGCGCGCAGAAGCTGAAGGACGGCGCGACTTACCGCGATTCTCTTGTCAAGCTCGTCGCCTATCACCCGAATCCGGCTTACTGGGACCAGTTGGTCACGTCGATTCGCAGCAAGCCCGGTTATTTGTCGTCGCTCGATCTCGACATCTATCGGCTCAGGCGCGCAACGGGCACGCTCACGGGCGTCGACGCCTACATGGAAATGACGCAGCTCGCGCTCGTTGCCGGCACGGCCGCCGAGGCGAAGCAGGTGATCGATCAAGGCTTCTCGTCGGGCGTACTCGGCAAGGATGCGGGCGCCGAGCGCGAAAAGCGGCTGCAGGCGCTTGCCGCGAAGCGCGCTCAGACGCCGGCCGACAATCCGAATCCCGTTGCGCCGATCGATGCGGGCATGAATCTCGTTTTTGCCGGGCAGGCGAAGCAGGGGCTCGCGGCGATGGAGGCGGTGATCGCGAAGGGCGGCCTCGAGCATCCCGACGAAGCGCGCCTGAGGCTTGGCGAGGCCTATTACTTCGCGGGCGACAAGGCGCGGGCCGTGCAGATTTTTCGCAGCGTGCAGGGTAGCGACGGATCGGCCGATATCGCGCGCTTATGGGCGGCCGTCGCGGCGAAATAGCCGCGCACGGCGCGCCGGGCGCGGCGCCTATCGACGCAATATCAGAGAGGTGTGGCTTTGCTGAGCAGTGAAACGAGCGGTCTCGTTTCGCGTCGCGTATGCCTGTCGCGTGCGCGCGACGCGCGCGCGCATACGCCATCGGCACGGTCCGTGCGCGCGCAAGCGTGGTGTGGCGGCCCGGTGGTTGTGCGCGCATCGAGCCCGAGATTTTTCCGACAACTGGATCTTGACCGCGGGATTCTGTCTTGCCATGGTTTCGCCACTCGACGAATCGACAGTCGTTGCCACTTCGATCGGCAACAAGATACGAGCGCTGCGCCAGCGGCTCAAGCTCACGCTCGACGAGGCGTCGGCGGCAGCGGGCATTTCGAAGCCATTTTTGTCGCAGGTCGAGCGCGGGCGCGCAACGCCTTCGATCACGTCGCTCGTCGGAATCGCGAGGGCGCTCGGCGTGACGATGCAGTATTTCGTCGATACGCCGACCGAGGCGAAATCGATTTGCCGTAGCGAGACGTTGCAGTACTTCAGCCTGGCGAATTCGGCGAATGCGTTTGCCCGGCTGACGAACGTGGTGGACGGGCGGCAGCTCGACGCGATCCTCGTCAGACTGCCGGCGGCGCAGACGTTCTCCGAGATGACGACGCATGCGGGCGAGGAGTTCCTGTACGTGCTGGCCGGCGACGTCGAACTGAAGCTCGCGGACAAGGCGTTCATGCTGAAGACGGGCGATGCCGCGCATTACGAATCGACCACCCCGCACGCGTGGCGCAACGGCGGCGCGAGTGAGGCGGTGGTGGTCTGGGTAGGCACGCCGAGGCTTTTCTAGGCGGCGGAATATATGAAAAGCAGTGTTGACCGAATATAAATTTAAGGATTCCTTATAAAAGCGTTACAGGCCGGTGTTTTGCATGGCATTTGAAAGCAGGCCGGGTCGTCGGATGGCGCGGATCCGATGAACCGAACGCTCGCGGGTGACGAAAGCCCGCGCAACAGAAAAGGCGTGCGCGGGCGCCAACGGGTTTGGGGGTGCGGGAATCCTGCGGATTGCCGCGTGTACGGGGCCTTACTGACGAGAGTAAGAGGAAAATGAAACAAAGAACGTTGACACTGGCAATCAGGCGGATCGTTTGGGCGGAACTGGCATTGACTGCGACGTTGGCAGCGCCGGCATTCGCACAGGATCAACCGGCGGCGGCACCCGACACCGGGGCGGCCGCGGCGACGCAGAAACAGAATGCGCAGGGCGCGGCTGCGGCTGGCGCGACGGCTAGCGGTACGGCCGCCGCCGGCGCGGGCACGAGCGGCGCGGCGGCAGCGGGCGCGGCGGCAACGGGCCCGGCAACAACGGCCGGCCCGGCCGCCGCCGACAAACCGGTGCAGCCAGCCGGCAAGAACGGCGTCGCGCAGATCAAGCGCTTCGAAGTGACGGGCTCGCTGATTCGCAGCTCCGACAAGGTCGGCTTCAATCAGGTGCAGACGGTGACGTCGAAAGATATCCAGAACAGCGGCTATACGACCGTGACGGATTATCTGCGCAGCGTGTCGGCCAACTCGGCGAGCAGCTGGAGCGAAGGGACGACCAACAGCTTCGCGCCTGGCGGCGCGGGTCTCGCGCTGCGCGGGCTGAGTGAAAAGTACACACTCGTTCTGGTCGACGGCCAGCGCGTGACGCCTTATGCGTTCGCAGTCAACGGCACCGATCAGTTCTTCGATTTGAACACGCTGCCGCTGAACATCATCGAAAAGATCGAGATCGTGAAGACCGGCGCGGTGTCGCAGTACGGCTCGGATGCGATCGCGGGCGTGGTCAACATCATCACGAAGAAGAATTTCCAGGGGCTGGAACTCGATGGCAGCTACGGCGGGGCGACGCAAGGCAGCGGTGGCCAGGGCACGACGAAATTCAGCATTCTCGGCGGCTTTGGCGATCTGAATGCGGACCGCTTCAATGTGACGGCGGGGTTGAGTTTCTATCGGTCGACCGGGACGCTCGAGTCCTACCGCGACATGACGCAGAACCAGGATTTCTCGAACTATCCCGGCGGCCTGCTGAACCAGGCGACGACCAACTGGCGGGTGCCGGGCGTCGGCCGTGTGCCGCTCAGTACCTGCCCATACGGCGGATCGGTCGTGCCGAGCGATGCGAACGCGCGCACGTTCGGCGCGGGCGGCTCGACCTGCCAGTGGAACCAGGCGTATGCAACATCGCTGTCGCCGTGGACCGAGCGCTTGAGCGCCAAGGTCCATGCGGATTTCAAGATCAGCGACGCGGTTCAGGCGTTCGCCGATTTGTGGGAAAGCAACAATACGACCGTCACGAATAACGGGATCGGCGGGCTGGGCGGCAGCACGCAAACCTACAATCCGGCCACGGGCGGCCTGAACATCATCTCGAACGTCGTACCGGCGAGCAATCCGTACAACCCGTTCGGCGCGCCGACGCGGCTGTACTATCCGTTCCCCGCTGCGCAAGCGGTTCATACGAGTTCGAATTTCTGGCGGGCCGCAACCGGCCTGAAGGGAACGCTGTCGACACCGCATCTGGGTGACTGGGATTGGTCGGTCGCATATACGCATTCGCAGAACACCGTTTCGAATCACTATTCGAACCTGATCAACGGCGCTGCACTCGAGAACATCGTGCGCAACGGCGTATTCGATTTCGCGAATCCGGCGGCCACGCCCAATGGCCTCGATGGCCTTTACGGCGGCACGGAAACGCAGGCGATCACGAAGCTCGATGCGATCGACGCGACCATTTCGACGCCGAGCCTGTTCAAGCTGCCTGCCGGCGACGTCGGCCTCGGCTTCGGCGCGCAGTTCCTGCACGAAAGCGAATACATCGGCACCGGCGCTGGCTGGGCCAACGGCACGTATATTTCGCCGGCGCTTCAGTCGGTCAACGGTCAGCGCAACGTTGCCGCGGTCTACTATCAGGTCGACATTCCGATCATCAAGAACCTGACATTCCAGCAGTCGGGCCGCTATGATCACTACAGCGATTTCGGCGGTGCGTTCTCGCCGCGCTTTGCGTTGCGTTACCAGCCGTTGCGCGAATTCGTGACTTACGCGTCGTATAACCGCGGCTTCCGCGCGCCGACGCTGATCGAGAACACGGCATCGAGGACGTTCAGCGCGCAAGGCGTGATCGATCCGAACGATCCGAACAATCCCGGCGCTTACGGTCTCGTGCAGGAAGTGGCGACAGGCAATCAGAACTTGCAGCCGGAGCGCACGAAGAACTACAACATCGGCTTCCAGCTTTCGCCGGCCCGCAACACCGACATCGGCTTCGATTGGTACAAGATCCATATCGACAACGTGATCGGCACGGACGATGTGCAGACGGTCGTCAACAACAACGATCCGTCTCAGGTGGTGCGCGGCCCGAGCGGCACGATCTCGTATGTGATGCTGCCGTACAAGAACCTGACGCACCTCGATACGGACGGCTTCGAGACGACGTTCCGTCAATCGGTGCAGACGAAGATCGGCACGTTCACGCTGTCGGGCGACTGGGCGTATGTATGGCATTTCAAGATGCCGATCGGCGGCGTGGAGACAGACTTCGCGGGCAACAACGGTTCGCTCAACGAGCCGTTCGGCGGCAGCTTTCCGCGCTGGAAGGGCAGCACGAACCTGAACTGGGCGTACAAGAAGTGGAACGCGACGCTGAGCTGGCTCTACATCGGCCCGTACAGCCAGGCGATCCTGCCGTCGGGGAATTATCCGGGCATGCAGGACAGCGTGGCGTCGTATAGCCAGTTCAACCTGTTCGTCAGCTACAACGGCTTCAAGCACTGGACGCTCTACGCGGGGATCGACAACATCTTCAATCGCAAGCCGCCGTTCGATCCGGTGTACATGAGCGCGTATTCGACCGGTTATGACTCGTCGCTGTATTCGTACATCGGCCGCTTCGCGCAGATCGGCGCGACGTATCGATTCTGATGCGGGCGTCGGCCTGTCGACCCCAATGAGCCGCTCCATGTTTCGCCCATCCCTTCTGAGCGGTCTGCTTGCCGCCCGGCACCGTGCCGGGCGGCAAGCAGGCGGGATGGACACGCGCCACGCGCGTACCCGTTGATTTCCCAGCCAGACAGCAAGAGGGGAAAGATGAAACAAAGAGCATTGGTATTGGCTATCAGACGGATCGTCTGGGCCGAACTGGCATTGACGGCCACATTGGCGGCACCTGCGTTCGCGCAGAGCGTGCCGGCGCCGGCGGCGAATCCGGCAGCGGGCGGGCACAATCCGCCGCTCGCGCAGGCGGCGGTTGCGGCAAGCGCGGCGGCGGCCGTGCCGGCCGCGCCGGAGCCCGCGGAATCCGCCGCGGCGGCGACACCCGAGGCCGCTTCCGGCGCGGCCGCGACGTCGGGCGCGGCCCCTGCCGCTGCGGCAGCCGCCACGCCTGGCCAGGCCCAGCCCGGCAAGAGCGGTGTCGCGCAAATCAAACGTTTCGAAGTCACCGGCTCGCTGATCCGCAGCGCGGACAAGACCGGCTTCCAGCAAGTGCAGACGATCACGCCGAAGGACATCACGAGCAGCGGCGCGACGACGGTTGCCGATTTCCTGCGCGACACGTCGGCGAACTCGGCCAATAGCTGGAGCGAGGGCCAGTCGGGCAACTTCGCGGCCGGTGCGGCCGGCATCGCGCTGCGCGGGCTGTCCGAAAAGTACACGCTCGTGATGATCGACGGCCAGCGCGTCGCGCCGTTCGCCTTCTTCTCGAACAGCGTCGATTCGTTCTTCGACCTGAACACGCTGCCGCTCAACGATATCGAGCGAATCGAAATCGTGAAGACGGGCGCGGTATCGCAATACGGCTCGGATGCGATCGGCGGCGTGGTCAATATCATCACGAAGCGCAATTTCCGCGGCTTGCAGCTCGATGGCAACTTGGGCAGCGCGATCAATGGCGGCAACGGCAACGGCACGACGAAATTCGGCGTGCTCGGCGGCTTTGGCGATCTGGATGCCGACCGCTTCAACGTGACGGTGGCGGCCAGCTATTACAAGGCCAACGGCTTCACGCTGGCCGATCGCGATTCGACGCGCAACCAGGATTTCACCGGCAAGCCGGGCGGATTTTCGCTGCTCGCGCCGTCGTACTGGAACATGCCCGACGGCAGCGCGCGGGCGTTGAGCGGCGGCTGCCCGTTCGGCGGCGCGCTTGGGCCGGCAGCGCCTAATTCGCTGTCGGCAGGATTGCCGGGCACGATCTGTTCGTACAACACGGCGCGAAGCATGTCGATCCTGCCGATGACCGAGCGTTTGAACGCGAAGATCCATGCCGACTTCAAGATCGACGACAAGACGACGGCGTTCGCGGATTTTCTCGAGAGCAACAACCGGTCGACGATCAGCAACGGCCTGTGGGGCAACGTCATCGGCAACCCGCAAAACTCGGCGCTCGTCTGGGACCCGCAGACACAGTTGTTGTCGCCGTTCAACACGACCGTGCCGGTGACCAATCCGTACAACACCACGGGCGCGGCCACGCCGCTCACGTATGCGTTTCCGAACGCGGTGGCCGAGAAGACGTATGCCAACTACTGGCGCGCGTCGACGGGCGTAAAAGGCTCGTTTACGCTGCCATACGGCGATTGGGACTGGTCGGCGGCGCTCAGCCATTCGCAGAGCACGGTGTCGAACGTATTCACGAACCAGCTCAACGTTGCCGCGTTGAATAACATCTATCAAAACGGCGCGCTGAATTTCGCGAATCCGGCTGCCACGCCGAATGCATTCAACGGCTTGTATCAGAACGCGAACAACCTCGGCATCTCGAAGCTCGACACCATCGACGCGACGGTTTCGACGCCGAATCTGTTTCACTTGCCGGCGGGCGACGTAGGCATCGGCTTCGGCGCGCAGTTCACGCACCAGAGCGAAGTGTTGACGCCGGGCGCGGAATATCTGACGGGCGCGGTGATCTCCCCGGATCTTCAGACGGTGAACGGCCAACGCAACGTCGCGGCGGTTTACTATCAGATCATCGTGCCGATTGTGCAGAATCTGACGTTTACGCAGGCCGGCCGCTACGATCACTACACGGACGTCGGCGGCGCGTTCTCGCCGCGCTTCGCATTGCGCTATCAGCCGGTCAAGGCACTCACGATGTATACGTCGTACAACCGCGGCTTTCGCGCGCCGACGTTCGTCGAGGACAGCAAGTCGCAGACGCTCGGCATCCAAGTCGACCCGAACACCGGGCAGAACTATACGTCGATCACGGTCGGCAATCCGAATCTGAAGCCGGAGCGCACGCGCAACTTCAACATCGGTTTCGAGGTGTCGCCGAGCCGTTTCACGGACGTCGGCTTCGACTGGTACAAGATCCGCGTGGATAACGTGATCGGCCAGGGCTCGCCTTCGCAGATCGCCACCGATCCGGCGACGGGCCAACTGCTGTACAAGGTGATTCCGTACCAGAACTTGGGCTATCTGGATACGAACGGCTTTGAAACCACGTTCCGCCAGGCGTTTCCTATCAAAGGCGCGGGCACGCTGACGCTGTCGGGCGATTGGGCGTATGTGAAGAGCTTCAAGCTGGGCTTGCCGGGCGCGGCGCCAGTGGACGGCGCAGGCAACAACTTCACGCTTTCGCAGCCGTTCGGCGGCAGCTTCCCGCGCTGGCGCGGCAACACGACGCTCGATTGGAACTATCACGGCTTCGATACGGCGCTTACGTGGCAGTTCACGGGCCCGTATGCGCAAAACCTGATGCGGGCTCCGGCGCCAAGCAAGGTGGGCTCGTACAGCCAGTTCAACCTGATGGTGACGTACACGGGCTTCAAGCACTGGACGATCTATGGCGGCATCGACAACCTCTTCAACCGCACGCCGCCGTATGACCCGATCTTCGCGAACGGCACGCTGAGTCAATCCGGCTACGACCAGTCGATCTACACGTATATCGGCCGCTTCGCGCAGGTTGGCGCGACATACAAGTTCTGATGCCGTTGTGCATGGGGGCGTATTGACATCGACCAGCATTCGACGGGCCGCTCCACTTCCCTAAACACCCCTTTGGGAGCGGCTTCTTTTTCCGGTGATGCGATGCGACGTGATCCGCCCATTCCTAGCAACCCTTTGACGATGCGGTGTGCCGTTCGCACCGCGCTGATATAGACCCAGCATGACTTTTGCAATCTTGCGCTTGCCGAGCGCGCCCGCGACAGGGCCCGGCCAGCCGGCCATCGGCCGGCTGCGCGCCTGCGCGGCGCGGCTCGCGGTGGCGCTCTGCGCCGCGTTGGCCGCGTTGCCGCCTGCGCACGCGGCGGCGGGAATCGCTCAGTATGGCGAACCGAAATATCCGGCTGGCTTTACGCATTTCGATTACGCCGACCCGGATGCGCCGAACGACGGCACACTGAATTTCACCAACTACAACGAGCTGCAGAGCTACGATTCGCTGAATCCGTTCCTGCTGCGCGGCGCGTCCGCGCCGGACATCCAGAATCTGATGTTCGATACGCTGATGCAGCGCAGTTGGGACGAACTCGCGTCCGAATACGCGCTGATCGCGGACGACGTGCAGGTTGCGCCGGACCGTCTGTCGGCGACGTTCCACATCAATCCGGCCGCGCGCTTTTCGAATGGCGAGCCGATCACCGCTGCCGACGTCAAGTATTCGTTCGACACGCTGACGAGCAAGCAGGCTTCGCCGATCCTCAACTCGCAGTTCGAGATCATCAAGCGCGCGAGCGTGATCGACCGCCTGACGATCCGCTTCGACTTCAAGCGGCCCGAGCGCGTCGCGCCGCTGGTGGCGGGCGATTTGCCGGTGTTTTCGCCGAAATGGGGGATGCGGCCCGACGGCACGCGGCCGCCGTTCGACCAGATCGCGACCATGCCGCCGATTGCGAGCGGCCCTTATCTGATCGAGCAACGCAAGAACGACAAGCAGATCACCTACGTGCGCAACCCGCATTACTGGGCGGCTGATCTGCCGACGCGGCGCGGCATGTACCGCTTTCAGCGCATCGCGTTCAAGCTGTATCTCGATCATTACACGCAGCTGGAGTCGTTCAAATCGGGCGATACGAGCGTGATTGTCGAATACAGCGCGACGCAGTGGGCAAGGCGCTACGTCGGCAAGAATTTTCGCAACGGCTTGCTGAAGAAAGCGAAATTTCCGGACGGCCCCGCGCAGATGCAGGGTTTCCTGATCAACATGCGCAAGCCGATGTTCCAGGACGTGCGCGTGCGGCGCGCGCTCGCGCTCGCGTTCGACTACGACTGGATGAACCGGATGATGTTCTACGGCGATTACGTGCGCACCAACAGCTTCTGGGAAGCGAGCCCGTTCGCCGCGTCCGGCGTGCCCAGCGACAAAGAGCTGGCGCTGCTCGAGCCGTTTCGCGCGGAACTGCCGCCCGAGGTGTTCGGGCCGATGGTCAAGCAGGCGTCGACGCTGCCGCCGAATTCGCTGCGCAACAATCTGAAGCTCGCGCGTGACCTGCTCGCGCAGGCCGGCTGGCATTACCGCGACGGCGCGCTGCGCGATGCGAACGGCACGCCGATGACCATCGAGATCGTGGACGCCCAGCCCGGCATGGACCGGCTGATTCTGCCGTATTGCCAGGCGCTCGGCCTGCTCGGCATCCACGCGTATCTGCACGAGATCGACAGTGCGTTGTACGAGAAGCGGCTTACCAACTTCGAGTACGACATGACAACCTACATCTACAACCCGGTGACGATTCCGGGCACGGAACTCACGCGCCGCTTCGGCAGCGCGGCCGCGACGCAGCCCGGTTCGGAGAATTTCCCCGGCGTGCGCTCGCAGGCCGTGGACGCGCTGATCCGCGCCGCGCTCACCGCGAACTCGCTCGATGACCTCAAAACTGCGATGCACGCGCTCGACCGCGTGCTGATCAATCTGTACATCCTGGTGCCGCAGTACTACATGCCGAACGCCCGGATCGGCTATCAGACCCTGTTCGACCATCCGAAGATTGTGCCGAACTCCTATCAGTACGAGGATTGGGTGATCAATTACTGGTATCGGAAGAAGCCCGCCGCGCACGACGCGGCAGCGGCGAAACCCGCCGCATAACGAGGACGACGTCATGCTTGCCTATATTCTGAGACGTCTGCTGTTGATGGTTCCGACGCTCATCGGCGTGGTGACGGTCACGTTCGTCGTCACGCAATTCGTGCCGGGCGGGCCGGTCGAGCAGATCATGACCCAGTTGCGCCACGGCTCCTCGCGCGGCGGCGAAGCGGGCGGCGCCGGCGGCGGCTACCACGGCAGCCAGGGCATCGATGCGCAGCAGCTCGCGGAGATCAAGAAGCAGTTCGGCTTCGACAAGCCGCCGCTCACGCGTTACTGGCTGATGCTCAAGAGCTATGCGACGTTCGATCTCGGCCAGTCGTATTACGCGCACCAAAGCGTGTGGGACGTGATCCGCTCGCGCTTGCCCGTGTCGATCACGCTCGGCTTATGGACCGTGATCCTGACTTATCTGGTGTCGGTGCCGCTCGGCATTGCGAAGGCCGTGCGCAACGGCTCGCGCTTCGACACCGTGACGAGCGTGCTCGTGCTCACCGGCTACGCGATTCCCGGCTTCGTGCTCGGCGTGCTGCTGCTGATGCTGTTCGGCGGCGGCACGTTCTGGCAGTTGTTCCCGATGCGCGGCCTCACGTCCGATAACTTCGACGAGCTGAGCGCAATCGCCAAGGTGCTCGACTATCTGTGGCATATCGCGCTGCCCGTCACCGCCGCGGTGATCGGCAATTTCGCGATCGTCACGATCCTCACGAAGAACACGTTCCTCGAGGAGATCGGCCGCCAGTACGTGCTGACCGCGCGCGCGAAGGGCGTGCCCGAGCGCGGCGTGTTGTGGAAGCACGTGTTGCGCAACGCCGCGATCCCGCTCGTCACCGGGCTGCCCGCCGCATTCGTCGGCGCGTTCCTGAATGGCAACCTGCTGATCGAAACGCTGTTCTCGCTGAACGGGATGGGCCAGCTCTCGTATGACTCGGTGATCCGCCGAGACTATCCGGTCGTGCTCGGCTCGCTGTTCCTGTTCACGCTGATCGGCCTCGTTACCAAACTCATTGCTGACGTCTGCTATGTCCTCGTCGACCCCCGTATCCAATTCGACCGCGTGGACCGCTGATCCGGCACGCGGCTGCCCCGCGTCGCCGTCGCCATGGCGGCGCACGTGGCTGCGCTTCCGTAGTCAGCGGCTCGGCTACTGGAGCTTTCTGATTTTCGCCGCGCTGTTCGCGGTGAGCCTGTGCGCGGATCTGCTGTCGAACGACCGGCCGCTCGTCGTGCGCTACGAAGGCCATTACTACTTTCCGATCGTGAAGGACTACCCCGAGACGCTGTTCGGCGGCGATTTTCCCGCGAAAGCGAACTATCTCGATCCGTACATCCGCTCGAAGATCGAATCGAGCGGCAATTTCGCGATTTTTCCGCCGAACCACTACCGATACGACACGATCGATTACTTCGCGTCGCGTCCGTATCCGGCGCCGCCGTCGCGCGACAATTGGCTCGGCACCGATCAGTTCGGCCGCGACGTGGTGTCGCGGCTGCTCTACGGCTTCAGGTTGTCGGTGTTGATGGCGCTGGCGCTGACTCTCTCCGGCGTCGTGATCGGGGTGCTGACGGGAGCGCTGCAAGGCTTCTACGGCGGGCGCACCGACCTGGTCGGGCAGCGGCTGATCGAGATCTGGAGCTCGCTGCCGGATCTGTATCTGCTGATCATTTTTTCGGCGATCTTCGCGCCGTCGCTGTGGCTTTTGTTTCTCCTGCTGTCGATGTTCGGCTGGCTGGTGTTGTCCGACTACATGCGCGCCGAATTCCTGCGCAACCGCTCGCTCGACTACGTCAAGGCGGCGCGCACGATGGGCCTCACGAACTGGCAGATCATCTGGCGGCACGTGCTGCCCAACAGCCTCACGCCGGTCATCACCTTCCTGCCGTTCCGGATGAGCGCGGCGATCCTGTCGCTCGCGAGCCTCGATTTTCTCGGCCTCGGCGTGCAGCCGCCGTTGCCGAGCCTCGGCGAGCTGCTGCTCGAAGGCAAGAACAATCTCGAGGCGTGGTGGTTGTCGATGTCCGCGTTCGCGGCGCTGGTCGTCACGCTGCTGCTGCTGACGTTCATGGGCGACGCGTTGCGCAACGCGCTCGATACGCGCACGCGCGGCTCGGCATTCGGAGGAGGCCCGCGATGACTCAGCCGCTGCTTGAAATCGATCGTTTTTCCGCATGGTTCGGCGACAAGCTCGCCGTCGACAATCTGAGCTTGTCGATCGCACGGGGCGAGCGCGTGGCGCTGGTGGGCGAATCCGGCTCGGGCAAGAGCGTGACCGCGCTGTCGATCCTGCGGCTCGTCGCGGACGCGAAGCTTGCCGGGCGGATGCTGTTCGACGGCGAGGATCTGCTGGCGAAAACCGAGCAGCAGATGCGCGGCATTCGCGGCGCGGATATCGCGATGGTGTTTCAGGAGCCGATGACGGCGCTCAACCCGCTCTACACGATCGGCAAGCAGATCGCCGAGAGCCTGCGGCTGCACGAAGGGCTGGGGCAAGCAGCGGCGCGCGAGCGCGGCATCGAGCTGCTGCGCCGCACCGGCATTCCGGAGCCCGAGCGGCGGATCGACAGTTTTCCGCACCAGTTGTCGGGCGGCCAGCGCCAGCGCGCGATGATCGCGATGGCGCTCGCATGCCGGCCGCGTCTGCTGCTCGCCGACGAGCCGACCACCGCGCTCGACGTGACGGTCCGCCAGCAGATCGTCGATCTGCTGATCGAGCTGCAGGAGCAGGAGGCGGCCGCGCGCGGCATGGCGGTGCTGCTGATCACGCATGATTTGAACCTGGTGCGGCGCTTCGCGCAGCGCGTCGCGGTGATGGAAAAAGGCGTGCTCGTCGAAACCAATACGACCGCAGCGCTGTTCGACGCGCCGCAGCATCCTTATACGCAACGCCTGCTCGACAGCGAGCCGAAGCGCGCGATCGAGCCCGTTGCGCCCGGCGCGCGCCCCATCGTCGACGTGCAGGGCCTCGCGATCGATTACCGGACGCCCGCGAAGGGCCTGCGCTCGCTGTTCGGCAAGACCACGTTCCGCGCGGTGCACGACGTCGGGCTGACGCTGCATCGCGGCGAGACGATCGGCATCGTCGGCGAATCGGGTTCGGGCAAATCGACGCTCGCGTCCGCGGTGCTCGGCCTGCAGCGGCCGGCGGCCGGGCGCATCGAGATCGACGGAATGCCGCTCGAATCGCTGCGCACGGCGCGCGGCCGGCGCGCGCTGTACGCACGGATGCAGGTGGTGTTCCAGGACCCGTTCGGCTCGCTGTCGCCGCGCATGACCATCGAGCAGATCGTCGGCGAGGGGCTGGCGGTGCACAAGCCGGACCTCGCGCGCGATGCGCGGCGTGCGCGGATCGCGGCGCTGCTGGAGGAGGTCGGGATGCCGGCCGAATCGATGCTGCGCTATCCGCACGAATTCTCCGGTGGCCAGCGCCAGCGCATCGCGATCGCGCGCGCGCTCGCCGTCGAGCCCGAGTTGCTCGTGCTCGACGAGCCGACCAGCGCGCTCGACGTGTCGATCCAGCAGCAGGTGCTGGCGTTGCTGACGAATCTGCAGAAAAAGTACAAACTCAGCTACTTGTTCATTACGCACGATCTCGCGGTGATGCGAGCGATGGCGCATCGCGTGATCGTGATGAAGGCGGGGCGCGTAGTCGAGGCAGGCAATACGCTCGACGTGCTGCATGCGCCGTCGCATCCATATACGCAGTCGCTGCTGGCGTCGTCGATGTTGGCGCCGTAGCGCGATCGGTCAGAGGGGACAGATGATTGACGAGAGCTGGGCGCACACCGCGCGCCAATTGCGTAGTGACGCTAGCTTCTGGTCGCTGCGAGTCGTCGACGAACGGATCGACGAGCACGAAGTCCGCAACGACGTCGCGCAGCCGCTCGCGAGCGTGCGCGATCGCGGCGCGATGCTGATCGCGTGGTCCGGCGCGGGCGCCGGCTATGCGGCCACCGCCGATCTGTCGGCTGCCGGCTTGCAGGCGGCACTCGACGTGGCCGCCGCGCGCGCGAAGGCGAGCGCGGCACTGTCGCTGATCGACCATCGCGAGCTTGCGCGGCCGCACGCGAGCGGCCACTACGCGTCGCCGCACGTGGACGATCCGTTGCCAAGCCGCGCCGAATGGCTCGAGCGCCTCGCACATGAATGCGCGGCGGCTGCCGTCGATGCGCGGATCGTCGAGCGCAGCGCCGGCGTGCTGCTCGCGCAGACCGACCAGCTTTACCTGACGAGCGACGGCGTGCGGATCGAGCAGCGCTTCCGTTATGTGATGCCGCAATCGAGCGCCGTCGCGCATGCGAACGGCGACACGCAGATACGCACGTTGAGCGGCTACGGCACACTGGCGCAAGGCGGCCTCGACGTGCTCGCGCGCCACGGCTTCGACGGCGCGGGTGCACGGATCGCGGACGAGGCGCTGCAACTGCTCGCCGCGCCGAATTGCCCGTGCGGGCGGCGCGATCTGCTGCTGATGCCCGATCAGATGATGCTTCAGATTCACGAATCGATCGGCCATCCGCTCGAACTCGACCGGATTCTCGGCGACGAGCGCAATTTTGCCGGCTGGAGCTTCGTCAAGCCGGAGATGTTCGGCTCGTACCAGTATGGCTCGCCGCTGTTGAACGTCACGTTCGATCCGACGCTGCCGGGCGAGGCGGCGTCCTACGCGTTCGACGACGACGGTACTGCCGCGCAGCGGCAATACCTGATTCGCGACGGCGTGCTCGAGCGGCCGCTCGGCGGTGCGCTGTCGCAATCGCGCGCGGGGCTGCCGGGCGTGGCGAACGCCCGCGCATCGAGCTGGAACCGCCCGCCGATCGACCGGATGGCGAACCTGAACGTCGAGCCCGGCTCGCAGTCGCTCGACGAGTTGATCGCCGGCGTCGAGCGGGGCATTCTGATGCGCACCAACACGTCGTGGTCGATCGACGATCATCGCAACAAATTCCAGTTCGGCTGCGAGTTCGGGCAGCTCATCGAGAACGGCCGGCTGACGCAGGTCGTCAAGCGGCCCAACTATCGCGGCATCTCCGCGAGTTTCTGGCGCAGCTTGCGCGCGGTCGGCGACGCGAGCACCTTCGGTGTGTACGGCACGCCGTATTGCGGCAAGGGCGAGCCCGCGCAGATCATCCGTGTCGGCCACGCGGCGCCCGCCTGCGTGTTCGCCGACGTCGACGTGTTCGGAGGCGCGTGATGACGGATTACCTTGCACAGGGGCAGGCCGTGGCGATCGACTGGCACGCGCACTTCGCGCAGCTTGCCGATGAGGCCGAGCGGCTGAAGCAGCCGGGTGAGACGGTGCTGCTGTGGTTCGCGGGCGAGACGTCCGATTTCGTGCGCTTCAACGCGGGCAGGATTCGCCAGACCGGGCGCGTGCTGCAACGCAAGCTGACTGTGCGGCTTGTCGACGGCGCGCGGCAGGGCTCCATCACGCAAACGGTGAGCGGGGGCGCTACGGATCTGCGCGAACTGGCAGGCGTGCTGACGGCGCTGCGCGAGAGCTTGCGCGATGCGCCGGACGATCCGCATCTGCTGTTCGACACGTCGGTGTGGCGCACCTCGACGCGCCGCACCGGCCGCCTGCCCGATCCCGACGCACTGGCGCGCACGGTTGCCGAGGCCGCGCGCGGGCTTGATTTCGTCGGCTTCTACATGGGCGGCGCGCTCGCGCGCGGCTTTGCGTCGACGGCGGGCAGCCGCGGCTGGCATGAGGTCGAGAATTTCAATTTCAGCTGGTCGCTGTATGACGCGAGCGGCCGCGCGATCCAAACCGTCTATGCGGGCGACGATTGGCACGACGACGCGTTCGTGCACAAGCTCACCGAGGCCGCCGCGCGGCTGCCGGTGCTCGGCCGCGCGCCGAAGCCGCTCGCGCCCGGGCGTTATCGCGCGTATTTCGCACCGGCGGCGGTGCAGGAGATTGCCGCGTTGCTGAGCTGGGATGGATTTTCCGCGCGTGCGCATGCGGCCGCGCGCAGCAATTTGCATCGGCTGCACGTGGGCGATGCGACGTTCGATCCGCGCATCGAGATCACCGAGGATTTTTCGCTCGGCATCGCGCCCGCGTTCAATGCGGACGGCTACCAGCGCGACAGCGTGCCGCTCGTGGCCGCCGGGCGCAGCGCCGGGCGGCTCGTCAGTGCGCGCAGCGCGCGCGAGCACGGTCTGCGGCCGAACGGCGCGCCGGCCGACGAGATGCCCGAGACGCTGTCGATCGCCGGCGGTGCGCTGGCCGAAGCCGACGTGCTCGCCGCGCTCGACACGGGTCTGTATGTCGGCAATCTCTGGTATCTGAATTTCTCGGACCGGATCAATTGCCGAATCACCGGGATGACGCGCTTCGCGACGTTCTGGGTCGAAGGCGGCAAGATCGTCGCGCCTGTGGACGCAATGCGTTTCGACGACAGCGCGTACCGGCTGCTTGGCAGCGAGCTGGAGCAGCTCGGCGCCACGCCGCAACTGCTGCTCGACGACCAGTCGTATCACGAACGCAAGACGGGCGGCATGAAGGTGCCGGGGCTGCTGGCGCGCTCGTTCGAACTGACGTTGTAATGCGCGCGATGACCGCGACCGGATGCCGGCCGGAGCGTCGGCGTTCCATCGCCAATTTGGTTACGCAAGCGGCGCGGCGTAGTGCGATTGCACGATCGAGCGGCGGCGTATTCGTCGCCGTACCGCGCCTGGCGTGCCGGTGCGATACGTTGCGTGCGGCCTTTCGCGTGGTGCTCGGCGGGCGGCGCAACGGCGCGGCGCGAGCCGGACGTTGACTGTGCGCGGGGCGGATGCGATCGTCTCGACTCGTCGTTGTGCCAAGGACGGGAGAAACAATGAAACACGCCGATGCCGCGGCATTGGACAGGTTGGAGGATCTGCTCGTCGAGCTTCGCGCGCTGCCCGGTCTGAAAGAACGGTCGCGCGGCGTCTTCTACTGGCGAGGCAAGCCGTTTCTCCATTTTCACGTCGACCCGCAAGGATTGTTCGCCGATCTGCGCCGCGACAGCGGTTTCGAGCGGTTTGCCGTCGATACGGCAGCCGGCCGCGGTAAATTTCTGCGCGCCGTGCACGTCGTATCGGGGGCTCGAGCGTCGTCATCCCTTTGACCCAGCGCACGCGCGAGCGGCCAGCCGGCGCGTGGGCCGCGCCGCCGCGCGCGTCGCATTGACACTTGCCAACGCATGCCGTCTTTTTTCATCGATCGCCCGGTTTTCGCGTGGATCGTCGCGTTTGCGATCGTCATCGCGGGCGTGCTGGCGATTCCGCAGCTTCCCGTCGCGCAGTATCCGCGCCTCGCGCCGCCGCGCATCGTGATCAACGCGAGCTATCCGGGCGCGTCGTCGGAGACGATCGACAGCGACGTCGGCAGCATCATCGAGGAGAGCCTCGACGGTGCGGACAACCTGCTCTATTACCAGACGAACAGCGACGATCTCGGCAACCTCGAAATCGACGTGACGTTCGCGCCCGGCGCGAATCCGGATATCGCGCTCGTCGACGTGCAGAACCGCCTGAAGCAGGTCGAGCAGCGGCTGCCGCAGCAGGTGGTTCAGCAAGGCATCGGCGTGTTCAAGGCGGCGAACACGTTCCTGATGCTCGTCACGCTGACGTCGACCGACGGCTCGCGCAATTCCGCGCAACTCGGCGACTATCTGGACCGCTACCTGCTGCGCGAACTCAAGCGTGCGCCGGGCGTCGGCTCGGCCGAGCTGTGGGATTCGGGCGAGGCGCTGCGGATCTGGCTCGATCCGTCGAAGCTGCGCGAATACGGGCTCGGCGCGGACGACGTGATCGGCGCCGTTGCCGCGCAGAACGCGGCGGTGACGGCGGGCTCGATCGGCGACGCGCCGGCCGCGAACGGCCAGCAGCTCACCGCTTCGGTGATCGTCAAGGGGCAGCTCGTGTCGCCGGCCGAGTTCGGCCGGATCGTGCTGAAATCGAAACCCGACGGCTCGGCCGTGCATGTGGCCGACGTCGCGCGCGTGGAGGTCGGCCGCTCCGATTACTCGTTCTGGTCGCGGCTGAACGGCAGGCAGGCGGCCACGGTCGGCATCCAGCTTGGCCCGCGCGGCAACGCGCTCGAGACGTCGAACGCGATTCGCGCGCGCATCGCCGAATTGTCGAAGACGCTGCCGCCGGGCGTCGCGGTCGAAATTCCATACGACGGCGCGCATTTCGTCGGCATCGCGATCGACGAGGTCGTGCTCACGCTCGTCGAGGCGATCGTGCTGGTGTTCTGCGTGATGTGGCTGTTTCTGCGCGAGTTGCGCTATACGCTCGTGCCGACCGTCGTGATCCCGGTCACGCTGATGGGCGCGTTCTGCGCGATGTGGCTGTTCGGGCTGTCGATCAACGTGTTCACGATGTTCGGGCTCGTGCTGGCGATCGGCATTCTGGTGGACGATGCAATCGTCGTCGTCGAAAGCGTGCATCGCGTGATGGAGGACGAATGCGTGCCGCCGCGCGAGGCGACGCGCCGCGCGATGCAGCGCATCGGCGGTGCGATCGTCGGCGTGACTGCGGTGCTGACCGCCGTGTTCGTGCCGATGGCGTTCTTTCCAGGCGGCGTTGGCGGAATCTACCGGCAGTTCGCGGTGGCGATGATCGCGTCGATGCTGGTGTCGTCGTTCATGGCGCTGTCGCTGACGCCCGCGCTGTGCGCGAATCTGCTCAAGCCGGCGCCGCACCGCACGCCGGCCGGCGGCGCGCGCCGGCGCGGCGTGGGCGTGTGGGCCGCGCAGCGCTTTGCGGCTGGCTTCGCGCGCGCCGAGGCCGGCTATCGCGGCGTCGTCGTGCGCACGATGCGGCGCGTCGGCGTCGTGGTCGCGGTTTATGCGGCGCTCGTCGCCGTGTGCGCGCTGCTGTACTGGTCGTTGCCGGGCGGCTTTTTGCCGACCGAGGATCAAGGTCAGCTACAGGTGATGATCCAACTGCCCGCCGGCGCGACGCAGTCGCGCACGATGGCGATCGTCGAGCGCGTCGAGCGGATCTTGCACGGCGAGCCGGCGATTTCGAATGTGACGAGCGTGATCGGCTGGAGTTTCGCCGGCAGCGGGCAGAACGTCGGAATGGCGTTTGTCGAACTGAAGGACTGGGCCACGCGCGACGTCGACGCAATGGCGCTGCGCGACCGTTTGAACGGCGCGTTCGCCCGGATTCTCGACGGCGACGTGCAGGCGTCGCTGCCGCCGTCGGTGCCGGGCATCGGCCATTCGGACGGCTTCACGTTCCGGCTGGAGGATCGCGGCGGCGTCGGCCTCGCGGCGCTGAAGGCCGCGCGCGCCAAGCTGTTCGAGCGGGCGAAGGCGAGCCCGGTGCTGGCGTCGGTCCGCTCGGAGGACCTGCCCGACGCGCCGCGCGTCGAACTCGACATCGATCGCGCGAAGGCCTATGCGCTCGGCGTGCCGTTCGAGCGGATCTCCGGCTTGCTCGGCGGCACGTTCGGCTCGAACTATATCGACGACTATCCGTCGGCGGGCCGGATGCGGCGTGTGATCATCGAGGCCGACGCGGGTTCGCGCAGCACCGACGATCAACTGATGAAGCTGATGGTACCGAACCGCACGGGCGACATGGTGCCGCTGTCGGCCATCGCGACACCGCATTGGGAAGTCGGCCCCGTGATGCTGAACCGCTATAACGGTTATCCGTCGCTCGACATCAACGGCCGCGCGGCCGACGGCTACAGCTCGGGTGCGGCGATGGCCGAGATGGAACGGCTCGCGGCGGCTCTGCCGGCCGGCATCGGCTACGACTGGGTCGACGCGGCGCGCGAGGAGCGGCTCGCCGCGCGGCAGACGCCGCTGTTGATCGGCCTGTCGGTGCTTGCGGTGTTCATGGCGCTTGCCGCGCTGTACGAGAGCTGGACGATTCCGCTGTCGGTGCTGGCGATCGTGCCGCTCGGCGCGATCGGCGCGATTGCGGCTGCGCTGGCGCGCGGCATGCCGAACGACGTGTATTTCAAGGTCGGGATGATCACGGTGATCGGATTGTCGGCGAAGAACGCGATCCTGATCGTGCAGTTCGCGCGCGATCTCCACGCGCGCGGCATGCCGCTGCGCGATGCGGTGCTCGATGCGGCCACGGCGCGTTTCCGGCCGATCGTGATGACGTCGATGGCGTTTTTGCTGGGCGTCGTGCCGCTCGTGATCGCGACGGGGGCGGGTGCCGAGAGCCGGCGCTCGATTGGCACGGGCGCGTTCGGCGGGGTGTTGGCGGCGACGGTGTTTGGGCTTGTCTTCGCGCCGGCCGCGTTTTACGTGATCGCATCGCTCAGGCGGCGCGGGACGCAGGCCGCCGGCACGTGCGCCGGCGGGCCGGATGCGGCGGTTCAGCCGGCCGAGCCGCGCGGACGCGGCGTGACGGCGAACGATTGACGCACGGCACGTGCTGCGGCTTGCGCGTCGCGCGCTTGGCCTGGCGCAGCGGGCTTGGCTACGCCGAGCGCGCGGCCGCCCGGTCAAAGCGTGAATTTCATGCCGAGATGCCGGTTGACGATCGTCGTGCGGCTGGCAAGCGCATGCTGGATCGCGTCGCAGCGCGCCTGCGTGGTCAATTGATCGTTTGCCGGCAGTTGCATGCGGCGCTCGGTCGCGCTCAGCCATTCGCTGCTGCCCGGATCGGGGCCGTGCCCGGCGTCGTCGGTGATCGCGAGCTGCTGGTCGACTTGGTCGAACCACGCATCGGTGCAAGGGCGCTCGCTCGGCGCGTGCAGCACAGTGGTCGTTGCGGCGAGCCAGCCGACGACGGCGACAAGTGCGATACCGGAGATGACTTTCTTCATTGAATCCTTAAGACGATAATGACCTGGATGAACGGGAGACGATTTCGCGCAGGATGCAACGGGCTTGGCCGTCGCGCCAACGCCAACGCCAACGCCAACGCCAACGCCAACGCCAACGCCAACGCCAACGCCAACGCCAACGCCAACGCCAACGCCAACGCCAACGCGAGATGTACGGATCGCGATTCGGCGCCGAAGTTCACTCTCGAGGTTGGTGCAAACCGTCGCGGCGACAGACGCCGTCAGACTCTGGTGCTCGGAGGATGCATGCCAGCCGATGCGACGCGGCCCTCTCGGCGCGGCTCGCGCCATGCGGGCGACGACCTCCTGAACCGCTCGTTTGCCCGTGCTACGGCTCAACTGAAGACGGAACGCTCCATATGAAACGACGTCACTTTCTCCACACGCTCGGCGCGCTGACTGCGATGCCGCACGCTTTCGATAGCGCGCATGCCGCGATTTCAGCGCCGCCTGACCGTACTCCCGCCGCTTGCGCATCTGGCGCGGCGGCGAGCGCGACCCAGTCGGTGCGCGATGCGCTCGAGCGCATCGCGCGTATCGACCGCGATGGCCCGTGCGTGAACGCGATCATCGAACTGAATCCCGACGCCGAAGCAATCGCGCGAACGCTCGACGCCGAGCGGGCCGCCGGCACGGTGCGCGGCCCGCTGCACGGCGTCGCCGTCGCGCTGAAGGACAATATCGCGACAGGCGACCGGATGGCGACCACCGCCGGCTCGCTCGCGCTCGACGGCGTGCGTGCGGCGCGCGACGCGCAACTCGTCGCGCGGTTGCGTCGCGCGGGCGCGGTGATCGTCGCAAAAACCAATCTGAGCGAATGGGCGAACTTCCGCTCGACGCGCTCCACCAGCGGCTGGAGCGGCCGCGGCGGCCTGACACGCAATCCTTACGCACTCGACCGGAGCACGAGCGGCTCGAGTTCGGGTTCGGCCGCTGCGGTCGCGGCCGGCCTCGTGCCGATGGCAGTCGGCACCGAGACCGACGGCTCGATCGTATCGCCGGCGTCGATCAACGGCTGCGTCGGCCTGAAGCCGACGCTCGGGCGCGTGAGCCGCGACGGAATCGTGCCGCTGTCGCATACGCAGGATACGGCCGGGCCGATCACGCGCACGGTCCGCGACGCCGCGCTATTGCTCACCGCGCTTGCCGGCAGCGACGCGAACGATTCCGCGACGGCGAATGCGCCGCCGCCTGCCGACTATGTGGGCGCGCTCGATCCGGATGCCCTGCGCGGCGCGCGCATCGGCGTCGCACGTGAGTATTTCACCGGGCATGACGAAGTCGATACGCAGATCGAGCGTGCGATTGCCGAGCTGGTGAAGTTGGGCGCGGTGGTCGTCGATCCGGTCGATCTGAAGAAGGTCGACTATCAGGACGACGAGCTGACCGTGTTGCTTTGCGAGTTCAAACACGATCTGCCGCTATGGCTGCGCGCGTTCGCGCCTGATGCGCTGGTGCGCACGCTTGCCGACGTGATCGCGTTCAACGATGCGCATCGCGCGAAGGAGATGTCGTACTTCGGCCAGGAAACGCTGATTCGCGCGCAGGCCGCAGGCGGCCTCGACAGCGCCGCTTATCGTCGCGCGCTGATTCGTTGCGGCCGCCGCGCACGCGCCGACGGGCTCGCGCGCGTGTTGCGCAAGCATCGGCTCGATGCGATCGTCGCGCCGACGGGCGGTACGGCGTGGCTGACCGATCTTGTCAACGGCGATAGCGGCGGCGGCGATTTCTCGACGCCCGCCGCAGTCGCGGGTTTTCCGCATCTGACGGTGCCGGCCGGCCTCGTGCGCGGATTGCCGGTTGGTTTGTCGTTCGTCGGTGCGCCGTGGAGCGAGGCGCGTTTGCTCGCCCTAGGCTATGCGTTCGAGCAGGCCACGCAGTGGCGTCAGGAGCCGCGCTATGTCGAGCGGTCGAATATTCCTCCACTCGATGCGTGAAGCGGTATGCGACGGCGTGCGGCACGCCGTGGGTGCCGGGCGCCGCGCGGCGCCGCTCGCGCTTACCCGACTCCGCGTGCCGGACATTCGCTTCATAAACATCGCAGAATTAATTGGTTTCCCATCGCGTTCGTTGTCCCGTATCGTTTCCGGATTTTAAAAACACGCCTACGGACGAGGACAATCAAATGAAGCGAACCAAGCAACTCGCGGCAGCGCTCGCGCTGCCCGCCGGCCTCCTTTTGCCGGCCGCCGCGCACGCGCAAAGCAGCGTCACGCTGTACGGGATCGTCGATGCCGGCATCGCCTATGTGCACAATGCGCAGGACGCGAATGGCCGCAACCAGTCGACGCTCGTGAAATTCAGCAGCGGCAATCTGTCGGGCAGCCGCTGGGGGCTGAAAGGCAGCGAAGATTTAGGCGGCGGCCTCGCGGCGGTGTTTCAACTGGAAAACGGCTTCAACATCGGCAACGGTGTGCAAAGCGGTAACCGCGAGTTCGGGCGCAAGGCGATCGTCGGGTTGACGAGCAGCACGTGGGGCACGGTGACGCTTGGCCGCCAGTACGATCCGGTCGTCGATCTCGTGCAAGGGCTCACCGAGGACAATTATTTCGGCGGCGTGTTCGCGACGCCGGGCGACCTCGACAACTACGACAACAGCCTGCGCGTGAGCAACTCGGTGAAGTACGTGAGCCCGCTGTGGTCGGGCCTGCAGTTCGAGGCGCTGTACGGCTTCGGCGGCGTCGCGGGAGCGACCGGCAGCGGCCGCACGTACAGTTTCGCGGCGGCGTACACGAACGGCCCGCTATCGCTCGGCGCGGGCTATTTGTACGCGGACGGCGGCACGAGCGCGAACAACGGCGTGCGCACGTGGACGGGCAGCTCGGACACGCTGTTCAACACCGTGATCAACCAGGGCTTCGCGAGCGCGAAGTCGATCAAGAGCGTGCGCGCTGCCGGCCAATACGTACTCGGCGCGGCGACGTTCGGCCTCGCTTACTCGAACACGCAATACGGCCGCGATTCGCTGTCGGCGTTCGGCAGTACCGCGAAATTCAACAGCGGCTCGGGATTCTTCAACTACCGGTTCACGCCGGCATTGACCACCGGCGTCGGCTACAGCTATACGTCGCTGACAGGACCGGCTTCCGCGCATTATCATCAGGTGAATCTGGGCGCCGATTACGCGCTGTCCAAGCGCACCGATCTGTACGCGCTGTTCGGCTACCAGAAGGCGAGCGGCAGGACGATCGGCGCGAATGGCGCGGTGATCGACGCGCAGGCGTCGGTTGGCTCGTATGGCGCGAATTCCGGCACCGATACGCAGGAACTCGCGATCGTCGGCATCCGGCACAAGTTTTAAGCCGGACTGAATCGCCCGGCGTCCGCTGCTTGCGCCGGGGCGTTTCGCGCGCCTGCGGCAGCCCGGCGCGCGGCCGCATGAAATACCTTCCTCTCGCGGCCACGCCGCGCGGCGGCTCGCGACGAGGAACAGTCGGGCGCGTTGCGCTGTCGCGGCGCACGCGTGAATCCACTCATCATCACAAACAGGACGCTCATCGATGAAAACTGCGATTGGAAAGCTGACCGCGTCGCTGCTCCTGGCCGCCGCAAGCGCGTGTTTCGCGGCCGACGCGCCGCACGCCCCCGAGCATCTGCCGCCCGGCATCGCGTGGCAGCAAGGCGATGTCGATGCGGCGTTCGCGCAAGCCAAACGCACGAACAAGCCGTTGTTTCTCTATTGGGGCGCGGTGTGGTGCCCGTCGTGCAACCAGGTGAAATCGACGATTTTCAGCCAGCAGGCGTTCAAGGCGCGCTCGGCGTTCTTCGTGCCGGTTTATCTTGACGGCGATAGCGAGAACGCGCAGAAGATCGGCGAGCGCTTCAAGGTGCGCGGCTATCCGACGATGATCCTGTTCCGGCCCGACGGCACCGAAGTCACGCGGCTGCCGGGCGAAGTCGATCTCGACCGTTACATGCAGGCGTTGTCGATCGGGCTGAACGCCGCGCATCCGTTCAAGCAAACGCTTGCCGCCGCGCTGAAGGACGGCGCGCATGTGTCGCCCGACGAATGGCGGGTGCTGGCCGATTACTCGTGGGATACCGACGGCGATCTGCCGGTGCCGCCCGAGCGCGTCGCAACGACGCTGCAAACGCTCGCGCGGCACGCGCGCGCGGACCGCGCGAGCGCTGAAGCGCTGCGGCTGGAATTGAAATCGGTGGTGTCGGCGGCAACGGGCGAACCGCCGCAGCAAGGCGACATCGACAAGGCGGCGGGCGCGAACGCGGTACGCGATGCGCTGGGCGACCCGAAGCTCGCGCGCAGCGATTACGACGTGTTGATCGCCGCGCCGGACGACGTCGTCAAATACCTCGCCGGTGACGACGCGGGCAAGCGCGCGGCGCTCGCGAAGCAGTTCGATGCGGCGCTCGCGCGGCTGTCGACGGATAAGTCGCTTGCGGCAATCGACCGGACCATGGCGCTGCATGGTCGCGTGCTGCTCGCGCGGCTCGACGCGAAACCGGGCGCGCCGCTGCCCGCCGCGCTTGCCGATGCAGTGCGGCGGCAGACTTCGGCGGCCGTTGGCGAATCGACGAATGTTTATGCGCGGCAGGCGGTCGTCAGCGAAGCGGCCGCGACGCTGACCGACGCCCGCCAGTTCGACGCCGCCGACGCGCTGCTCAAGGCGGAACTGCCCCGTTCGCCGACGCCGTACTTCTTCATGTCGGGGCTGGCGGCCAACGCGAAGGCGCGTGGCGACAAGGCCGCCGCGCTCGACTGGTATCGCAAGGCCTACGATGCGGCGAGCGGTCCGGCGACGCGGCTGCGTTGGGGCGCTGCCTATTTCGCGAATGCCGTCGATCTCGCACCGGACGATGCGGCGCGCATCAGGCAGATTGCCAACGACGTGCTGACGCAGGCGGGCCAGACGCGCAATGCGTTCTACGGCGCGAACAAGCGCGCGTTGACGCGGCTCGTTACGCAGTTGGTACGCTGGCATCAGGGCGGCGCGCACGAGGCGACGGTGCAGGCGGTCGTCAAGCAGTTCGAGGGCGTGTGCGGCAAGCTGCCGGCCGGCGATCCGCAAGTCGGCGCTTGCGAGAGCCTGATCAAGCCCGCGAAGGCTTGATCAGGCTCTGCCGCCGCCTTTACTGCGGCGCCGATATGTCGATGCCATTGATGGCGGGCGCGGGCGCGGACGGATTCGAGAACGTCAGCGTGTTGGCGCGGCCCGCGCGCAACACGCCGTGGACGGTGAGCGTCGACGGCGTGGCCCAATTGCCCGTGGTCGGGAACGTGACGGGCACGGGCGCGGCGCCGTTGAAGCTGATTTGCGCGACACGGTCGACGCTGTCTCCGTTTACGAAAACGATCTGTACGCTATAAGCGCCATCAGCCGGCACCGCGAGCCGATTGATCGTCAGCGTCCCGCCGTTGCCGAGTTGTCCGACGGCCTGTCCGCTTGCGCATCCCGCGCACACTTGCACGCGGGCCGCGCCCGCAAGCGTGTTCGCGTGTGCGACGGCCTCGTAGGCCGGGCGGGCCGTGGGCAGGCGAACCGGACCGGCGACCGACGCGACCGAGCGGATGCCGGGCATGGGTTTCGTCGTGTCGACATTCGATAACGCGATCTGATTCATCCCCGGCTTCAGGCCCGCATAGACGATGACGGCGCCGGTGCGCGCCGCGCCCGAGGTCGGCTCGAACGCGAGTGTCGTCGGAGTGCCGCCGTTGACGGCGAGCTGCGCGTACCGCGTTTCATTGTGCGGATTTGCATAGGCGATTTCGATATAGCCGCCCGTGGTGTGAGATTTGACGTGCGCGCGGATCGTGGCATGCCTGTGCCGCTGCGATGCGTTGTCCTCGCCGTCGTCGCTGTCTTCGCCGCCGTCGCATGAGTTGCAGTGCATGCGCGATTCATCGATGCCGCCGCCGAATGCATCCAGCCGCTTGGATTCCTCTGTGGCGTCGCGCTCATCGACACGCAGCATGACCGCGCCGCCGGCCGGCACGAGCGGTACGGTGTACGACTGCGTCGCGACGCCGAGATCCTGGCGCGCCCATACGTCGCGCACTGTGGCGCGCTCGGCGGGCGCGAGGCCGAGCTGCGTCCAGGTGAACGTCATCGGCGCATCGGTGTTCGAGTTGTTGAACAGGACGACCGCGCGCTGCCCGTTGCCCGCCAGCAGCTTCGCCCACACCTGCCGCGTGCCGTCGCGGGATTGTGCGACCTTCAGCCCTTGCAGCCCGAGCGGATCCTGATCGATTGCGATGACTTCGGGGTTGGTCAGCAGGCCCAGCGTATCGGCGGCGAGCGGCTTCGACAGATCGTTGCCGAGAATCAGCGGCGCGCCGGCGATCGCCCACAGGCTCACGTGCGCGCGATCTTGCGGGGCCGACATGCCCATGCCGGCGATCATCATGTCGGGATCGTTGTAGTAGCCGGTGTGCTGCGCCTCGGGCCAATCGTTGCCGTTGAAATTGCGGATCACGCGGGCGAATTGCGTCGCGCCGATGTCGTGTTTGTAGATGTCGTCGGTGGTGCGCCACATTCGGCCGACGCCGGGCGCCCAGTCCCAAGGGCCCCGGTTGTAGTCGGGAAATGCGCGGTCGCTGCCGATCGTCCCCCAGTCGCAGATGCTGAGCATGAGCCGCTGGCCGGTTTTCGCGTAGGCGTCGTCGATCGCGGCGGCAATTGCCGTGTATGCCTGCTGCGGATCGTAGCCGGCGTCGCGGCCGCCGCAGAAATCGACCTTCACGAAATCGAAGCCCCATTGCGCGAACTGCAGGAAATCGGTTCGATAGTGTGCGACGTCGCTGCCGACAAATCGCGTGCCGTCGCGGCGAAAGCCGCAGCCGAGCGGACCGGCGTCGATATAGATACCGGCCTTCAGGCCCTGGCTGTGAATGTATTGCGCGATTGCCCGCATGCCGCCCGGCCATTGCCGCGTATCGACGATGAAATTACCATTCGCGTCGCGCTGTCCGGACGTCCACCAGCCCTCGTCGATGTTCACGTACTCGTATTTCGCGCCGGATTCGATCGCGCGGTTCAGCCTGACCATGCCGTCCGCTTGAGCCTTGATCGTGTCGAAGCTGACGTTCTCCTCGAGGCTGTTCCACGATGACCAGCCCATCGGCGCCGCGACATGCGCGGTTTGGCCCGGCGCGGCGGCAGATGGCGGTGTTGCGCAGGACACGCTGACAACACCGCATAGGCCGATGGTCAGCACCGTCGACCATGCACCGGCAGTATTTTTTATGCGGGCTAAGCGCATGGTTGTCTCCTGGTGGCTGTTAATCCGGCTTCCTTTGTGCGAAGCCTCGTCGCAAATAACTATAAGACAGCGTTCAAGTGCGTTTCAAAGGTTTGTGCGTTTGGTAGGGCATCGATCATTGTCTTGATGATTTTGCGATCGAGCGGCCGAATGCTGATGGGAAGCCATGATGGTGTCGAAGCGAGCCGCGCGAGCATCCCCGACGTCCGCCGCCCGATCGCTGACGCGGGGTGGTGCTCGCAGAAAATGCGTTGGAACCCTCAGGCGGTGAAATACCGGGATGTTCGTTGACTATGCCGAGGCCGGACGCGGTGATTGCATCTCGGCGGATTGATGTTTTGCATGCGTGGCCCGATCACGCGATCGAACGGCGCGATCGCGTGGCTCATCGGCCACGGTGACGCGCGGCGCGCCGTTTCGCGTTTGGTACGATTCACGCTTTCTCATTCGTTCGCCCCGCTGCGTGAACCGCCGAATTTTCTCGTCTCTTGCCGGCCGTTTTGCGGCCCGGTCTGCCGCGGCCAAGCCGCTTGCCGCCGCCATGCTGGTGCGTCTGCGCCATCCCACGCGGCGCGGCGTCGTGCTGGCCGTCGCCGCCGTTCCGGCGCTTTTCGTGCTGTACGTGCTTGCGCTGATTCCGTTCACGCCGGGCATCGGCGACATCCGCAAGGCGCGCGTGGACGCGCCCGCGCAGATCCTGTCCGCCGACGGCAAGCTGCTCGCGGAATTCAAGCCGTCGAACCGCGAATGGGTGCCGTTGCCGGGCATTTCGCCGAAAGTGGTCGACGCGCTGATCGCCACCGAGGATCACCGCTTCTACCAGCATCACGGCCTCGACTGGCGGCGCACGGCGGGCGCCGCGCTGCGCACGTTCTCCGGCGATCGCCAAGGCGGCTCGACGATCACTCAGCAGCTTGCGCGCAATCTGTATCCGGACGAGATCGGCCGCGCGCCGACGCTTACGCGCAAGCTGAAGGAAGCGATCACCGCGCTGAAAATCGAGGCGGTCTATAGCAAGGAGCAGATCCTCGAGACCTATCTGAACACGGTGCCGTTCCTGTACAACGCCTATGGCGTCGAGATGGCGGCGCGCACGTACTTCGACAAATCGGCGGACCAGCTCGACGCGCTCGACGCCGCGACGCTCGTCGGCATGCTCAAAGGCAACAGCTATTACAACCCGGTGCTCAACCCCGAGCGCGCGCTCGCGCGGCGCAACACGGTGCTGGCGCAGATGGTGAAGTACGGAAAGCTGTCGCCGGCCGCGTATGCGTCGCTGGCGAAGAGGCCGCTGCGCATCGACTTCGAGCGGCAAAAAGAGCCGCCCGGCCCCGCGCCGCATTTCGCGCAGCAGTTGCGCAAATGGCTGATCGCATGGGCCGACCGCAACGACTACAACATCTACTCGGACGGCCTCGTCGTGCGCACGACGATCGATTCGCGGCTGCAGGCTTACGCGACGCAGGCGCTCGCGCGGCAGACCAGCCAGTTGCAGCGGATCGCGAACGGCATGTGGAACGCCGGCAGCGGCTGCGCGAGCGGCAGCCCGTTGTTCCGTGCGTTCGCGCGCGAGACGCCGGAATTCCGCGCGGCGCTGGACGGTGGCGCGACCGACGAAGCCGCGCTCAAGCATCTGCTCGCGGACCGCGCGTTCACGCGCGCGCTGTGCCGCGCAAAGGCCGACGTGCAGGCCGGCTTCGTCGCGATCGATCCGCGCAACGGGCAGATCGCCGCGTGGGTCGGCAGCCGCGATTTCGCGTCCGAGCCGTTCGATCATGTGCAGCAGGCGCGGCGGCAGCCGGGCTCGACGTTCAAGCCGTTCGTCTACGGTGCGGCGTTCGCGGCGGGCGCGACGCCCGACGACACGTTCGTCGATCAGCCCGTCGAGATTCCTTTGAAGGGCGGCGAGATCTGGCGGCCGGACGACGACGCGCCGCCCACGGGCAAGCCGATGACGCTGCGCGACGCGATCGCGTATTCGCGCAACCGGATCACCGCGCAACTGATGATGAAAGTAGGTCCGGCAAAGGTCGCGCGGCTCGCGCGCGCGATGGGCGTGCGCGACAGCGCGCTCGAAGCCGTGCCGTCGCTCGCGCTCGGCACGAGCCCCGTCACGTTGAAGGAAATGGTGTCTGCGTATGCGACGATCGCGAACGTCGGCGAATATGTCGAGCCGCGAATGGTCACGCGCATCGAGGATCGCCACGGCAACGTGCTTGCCGAGTTCGCGAGCGCGTCGCCCGAACGCGCGCTCGACGCGTCGGCCGCGCGCACGCTGATCGACGTGATGCGCGGTGTGATCGCGCGCGGTACCGGCTCGGCAATCCGCACGCGCTTCGGGATTCGTGCGGATGTCGCGGGCAAGACCGGCACGACGCAAGGCGATACCGACGGCTGGTTCATCCTGATGCAGCCGCAGATGGTCGCGGGCGCGTGGGTCGGTTTCGACGACGGCCGCGTGACGCTCGGCAGCGATTGGGGGCAGGGGGCGCGCAGCGCGCTGCCGATCGTCGGCGAGTTCTATCAGCGCGCGCTGCGCGCGCGGATCATCGATGCGCGCGAACGCTTTGCCACGCAGGCGCAGCCCAGCGCGTTCGAGACGTTCCGCGACAAGCTGCGCGATTGGTATCGCTATCTGTTCGACAAAGCGCAGCCGCGCAACGAGGAGGCGCCGCTGCCCGCGCCGCCGCCCGCGCGCGCGCTGGCGGCTGAAGGGGCGGAGCCTGAGCCGGAACTGGCGCCGGCGGCTGCGTCTGAAGCCATGCCGTCCGCCGCGTCCGCTGCGGCGTTGGCGAGCGGCGCGGGCGTACCCGCGTCGGCGGCGAACGCGGCATCGGTCGTTACGCCGGCAGTGCCGCTCGCTTCTTCGACTGGGGAAGCCCAGCTGCTGCCCGCGCCGCACCCGGCCGCCGATGCGGCGCGCGGTCTGCCGAGCGGCGAAGAACCGATTTCGCCGACGCCGACGCCCGATGCGCCTGCCGCGAGCGCGCCGGGGGGCAATTGAGAGGGCTGACGCGGCTTATCGGTGGTGTCGGCCCACTCGGCCGGCGGACCGACGCCGCCGGCGCGCGGTGAGGCGCGTGCAGTAAGGCGTGCGCCGCGCGTGCGCGTGCGCTACGCTCGTGCGCCCGCTGGTGTGCGTTACCGCCGCCAGTCGATTCGAACACCGTCGCACGGGAAGAGAGGCAAAGCGCGTGGCGATCGGGACGATCAATGGAGCGCGCCGCGCGCATGGGCCGTTTCGACGCGCGCCCAAAACGCGTCCAGCGCCGGATAGATCGACTGCTGCCAGCGCGGCCCGACGAACAGATCGTAGTGATCGCAGTCCGGTGCGGTGATGCGCTCGCGCGCGGCCTCGGGCAATGCATCGCACAGGCGTTGTGCAGCGTGGGTTTGGCCGGGGCCCGCGACGTCGTCGAGGGTGCCTTCGACCGTGCAGAGCGGCGTGCGCGTGAGCTGCCGCGGCTCGACGCGCCGCCCGCCCACCGACCAGCGCCCGTCGGCGAGCAGCCGCTCGTGAAAGATCACACGGATCGTGTCGAGAAAATAGCGCTCGGTCATGTCGAGCACTGCGCCGTATTCGTTCATTTCGCGCATGCAGCATGCCGCGCCGGCCAGATCGCCCGTCAGCCACGCTGCCCAGTAGCGGCTTTCGAGTGCGATGCGCCGGTGCGGATGCGCGGCGACAATCGCCGCATGCTGGATGAAGCCCGGATACACGCGCCGTCCCGCGCCTGCATATGGCGGCGGCACCGTGTCGATCACGGTGCGGCGGAACCAATCGAGATCATGGCTGAGCGCGAAGCGATCGATGGGGGTGGGGTGCTCTCGCGTGTCGATCGGGCCGCCAAGCAGGGTGATGCTTGCCAAGTGGATGCCGCGCGCGGCGAGCAGCGCGGCGGCCGCGAGCGCGGGTACGGTCGCCTGGCAGACCGCCATCACATGCAGCTCGTGCGCTTGCGTTTGCGCGGCGACGATGAAGCGTTCGAGCGT
The DNA here is from genome assembly GCF_900176645.1 of Burkholderia singularis. GTDB lineage: Bacteria > Pseudomonadota > Gammaproteobacteria > Burkholderiales > Burkholderiaceae > Burkholderia > Burkholderia singularis. The sequence continues at coordinate 85,610 of NZ_FXAN01000037.1, forward strand.
GTGCACATAGTCGTCGAGGCTGAATGCGCCGGCCTCGGGCGGGACGTCGCGCGCGTTGTGCCAGTCGGTGATGTAGACATCGTGTGCGGCCAGCAGCATCTCGACCGTTTCACGAAACATGACGGCATGATGTCCGGCAAGCGGCGTGCAGAGCAGGATCGGCGCGCGGGCGGCTGTCGTGCCGGCGGTTTGGCGCACGAACTGGCGCAGCGTGCAGAACGGCGTGTGGTCGACGATCCGCTCCTGTACCGCAATGGCGATTCCGGCGTGGCCGGAGACGAGCGCATCGATCCCGAACGGCGGTGGCGCGGCAATGGCATCGGCGGCGCGGGCCATCGGCCCCCAGGTCGGCCAGCCCGCGCGCTGCGCGGCGCCCGCCCAGGGCTGGCATGTGCGGGCGAATTCGCGTTGCATTTCGAGCCACGCGTACAGCATCGAAAGGGATCTCCTGGCGGATCGGGATCTGGCGGTAAAACGGGCGTGCGCTGCGCGATGGCGTGGCGCAACGGCTTCAGTTCAGCATAGGCCGGTCTGCGCCGCATGACCAGGAGCGGCGGCGCAATGCCGGACGATTCGCTTGCGCTTTATGCGTGCAGATAGCGGGTTCGTGCTTGCGCGATGCCCCGGCGGACGCTTTTTTCGAGAACGTGCCGAATGATCGGCGCGACGAACGGCACCTTGCCGCCGAATGTGATCACATAGTGAAAATACGTGCGCTGATCGTCGATCGGCACGAATCGCATCACGCCGAGATGGTCGCGCAATGGGCTGCCGCGCGTGATTCGATACTCGATCAGTCGATTTTCCTGATAATCGGTGACGGTTTCGACGAACGGCGGCGCGCCCGGCACGCGCATTTCGCGAGCGGAGCCCACGCCGTTGCGGGCCGCTTCGCCATCGCTGATCCGGCGCACACTTGCCGGCTTGAACAGCGAGGCCAGATTCTCGTGTTCGCTGAAGAAGCGGAAGACGTGCTGAACCGGCGCATCGAATTCCGCGGAGATTTCTATCCGTTGTCGTGTCATGGGACGCTCGCGTGTCGGAGGGAAGAAGACGGCGCCGATCGGCATGCGCCTTCGAAAAATGTGACATTGATTGATGTAATCATCAACTAGGGTAATTACGTGCGTGGCGTTGTGTTGGCCTCGACAACGGCAACGGCAAGCGCGGCGGCAACGCGCCTGCCCTTTGCCGGGAACGTTGTGCCGCACACTGGCTTTCCATTCATATGCATATGACGTTTGCCGAATATCCGTGCGGCCGGATTGGGCAGCGTGCGCCCGGCGTGCGCACGCTGGTCGCGAGGCGTTGGCGCCGGGCTCACGCAAGCGTGCCGGGGCAGCGCAACGCGTTGTGTCCACTGAGGACGCTCCATTGGCGATCGACGAAGTCCGGCCGTTGCCCACGCTGATATGGATGTGCCGTTGATGTGCCGCGAGAGCGTCGCGACGGGGTGGCACTGCTAAGCGCTCTGCGGGGCAGGCTTGCGCTCAGCAGCGCGTTCGCTGATCTCGATGACGGCGGGAACGACGCATGCGGTGCGCGGCTACTGTTTGAATGACGGCAAGTCGCGTTGAATGTGCGTCAGGATCTCGGCTGCCGCGCGCGGTAGTGGGCGCTCACCATGCACGATCACTTTTCCGCATGGTGAATTGAACAGCGGATTGCGCATGCGCAGCGCGATGATCTTGCCCTCGTCGAGATCGTCGGCAATCAGCAGATGCGTCAGGAACGCGACGCCGTCGCCTGAACGGACGAAGCGCCGCAATGCGGCCGGGGAGTTCGTGACGAATCGCGGCGCGAGCGGAATGTTTTCCGCATGCGCGACGGTATAGACAATCTGGCCGACACCGAAATGCGGCGCGGGCATCATCGCGAGCGGGTAGCGGACGGCGTCGCGCATCTCGAGCGGCCCGTTGTGGCGCGTGAGCGGATGGTCGGGGGCGACGGCAAGAAAGGTCGGGTGCGACACGCTCAGACATTCGCGAATGCCCGGCGGCAGCGACGGGTTGTACGTGAGCCCGATATGGGCGCGCTTGCGCAGCACGTCGTCCACCACGCTGTTTGCCGTGCGCACGTTCAACTCGATCGATACGTGCGGGTGCCGGTTCAGGAAATCGGCGACGACCGAATCCATCAGACTTTCGACATAGCCGATCGTCAGTGCGATTTCAATGCGGCCGCGCAATTCGCCATGCAACGATTCGTGGAATTGCTCTAGTCCGATTCTGTATGCATGTGCATATTCAAGCAGCAGATCGGCTGCTTCAGTCGCGATCATGCCGTGGTGCCGGCGGTCGAACAGCGGTGCGCCGATTTCGCTTTCGAGCAGGTGCAATTGCCGGCTGACCACGGACGGCGCGGTGTTCAGCCGTTCGGCGGCGGAGCGGATCGACCCGTGTTCGAGAATGGCCTGGAAATATCGCAGGCGGCTCAAATTGACCTGGAACGATTGATCCATAAGCATGTTGCCTCAACAGGCAACGCCTGTGCACTAAAGTTGCTGTCACTGTGATCATACAGTATGGCGATAATGAGCCGAAACGACCGGGCGCGGCGATGCGCCTGTCGATACTAATACGGGCCATACGAGGCAGCAGATCGCTATCGAAAGCGGGCGCTCGCATTGGTTCGGAGGGCCGGCGTCGTGGATGGGATCGTGCTGCCTGTCTACTTCGTCGACGCGAATCGAGAGACACGTCGTGTGATGAAGATTCCGGACGCCGGTTTCCGGCGCCAAACCCATATTTGTGCTCTTGGCCATTCAGCTTGTGCCTAGCTGAGTGGCGGGCCATGGGCGTCAACCGCTGTTGCGATACGCCGGACTGCCATGTCCTGGCGGGGCGCCGCTTGCCGTTTTAGGTTCGGAGCCATTGGACGGAAGTGGTTCGATGGTCGATTCAATTAACTGTGCCTTTTTGATCGGCCGGATGCAGATGGCTTGACGTTGGTGTCGTTCGTGCCGGGTATTCCGGCAATCGATTTTTCCGTAGGCGGGCTGGCCAACCAGCCGGCTTGATGGGTTACGTCGTTTGCCGGCGGCAGGCGCGTAAGTGCTTGCCATTGTCGTTTTCCGGCTAAAGCGAGCTGTGTGCCGCACAAGACGGATGCGCAGCATATAAGCGGGGAGCGTGCCGCGATGCGGGGGGCGGATCGCGCGGATGCAACGTGTGCCGGCCGGGCGTGATATGCCGGCAAGCCCGCTGCATTGCGCGAATCGCGTGTCGCGCGCACAGCGGCCATATTGCTTTGTTCGCTGCGTGGTCAGTGGAGTAATGGCGGGCGTGATGGCGTGGCGGTTGAAGCGCGCGCGTTGCGCCGGCTTTAATTTCCGAGGCGGCTAGCGGCAGTTGTGGTCGGAATGTATTTGCTTGGCGTCGTGGCAGATGCGCGCCGTTGGTTTTATGGCGACGCATTCTGCCGTTCATCACGAAGGAATTTCGATTCGCATTTGGATGAGTACGATGAATTCTATAGACACCAATCCTTTTTCTAATCCGGCGCGCACGCTCGTCGCCGTGACGCGTGAGTCGACCGAGCGCCGTTCGCTGAAGGCGTCGCCGCGTGTGCAGCGGGTGCTCGATGCCGTCGTGACCCGGATCGTCGACGGCGAATTCACGTCCGGCCTGCTGCCGCCGCAGGATGTGCTCGCGCGCGAACTGGGCGTGCCGCGCTCGGTGATGCGCGAAGTTACGCGCGTGTTGACCGCGCGGCGAATGGTGCAGGCCCGGACGAAGGCCGGCACGCGTCTCACGCCGCGCAGCGAATGGCGGCTCTTCGACGATCACGTGATGCAGTGGCGGATGCGGATCACCGCGGACGTCGATTTTCTGCACGACGTCGTGGCGATGTGCGATTTGGTCGAGCCCGAAGCTGCCGCGCAGGCGGCAACGCACGCGGACGATGCGCAGCGGCGTGCGATTCGCGCGGCCTACGCGGCGGTGCGGGATGCGGTCGGGGCGGATGCGTTGCGCCGCGGGCTCGAGGCGCTGCATGCGTCGGTGGTCGAGGCGAGCCGCAACCAGTTCATCCGGCAGATGGGCGAGGTCGCGCGGGCCGGTGTAACGGCGATCGACTGGGATGCCGTATCGTTGCACGGCCGGTACGATGCGATTCGCGGCGCGGCCGGGCGGCTTGCTGCGGCGATCGACGGTTACGATGCGAATGGCGCGCGCGCCGCGATGATCGGATTGCGGATGGCTGTCAACGAGGCGGGATCGGAAGCGGCGGCCTGATCGTGGGGGGGGGCCGCCGGCCGTACCGGCCGTGATGCGTGGTGATCGCGCAGCGCATGTGCTTGTCGTGCGTGCGCGATCGCTGCGGCGCACACCGCCGGTACGGGCCGGACGCCCGCGTGCGATCGCTGGCGCCCGATGTTTTTCGTCAAGCGAGCGAAATCGCTCGCTTCTTGCCGCGAACGGTCGCCTCTCTGTGCAGCGTCGCAAACGGTGGCGGAGGCTTTTCGCCGGATAGCGGCGCTTCGAGCCGCGATACGGCCAATGCCGCCGTTTCCGTTTGCTTGGCTGTTTTTGCTTGCGTCGGGTGTCGCCGCGCTGCCCACCACACATGCGGCGCGTCGTATGCGGCCTTGGCGTGGTGTTTCGCGAGCAGCCGCGCGGTATCGTTCCGCGTGTGCAATATCGATCATGCCGAGTGCCGCTGGATAGGGTAGAGGACCGATGTGGCCGGGGCTTCGCGCATGCGTTTGAGCGATGGATGAGCGTAGCGCCCGGCGGCCCGGCCCGACGAGTCGCCCGATCGGCCAGCGCGGGGTGTGCCATGCGTCATGCGCGATGAAAGCAGCCCGGTTTCGCGCTCGTTCGTACAACGTCACGCATGTCGGCGTAGGCCGGTGTCGGCGGCTCGTTCCGCGGTGCCGCAGCAGGCTCGCGTGGTTGACGCTTGCGCTCACGGGTCGCTAGCATCGAACCAATCAGTCGCTCAAGGATTTAACGATGCTTTGCATTCTGCCGTCGGTCGATCCGGCTATCGCCAGCTTGGCGCCGGGGTTTCGTGCGCTGAGCATCAGTGTCGAAGCTGCCGGGGTTGCGAATCCGGGCATTGCCCGCGACGCGCTGAGTCGCGCGTGCCGATCGCTCGCTGCAGGCGGCGCCGCATGGGCCGATGCGCACCTGGCGGCTTGGGCCGACGTGTTCAGGAAGTTCGGCGCGAAGCCCCAGCGCACGCCGCCTTCCGCCGAAGCGTTGCGCAAACGCGTGCTGCGCGACGGCAGCCTGCCGAGCATCGATCCGGTGGTCGATCTGTACAACGCAATCAGCATTCAATATGCGATTCCGGTCGGCGGCGAGAATTTTGCGGCCTATGCCGGCATGCCCAGGCTGGTTATAGCGGATGGCACGGAACCCTTCGACACGGTGAAGGACGGCGCGCCGGCCCAGGAAACGCCAGAGGCGGGGGAGGCGGTCTGGCGCGACGATCTCGGTGTCACATGCCGGCGCTGGAACTGGCGGCAAGGCATCCGGACGAGACTGAATGCCGATGCCAGACAGATGTGGTTCATTCTGGAAAGCTTGCCGGCAATGCCGCTGGAAGCGCTTCATGAAGCAGGCGATCGATTGATCGAAGGGGTGCGCCTCATGATGCCGGATGCGGCGATCGACACGAAGTTGATCGGCCCCGGTGCGTGATAGAGAGCGCGGGCTCGATTCCGCTCGGGTGGGCTCCCGTGGTTTCTGATTGTCGGTGGCGTTGCCGGCTGCTATTTCCCGGGCCCGGCGTCGCCAGGGCGGCGGCTGGCGACGTTGCGCGCCGCCGTTGCTCATTCCGGAACGGCGCGAAGCGCCGGGCCGCGTTTCGGCGAAGAGCCGTGCGCGGCGGCGGCCGATGCCGGCGCGGAGCCGCTCTGTCGCCGCGCTTATCCTCGCAAACCCCTACGAAGTCTTACGTAGCCGTCATACGTAGTTGTTCGCTTGTTAGGTTCGCGTCAAAGGCGAACAATATCGAGCCATCGCTTGGCGCTCGCGGGGCGTGAGGCTTGCCGCCGTTTCGGGCGGTCGCCCGCTGCGGGTTGCCCCCGCGCCTATTTCGATAAATAAAGACAGGAGACACCATGAATCGGGCTTCCAGCTACTTGATCTGGATCGCGGTCGCGCTCATCGGCGCATTCGCGTTCGGCACGATCGCGCTCGCGCACGGCGAGCGGGTCAGCGCGCTATGGATCGTGATCGCCGCCGTCTGCGTGTACTTGATCGCATACCGCTTCTACAGCCGCTTCATCGCGAGCAAGGTCGTGCAGCTCGACGGCCTGCGAATGACGCCCGCCGTCAAGTACAACGACGGCCTCGACTACATACCGACCAACAAGTACGTGCTGTTCGGCCACCATTTCGCAGCGATCGCAGGCGCCGGACCGCTCGTCGGCCCCGTGCTTGCCGCGCAGATGGGTTATACGCCGGGAATGTTGTGGATTCTCGCGGGCGTCGTGTTCGCGGGCGCGGTGCAGGATTTCATCGTGCTGTTCATCTCGTCGCGCCGCGACGGCCGCTCGCTCGGCGATCTCGTCAAGATGGAGCTGGGCACGGTGCCCGGCGTGATCGCGCTGTTCGGCGCGTTCCTGATCATGGTGATCATTCTCGCGGTGCTCGCGCTGATCGTCGTGAAGGCGCTGACGAACTCGCCGTGGGGCACGTTCACCGTCGCCGCGACGATCCCGATCGCGCTGTTCATGGGCGTCTACACGCGCTTCATCCGGCCCGGGCGGATCGGCGAAGTGTCGATCATCGGCTTCGTGCTGCTGATGGCGTCGATCGCCTACGGCCAGCACGTGCACGATTCGGCGGCGCTCGCCGCGTGGTTCACGTTCAGCGGCACGCAGCTCACGTGGATCTTGATCGGCTACGGCTTTGTCGCATCGGTGCTGCCGGTGTGGCTGCTGCTCGCGCCGCGCGATTATCTGTCGACGTTCCTGAAGATCGGTACGATCGCCGGCCTCGCGATCGGCATTCTGATCGTCGCGCCGGAGCTGAAGATGCCGGCGCTGACGAAGTTCGTCGACGGCAGCGGGCCGGTGTGGGCCGGCAATCTGTTCCCGTTCCTGTTCATCACGATCGCCTGCGGTGCGGTGTCGGGCTTTCATTCGCTGATTTCATCGGGCACCACGCCCAAGCTGCTCGACAACGAAACCAACGCGCGGCTGATCGGCTACGGCGCGATGCTGATGGAATCGTTCGTCGCGATCATGGCGCTCGTGGCCGCATGCGTGATCGAGCCGGGGATCTATTTCGCGATGAACTCGCCGGCGGCGCTGCTCGGCACCACGCCCGAAGCCGTGGCGCAGACCGTCACGCAATGGGGCTTCGTGCTGACGCCCGAGATGCTGACCGAAACCGCGAAGGCAGTCGGCGAGACGACGATCGTCGCGCGCGCGGGCGGCGCGCCGACGTTGGCGGTCGGCATGGCGCACATCCTGCATCAGGTGATCGGCGGGCAGGCGATGATGGCGTTCTGGTATCACTTCGCGATCTTGTTCGAGGCGTTGTTCATCCTGACCGCGGTCGACGCGGGCACGCGCGCGGGCCGCTTCATGCTGCAGGATTTGCTTGGCACGTTCCATCCGGCGTTGAAGCGCACCGAGTCGCTGCCGGCGAACCTGGTCGCGACGGCGCTGTGCGTGGCCGCATGGGGTTATTTCCTGTATCAGGGCGTGGTCGATCCGCTCGGCGGCATCAATACGCTGTGGCCGCTGTTCGGCATCTCGAATCAGATGCTTGCGGCGATTGCGCTCGTGCTCGGCACCGTCGTGCTGTTCAAGATGAAGCGCGAGTGCTACGCATGGGTCACGATCGTGCCTGCCGTGTGGCTGCTGATCTGTACGCTGACGGCCGGCTGGCAGAAGGTGTTCGACGCGAATCCGAAGGTCGGCTTCGTCGCGCACGCGGCGAAGCTGCAAGCGGCGGCGGCCGACGGCAAGGTACTGGCGCCGGCGAAGTCGCTGGCGCAGATGCAGCGGATCATCTTCAACGACTATGTCGATGCGGCGCTGGCCGGGCTTTTCATCTTTGTCGTGTTGAGCATCGCGGTGTACGGCGTGATCGCCGTGGTGCGCGCGCGGCGCATCGCGCAGCCGAGTTCGCGCGAGACGCCGTTCGAGCCGATGCCCGTCGCGCAGGCGCTCGGCAGCGGCCGTTGACCGTCAGCGGAGAAAGCGATGTTTTCTGATCTCAGCGGCGAATTGCGCACCGCCGGGCGTTATCTCGGGCAGGCGTTGCGGCTGATGGTCGGCTTGCCCGACTACGACGGATACGTCGCGCATATGCGTGCGACGCATCCCGACCGGCCGGTGATGTCATACGAGGAATTTTTCCGCGAACGGCAGAACGCGCGGTATGGGGCGGGGGCGGGCAAGTGCTGTTGACGGCGCCCGCCGCGCGGCGGGCGGCGCAGCGATGCGTCAATCGTCGCGCGGCTTCGGCGGACCGTCGTACAGCCGGTCGACCAGTTCTTCCATCATGTGACGATCATTTGGCGACAGCGATTCGATTTTGGTCGCAAGCTCGATCGTTTCCTGTTGCAGCGGGTATTTCGTGTCGCGCGACCCGGCCTGTGGGTTCGCGGCGGACGGCGACGGGCCGTAGCGCAGCCAATGCTCGTCGACCTTCAGCCACTCGACGAGCGTTGCCATGTTTTCCGATTTCGGAATGACGGTGCCGTTCAGCCATTTGTAGATGGCCTGATTTGAAACCGGCTCGCCGTGATGGCGAAACTGGAATTCCAGAATGAATTCCTTCGGACGCAAAGCTCTTCCGACGGTGTTTTTCACCGCGTGTTTCAGGCGTTTCGAGAACGCGATACTTTTTTCGCTTTTGGGCTTTGGCATGGCCGCATTGTGTTGCGGCACGCGATAAAAGTGGTCAACTCATAAAGATAAAAAAATCTCAAATAAGATAAATTTGTCCTGATGAAGCGTTGGGCGGCGCGGCATAGGAAATCATTTTCTGCCGCTTAATGGCTTGTATTTTCCGGATTTTTTACGATTCTGTAGCGTGACCGGCATTTTATTTGCGATATTGAAATAACTCATAAAAGATAAGGCGGCGCGTTTCGCGCCGCCTTATACGAACGCTCAGACCATTTCTCCGACGCACGCATCGAATGCGGCGATCAGCCGGTCGACATCGTCGGCCGTCGTTTCCGGGCACACGAGCATCATGTTGTGGAACGGCGTGATCAGAATGCCGCGATTGAGCAGATACAGATGCACGATGTGTTCAAGCTCGCCGTCGAGTTGTGCGCCGGCGATCGTGCCGTTGCGCGGCGGCGTCGGTGCGAACTGGAATTCGGTGCGCGCGCCGATCCGCGTCACGCACCACGGCAGCCCGCGTCGCGCGATGACCTGCTCGAGCCCGCCCGAAAGGTGCGCGGCCAAGCCAAACATATGGGCGTATGCATCGTCGGTCATCACGTCGGCGAGCGTCGCGCGGATGGCGTGCATCGCGAGCATGTTCGCGGTCAACGTCGTGCCGATACCCGAATGGCCGGGCGGCGCGCTCGCCTTGGCCTGCTGCGCGCGCGCTGCCACTTCGGCGCTGAAGCCGTATACCGCGCACGGCACGCCGCCGCCGATCGGCTTGCCGATGATCAGCACGTCCGGCTCCAGTCCGTGTGCGGCCGCGTAGCCGCTCGGCCCGCTACTGATCGTATGGGTTTCGTCGATCGCGAGCAGGGTGCCGTGGCGGCGCGTGATCTCGCGCGCCTGCCGCCAATAGTCCGGCTCCGGCAGCACCATGCCGATGTTCGTCATTGCCGGCTCGGCGAGCACGCATGCGACGTCGCCTTGCGCAAGCGCGGCGTCGAGTGCCGCCGGATCGTTGAATTCCACCACGCGTGTATATGCGAGCAGATCGTGCGCCTGGCCGAGCAGGCTATCGCGCTGCATGGGCCGTCCGTCGGCCAGATCGACGAACACGTCGTCGACCGTGCCGTGATAGCAGCCGTTGAACACGACGATGTGCCGGCGCCCGGTTGCCGCGCGCGCCCAGCGCAGCACGAAGCGGTTCGCATCGCTCGCGCTCAGCGCGAATTGCCAGTACGGCAGCTTGAAACGGCGCGCAAGCTCCGCGCCGACCCACGCGGCATCGCTGCTCGGCAGCATGGTCGTGTAGCCGCGGGCTGCCTGTTCGGCGAGCGCGCGCGCGACAGGCTCGGGCGCGTGGCCGAACATCGCTCCGGTATCGCCCAGGCAGAAATCGACGTAGCGATGCCCGTCGACGTCGGTGAAATGCGCGCCGCGCGCGTGATCGACATAAAGAGAGAACGGCGTCGACCAGTCGCGCATCCAGTGCAGCGGCACGCCGAACATCAGGTGCTGCGCCGCCGCGGCGGATAGCGCACGCGATTTCGGCATCGCACGTTCGAACGCGTCGCACTCGCGGGCGAGCAGTGCGCGGGCGCGGGGCAGGTTGACTCCGTGGCGGGTCTCCAAGTGACGCTCCTTATCGAAGAAAACGGGATCGCGAAACGATTCCGAAAGCTTCGCATATCCGCCGGTGCCGGTCGACCCTTGTAATGACGCCGATGCCGTGCGATGCCGCCGGGTGCGGGGCTCGACGGCCGGCAGGCGCGCTCGCGAGCGGGGGCGCGCACGTCAGCACATCGGCACATCAACACGGTGGAGATTGCCGCGCGTCTCCGTCTCGAGCTACCCGCCGAGCGCCGCGAGATTCAACGTATGCGCGTGCCCGATCCATACCGCCGCGTCGCGATGGTCGCGCAATTCGTCGCCGGTGTTTGGGTGCAGGAAAATATCGAGCGAGCCGTGATTGACGACGAGCCACGGCACGATATCGGCAAAGCGCGCCGGGCTGAACGCGATCTGATACGACCACGCGGGATGCGGCCCGACCAGGCGTTCGTGGAAGCGACCAAGCTCGACGAGCGCGCCGAAACGCTGCTCGACGATCTGCCGGAATGCCCAGGCGGCGTCGCGGCTGGCCGCATCGAAGTAGACGTGCGCGTGCCAGCTTTCGATCGTGGCTTCGTCGATGAATTGCATTGCCGTACTCGATGTGAATGGAAAAGGGTGCCGCTGCTGTATGCCGCGCTCAATGTCGTGTTGTCCGCGCCGACACGGCATCATTATCGCGCGGGGCGGCAATCGATGCAGGCGGGCGGGCAAGGGCGGCATGGCGGCTGGTGTCGAGTTAAAAAAAGCGCCATGACGCTGTCATGGCGCTTTTTCGACGAAGACCGCGCGGGCCGCGCGGCCGCGGCGGCCATACGCGCGCCGCGAATGCGGCTTATGCCGTCGCGGTCGACTTTGCCGATTTCTGCAGCTTGCCTTTACCTGCGCGCTGAATTTCCTCGAGCTTGATTTCGACATGGCGCGAGAACACATACTCAGCCGGACGCTGCTTGTCGATCGGAATGTCCGGCGCGAACGGGCCGTCGGTCTTGATGCCGTTGCGGCTGACGCGCAGCGCCTTCAGCGGATGCGCGATCGTGTCCATCACGGCGGTTGCCTCGAAGCCGCAGTGGACCATGCAGTCCGCGCACTTCTCGTAGTTGCCGACGCCGTAGTTGTCCCAGTCGGTGGTTTCCATCAGTTCCTTGAAGGTCTTCACGTAACCTTCACCGACCAGATAGCACGGCTTCTGCCAGCCGAACACGGTGCGCGCCGGGTTGCCCCACGGCGTGCACTTGTATGTCTGATTGCCGGCGAGGAAATCGAGGAACAGCGACGATTGGCTGAACGACCAGCGCTTGCCGCCTTCGCCGCGCTTCAGGATTTCGCGGAACAGGTTCTTCGTCTTGTCGCGGTTCAGGAAGTGCTGCTGGTCCGGCGCGCGCTCGTAAGCGTAACCGGGCGACACGGTGATGCCGTCGACGCCGATCGGCTTGAGCGTGTCGAAAAACTTCGCAACGCGCTCGGGGATCGCATCGTTGAACAGCGTGCAATTGATATTCACGCGGAAGCCGCGGCGCTTGGCTTCCTTGATTGCCGCGACGGCCTTGTCGTACACGCCTTCCTGCGACACCGAGTGATCGTGCATGTCCTTGTCGCCGTCGAGGTGGACCGACCAGACGAAGTACGGGCTCGGCTGGTAGTCGTCCATCTTCTTTTCCATCAGCAGCGCGTTCGTGCACAGGTACACGAACTTCTTGCGCTTCATGATGCCCTTGACGATTTCCGGCATGTCCTTGTGCAGCAGCGGCTCGCCGCCCGCGATCGAGACGACGGGCGCGCCGCATTCGTCGACCGCCTGCAGGCATTCGTCGATCGACAGACGCTGGTTCAGAATCGGATCGGGGTAGTCGATCTTGCCGCAGCCGTTGCACGCGAGGTTGCAGCGGAACAGCGGCTCGAGCATCAGCGCGAGCGGATAGCGTTTGTTGCCGGACAGGTGTTGGCGCACGATGTATGCACCGACGCGGACTTGCTGGAGCAGCGGAATAGACAAGGGTGTCCTCCTTAAACTTCGCGGGCGACAGCTTGCATGAGCTTCGCCGGCAACTTGAATTCGACTTTTTCCTCGCGGCCTTCCATCGTCGCGACTTCGACGGGCCCGAGCGCACGCAGCGCGGCGATCACGTCGTCGACCATTTCCTCGGGCGCCGATGCGCCCGCGGTGAGGCCGACCGTGCGCGCGCCTTCGAACCATTCGGCGCGAATTTCCGAGCCGTCCGCGACGAGATAGCTCGGCACGCCGCTTTCGGTGCCGATCTCGCGCAGCCGGTTCGAGTTCGAGCTGTTCGTCGCGCCGACGACGAGCAGCACGTCGACCTGCGCGCTCAACTCGCGCACGGCCGCTTGACGGTTCTGCGTCGCATAGCAGATGTCGCGCGTGTCCGGGCCGACGATATCGGTGAATTTGCGCATCAGCGCCTCGATGATGCCGCGCGTGTCATCGACCGACAGCGTCGTTTGCGTGACGTAGGCGACGGGCGTGTCGGCGGGCAGCGTCAGCGTGCCGACCTCGGCCTCGCTTTGCACGAGGATCACCTCGCCCGGAATCTGGCCGATCGTGCCTTCAACCTCCGGATGGCCGGCATGCCCGATCAGGATCAGCCGGCGGCCCGCCGCGACATATTGGCGGCCCTGTACGTGCACTTTCGTGACGAGCGGGCAGGTGGCGTCCAGCACGTCGAGGCCGCGGGCTTGCGCGTCCTTCTCGACGGTCTGGGCCACGCCGTGCGCGCTGAAGATCGCGACGGCACCGTGCGGCACTTCGTCGAGTTCTTCAACGAATCGCGCCCCTTTATTTCTTAGATTTTCGACGACGTGCCGGTTATGGACGATCTCGTGACGTACATAAACCGGCGCACCGTGCTGTTGCAGCGCGCGCTCGACGATCTCGATCGCACGGACAACCCCCGCACAAAAGCCGCGGGGCTGGGCAAGGATGACTCGCATAGATAGGCGAACTCCGACGACTGACGCGGGGTGCGAGAAGGCCGGCACGCCAGCCAGATCGCCCCAACTTTGGATGTTATGAATGCGGGAAACGAGCCCGGCACCCCGAAGTAATCGCGCATTTTAACCTTATCGGCTCCACCTTGCTTTAACGTTCCCGACAATGTGGCAATTGGCACAACACCCGAGTCCGGCGCCCGCGCGAGCCAAACCCAGTAAACTAAGCGGTTCCATCGAATCTTTCGGTTGCTTGACCGGCTCGCGCATATCGAAAGGCATTGAAAAGAAAAGGCTGATTTGCATGAAGATCGAACGTAACGGGGCGCCGGCGGGGCGGCGCGGTGCCAACGCCGTCCGGCCGGGCGGCGCACCGGTAGGGGGGCGCGCATGACGCTCGTGGCCGTGTTTCTGCTGTCCTGTTTGTCGCTCGTGATCTGGCTCGTGCTGCTGTTCGCGCGCGGCGGTTTCTGGCGCGCCCGTCCGGCGCGGCCCCTGCCGCCCGACGCGGCGCCGTCCGATTGGCCGGCGGTGGCTGCCGTCGTGCCCGCGCGCAACGAAGCCGACGTGATCGGCGAGGCTGTTACGTCGCTCATCGGGCAGCAATATCCCGGGCCGTTCCACCTGATCGTCGTCGACGATCACAGCACCGACGGCACGGCGGCGGCCGCGCGCGCCGCCGGTAAAAAAATGCGCGCGCGATTCGTCTATCGAGTACACGCATTGCGCGTTCGCGCCGCGCGCGGCGGGTTCGCCCGCCGCATCGCCCGCGCCGCGCACCGCTTTCCGAATTTTTCAAGCGAGTCCTGATCATGACGCAAGCACAATCTTCCTCCCGCGCGCCCGACGGCACGGCCGCCGACGAAGTCGTCTACACGGTCGTCATCAACGACGAAGAGCAGTATTCGATCTGGCCGACGTTTCGCGAGGTGCCGGCCGGCTGGCGCGAGATCGGCGTGCGCGGGCCGAAGGCCGACTGTCTCGCGCATATCGACGCCGTGTGGACCGATATGCGCCCCGCGAGCCTGCGCCGCCACCTCGACGCCGCGAACGCGGCGTGACGCCTGGCGCGCCGCGCCGTTTTTCGCGCGCCATTGCCATCCATCGCGGGAGGATTCCGAATGTCCGAGCTTTCGATTGTTGATGAGGCCGTGCGCCCGACGCTGGACGATCTGCGCGTCGAGCCGGGGCTGCCGAGCGTCGTATCGCCGCGCGCCGGCGCGGATCTGACGCTCGACGCAGCCGCGCCGCTGTTGCGCGAGATCGCGAACGACGTTGTCGAGCGCGCGGGCGGCGTGTTGTTCACCGGCTTTCGCGTCGCGTCGATCGAGACGTTTCAACGCTTTGCGGCCGGCTTCGGCGATCCGCTGATCGGCTACGAATTCGCGTCGACGCCGCGCAGCCAAGTCGAGGGCGCGGTTTACACGTCCACCGAGTATCCGCCGCACCGGTCGATTCCGCTGCACAACGAGCAGTCGTATACGCGCGAGTGGCCGATGCGCATCTGGTTCCACTGCGCGCTGGCCGCGCGCTCGGGCGGCGCGACGCCGATCGCCGACAGCCGCGCGATCCATCGCGCGCTCGATCCGGCGCTCGTCGCGCGTTTTGCGTCGCGCGAACTGCTGTATGTGCGCAATTTCGGGCAGGGGCTCGATCTGCCGTGGCCGCAAGCGTTCGGCACCGGCGATCCGCGCGAGGTCGAGTGCATCTGCGCGGCGCGCGGGATCGAGTGCGAATGGCGCGACGGCGAGGACGGCGAGCCGCTGCTGCGCACGCGCGAGCGTTGCCAGGCGGTCGCGCGGCACCCGCGCACGGGCGAGACGGTGTGGTTCAACCAGGCGCATCTCTTTCACCTGTCCGCGCTCGACGACGATATGCAGGAAGCGCTCGTCGACGCGGTGGGCATCGAGAACGTGCCGCGCAATGTCTACTATGGCGACGGCACGCCGCTGGAGGCGAGCGCGCTCGACGAGATCCGCGGTGTGCTCGACGGGCAGCGGATCGTGTTTCCATGGTGCACCGGCGACGTGCTGATGCTCGACAACATGCTGAGCGCGCACGCGCGCGATCCGTTCGATGGGCCACGCAAGGTGGTGGTGGCGATGGCGCAAAGCCATCGAGACGCAAGCCATGGTGAGTAAACAGCTAGCGGATGTGGGCGGATGATCCAATCATGACGAAGACTGCGGCGGCGCTCACGGCGCGGGCGTTGCGTGTCGGCTACCGGGACCGGCTGGTGCTCGACGGCCTCGATCTGACGATCGCGGCGGGGCGTGTGACCGCGCTGTGCGGGCCGAACGGCTGCGGCAAGAGCACGTTGCTGCGCACGCTTGCCGGGTTGCAGCCGGCGCTGTCGGGCGCAATCGACGTGGACGGCGCGCCGCTCGGGTCGTACCGGCGGCGCGCGCTTGCACGCAAGCTGACGATGCTCGCGCAGTTCAACCAGATTCCCGCCGGGCTCACGGTGCGCGAGCTGGTCGCCTATGGCCGTTACGCGCACGGCGGCTGGCTGCGCGGGCTGTCGCGCGCCGATTGCGATGCGATCGATGCGGCGCTTGCCGCGACCGGCTTTGCCGGCGATGCGTCGCGCGACGTCGCGGCATTATCGGGCGGCGAGCGGCAGCGCGCGTGGATCGCGATGGCGCTCGCGCAGCAGGCGCCGATCGTGCTGCTCGACGAGCCCACCACGTATCTCGACATCCATCATCAACTCGACATTCTGCGGGAGCTGCGGCGTCTGAACCGCGAGCGCGGGCTGACGATCGTCTGGGTGTTGCACGATCTGAACCAGGCGGCCGCATACAGCGACGAAATCGTGCTGATGCGCGCTGGGCGGATCGTCGCGCAGGGCACGCCTGATGCGATGCTCGAGCCGCATCACTTGCAGGCGGCGTTCGGCGTGACGATGCTCAAGACCGCGCATCCGCTGACGGGCGCGCCGATGTGCGTGCCCGCGTATGAAGGCGTGATCGATGCCGGCGCGGCGGCGCACGGCGGCGGCGAGCGGCCGGGCCCGGCAGGCGCGCCGCGCGGTTGCGGTACGCAGGCCGAGACGCCGGATGCTTGCGGCGAGCCGGGCATGGCGGGCTCGCCCGGGCCATATCGCGCGCAAGATGCGTGCGCCGCATCGCATCCGCACGGCGCCCCGGCTGCCTCGGCAGCCGGGGCAGCATTCGGCACGCATGTGCCGGCCCCGGCTCCGTCGTCGCAGCGGGATCTCGCCGCATGACGACACTCGCCATGCGCAAGCGCTCGCGCCGCGATGCGCGCACCGTTGACGCCAGGTCCCGCGCGATCGCGACGAGCCGGGTCGGCGCGATCGCAGCCGCACTGACCGCGTTCATCGCGCTCGTTGCCGTGTCGCGGCTCGCGCCGCAGTGGCGCGCATGGCTGACTGCGCCGGCAGGCAGCGATGCCGCGCAACTCGCGCATATCATGTTGTTCGATCTGAACGCGCCGCGTGTGGTTGCGGCGCTCGTCGCGGGCGGCTGCCTCGCGGTCGCGGGCGCGCTGTTCCAGGCGCTCACGCGCAATCCGCTCGCCGCGCCCGACTTGCTCGGCATCACGGGTGGCGCCCAGCTCGGCTTGATTGTCGCGATGCTCGTGCCGGCGCTCGGCGGCCATGCATCGGTGCCGCTGCTGTTCGCGTGCGGGATTGCCGCGGCCGTCTGCGTGTCGGCCGCGGCGG
>NZ_FXAN01000009.1 GCF_900176645.1 Burkholderia singularis
TGTTGGGCGCAAAGTAATAATGAGCCACTTCGCGCGAAGTAAATCTAAGCCACCTTTCAGTACAGTCAGCCTTTTGCGCGCAAAGGCTGGCGATGCTCCAGAAGGAACAGTGGATGCAAATCCATGTGCTCAAAGCCCAAGGCGTATCGGAGCGCGAGATCGCGCGGCGCCTGGGCATTTCTCGCAACACGGTGGCGCGGTACCTGTCGGCTGAGGAAGTGCCGCGCTACAAGCCGCGTGAACCGCGGCCAACCAAGCTCGGAGCCTTCGAGGCGTACATCATCGAGCGCATGAGGGCCGCAGCACCGGAGATCATCGCAGCGCCGGCGCTGCTGCGCGAGTTGCGGGCGCGCGGCTACGAGGGCCAACTGCGAAGCCTGCAGGCTTTCATGAACACGCATAAGCCCATGCCGAAGCCCGATCCAGTCGTAAGGTTCGAGACCGAGCCCGGTCGGCAGATGCAGTGCGATTTCGTTGTCTTCCGACGAGGCACCGACCCGCTTTACGCCTTCACCGCCACGCTCGGCTTCAGTCGTTGGCGCTGGGCACACTTCACCACCGATGAACGCGCCGAGACGCTGGTTGCCTGTCATCATGCGCTGTTCGAAGCCTTGGGTGGCATTCCTCGCGAGATCCTTTACGACAACGCCAAGACCATCGTTGTCGAACGCGATGCTTATGGCGACGGCCAACATCGCTGGCACGCCGGCCTGCTCGATCTGGCCAAGCGGTACGGCTTCCTGCCCAGATTGTGCCAACCGTACCGCGCGCAGACCAAGGGCAAGGTCGAGCGATTCCACCGCTATCTGCGCGGCAATTTCTATGTGCCGCTGGCAAGCCAGCTTAAACAATCCGGCTTGATGCTCGATGCCGCGACTGCGAACGTCGAGGTGAGTAAATGGCTGCGCGACGTGGCCAACCAGCGCGTGCATCCGGTTACCGGGCAGGCACCCGCGATTCTGTTGGAGCAACGAGAACGGGCTTGCTTGCTCGATATGCCTGGCTACACATTGCCCCGATTGCCGGCTCGCGCCGTCGCTCGGCCGCGCGTTGATCCCGCGATGTCGATCCAGCACCCGTTGTCCGTCTACCAGCAATTACTGACCGAGGTGCGCGCATGAACTTGCAGCAGGAACGCATCGACGGGCACTGCCAAAGCCTGAAGCTCGAGGGACTCATGCACCGATACGTCGCTCTGGCCAGCGACGCGGCGGCCAAGCAATGGAGTTTCCTCGACTTCCTCGAGAACGCGCTCGCGCACGAACGAGAGACGAGGCAAGTTCGTTCGCGGCAAACACTGGTGCGCATGGCCGGGTTTCCCGCCATCAAGACACTGGATGACTACGACTACAGCTTCGCCGTCGGGGTCCCACGCGAGGCAATCGACGAGCTTGCCACGCTACGCTTCATCGAGCGAGGCGAGAACGCCGTGTTGCTTGGTCCGTCGGGCGTGGGCAAGACGCACCTCGCGATCGCCATCGGATATGCAGCGACGCAGGCCGGCATCAAGACGAAGTTCATCACGGCGGCGGATCTGATGTTACAGCTCGAGGCTGCACGCCGACAGGAGCGATACGACGCCGTTCTTCGGCACAACATTCTCGGCCCGAGGCTGCTCATCGTCGATGAGATCGGCTATCTACCGCTCTCGGGCGATCAGGCCAGTCACTTCTTCCAGATCGTCGCCAAGCGCTACGAGCGTGGCTCGATGATCCTGACCAGCAACCTGCCGTTTGCGCAGTGGGACGAAACCTTCGGCGGCAACACCACCCTCACTGCAGCGATGCTCGACCGCATCCTCCACCATGCCCACATCATCCAGATCAAAGGAGACAGCTACAGACTGAAACAGCAACGCAAAGCCGGGCACGTCCCGACATCGAAGAAGTAACGACTGGCTCAGTTTTACTTTGCGCGATCAGGCGCGAAGTGGCTCAGATTTCAAATGCGTTTGACA
>NZ_FXAN01000030.1 GCF_900176645.1 Burkholderia singularis
GAACCTGTCCGCATTTTTGTGGGCGAGGCGGTTGAACGGCACGTTATCCGCGCGCCTGCATAAATCGCTCTCCGAACAGGATAGCAAACTGGTTCATCGCTGATTTCCAGTCGAAGGCGGACCGCACGGTCTTGGCCAGCACGTTGCGCAGTGCCAGCCAGAGCAGCTTGATCGCCGCCTCGTCATTCGGGAAGTGGCCGCGCGTCTTAATGATCTTGCGCAGCTGCATGTTCAGACTTTCTATGGCGTTTGTCGTATATACGACCCGTCTAATCTCCGGCGGGAACACGTAGAACGGTACGACGTGCTCCCATGCCCGCTGCCACGACTGTACGATCGTCGGGTACTTCGCGCCCCAAGGTCCGTCGGCGAAGTCCTGTAACGCCTGCCTCGCCGCCTCTTCGCTGGCGGCCGCGTAGATCGGGCGTAGCGCGGTGGCCAGTGCCTTGCGATCCTTGTAGCTGGCGTACTCCAGACTGTTGCGGATCAGATGCACGATGCAGGTCTGAA
>NZ_FXAN01000001.1 GCF_900176645.1 Burkholderia singularis
CTGGATACGCGGCGCTCGCCGTCACGCCCGAGCGCACTCCGGGCGCGGAGATTGCTCGTTCGCGCTCGCGCGCTTCTTCCTGCTGTCTGGTTTGCTGGTCGTTACCCGGAATGATCACGCGCGATGCTTCTTGCGCAGACACACTGGTCGCGATGAGCAGCAGTGCGGCCGCAGCGGAATTCCCCCGGCGAATAGTTCTCATATGCTTTTCTAGATATGTGATCACGGACTACAACTGGGTCTCACATTGTCTGCGATTCACCTTTTTATCGATTGTTCACCATTCTGTGAAAGCGAAAACCCAAATCAACCCGACATTGACATCGTGGATCAATTGAATTCGATCTTGCAGTCGTTAAGCGATACAGCGCGACCATCGGAAACGACGAACTGACCATCCTTAATTCGAGCGAGCAGCACATTCAACCCATTTGCCCCCAGCTCGATATCTTTCCTCCAACCAACAAGATCGCCGTGATAACCAATCGCGTGGAACGTTTGTCCGTCCGGCAGTGTGATATGGCATCCACGGTCATTCACGCCTCCGTTCTGAGCGCTCGGAGACGGCGCAAACTCAGTAAGACTTTTGAACTGCTTGCGAATAGGCATGTCCTTTCGGTCTGAAAAATAAATAATTTCCGTTCCCTCTACTTGAACAGTTCCGGGAATTACACGCGCATCTTTTCTCTCGATCCGTCCGCCAAGTGCTTGCTCCAATCGCTCTCGTTGACTCGTCATTGCATACTCTCCTTACTTTCCTGGCGTGATCACAAATTTGAAACCCACCTGCCGCAGCTTGATGTAATCGACGGTCGCTTCAATTAACTTGTCCTTAAAGCGGTCAATGCGCTCCCTGCCCGTACCACCCTTACCCTGACCACTGCTCTGATCCCGGTTGCCGCCGCAAACGCCCCCGAATTCCCGCCAACCAGCGCACCCGCACTCGTCGCGAGCACGTGACAGGATGTTGCCCGCCGTCAACCCCGCATTCGTGTCGCCAGTGGCACCCGCGATCGAGTCCGCGACGCTGTTCAGCTTGCCCGCCAATGCCGTAGACAACCCCGCACCGGCCGCGCCCGCCAGTGCGCTACCGCCGCCAAGGCCGGAGATCATCGCTCCGCCTGCCGTATGAAGCTCTAGCCAATCATCCCCATCTTCCTTCCGGCTTCCACCAGAGTGGTTGGTCGCTCCAAATGCTGTTTATCGAGTACAAAATCTAAAAGTTCGTATGCAACTCCATATTCGCCGTGGTCCAGATATTCGCAAATGTCGGCTTGGTCTTTGTCGGACAAATTCTTCGCGACTGATTGGAGTGAGGTCCTTAGGAGTCGCTCTAACTCATCAAAGTGCGATTGGTCGTGTTTCATTATGGATTCCTTGGAATGTTTGTTGGAAACGCAGTTACAATCCCTCCACCCTTGCTAGAGGGTTCTATCACAACGCGTATGTCGATACCATCAACCGTCCCATTCTTCACAATTCGGCCATTCGCCTGAACTGCCTCGGAGATTGCTGGATCCGTAGCAATATCCGAAACCGCGTTCATGACTTTCGAGGCCGACCAATTTTCAGGGAAGGCCGACTTGCCCGGCGCACCAGGCCAAAGATGGCCGCCACCAGTAGCATCCCCGTTCAAAATATGATTGGTCCGATCTGGCGATGCCAAGTTTACGTCAGATCCGGATCCATTATCTGGGGCATTTCCATCCCGTGATTGCGTAGAGGAATTGCCCCCACTGCCATTTGCCAAGATCGGCGCCCCCGGCGTCACGACCGGCGTAACGGCCATCCCGCACGCCCCCGGCCCGACCGGGCACGGCATCGGCGTCACAACCGCCCCTGCCGTTGGGGGTGGGCGCTGCCCGCCGGTCACATCGATGAGCGGATTCGCATCCGCATCCGGCTTCTGTCCGGAAGGCGATGGAATGATCTTGTTGAGCGCATGATTGATGATTTCAGCAAGATTCAAAGCACCGCGCGCGGCGCTCGCGAATTGTTCGCCGATCGAGTCGATAAACTGACTTCCCGTGCCACCCTTGCCCTGGCCATTGCTCTGGTCACGGTTATACAGATCGACATTCGCCGCCGCAAACGCCCCCGAATTCCCGCCAACCAGCGCACCCGCACTCGTCGCGAGCACATTCGACAGGATATTGCCCGCCGTCAACCCCGCATTCGTATCGCCGGTGGCACCCGCGATCGAGTCCGCGACGCTGTTCAGCTTGCCCGCCAATGCCGCGGACAACCCCGCACCGGCCGCGCCGGCCAGCGCGCTACCGCCGCCCAGGCTGGCAATCATCGCGCCTCCAGCCGTATGCAGCGCTACCCGGTTCGTGCCGCCTTCGTCCCAGCTCGCCGCTTCCTGACGGTACTGTGCCGCCAACTCGGGATTGCCATCCTTCACTGCCTGTTCGGCCGCTTTATTGGCGGCATTACGCTTGTCGTCCGCATACCGACCGATCTGCGTTGCCATCGCTTCACCGGCCGCGCTGGCCGCATTCATCATGTCGGCCTGATTGCCCAACAGATTCTGCAGATCCGGTGTCTTCGAGACGGTCCCATTCGTGTTCGACGTATCACGATTCAGGTTGGCAAGAGCCTGCTGCTGATTCGGAGTGTCCGTGATCGTGACCGTGCCTGCGCTCACGCCGCTCTTCGTCGTCGCCGACTCGCTGCCGCTGTCGTGCTGGCTGAGCATCGGCGTCACGCCCCCCGCATTCGGCACCGAACCCGGACCGGTCGCCTGCGTCGGCACGCCCATCGACGCACCGGCCGAGAAGCCGCTGCTCGACGCGCTATAGTCGGAATGATTCTGGATATCGGAGTACGTGAGCGTGCCGGTCGTCAGGTGATTCTTCGACGGATCAGCCGTGCTGGCGATCACCGCGCCCTTGAGATCGGTGTTTCCCTTCACATTGACATCGAAGCCGCCATCGCCAGCTTTGATGCCCGCTTGTTCGGCCACGCCCGCGTAATGACCGCTCGCATCGCCGTGCTGGTTGCTGAAGTTCGCGCTGCCGCCGCCCTGGCTGATCGTGAAGCCGCCGCCCGAGCCTTTCTGATGCGCTTCGCTGACCGTCGTGTCCTGCACGCTCGCCAGATTCAGGCTGCCGCCAACGTCGGCCGACACGTGCTTGCCACTGACGACTGCACCGATTATGTTCGTATCGCCACCCGACACGATCGATACGTTGTTGGTCCCGGTGATGTGCGTGTTGTTCTGCATCACGGCATCGCTGTTGCCATCGCCGTGCGCCTTCGCCATCGACGCCGACACCCCGACGCCGCGCGTCGTCACCTGCACACCCACGCTTGCGCTGCTCGATTCGTTCGTGCTGCGTGTCGAATCGGTGCTCGTCGTATTCACGAGATTCACCTGATTCGCAGCGTTCAGCAGTACGTTGTTTGCCGTGACGTCCGAACCGGCGATCGTGATGTTGCCTTGACCCTGGTTCTTGTCGCCGGTGGCGACGAATGCCGCCGTGCCGCCTGCCACGACGTTCGAACCGGTTTGCGTCGTCTGGCTTTCCGTGAAGGTGCTCTTCGAATGACTCGACCCGACGCTGACCTGAATCCCGATATCCGGCGTGCCGCCCGCCGAAAGCTGCTGTGCGACATTGGCCGTTTGACCGGCGGCCGCGATCGCGTGCAGCGCCTTCGCCCGGCTATCCTGACTGCCGCCCGCCGATTGAGCCTGCCCCACCGCACCTTGAACCGCCTGCGGCAAAGTGCCCGCCAAACCGACCGTCAGCCCGCTTTGCTTGGTCTCATGGCTCTCGTGATGGCTAGACGAGCCCGCGGCCGCGTCGATGGTCACGTTCTTCGCGATCCCGGTCACGTTCTGCCCAGCGATCAGGTCGCTGCCCGTCACGTGCAGATCGTTGCCGGCCGTCACGGTCAAATTACCTTTCAGCGAGCCGATCGTGCTGCCGGTGTTTGTCACGGTCGACGTCTGCTGTTTGTCCGACTGCGAGCGCGAGCCCACGGTCACCGACAAGCCACCACCCGACATCAGTCCCGATTCCTTCTTGTCGTAGTAGCTCGATGACTGCAAGGTGTCCTGCGACGTCGTAATCGTCACGTTGCGCGCGGCAGTGAGTGCAACGTCATTCGTTCCGACGATATTGCTGCCGGTCACGTTGATATCCTTCCCGCTGACGATATTCACCCCGTCAGCCGAAATCGTGCTGCCCTGGCTATAGGTCGCCGTCTGATCGATCCCGCTCGCGATCTTCGCGCCGCTCACGATATTGCTGTG
>NZ_FXAN01000038.1 GCF_900176645.1 Burkholderia singularis
CATGCGGACACGGCCGATCGCCTCGCGCCGCGCGCCGCGCCCGCCAACCCGTTCGTCACGCGCTGGCGCGCCCATCTCGACACACTGCGCAGCCTCAACGCGCGCGCGCTGCCGCTGCGTGCGTGCGGGCGCCTGACGCGCGCAGCCGGCCTCGTGCTCGAAGCGGTCGGGCTGCGCGTCGCGGTCGGCGCCGAATGCATGATCGAGCTGCCCGCCGGCAGCCCGTTGCCGTATGCGCAAGCGGAAGTCGTCGGCTTCGCCGGCGAACGCCTGTTCCTGATGCCGACCACGGCGGTCACGGGCGTGCTGCCCGGTGCGCGCGTGTGGCCCCTCGAACGCGCGCCCGTCGCCGATCCGCTCGCGGGCGCGAAACGCCTGCCCGTCGGCTGGCCGATGCTCGGGCGCGTCGTCGACGCGTCAGGCCGGCCGCTCGACAATCTCGGCCCGCTCGCATCGGATCTCGATGCGCCGCTCAGCGCACCGTCGATCAACCCGCTCGAGCGCGAGCCGATCCACCGGGTGCTCGACGTCGGCGTGCGCGCGATCAACGCGCTTTTGACCGTCGGCCGCGGGCAGCGAATGGGCCTTTTCGCGGGCTCCGGCGTCGGCAAATCCGTGCTGCTCGGCACGATGGCACGCTACACGAGCGCGGAGGTGATCGTGATCGGCCTGATCGGCGAGCGCGGCCGCGAGGTGAAGGAATTCATCGAGCAGATTCTCGGCGACGACGGGCTCGCCCGCTCGGTCGTCGTCGCGGCGCCCGCCGACGTATCGCCGCTGATGCGCATGCAGGGCGCCGCGTATGCGACGACGCTCGCCGAATATTTCCGCGACCAGGGCAAGCACGTGCTGCTGCTGATGGATTCGCTGACCCGCTATGCGATGGCGCAGCGCGAGATCGCGCTGGCGATCGGCGAGCCGCCCGCGACCAAGGGCTACCCGCCGTCCGTATTCGCGAAGCTGCCCGCCCTGGTCGAGCGCACCGGCAACGGCCGCGAAGGCGGCGGCTCGATCACCGCGTTCTACACGGTGCTCACCGAAGGCGACGACCAGCAAGATCCCATCGCCGATTCGGCGCGCGCGATTCTCGACGGCCATATCGTGCTGTCGCGCTCGCTTGCCGAGGCGGGCCATTATCCGGCGATCGACATTGAGGCGTCGATCAGCCGCGCGATGACCGCGCTGATCGACGATGCGCATCTCGATCGCGTGCGCCAGTTCAAGCAAATGCTGTCGCGCTATCAGCGCAATCGCGATCTGATCGCGGTCGGCGCCTACGCGGCGGGCCGCGACGCGCAGCTCGACCGCGCGATCGCGCTGTATCCGCAGATCGAGGCGTTCCTGCAACAGGGCTTTCGCGAATGCGCGCCCTACGAGCCAAGCGTCGCGGCGCTCGCCGCGCTATTCGACTCCGAAGGAGGCTTACCGCAATGACACAGCTTGCACGCCTGCACGGCTGGCCGAAATCCGGCGCAACCTTCGTGCGTTGCCCGTGGCGGCACAGCGCGTGCGGCAAACGTCCGCCGCATTCGCATCGTTCGCCGCGAAGCGATGTGCCGCCGGCGCGATGCGCATCGGCACGCGCACGCCGGAAATTACGTGTCGCGCCCGCCTCTTCGTCTGTCACGCGGCAGCGCACCGGCGCACGCCGTTTCGTGTGGCGCTGACTGATATGACCCAACACTTTCCGTTGCAAATCCTGCTCGATCGCGCGCAGCACGAACTCGACGCCGCCACGAAGCAGCTTGGCCACGCGCAACGCGAGGGCGCCGACGCGCACGCGCAACTCGACGCGCTGCTGCGCTATCGCGACGAGTATCGCGAGCGCTTCGCCGAATCGGCGCAATCCGGCATGTCCGCTGGCAAATGGCGCAACTTCCAGGCGTTTCTCGATACGCTCGATGCGGCGATCGATCAGCAGCGGCGCGTGCTTGCCGCCGCGCAGGCGCGCATCGATACGGCGCGTCCCGATTGGCAGTTGAAGAAGCGCACGCTCGGTTCATACGAAATCCTGCAAGCGCGCGGCGCGCGGCAGCAAGCGGCGCGCGCCGCGAAGCGCGAGCAGCGCGATGCCGACGAACACGCCGCCAAGGTGCTGCGCATGCGCGCGGACGCGGTGAAATAAGCCCGCGCCTATCCCCTTCGAATGCGAGATTTCCCATGCCTTCACTTTCTTTGATCGGCGCGCTGTCCCGCGCGGCAGGCGCAGCAGCCAAATCGTCCGGCACGGACACGGCGCTGGGCGATACGGCCCGCACCGCAACATTCGCGCAGACGCTCAAGCAAAGCGTGCAGTCGCAGCAACAAGCGAATTCCGCCGCGAACGCAACCGCAACCGCCACGACGAAAGCGGGCGCGCGCAACGCGTTGACGGACGCGGCACTGAACGGGCCGAACGGATCGAATGAGCCGGGCGCCCGTCATGCCGCCAACGCCGCCGCTGCGCCGAACGCGCTTGATTCGACCGGCGGCGCAAGCACGCAAGCGGCGGGCGGCGCGCCGCGCACCAAAGGAACCGGCGCCTCCGGCGGCCACGATCAGGAAGACGACACCCCCGCCGCGCAAGGCGCTGCCGATGCGGCGTCGCTCGCGGCGGCCGCTTTGCCGCAAACGCCGCCGCCGTCCGGCGCACCCGGCTCGCAGACAAGCTCCACGAACCCCGCTGAAACCGACAGCCACGGCACGCTGGCCGCATACGCGCCGGCAGGCACGACCGACACATCGGCTCAGCAGGGCTTGGCCCGCCGCGCCGGCGCTCAACCACCGCTGAGCGCCGGCTCGAACGCCCCGGCGAACACCCATGCCGTGGGCGCCTCCGGCATCGCCCACGCCGCGCCGCTGCGCGCGGAAGCAGGCGCGCCCGTTGCGGCCGATAGCGGGCCATTCGGCATGCTGCCCGCCGGTGCGAAGCAGCCCGCTTCGCCTACCGCGGCGCTCGGCGATGCAGCGAGCCCGGCCGGTGCGATCGGCGCGGCCGGCGCAAGCGCGCCAGCCGTGCATGCCGCGCCGCAAGAGCCCGGCGTATCGCCGATCGCTCAACAGCACCCATCGGATGCCGCACAGGCGACGCTCGCGGCGTCAGCCGCGCCGGCCGCCGTGCAATCCGCCGCAGCGGCCGGCGCCGCCAGCACGCATGCGGCCGCGTCGGCCACGCCGTCGCTCGCGCCCGTCGTCGGCTCGCCCGATTGGACTGAAGCTTTGAGTCAAAAGGTCGTCTTCCTGTCGAACGCGCATCAGCAAAGCGCGGAACTCACGCTGAATCCGCCCGATCTCGGGCCGCTGCAAGTCGTGCTGCGCGTGGCGGACAATCACGCGCACGCGCTCTTCGTATCGCAGCACGCCCAGGTGCGCGATGCGCTCGAAGCCGCGCTGCCGAAGCTGCGCGAAGCGATGGAGGCAAACGGTCTCGGCCTTGGCAGCGCGAGCGTCGGCGACGGCGGCTTCGCGTTCGCTCAGCAGCACACGCCGCAACGGCAACCTGCGGACGGCGGCAGCGCGCCGCACCGCGAATTCGGCGCGTTGGCCGGGGAAGACATCGTGGAAGAAGCTACGGCCGCGTCGAGTGGCGCGCTCCGGCACAGCGTCGGAATGATCGATACGTTCGCCTGATACCCGGCATCGCCGTGCGGCATGCCCGCCGCCGCGCATCGCGGACGCGGCGCCCGCGTGCCCGTCGGTCAGCGCCCCACGGCGGCCAAATCCTCGACGGCGGGCGCGGCGCGCCCCTTGCGCGCGGCCACGATGAAATCCGCCGCGCGCTCGCCGATCATCACGGTAGGCGCATTCGTATTGCCGCCGATGAGCGTCGGCATCACCGACGCATCCACCACCCGCAACCCCTCGACGCCACGCACGCGCAGCTCGGTATCGACGACCGAGCGCGCATCGCTGCCCATCCGGCAGGTGCCGACCGGGTGATAGATCGTGTCCGCATGCGCGATGATCGCCGCGCGCAACTGCGCGTCGGTATCGTTGGGGCTCGTATAAAGCTCACGGCCACCCTGCGACGCAAGCGGCTCGGCCTCCAGGATCTTGCGCGCCGCCTTCGCGCCGCGAATCAGCGCTTCGAGATCGCGCTCGTCGCTGAAGAAACGCGGGTCGATGAGCGGCGCGACACGCGCATCGCGGCTCGCGAGCGTCACGTTGCCGCGGCTCTTCGGCCGCAGCACGCACACGTGCAACGAATAACCGAACCCCCAGTGCATGCGGCGGTTGTGATCATCGACGAGCGCCGTCGTGAAGTGCAGTTGCAGATCGGGCCGATCGAGGCCCGGCTCGCTCTTGATGAAACCGCCCGCTTCGGCAACGTTGCTCGACAACATCCCGTCGCGTTTGGCCAGATAGCGGAATAGCTGCATGCCCATCTTCGCGAAGCCTCGCACGCAGATGCCGACCAGATCCGGCGAGTTCACGCGCTTGTTGATGATGAAATCGATGTGATCGATCAGGTTCTCGCCGACCTCCGGCGCATCGTGCACGAGCGCGATGCCGTGCCGGCGCAATTGCGTTGCGGAGCCCACGCCCGAGCACATCAGAAGCTGCGGCGTATTGAACGCGCCTGCCGACAGGATCACTTCCGCACGCGCGCCGAGCGTCTCGACCCGGCCGCCGCGCGCCACCTCGACGCCGGTTGCGCGCTTGCCGTCGAACACGACGCGCAGCGCCGTCGCATCGACTATCACATGCAGGTTCGGCCGAGTGCGGCCATACACGTAAGCGCGCGCGACGCTGCAACGCGCGCCGTCGCGATGCGTGACCTGGAAGTAGCCCACGCCTTCCTGGTCCGCGCCGTTGAAATCGTCGTTGAGTGGATAGCCGGCTTCGTGCGCGGCCGCGATGAATCGTTCGGAGAACGGATTATGAAAGCGCAGATCCGACACCGTCAACGGCCCGAGCGCGCCGTGCCACTCGTTCGCACCGCGCTGATTGCCTTCCGCGCGCCGGAAATACGGCAGCACGTCGCGCCAGCCCCAGCCGGTGCAGCCGAGCTGCGCCCATTCGTCGTAATCGAGCGGATGACCGCGCGTATAGACCATTGCATTGATCGCGCTCGAGCCGCCCAGGCCGCGGCCGCGCGGCTGATAGCCGCGCCGGCCGCCGAGCCCGGGCTGCGGAACTGTCTCGTAGCCGTAATTCGTGCGTAGCTTAAAGGGAACGAGCGCGGCGATCCCGACGGGAATATTGACGAGCGGATTGCGCTCCGTGTGGCCGCCTGCCTCGATCAGCGCGATCGTCGCATCCGGGCACGCATCGGCCAGACGCCCCGCCAAGCTCGCTCCGCCGGATCCCCCGCCAACAATTATGTAGTCGTACTGCATTTGTCCGTCTCCCTTGCGCCCACCATCAGCTGATTTTGCGCCCTGCCGCAGCCATGCACTTATGATGTTTGCGCATCATTTTAGGAACGCAAATCGAATTTCGATGCGTCGATTCAAGAGCGATTACTCTAAACGCCATCGTCAACTAAATTTAAGATGTCCAGATTCGCCTCGCGCGTCGGATACGCTCGACAGAAGCCGAACCACGCGAAATGGGAGACAGGGCATGCAAGCACACCTTCTGACGGCGACTCACCAGGTGACGAACCAGGCGCCGCCGCTGCACGATTACAACGCGTTTGAAACCGACATTGCGCTCGTTCGCGCGCTCCAGCAATACGAAGCAGGTTGGTATCGAACAGCGCTCTCGCATACCGGCGCCACGCTCACGACACCCGATGCGCTCGCGCTTGCCGATCTTGCGAACCGCCATGCGCCGGAGCTGTCGACGCACAGCCCGCGCGGCGAGCGTATCGACGCGCTCGAATTTCATCCGAGCTGGCACCAATTGCTACTGTTGTTGCGCAGCGACGGTTTGCAGGCGCTGCCGTTCTCCGATCCGCAGCCGGGCGCGATGGCCGCGCGTTGCGCGAGCTATTTTTTGCACGCGCAACTCGAATCCGGCTCGCTATGCCCGATCACGATGACTTTCGCGAGCATTCCCGTGCTGCAACGCGAGCCCGCGCTGTTCGCGTCGCTGCGCGAGCGGCTTTATGCGCGCGAACACGATCCGCGCGACGCGCCGCTGCCACAAAAGCGCTCGATGATGGTCGGCATGGGCATGACCGAAAAACAGGGCGGCTCGGATGTGCGTAGCAACGAAACGCGCGCGTATGCGCTCGGCGCCGGCGGACGAGGCGAAGCGTATCGCCTCGTCGGGCACAAATGGTTTTTTTCCGCGCCGCAATGCGATGCGCACCTCGTCCTCGCGCGCACGGCCGATCATGCGGGTATTTCATGCTTCTACGTGCCGCGCTTCACGCCCGACGGCAGCAAGAACGCGGTGCACGTACAGCGTTTGAAGGACAAGCTTGGCAACCGGTCCAATGCGAGCAGCGAAGTCGAATTCCTGAACGCATATGGCGTGATGATCGGCGACGAAGGGCGCGGCGTGCCGACGATCATCGAGATGGCGAACTACACGCGGCTCGATTGCGTGATCGGCAGCGCAGCGCTGATGCGCGCCGCACTCGTGCAGGCAATCCATCATGCGCGGCACCGCTCGGCGTTCGGCCGCCTGCTCGCGCAACAGCCGCTGATGCGCAACGTGCTCGCCGATCTGGCACTCGAATCGGAAGCCGCCAGCGCGCTGTTCATGCGGCTTGCCTACGCCTTCGAGGAAGACGCCGCGGCACACTCGCCCGCGGCGCGCGGCTGGCGCCGCATCGTCACGCCGGCCGCGAAATTCTGGGTCTGCAAGCGCGCGGTCGAATTCACCGGCGAAGCAATGGAAGTCTGGGGCGGCAACGGCTATGTCGAGACCGGGCCGATGGCGCGCTTCTATCGGGAAGCGCCCGTCAATTCGATCTGGGAGGGCTCGGGCAACGTGATGTGTCTCGACGTGCTGCGCGCGATCGAACGCGAGCCCGACGCCGCCGCCGCACTGTTCGCCGAGTGGCGGGACGTCGCGGCGGCAAACGCGCCGCTTGCCACCGCGCTTGCGGAACTCGCCCGCCTGCTCGAACTCGAATCCGAGCAGCGCGAAGCATGCGCGCGCCGTATCGCACAACGCATCGCCGTCATCTCGCAGGCCACGCTGCTGCTGCGCGACGCTCCATCCGCCGTCGCCGACGCGTTCATCGCCACACGCATCGGCGGCGCCAGCACCGAAACCGGACGCGTCTACGGTACGCTGCCGGCCACCTTCGACCACGCCGCGCTCGTCGATCGAGCATTTCCGGCATGACCCGTATCGAACAGGAGACGCCATGAAAAACGATCTGCCCGGCCTGGCCACGCTCGACGCGCTGTTGCGCGACCAGCGCGCCGCCTACCTGCGCGCGCCGTATCCGACATGGGAGACGCGCGCCGGTCACTTGCGCGCGCTGCGCGCGATGCTGCTCGACAACCGCGACGCGTTGGCCGCCGCGGTCAACGCCGACTTCGCGCATCGCGCGAAAGAGGAATTCCTGTTCGCCGAAATCTTTCTGGCCAAGGAGGAAATCAACGAAGCGCTCAAGCACGGCAAGCGCTGGATGCGCCCCCAAAGCCGCGCGATGAACAAGTGGCTGCGCCCCGCGCGCGCGAAGGTGATACCGCAGCCGCTCGGCGTGGTCGGCATCGTCGTGCCGTGGAACTACCCGATTTATCTCGCCGTCGGGCCGCTGATCTGCGCGCTCGCCGCCGGCAACCGCGCGATCATCAAGATGTCCGAACTGACGCCGCGCACGTCGCAGTTGTTCGAGGAGCTGATCGCGAGAACCTTCTCGCGCGATCACGTCGCCGTCGTCAACGGCGATGCGGAAATCGGCGCCGCGTTCAGCGGACTGCCGTTCGATCATCTGCTGTTTACCGGCTCGACGCAGGTCGGCCGCCACGTGATGCGCGCGGCCGCCGAGCATCTGACGCCCATCACGCTCGAGCTGGGCGGCAAATCGCCCGTGATCGTCGGGCCGCATGCGCGCTTCGACGCGGCCGTCGATTCGATCGTCACCGGTAAAACGCTGAACGCCGGCCAGACCTGCATCGCGCCCGATTACGTGCTCGTGCCGCGTGGCAAGGAGGCCGAGTTCGTCGCGCGCGCGAAGGCGAAGATGGCCAAGCTCTATCCGAATCTGGCGGCCAACCGGGACTACACGTCGATCATCTCCGAGCGCCATTTCACGCGATTGCAGCGGCTCGCCGACGAAGCGCGCGACAGCGGCGCGCAACTGCATCCGCTCACCGACGCGGCGCCCGATCCGGTGCTGCGCCGCCTGCCGCCCGTGATCGTCACGCAAGCGCCGGACGAAGCGAAGCTGATGCAGGAAGAGATCTTCGGGCCGCTCCTGCCGCTCGTGCCATACGACACGCTCGACGAAGCGATCGCCTATGTGAACGCGCGCCCGCGGCCGCTCGCGCTCTATCTGTTCGACGACGACCGCGCGACGATCGAGCGCGTGATGCGCGACACGATCTCGGGCGGCGTGACGATCAACGACACGCTGGCGCACATCGCATGCGGCACGCTGCCGTTCGGCGGCGTCGGCCCGAGCGGGATGGGTTCGTATCACGGTTACGAAGGCTTCGTGACGTTCTCGAAGATGAAGCCAGTGTTCACGCAATCACGCCTCAATACGCGCGGCCTGATCGCGCCGCCGTATGGCAAGCGCTTCGCGGCCGTCATCAGCATGATGCTGAAGCTCTGACTGCCGAAGGCGCGACGGGCATCGGCCTTATCCGCCGCGTTGGCGCTCGTTGCGCTCATCGCGGCCGCGTCGCCTCGGCGTGCAGCCGCGATTCGCCCACCGCCTAACCGCACGCGGCCACGCTCGCGTGCCCGGGCGCCGCGCTCAGCCTCAGCCGCGACAGCGATGCGCGCTCGCCGTCCCCAGGCGGCGAGCGCCACCGCGACACCCTCGTCGCGCGCCGCGCACGCTGACGCCGCCGCACGACGCAACGCCATCCCTCATACCGGCCACAGCGGCCCTTCCTGCATCGCGCCAATCTGCTCCCTCAGTTCGAGCACCCGCTCTTCCCAATAGCGATGCGTGTTGAACCACGGAAACGCGGCTGGAAACGCCGGATCGTCCCAGCGGCGCGCGAGCCAGGCCGCGTAGTGAATCAGGCGCAGCGTGCGCAGCGCTTCGATCAGATGCAACTCGCGCGGATCGAATTCGCAGAAGTCTTCGTAGCCGGCGAGCAGATCGGCAAGCGCGCGCGACGCGCCCGGCCGGTCGCCTGGCAGCAGCAGCCACAAATCCTGTATCGCGGGCGCCATCCGGCTATCGTCGAAATCGACGAAATGCGGGCCGGCATCGGTCCACAGCACGTTGCTTGGATGGCAGTCGCCATGTGCGCGCAGCATCCGCACGTCGCCCGCGCGCGCGTATGCGTCGGCCACGCCCTCGAGTGCGAGCGTCACCGCCGCTTCATAAGCAGGACGAACGTCGCCGGGCACGAAATCGCGAGACAGCAGGAAATCGCGCGGCTCATAGCCGAAGGTTTGAATATCGAGCGCGGGCCGCTCGGCGTATGGCTGCATCGCGCCCACCGCATGAATGCGGCCGATGAAGCGGCCGAGCCATTCGAGCGTATCGCGCTGATCTAGCTCGGGCGGCCGCCCGCCGCGCCGCTCGAACAGCGCGAAACGAAAACCGTCGAATTCGTGCAGTGTGCGCCCGTCGAATTCGAGCGCGGGCACCGCGGGAATCTCCCGCACAGCCAGCTCGGCGACGAACGCGTGCTCTTCGAGAATCGCATCGCTCGACCAGCGATGCGGACGATAGAACTTCGCGACGATCGGCGGCCCGTCTTCGATGCCCGCCTGATAGACGCGGTTTTCATAACTGTTGAGTGCGAGCAGACGCCCGTCGGTGCGCGAACCGGCGGGAATCAGCACGCTGTCGAGCGCGTCCAGCACGCGCTCGGGCGTGAGGCCGGCAAAAGGCAAGCCGGCGCTCGCGCCGGCTGTCGTGGATTCAGAGGTAACGTCGTTCATGCTGCGCATTGTGCCGCGCACGAAGCCGAAAGACGAGCGTTCGATTCAGTGCAGCGCCGCGCCTGCCGGCAGCACCGATTCGCCGGTATCAATCAGATCCTCGAGAAAAAACGGCTCGGTATTGAGCTCCTTCGATTCACCCGGCACGCCCGCATACCAGGTCACCATCGCCATGTTGCCGAGAATGCGCTGGACGATCCCGCGCGCGCCCTTTGGCACCGCGATATGGGTGGTACAGACAATCGAACCGACATGCATGATGTTTCCCCGCTGTGAAGGCCGGCCGCCTACCGCCCGGCCGGAAATATCCCGATCGCGCCGCCCTTTTGCCACAGCGGCGCGCATCCCGCGGTTCACCGTCCGGAAAACCGCCGACAGCGGAACCGGCGGCAAATGCGCCGCCCATTCCCGGGATGCGCCGCCGTGCTTTCGCGATGGCGCTTCGCAGCATCATACCCCGACGATCGTTGCCGTCACGCGAATGACGCGCCAGCCGCGCGAAATGCGACGGCGTCCTCCACCACAGCGCCATAACACGCGCAACCGGCGTATCGTGGTGGTTTGTCCCGCACGGAGAACAACCGCGTGAGTGCATCGTCCGGCGCCCCGCCGCAGCCCGCGCCCCGCGCCAAGCCAACCGGAACGGCCGGCGCCGCGCCCGCCGCTTCCGGCCCCGCCTACCTCGAGCGCGGCTCGCGCAACTATTGGCGCGCAAGCATCGCGCTGCTGTTTGCCGGCTTCGCGACGTTCTCGCTGCTCTATTACGTGCAGCCGCTTCTGCCCGAATTCTCGACGACGTTCGGCGTGAGCCCCGCGCAGAGCAGCCTCGCGTTGTCGTTCTCGACCGCGGCGCTCGCGCTCGCCATCTTCGTCGCGGGCTTCGTGTCCGAAGGGCTCAGCCGCCGCGCGCTGATGACGGCGTCGCTCACCGCATCGTCGCTCTTTACGCTCGGCGCCGCGTTCGCGCCGCATTGGCCTCAGCTGCTGGCGCTGCGCGCGCTGACCGGGCTCGCGCTCGGCGGCGTGCCGGCCGTGGCGATGGCGTATCTCGCGGAGGAAGTGCATCCTGAAGGGCTCGGGCTCGCGATGGGACTCTACGTCGGCGGCACCGCGATCGGCGGCATGGCGGGACGGGTGATCACCGGCATCGTCACCGATCTGTCCACCTGGCGCATCGCCGCCGGCACGATCGGCGTGCTTGGCCTCGCGTCGATGCTCGCGTTTCGCGCGTTGCTGCCGCCGTCGCGGCATTTCACGCCGCATCGCGGCCTCAATCTCGCGCATCATCGCGCTTCGCTCGCGCATCATCTCGGCAAGCGGCGCGAGTTGCCCGTGCTGTTCCTGATGGCGTTCTTGCTGATGGGCAGCTTCGTCACGCTCTACAACTACATCGGCTATCGGCTGCTCGCGCCGCCGTATGCGATGGGGCAGGCGACGATCAGCGCGATCTTCGTCGTATATCTGGTCGGCGTCGTCGCGTCGCCGCTGTCGGGGCGCGTCGCCGATATGTTCGGGCGCGGCCGCGTGCTGGTCGCGAGCCTGGTCATCATGCTGGCCGGCGTCGCGCTGACGCTGCTGCATCCGGTCGCAGCAATCGCAACCGGCATCGCCTGCGTGACGTTCGGCTTCTTCGCCGGGCATGCGGTCGCGAGCGGATGGGTCGGGCGGCTCGCGCAACAAGGCAAGGGGCAAGCGGCGGCGCTTTATTTGCTTGCCTACTATGTCGGATCGAGCGTCGTCGGCTCGTTTGGCGGACGCTGCTGGAGCGCGCTCGGCTGGCCGGGCATCGCGGCACTGGTGGGCGCGCTGCTCGCGCTCGGCATCGTGGCCGCGGCGTGGCTGCGTGCGCGTGAGCGCATCGGCGCGGCGTGACGGACGTGACCGGATCGCCGGAATTCTCGTCGATGCGCATGCCAAGCGATTGCCAAGCGGCGCGCACCTGCGTTACCTTTGACGCCAGTTCATTTACCTCATTCGCACTCATCGCGATGAATCCGTCGTTGCCCGCCCGCGCCATTTTCCAGCCGTCGACGGCACGGCTCGCGTGCGCGCATCGTCCACCCGCCGCTCCCCCGCCCGTCGGCGCGCCGCCTTCGGTGGCGCTGCCCGGCTGAACGCCGCGCCCCTCTTTTCGCTCTCCGTTCACCGCGAACCGCATCGCGCCGCGCGCCGATATGCCGCGCAAGCGGCGCGCAAGCGCTCGCGGACGGAGCGTATCGATCCGATCGACAGGTGGATTCCAAATGGTTTCAATCAGACCCGCGCTCACCGCGCACGGGGCGACATCGCTGTTCGTCCTGCTATGGAGCAGCGGCGCGATCTTCGCCGAACTCGGCCTGCGACACGCGTGCTCAGTCGCTTTCCTGAGCGCACGCTTCGCGCTCGCGTCGCTCGTCTTGCTTGCGTTGTCGCTTGCGCGACGGCGTTGGCTGCCGCCGTCCGGCACACGCCGCGCGACAGTCGCCACCGGGCTGCTGCTCACGGGCGGTTATTCGATCCTGTATCTGCTCGCGCTCGAGCGTGGGCTCGCGCCCGGCATCCTCGCGACGATCCTCGGCGTGCAGCCGATCGTCACGCTCGCCATACTCGAGCGCAGCGCGTCCGGCGCTCGGCTCGCGGGACTCGCGCTTGCGCTCGCGGGCCTGAGCCTGGTCGTCTATCGCAGCCTCTCGGGCGGCGCGACGCTATCGGGCATCGCCTGCGCGCTCGGCGCGCTTTTCGCGATCACCGCCGGCACCCTGCTGCAAAAGCGCGTGCGCGCCGCGCCGATCGACGTGCTGCCGCTGCAAAACGCGCTCGGGCTGGGCTTGTGCCTGCTGATCGCGCCATTCGAGCCGATCCGGTTCGAAGCGAGCTGGTCGCTCGTGCTACCGCTCGCGTGGCTCGGCATTGTCATTTCGGTGGCTGCGCAATTGTTGTTCTATCGGTTGATGCAGCGCGGCGATCTCGTCAATGTGACGAGTCTCTTCTATCTGGTCCCGGTCGTGACCGCGCTGATGGACGCGGTATGGCTCGGCAACCGGCTCGCGCCGCTCGAGATCATCGGCATGATCGCGATCGTCGCGGGGCTTGCGCTGGCGTTGCGCCGCCCCGCTCACGGATGACGGCAGCATGATCGCAAGGCGTCCGCCGCGCGGCATGAGCGGGCGCCTTGCTTATTGCATCGCACCACTAAGTCGAGAAATGACGGGGACAATCGTGATGGAGATTGAACGAACCCCGACGGGCGCGGCCGTCCGAGCGACTGCCTCGTTCGGCGCGTCGACGCATTGACCCACCACAAACTGGAGAGCATCGGGAAAGACCGAACGAAAGCTTTTCGTCGGTTTGTTTGCGGCAAACCCAACAATCGGCGATTTTCCGCTCGCCCCCCCACCGGAACAACGAAAAACCGCGAGCTGTTTCCTATACTCGAAACAACCGACCGCGATCGCACGCAGGCCGGTCAGATAAAACGGGAGACGGGTATGGACACTTATTTCACGATCGGTGACTTCATTCTGCTGATTCCGATGGCGCTGGCCGGCGCGTTGTTTCTGGGCGCGGTGCCCTGCGCGACCGAGTTCCGCCATAACGTGCTACGCGTGCTCGGCGCGATGCTCGGGGTCGTGGTTGCCGTATTGCTGGTCGAAGGGCTGCCCGCGCTGATCTAGCCGCACCGCTTTCGCCGCCCGCGCTGGTTTCGAAGCCGGTGCGTCGAAACCAATGCGGCGCGCGGCACGCCGCTCGTCAGGCCCGCTACCGATCACCACCGGTCAGATCGCCTGATCGGTGGAGGGCTTTTCCCACAAATTGACCCCGCCTTCCGTCGCATAGCGGTCGATCTCCACGAGTTCCTCGTTGCTGAAAGCAAGTTGCTTGAGCGCGGCGACGTTTTCACGCACCTGCTCCGCGCGGCTGGCACCGATCAGCGCCGACGTGACGCGCGCATCGCGCAACGTCCAGGCAAGCGCCATTTGCGCGAGGCTCTGACCGCGCCGCTGCGCGATCTCGTTGAGCTTGCGCACGCGCTCGAGGTTCTGCGCGCTCAGGTGGCTTTCCTGCAACGAGCCGCCGCCCGGCTTGTTGACGCGCGCGTCGGCCGGCACGCCGCTCAGATACTTCGACGTCAGCAGCCCCTGGGCAAGCGGCGTGAACACGATGCAACCCGAACCGGTGTCGTCGAGCGCGTC
This sequence comes from Burkholderia singularis, assembly GCF_900176645.1. Taxonomy (GTDB): domain Bacteria; phylum Pseudomonadota; class Gammaproteobacteria; order Burkholderiales; family Burkholderiaceae; genus Burkholderia; species Burkholderia singularis. Next base: position 14,130 of record NZ_FXAN01000038.1, read on the forward strand.
GAGCAGTTTCTGCTCTTCCACCCAGCGGTTCAGCATATTGTAGGCCGGCTGGTGAATGAGCAGCGGCACCTTGTATTCGGCGAGCAGCTTCGCCATTTCACGCGTCTTCGCCGCCGAATACGACGAAATCCCGATATACAGCGCCTTGCCTTGCTGAACGGCCGACGCGAGCGCGCCCGCGGTTTCCTCGAGCGGCGTGTGCGCGTCGAAGCGGTGCGAATAGAAGATGTCGACATAATCGAGCCCCATTCGCTTGAGGCTCTGATCCAGGCTCGCCAGCACATACTTGCGCGAGCCGCCGCCACTGCCGTATGGGCCCGGCCACATGTCCCAGCCCGCCTTCGTCGAGATCAGCAGTTCGTCGCGGTACGGCTTGAAATCCTCGCGCAACAAGCGGCCAAAATTCGCTTCGGCGCTGCCGTAGGGCGGCCCGTAATTGTTCGCGAGATCGAAGTGCGTGATGCCGAGATCGAACGCGGTACGCAGAATGTCACGCTGGGTCGAGATCGGCGTCGTATCGCCGAAGTTGTGCCACAGCCCAAGCGACAGCGCCGGCAATTTGAGCCCGGATTTGCCGCTGACGCGATACTGCATGTCCGCATAACGATCGGAAGCTGCTTCGTAGCCCATCACAATTCCTGTCAAGACATTGAACAAAGCCGGACGCCGTCCGGCGATATGAAAGCGCCGAAGCCGCCATGTTAATCAACGATCGCCGGCCGTGCAGAAAACTGCGCGCGAATGGACGCCGGCGCGGCACTCCCCTACACTGCGGCGTCTTCACTATCCGTTTCAACGAGGATTTTCATGGTTCGAGCGATTTTCGTTGCGCTCATCGCGGGCGGCGTGGTTCTGCTGTATTTCGGCGGCCAGTCGTTCCATTCGATCAACGACGGCGTCGCGCGCTTTTTCACCGGCTCGCCGTCGACGAAGACGATCATGCTGATTGCGGGCGGCATCGTGGCAACGCTCGTCGGGCTGATCGGCCTGTCGACACCCAGCGGCAAGCGTTAGGCATCGCCGGCGAGCGCGGGCCGCGCCGCTTCGGCCGCCCTTACGCTCAAAGACGCACTTCCGGCTTCGACGCCGAGCGCGAGCCCGGCACCGGCGGGTTGCTGTCGCCGCGATAGGTGAACACAAGCGAGAATTTCACCTGATCGGTCCGGTTCTGCCCCGCCGAATGCAGCGTATTGCAATGGAAAAACACGACGTCGCCCGCCGCGAGAGGCGGGCACACCGCCTGCTCGATGAGCCGCCGGTTCTCAGGCACGTCGCTACGGAAGAATTTCGCGTCGTCGAAGCATTCCGGCCCGAGCGTCGTTTGATGCGAGCCGGGCACGAGCCACAACGCGCCGTTCTCGTCCGTCTCCGGGCCGAGCGCGAGCCACGCCGACACAAGATCCGCCCGCTCGAACGACCAGTAGCGCGCATCGCGATGCCAGCCGGTCAGGCTGCCGTATGCCGGATGCTTAGTCATCACGCAATTGTGATGCGCACGCGAGAGCACCGGCGTCTCGCCGAAATAGGCGCGCATCCATGCGCTAATCTCCGGCGCCGCCGCATGTTCGGCGAACGCCGCGTCGCGCGCGTAGGCGTCGAGCAGACGCCGCACCGTATGGCCGCCAGGCGCCTGCCGCGACTCGGGCGCGCCCGGATAGCGCAGATCGGCTTCGAACTCGAGCGGTTGCGCGGCATCGGCCAACTGCCGCTCGGCAATCGCTCTCAGTTGCTTGCACCGCTCGGGCGCGACGAGCGCCGGCGCCACCACGAAACCGCGTTCGCGCAGCGTCTGGATTTGCGTGTGGATCGACTCTGGGTGCAATGACGGCATGAGGCATTCACATATTTGTTATGAATCATTGATTGTAAAACGGTCACAATCGGCGTGCAGCGCAATCTGACGATCCGTTGAAAGCGAACCTCGATCGCCGCACAAAATTTGACGTGGCGCAAAGGAACTGGCGGCCTCGTTCATATCACTAACGACGAACGACGCATCGCCGAAACGCTCGCCTGGCGCGACAGGCAATGACTTTCGGGCGTCATGAAGCGTCTATAGTCTGATCATACCTGCCGCTTCTGACAGGCAGCGGAGCACCTGCGCTTTCGGTACGATCCGACCCAATCCCGTGCCGTCAACGGCCATTTTGAATGAGCGCCCCTCACGGGCACGCCAAGCAAGTCACTATTTCCGTCATGCCTTTTCGATTGCCTTCCCGTCTTCATCGCACCACCAAGGGCGCGCGGTCCGCGTCGCCCCGGATCACGCGTGCGTTGCGTCACCACAGCGCCCGGGCCAACGTGCTCGCCGAGCGCGCGCGCTGGCATCAGCCGCGGCTCGATGGTTTGCGCGCGTGGCTGCACGCATTGCTGTCGATGATGCGCGCGCAGGCAGCGGCCCGCCGCACCGCGCTGCGTTCGCTGCTGCCCAAGCCTTCGTCGCTGCGCCCAAACACGCAGCCGGCGCGCCGCGCAAGCGCGACGGCACGCCGCATCAACCGGCCGCGCCGTCTGGCGACGAGCACCGGCTGGTTCGCATTCGCCGCCCGCTGACGCGCTAACGGGACCGTGCCGCAGCATAGCGGACGATATACGCCGCGCGCATGGCCCGCGCGGGCAAGATTCGATTGCCCGCCTGCGTTCCGCCCTCCCCCCCGAAACCGGCTCGCGCGACGCAACCGATCATGTCTTTGCTGCGCCCGATCACATTGAAATAATCAAAAAAAATGCCGCCCGGCGTTCAACCGGGCGGCATTCTATCGCTCGCGCCGCAACGACGCGGCAAGCCTGCGAATCAGGCCACTTGCACCGCCGGCTCGACGCCAGCCGCTTCGGCAAGCGCGATTGCCTTGTCGGTCGCTTCCCACGAGAATTCCGGCTCCTCGCGGCCGAAGTGGCCGTAAGCGGCGGTCTTCTCGTAAATCGGGCGCAGCAGATCGAGCATCTTGATGATGCCCTTCGGGCGCAGGTCGAAATGCTCACGCACGAGTTTCGTGATCGTCTCATCGGACACGCGGCCGGTGCCGAACGTGTTGACCATCACCGACGTCGGCTCGGCCACGCCGATCGCATACGACACCTGGATCAGCGCGCGCGACGCCAAGCCCGCCGCGACGATATTCTTCGCGACATAGCGGCCCGCATACGCGGCCGAGCGGTCGACCTTCGACGGGTCCTTGCCCGAGAACGCCCCGCCGCCATGCGGCGCCGCGCCGCCGTAGGTATCGACGATGATCTTGCGGCCGGTCAGCCCGCAATCGCCTTGCGGGCCGCCGATCACGAAACGGCCGGTCGGATTCACGAGGAACTTGATGTCGCCCTTGATCAGATCAGCGGGCAGCGTCGGCTTGATGATTTCTTCGATCACGGCCTCGCGCAGCGCGGGCAGTTCGATGTCGGGCGCATGCTGCGTCGACAGCACCACGGTATCGATCGCGTGCGGCTTGCCGCCGACATAGCGAATCGTCACCTGCGACTTCGCATCCGGGCGCAGCCACGCCAGCCGGCCGTCACGGCGCAGGTTCGCCTGGCGCTCGACGAGGCGATGCGACAGGTAGATCGGCAACGGCATCAGCTCAGGCGTTTCGTCGCACGCATAGCCGAACATCAGGCCCTGGTCGCCCGCGCCTTGATCGAGATTGTCGTCGTGCGCGCGGTCGACACCCTGCGCGATGTCCGGCGATTGCTTGTCGTATGCGACGAGCACCGCGCAGCCTTTGTAGTCGATGCCGTAATCGGTGTTGTCGTAGCCGATGCGCTTGATCGTGTCGCGCGCGATCTGGATGTAGTCGATGTTGGCCGTCGTCGTGATTTCGCCCGCCAGCACGACGAGACCCGTGTTGCACAGCGTTTCGGCGGCAACACGGGAATATTTGTCTTGCGTAAGGATCGCGTCGAGGATCGCGTCGGAAATTTGGTCGGCAACCTTGTCCGGGTGGCCTTCGGAGACGGATTCAGACGTAAAGAGATAATCGTTTGCCACGGTCTCTGGCTCCTATGGTGGTTACGGTTAAAAGTTCACGTAGCCAGCTTCCAGAGGCCCGAAGCGGCGACGCTTTAGCGGATTTCCTGCGCCGTCGGCGCTTACTGCGCCAGCCGGCTTCGCCCCGCAAGTTGTCAGTTAACTCGGCGAAGCCCTTATTATAGCGGCTTTCTCAAATTCTCACAGGCCGCCGATCGTGCCGTTTCTTTCACCGTCCCGCCTCCCCGCGTGGCTGCCGCCGACCGACGGAGGCGCCGCATGCTGAGCCGCCTGGGCACCCAGCTCGCCGTCGCGCTGCTCAAATTCCTCGCGATCCTGCCATACGGCTTCACCGCGCGGCTGGGCGACGGCCTCGGCTGGCTGCTCTACCAGATCCCGAGCCGGCGCAAGCGCGTCGTCCACACCAATCTGAAGCTCTGCTTTCCGGACTGGAGCGACGCGCACCGCAACGACGTGGCCAGCCAGCACTTCCGGCATGCGATCCGCAGCTACGTCGAGCGCAGCGTCCAGTGGTTCGGCTCCGAGAAAAAGCTCGACAAGCTGATCGAAGTCGACAGCGAAATCGACCTCACCGACCCGAACCTGCCGCCGACGCTGTTTCTCGGCCTGCACTTCGTCGGCATCGAGGCGGGCTCGATCTGGCTCAATCGTTCGCTGCAACGCCGCTGCGGCTCGCTGTACCAGCCGTTCTCGAACCCGACGCTCGAGGCGGTCGCGAAAGCCGCGCGCGGGCGCTTCAACGCGGAAATGGCGGGGCGCGCCGACAGCGCGCGGATCGTGCTGCGCTGGCTGCGCGAGCGCAAGCCCGTGATGCTCGGCGCGGACATGGATTACGGGCTGCGCAACTCGACGTTCGTGCCGTTCTTCGGCGTGCCCGCGTGCACGCTGACCGCCGTCGGCCGCCTCGCAAAGACCGGCCGCGCGCAGGTGGTGCCGTTCATCGGCGAGGTGCTGCCCGGCTACAAAGGCTATCGGCTGAAGGTGTTCAAGCCGTGGGACCACTATCCGACGGGCGACGACACGCTCGACGCGCGCCGCATGAACGCGTTCCTCGAGGAGCAGATTCCACGGCTGCCCGAGCAGTATTACTGGGTGCACAAGCGCTTCAAGACGCGCCCGCCCGGCGAGCCGGGCTTCTATTGAGCGCGCCGCCGCATACGCCGCATACAATAGCGTCCATGAAACTCTCGTTCACCAAAATGCACGGCGCGGGCAACGACTTCGTCGTGCTCGACGGCTACACCCGCGCGCTGCCGCCGCTCACGGGCGCTCAGGTGCGCGCGCTCGCCGACCGCCATTTCGGGATCGGCGCCGATCAGCTCCTGCTCGTCGAACGGCCGAGCGTCGACGGTGCCGATTTCAAGTACCGGATCTTCAATTGCGACGGCGGTGAAGTCGAGCATTGCGGCAACGGCGCACGCTGCTTCGTGAAATTCGTCCGCGATCGCGGGCTCAGCAGCCAGACGAGCGTGCGCGTCGAGGTCAAGCACGGCGTGATCACGCTGACCATGCTGGACAGCGGCGAGGTCGTCGTCGACATGGGCACGCCGGCGTTCGAACCCGCGCGCGTGCCGTTCGACGCGCATGGCCTCGAAGGCCGCCGCGACGGCGCCGACACGCTGTGGCCGCTCGACGTGAACGGCGCGACCCGCTGGATCTCGGTCGTGTCGATGGGCAATCCGCACGCGGTGCAGATCGTCGACGACGTGCAAGCGTATCCGGTGGACATCGAAGGGCCGGCGATCGAGCGTCATCCGCGCTTCGCGCAGCGCGTGAACGCAGGTTTCATGCAGATCGTGTCGCGCAGCGAGGTGCGGCTGCGCGTCTATGAACGCGGCGCGGGCGAGACGCTCGCTTGCGGCACGGGCGCATGCGCGGCGGTCGCAGCGGGCATCCGGCGCGGCGTGCTCGATTCGCCGGTCGTGGTCCACACGCACGGCGGCACGCTGACAATCTCGTGGGACGGCGCGCGCGACGAAGCCGCGCCGCTCGCGATGGCCGGCCCCGCGACCACCGTCTTTGAAGGCGTGATCGAGCTGCCCGCCTGACTTTTATCTGCTGAACCTCTGCCCAAGAAGCCCATGAACGATCGCGAAGTCGCCGACTACCTGCTCGCCAACCCCGAATTCTTCACGCGGCACGCGGAACTGCTCGCGACGATCAAGCTCGCGAATCCGCACGGCAAGGCCGCGGTGTCGCTGCAGGAGCGGCAGATGGAAATGCTGCGCGACAAGAACAAGCATCTCGAGCGGCGTCTGGCCGAGCTGGTGCGCTATGGCCACGAGAACGACGGGCTTGCCGCGAAGTTCAACCGCTGGACCGCGCGCGTGATCGCCGAACGCGACCCGTATGCGCTGCCGCGCGCGATCGCGGCCGGCCTCGCCGACGTGTTCGACGTGCCGCAAACGGCGCTCAGACTTTGGGATGTCGCCGATACCTACGCGCAGGCGGATTTCGCGCGCAATGTCGGCGAGGAGGTGCGGCTTTTCACCAACAGCCTTGCAACCCCCTATTGCGGCGCCAATACCGGCTTCGAAGCCGCGCAGTGGCTCGCGCCCGTCGCGGCGGCCGCGGCGCCCGCCGACGGCGGCAGCGGAAATGCGGCAGCGGCCGGCGCGGCCGAATCGATCGCGCTGATCGCGCTGCGTGCGCCCTCGGCCGACGACACCGGAGACGCGGGCGCGTTCGGGCTGCTCGTGCTCGGCTCGCCGGACCCGCGCCGCTTTCACGACGGCATGGGCACCGATTTCCTCACGCAAATCGGCACGCTCGCGAGCGCGGCGCTCACGCGCCTGCTGCCGCATTGACGGCCGCGCCCGCAACCGCGCGCCACGCACGACGATGACCGACGATCCGATCGCCGCATACCTGTCGAACCTGCGGCACGTCAGACAGTTGTCGGATCACACGCTGCGTGCGTACACGCACGAACTCGACGAACTGAGGAAGCTCGCGAACGGCCGGCCGCTCGCGAGCCTGAGCGCCGTCGACATGCGCGGCGCCGTGGCCCGTGCGCACGCGGGCGGGCTGTCCGCGCGCTCGATCTCGCACCGGCTGTCGGCGTGGCGCGCGTTCTACCGCTGGTTCGCGCAGCGCGTAGAAATGCCTGCGAACCCGGTCGCGACGGTACGCGCGCCCAAGCGCGGTAAGACGCTGCCCAAGGCGCTGTCCGTCGACGATACGGCCACGCTGATGGATGCGCCGGTGTCCGGCACGCCGGAGAGCGTGCGCGACCATGCGATCCTCGAGCTGTTCTATTCGTCCGGCCTGCGGCTGGCCGAGTTGATCGGCCTGGATGTCGCCTACGTGAACGAAGGCGGCCACCGGTCCGACGGCTGGCTCGATCTCGCCGAGGCGGAAGTCACGGTGCGCGGCAAAGGCGGCAAGGAGCGCAAGGTGCCTGTCGGGCGCAAGGCGATCGACGCGCTGAACGCATGGCTCGCGGTGCGCGGCGAGTTCGTCAAGCACGATCCGCACCCGCTTTTTTTGTCGGTGCGCGGCAACCGGATGTCGCCGGGCGTCGTGCGCGAGCGCGTGAAGCGCGCGGCGCTCGCTGCCGGCATTCCGGCAAACGTGCATCCGCACGTGCTGCGCCATTCGTTCGCGACGCACGTGCTGCAATCGAGCGGCGACCTGCGCGCGGTGCAGGAACTGCTTGGCCACGCGAGCATTTCGGCGACGCAGGTGTATACGTCGCTCGATTTTCAGCATCTCGCGAAGATTTACGATAGCGCGCATCCGCGGGCGAAAAAACGCGATTGATACGCGCCGCGCCTGGTTTTCCGAATTCCTTTGCGCCGCGTTCAGCGCGGCCTTTTCGATTCCGACATGCATACCGTTACGCTCAAGCCGTCGAAGGACAAATCCCTGCTGCGCCGCCATCCGTGGGTCTATGCGAACGCGATCGAACGCGTCGACGGCAAGCCGGCGGCGGGCGCGACGGTCGTCGTGCGCGCGCATGACGGCCGCTTTCTCGCGCGCGCCGCGTACAGCCCGCACTCGCAGATCCGGCTGCGCGTGTGGAGTTTCGACGAAGCCGAACCGATCGACCACGCGTTCTTCAAGCGCCGCGTGCAGCGCGCGATCGCGCATCGGCGCGCGTTCGTCTCGGATACCGGCGCGGTGCGGCTCGTATTCGGCGAGGCGGACGGGCTGCCCGGGCTGATCGTCGACTATTACGTCGCCCAGCACGCCTTCGTGGACGCCGCTGCGGCGCCCGCCTCGTCGAAAGACCCGGCAAAGCCGGCTGTGCCGGAACACACGGCGGCCAGCCACGAAGCCGAACACGGCGCCCACCCGGCGCTGCCCGCCCATGCGGACGCGCCGGCAGCCGGCGCACCGCGTGGCCAGCTCGTCTGCCAATTCATGGCGGCGGGCGTCGAAGCGTGGAAGGACGCGATCGTCGCGGCGCTCGTTGCAGCGACCGGCTGCCCGAACGTCTACGAGCGCTCGGACGTATCGATCCGCGAAAAGGAAGGGCTCGCGCAGACAACCGGCGTACTCGCCGGCGACGCGCCGCCCGATACGCTGATCACGACCGAGAACGGCGTGCGCTATCACGTCGACGTTCGCCACGGCCACAAAACGGGCTTTTACGTCGACCAGCGCGACAACCGCGCGCTCGTTGCGCAATACGCGCGCGAGCGCGATGTGCTGAATTGCTTCTGCTATACCGGCGGTTTCTCGCTTGCCGCGCTCGCGGGCGGCGCGAAGCGGGTGGTATCGATCGACTCGTCGGGCGACGCGCTCGCGCTCGCGCAACGCAACGTGACGGCGAACGGGTTTGACGCCGCGCGCGCCGAATGGCTCGACGCCGACGCGTTCAAGACGCTGCGCCGCCTGGCGGACGACGGCGAGCGCTTCGACCTGATCGTGCTCGACCCGCCGAAATTCGCGCCGTCGCGCGAGCACGTCGAGCGGGCCGCGCGCGCGTACAAGGACATCAACCTGAGCGGCTTCAAGCTGCTGCGCCCGGGCGGCCTGCTGTTCACCTACTCGTGCTCCGGCGCGATCGACATGGATCTGTTCCAGAAAATCGTCGCCGGAGCGGCCGCCGACGCGCGCGTCGACGCGCGGATCCTGAAGCGCCTCGGCGCGGGCGTCGACCATCCGCTCCTCAGCGCCTTCCCCGAAGGCGAGTATCTGAAAGGGCTGCTGTTGCAAATCGCGTGAGCGCCACGATCTGTGCGGTCTGCGCAGCGCGCCCCCGCCGCCCGAACGGATAGGCGGCAGGGGCTTGACAGGTATGTTTCAATAAAGAGTTGGCACCCAGGCGCGCATCGCGCGCCGCCCCTCCCAGTTTCGACCCCGTTTCACGAACCACAGGCGACTGACATGGCCATTCCCGTCACCATCCTCACCGGCTTTCTCGGCAGCGGCAAAACGACCCTGCTCAAGCGCATCCTGAACGAGCAGCACGGCATGAAGATCGCCGTGATCGAAAACGAGTTCGGCGAAGAAAACATCGACAACGAGATTCTCGTGCAGGATTCGAACGAGCAGATCATCCAGATGAGCAACGGCTGCATCTGCTGCACGATCCGCGGCGACCTGGCCCGCGCGCTCGCCGATCTGTCCGCCAAGAAACGCGACGGCAAGCTCGATTTCGAGCGCGTCGTGATCGAAACCACCGGGCTTGCAAACCCCGGCCCCGTCGCGCAGACGTTCTTCATCGACAGCGAGATCGCCGACGATTTCCTGCTCGACGCGATCATCACGCTCGTCGACGCAAAGCATGCCGGCGCGCAGCTCGACGAGCACGAGGTCGTCCAGCGCCAAGTGGGCTTCGCCGACCGCCTGTTCATCACGAAATCGGATCTCGTCGACGATGCGACGCTCGCGGCGCTCAAGCACCGGCTGCTGCACATGAACCCGAAAGCGACGGTCAAGATGGTGAACTTCGGCGACGCCGACATCAAGGAGATCTTCGATCTGCGCGGCTTCAACCTGAACGCGAAGCTCGAAATCGACCCGGATTTCCTCGCGGAGGACGATCACGACCATGCGCACGATCATGACCACGATCACGCGCATTGCGACCACGATCACGGCCACTGCGAGCACGATCACGGCCATGGTCATGGCCATCACCACCACCACGCGCATCACGACGACAAGATCAAGTCGTTCGTCTACCGCAGCGACCGTCCGTTCGATCCGAACAAGCTCGAGGATTTCCTCGGCGGCATCCTGCAGATCTATGGCGAGCGGATGCTGCGCTACAAGGGCGTGCTCTATATGAAGGGCGTCGACCGCAAGGTGGTGTTCCAGGGCGTGCATCAGATGATGGGCAGCGATCTCGCGGCGAAGTGGCTGCCGGCCGAGAAGAAAACCAACAAAATGGTGTTCATCGGCATCGATCTGCCGCGCGATCTGATCACCGACGGGTTGGACGCCTGCCTCGCGTAAAACGCGCGTGCTTTGCGCGCGGCGCACGTGAGCCGGGCCGCGCGCTCGTCATCGCTTTTTCTCGATTTGCGGGTTATATTTTCAGGATGCCGCTTGACCGGCGGGGGATCGACCCGATACAGCAGTGGCTTGCGATTCAGTTACAATACTCGCCCGCTCGGGGCCACGGAGCAAACGATCGATCCTGGGGCCCGCCAGCGCGGCGCGGTTCACCTGCTGGTCAATGCGCAATCCGGCGCACGGGGGAATCCTGAACAAGAGGCGCGCCGGTATCCGGAGGCTTTCGGCCCCGCCGCAGCGAATGGCAAAGAATTGCAAGGGCTGTTGCGGGTAATCCCAAAGTGCGGGCAATATCTATCGTTCGCCGCACATTGAAGAAGCAAGCAGATGACGAAGAAACTCTTGACCGAAGCCGAAATCCTGAAGATGAGCGACAAGGATTATATGAATGAGGACCAGCTCGCCTTCTTCAAAAATCGGCTCGAACAATTGCAGGCAGAAATTCTCCGCAACGCGGGCCAGACGACCGAGAATCTGCGCGAAACGGTAATCGTGCCGGATCCTGCCGATCGCGCGACGATCGAGGAAGAGCACGCGCTCGAATTGCGTACACGCGACCGCGAGCGCAAGCTTCTCAAGAAGGTCCAGCAGTCGCTCGCCCGGATCGAATCGGGCGAATACGGCTGGTGTGAGGAAACGGGCGAGCCGATTGGCATTCCGCGTCTGCTCGCGCGCCCCACGGCCACGCTTTCGCTCGAGGCGCAGGAGCGTCGCGAGTTGCGGCAGAAACTGTTCGGCGACTGACCCCCGCTGCGGCGCAGGCTTGCCTTGCGCCCCCCAACACGCTTTACAGCAAAGCGCGCGGCCTGCCGCGCGCTTTTGTTTTCCCGACACGCGTCCGCGTGCCCGCCTTTTTGGCGGCTTTTCCCCATACTTTTTCGCCGCTCGGCGCGGCTCGTTCGCGTCCCGCCCTTGATATTGCGGCGCCTGCCCTAAGATGGGAGAGCAATGCGCGGTGAACCGGCCCGCGGGGCTGGTGCTTGCCGCGCGTCGCACCAAGCGGCGGCGCTGGGCGCCCCGCCTCCCCCGGCCTTTCTGAAGGAATACAGATGGAGCAATTTCACGGCACGACGATCGTTTCCGTGCGGCGCGGCGGCAAAGTTGCGCTCGGCGGCGACGGCCAGGTGACGCTCGGCAATATCGTGATGAAGGGCGGTGCGCGCAAAGTGCGCCGTATCTATAACGACCAGGTGCTCGTCGGTTTCGCGGGCGGCACCGCCGACGCGTTCTCGCTCCTCGACCGTTTCGAGGCGAAGCTCGAAAAGCATCAGGGCAACCTGACCCGTGCGGCCGTCGAGCTTGCGAAGGACTGGCGCACCGACCGGATGCTGCGCCGGCTCGAAGCGATGCTGATCACGGCCGACGCGAACACGACGCTCGTCATCACCGGCAACGGTGACGTGCTCGATCCCGAAGAGGGAATCTGCGCGATCGGCTCGGGCGGCGCCTATGCGCAAGCGGCCGCGCGCGCGCTCGTGGAGAACACCGATCTATCTCCGCGCGAGATCGTCGAAAAAGCGCTCGAAATCGCGGGCGACATGTGCATCTATACGAACCACAATCGCGTCATCGAGACCATCGAGTAAGGAGAAGCTGTGAGCACCATGACCCCTGCCGAGATCGTTTCGGAACTCGACAAGCACATCATCGGGCAAAACAAGGCGAAGCGGGCTGTCGCGGTCGCACTGCGCAATCGCTGGCGCCGCCAGCAAGTAGCCGAGCCGTTGCGCCAGGAAATCACGCCGAAGAACATTCTGATGATCGGGCCAACGGGCGTCGGCAAAACCGAGATTGCGCGCCGCCTCGCCAAGCTCGCCGACGCGCCGTTCATCAAGATCGAAGCGACCAAGTTCACCGAAGTCGGCTACGTCGGCCGCGACGTCGATAGCATCGTGCGCGACCTGATCGAGATCTCGGTCAAGCAGACCCGCGAACTCGAGATGCGCAAGGTGCGCTCGAAGGCGCAGGATCAGGCCGAGGACCGGATTCTCGACGTGCTGCTGCCGCAGCCGCGCGCGGTGGGCTTCGGCGCGAGCGCCGAGCACGCGAACGACGACAACAACGCGACCCGCCAGACGTTTCGCAAACGCCTGCGCGAAGGGCAGCTCGACGACAAGGAAATCGAACTCGACATCGAGCAGCCGACGCTCGGCATGGACATCATGGCGCCGCCGGGAATGGAAGAGATGACCGAGCAGATCCGCTCGATGTTCTCGAACCTCGGCGGCGGCAAGAAGACGCGCCGCAAGTTGAAGATCAAGGAAGCGCTGAAGCTGCTGATCGACGAAGAAGCGGCGAAGATGCTCAACGATGAGGAAGTGAAGACGAAGGCGGTGCAGAACGTCGAGCAGAACGGCATCGTATTTCTCGACGAGATCGACAAGATCACGTCGCGCAACCACGAAGGCGGTGGCGGCGAGGTTTCGCGGCAGGGCGTGCAGCGCGATCTGCTGCCGCTCGTCGAAGGCACGACGATCAACACGAAGTACGGGATGGTGAAGACCGATCACATCCTGTTCATCGCGAGCGGCGCGTTCCATCTCGCCAAGCCGAGCGACCTGATTCCCGAACTGCAAGGGCGTTTTCCGATCCGCGTCGAGCTGGATTCGCTGTCCGTGAAGGACTTCGAAGCGATTCTGGTCGCGACCGATGCAAGCCTCGTCAAGCAGTATCAGGCGCTGCTCGCCACCGAGGACGTGCAGCTCGAATTCGCCGATGACGGCATCCGGCGGCTTGCCGAGATCGCCTGCGCGGTTAACGAGAAAACCGAGAATATCGGCGCGCGGCGCCTTTATACGGTGATTGAGAAGTTGCTCGAGGAAGTGTCTTTCTCGGCCGGCAATCACGCCGGTCAGCAAGTGACGATCGATGCGGCTTATGTCGATCGCGCGCTCGGAGAGGTATCGAAGAACGAGGATCTGTCGCGCTACGTGTTGTGACGGCATGACGATCGCGGCAGCCGGCAACGCCGCGCATCAATGAAAAACGGGCAGTCCCGCCAAGGGCTGCCCGTTTTTCATTGATGCGCGCTTCGCCGAGACGCATCTCGGGGTTCGCTCGTCGCCCGAAATCGCCCATCGGATGAGCCGCCACCGAGCCGGTTATGCATCGGCGGCGGCGTTCGAGGCGGCTCGATCGCGCTGCCTCGAAAATATCCGCAATCCGTTCGTCAGCGCCTGCCAGGCGGACCGCTGCGATCGCCGCGCCCGCCAAGCGAAACATCACCGCGTCCGCCGAGCGAAACGCCAGCCACGCCGACGCGGCCGGCAGCCGCTCACTGCCGCACCGGCTTTTTCGCGAGCTTGCGTTGCAGCGTGCGCCGATGCATGTTGAGCGCACGCGCGGTCGCCGAAATGTTGTTGCCGTTCTCCGCGAGCACGCGCTGAATGTGCTCCCATTCGAGCCGATCGACCGATAGCACGACCGGATTCTCGATCGCCTCCTCGGCTTGCAGTTCGCTCGCGTTCGTCTGCAGCGCGGCGAGAATCGATTCGACGTTCGCGGGCTTCGCAAGATAATTATCCGCGCCGTCCTTCACCGCCTGCACCGCGGTTGCGATGCTCGCGTAGCCCGTCAGCACGAGAATCCGCGCGTCCGGCTGCAAATCGCACAACGGGGCGATCAAGCTCAGTCCCGAATCGTCACCGAGATGCAGATCGACGGTGATGAATTGGAATTTCTCCGCGCTGGCGAGCTTGAGCGCATCGTCCTTGCCGTGCGCCTGCCGCACCGTGTAGCCGCGGCGCTCGAGGCCGCGCGCGAGCGTGCCGGCGAATACTTCGTTATCGTCGATCACGAGAAAATTCTTGTCGCTCATTGACATTGCTCCATCTTTCCACCGGTTTGCGTTCATCATTCGGCCCGCACGCCAGGCGGCCCGCGCCATTGGGCTCGTGCGTGCTCAAGCTGCATCCGTGCCCAAGCTGCCGCCGCTCTCGCGCTCGACGGGCACGCGCAGGATCGCCCGCGTGCCGCGCCCGGAGGCGGCCTCCGCCGAACGCCCCGGCGTCGCGCCCGCCGCACGCGGCTTCGCATCGGCAAGTTCGATCGAGCCGCCCAGGCGCGCCGCGGCGCTAAACGCAAGGTACAGGCCGACGCCATGACCGCCTTGCGTGCTGTCGACCGGCATCGAGCCGAGCGCATCGCGCAGCGCGGCCGGAATGCCTGCGCCGTTGTCGCACACCTCGAATACGATTTCGTCGCGCGCGCCGTCGTGCACGGTCGCCGCCGCCAGCGTAACGCGATCGCGGCTCGCGCGGGCGGCATTGTCGAGCAGGATAGTCAGGATCTGGCCAACCGCGACCGTGTCGTCGAGCACGACGCCGCGCGGCTGCGGCCCGAGCTGCTCGAACCTCACGTGCGGATGGCGCAGCCGCCAATGCTCGACGAACGTGCCGAGCCACGCGGCAACCGACTGGCGGTTCGGCCGCTCGGATGCTCGGCTGCGCAGCCGAGCGAGCGCCGACGTGCACTGCGACATCTGCTCTTCGAGCACCTTCAGATCGGCGTCGTAGCGCGCAAGACCGGGATCGGTGCGGGCGGCCTCGCGCAATTCCTCGGTCAGCATCGCGATCGTCGACAGCGGCGTGCCCATCTCATGCGCGACGGTCGCCGCCTGCACGCCGAGCGCGACCGCCCGCTCGTCGTGCAAGAGTGCCTGCTGCGCCTCGCCGAGCGCCGCGTCACGTTGCCGCAGCGCGCTCGACATGCGCGCGACGAACCATGCGATGAGCCCGACGCTCACCATGAAGTTCACCCACATGCCCGCGCGAAAGTAGTCGAACAGATTTGCCGGATTGTCCAGATTGAGCGGCACCGAATCGAAGCCGAGCGCCAGATAGCATGCGACCGCGAACGCGGCGAGCCAGATCATCAAATGCCAGGGCAGCACCGCGGCCGCGATCGCGAGCGACGGCAAATACAGCGACACGAAAGGATTGGTGGTCCCGCCCGACAGGAACAACAGCGCCGACAACGCACCCAAGTCGACCCAGAGCTGGCCGAGCAGTTCGAAATTGGTCTCTGGGCGCGCACGCAATACGCGCACCCAGGTCAGCGCATTGAAGACGATCTCCAGCGCGATCACCATCAGCATCGCGGGAAGCGGCAGATGCACGCCGAAATAAGTCTGAACGACGGCAATCGTGACGAGTTGACCGATGATTGCGAGATTGCGCAGCCAGAACAGATGGCTCAGGTTGACGCGGCCGCTGGCGGTGGTGGTCGTGATTCTTCGTTGCATCCGCGCAGTGTAACCGCCGCTCAGCCTTCGCGTGTTGCGCCAACGCCCGACGACACGCGCGGCGCGAGCCGATCGGCAAGGCATTGCGGGCATAGACAGCGCCCGCCCGTCGCGGGCTGAGCGCCGGGCGGCAGCGCCGGCATCGACGCGCACCAGCAGGCAAACGGCTGCATGCGCGCGCCGCAGTCGAACGCGCTGCCGCAGTGCGGGCAGCGCTTGCTGACAAGATCGGATGAAGCGGCTGGCTTGGTCATCGCTAAACGGGCATCGGTCGGTCAGGCAAAAAGTGGAATAAAAAAACACGGCGAGACGCCGGCAAAATCAGCGGCAAACGCGGCGGCGGCCGGCCACGCCGAACGCCGGATACGCTCCGCCCGATGCCGCCGCCGGACCGCGTAAGCGCCACGTCATTCCCAAGCATAAGCGCCGCACACGGAAAATGCATGTGCGCCGCCTCGAAAAAACCGTTCGCGCACCGTTATCCACGCCCTCCGGCCACACGCGGGCCACCTCGGCCGAACGGCCAAAAACCGCATGTTGCACTGCGACATTCCTGTACAATTCGGCCTGTTTCGACTGCCTGCCGTTTCAACCGCTTCGCACCCAGAGTCGCCGCCATGTCCGATCCCCTCGATCTGTCGCAGATCTCGCCCACGCTGAAAGCCGAAATCCTCGCCGAAGCCCTGCCGTACATCCGCCGCTATCACGGCAAAACCGTGGTCATCAAATACGGCGGCAACGCCATGACGGAAGAGCGGCTCAAACAAGGCTTCGCGCGCGATGTGATCCTGCTGAAGCTCGTCGGCATCAATCCCGTCATCGTGCACGGCGGCGGCCCGCAAATCGACCATGCGCTGCGCAAGATCGGCAAGCAGGGCACGTTCATCCAAGGCATGCGCGTGACCGACGAGGAGACGATGGAAGTCGTCGAATGGGTGCTCGGCGGCGAGGTGCAGCAGGACATCGTGATGCTGATCAATCACTTCGGCGGCCACGCGGTCGGCCTGACGGGCAAGGACGGCGGCCTGATCCACGCGCGCAAGCTGCTGATGCCGGATCGCGACAACCCCGGTCAATACGTCGACATCGGCCAGGTCGGCGAAGTCGAGGCGATCAATCCGGCCGTCGTGAAGGCGCTGCAGGACGACGCGTTCATCCCCGTGATCTCGCCGATCGGCTTCGACGAGGAAGGCCTGTCGTACAACATCAACGCCGATCTCGTCGCGGGCAAGCTCGCGACCGTGCTGAACGCCGAGAAGCTCGTGATGATGACGAACATCCCCGGCGTCATGGACAAGCAGGGCAAGCTGCTCACCGATCTGTCCGCGCGCGAGATCGACGCGCTCTTCGAAGACGGCACGATCTCGGGCGGGATGCTGCCGAAGATCTCGTCAGCGCTCGACGCGGCGAAGAGCGGCGTGAAATCGGTCCATATCGTCGACGGCCGGATCGAGCATTCGGTGCTGCTCGAAATCCTGACGGAACAGCCGTTCGGCACGATGATCCGCTCGCATTGAACGCGCGCCGCAAGCCTGCTCACGACACGCCGCTGCCGGCCGGCGGCCTACAGGCTGCCGGCCGGCAGCGGCCGTCCGAGCGTCGCTCGCGACGCATCCGGCCGCTCGCGGGCGGCCCGGTGTGGCTGTTCGATCTCGACAACACGCTGCACCATGCGACGCACGCGATCTTCCCGGCGATCAACCGGGCGATGACGCAATATCTGGTCGACGCGCTGCAAATCGAGCATGCGCGCGCCGACCATCTGCGCAAGCATTACACGCACCGCTACGGCGCGGTGCTGATCGGCCTGGCCCGCCACCATCCGATCGATCTGACCGATTTTTTGCAAGCCGTCCACACGTTCGCCGATCTGCCGGCGATGGTGCGCGCCGAGCGCGGGCTCGCCCGGCTCGTCGCCGGGCTGCCCGGCCGCAAGATCGTGCTGACGAACGCACCCGAAACCTATGCGCGCGACGTGCTGCGCGAGCTGCGCATCGAACGGCTGTTCGAGCGCGTGATCGCGATCGAGCAAATGCGCGATCGCCGTGGCTGGCGCGCGAAACCGGACGCGGCCATGCTGCGCCGCGCGCTGCGCGACGCGCGCGCGCGCCTGTCGGACGCCATCCTCGTCGAGGACACGCGCGGCCACCTGAAACGCTACAAGCGGCTCGGCATCGGCACGGTCTGGATCACCGGACATCTGCCCGGGCACTTACCGCGCCACGGCCGGCCGCACTATATCGACCGTCGCATTGGTTCGCTAAAATCGCTGAGACTGGGCTCTCGATCGGGGCGACAAAAATGCAGCCGACTCACCCGCAAGATCCGGCAGTAACCGCAACGGCCGACGGCGAACACCCCGCGGCTTACCGCCCGCGCGCACGTCCGAAGCCGGGCGAGCGCCGCATCCATATCCTGCAGACGCTCGCGTCGATGCTCGAAGCGCCGAAGCGCGAAAAAATCACGACCGCCGCGCTCGCCGCACGCCTCGACGTCTCGGAGGCCGCGCTTTACCGCCATTTCTCGAGCAAGGCGCAGATGTTCGAAGCGCTGATCGCCTTCATCGAGGAAACATTCTTCGGGCTCATCAACCAGATCGCCGCGAACGAGCCGAACGGCGTGCTGCAGGCGCGCTCGATCGCGCTGATGCTGCTCAATTTCGCGGCGAAAAACCCCGGAATGACGCGCGTGCTGACGGGCGAGGCGCTCATCGGCGAGGACGAGCGCCTCGCCGAACGGATCGACCAAATGCTCGAGCGCATCGAGGCATCGGTCAAGCAAACCCTGCGCGTCGCGCTCGCCGAAGCCCGCACCGGCAGCGCCGCTCCCGCCACACACGCCGGCCATGCGTTGCCGCTGCCCGACGGCTACGACCCGGCGCTGCGTGCGAGCCTGCTGATCAGTTACGTGCTCGGCCGCTGGCATCGCTATGCGAAAAGCGGTTTCACGAAGGCGCCCGCCGAGCATGCCGACGCGCAATTGCAGCTCATTTTGCAGTAGCGGCAACGTGCGCGGCGGTGCACGCGCGTCACGCCTTTGTCATCCGGCAAATCCGGTCGCGCGGCGCCGAAGCGCGCAACGGGCCGGCAGCGGCACGCACGCCAGGCGCTCAGCCGAGCATTGCCGCCGCCTTTTTCCGTTATACTTGCGCGACTTGTCGTCGCCGCGCTTCTTGCAGCGACGCCCGGAAAGCGCGCCGATTTGCTGACTCGATTGCGGGCGCGCGAACCGGCAGAGGCTTTGCCTCCCGCCAGTTCACTATAAATGCGGCTAAAGAGGTCGTCAGCCGCGCTCCCTAGCCTCTCGCGCATGCCGGACACCGTTTAGCCGCCCAGTCATCAGGCGCAAAGAATGGAATCGATCGGCATCGTCACGCCACAAACCCTGCATTTCGCCGAACCGCTGCGCTTGCAAAGCGGCAACGTGCTCGGCAACTATCAGCTCGTGGTCGAAACCTACGGCACGCTCAATGCCGCACGCTCGAACGCGGTGCTCGTCTGCCATGCGCTCAACGCGTCGCACCATGTCGCGGGCGCCTACGCGGACGATCCGCGCAACATCGGCTGGTGGGACAACATGGTCGGGCCGGGCAAGCCGCTCGACACGAACCGCTTCTTCGTGATCGGCGTGAACAATCTCGGCTCGTGCTTCGGCTCCACTGGCCCGATGAGCATCGATCCGGCAACGGGCGCGCCATACGGCGCGCGCTTTCCGGTCGTCACGGTCGAGGACTGGGTGCATGCGCAAGCGCGCGTCGCCGATGCGTTCGGCATCGAACGCTTCGCCGCGGTGATGGGCGGCAGCCTCGGCGGCATGCAGGCGCTCGCGTGGAGCCTGCTGTATCCGGAGCGCGTCGCGCACTGCATCGATATCGCGTCGACGCCGAAGCTGTCCGCGCAGAACATCGCGTTCAACGAAGTCGCGCGCTCGTCGATCCTGTCGGACCCCGATTTCCACGGCGGCGATTACTACGCGCACGGCGTGAAGCCGAAGCGCGGCCTGCGCGTCGCGCGGATGATCGGCCACATCACCTATCTGTCCGACGACGACATGGCCGAAAAATTCGGCCGCGCGCTGCGCCGCGCGGACGGCGCGCTCGATGCGTACAACTTCAATTTCGACGTCGAGTTCGAGGTGGAATCGTACCTGCGCTATCAGGGCGACAAATTCGCCGACTACTTCGATGCAAATACGTATCTGCTGATCACGCGCGCGCTCGATTACTTCGATCCGGCCAAGGCGTTCGGCGGCGATCTGACTGCGGCGCTCGCACATACGACGGCGAAATATCTCGTCGTCAGCTTCACGACCGACTGGCGCTTCGCACCCGAGCGCTCGCGCGAAATCGTCAAGGCGCTGCTCGACAACCGCCGGCAGGTGTCCTACGCGGAGATCGACGCGCCGCACGGTCACGACGCGTTCCTGCTCGACGACGCGCGCTATCACAACCTGATGCGCGCCTATTACGAACGCATTGCCGACGAGGTGGGCGCATGAATCAACAAGCATTGAATACGCTGTCCGCGCGGCCGGACTTTCGCACGATCGCGCGCTGGGTCGAGCCGCGCGCGAGCGTGCTCGATCTCGGCTGCGGCGACGGATCGCTGCTGTCGCTGCTGACCGAGGAGCTGGAGGTGTCGGGCTACGGCGTCGAAATCAACGACGCGGGCGTGCTGGCGTCGATGAAAAACGGCATCAACGTGATCCAGCAGAACCTCGAGGATGGGCTGCGTCTGTTCGGAGACCATAGTTTCGATTTCGCGATCCTGTCGCAGACGCTGCAAACGATCCATCAAACGGCCGCGATCCTGCGCGAAACGGCGCGGGTCGGGCGCGAATGCATCGTGTCGTTTCCGAACTTCGGCTATTGGGCGCACCGGCTGTCGGTGTTGCGCGGACGCATGCCGGTGTCGAAATCGCTGCCTTATCAATGGCATAACACGCCGAACGTGCGGGTGCTCACCATCAAGGATTTCGAAGCGCTCGCGCCGGAGGTCGGCGTCGAGATTCTCGATCGCGCGGTGCTGCACGAAGGGCAGCCGATTCGGTGGGGAGTGAACTGGCGTGGTAGTCTTGCAGTCTACCGCGTCAAGCGGATACAACCCTAGTTCGACCATCTTTGTAGCTCGATGACCAAGCCGCCGCACGACGCGCCCGCCCTCAACGCCCATGAGGACCACCCGGGCTGGCGCGCCTATCTGAACACACACATGCTGATTTGCGTCTTTCTCGGCTTCACGTCGGGATTGCCGCTTTTCACGCTCGTCTATCTCGTGCAGGCGTGGCTGCGCTCGGAAGGCGTGAACCTGAAGGAAATCGGCCTCTTCGCGCTCATTCAGTTCCCCTACACATGGAAATTCCTGTGGGCGCCGCTGATGGACCGCTTCATTCCGCGCCTGCCGGGCTGGCGCCCGGGGCGGCGGCGCGGCTGGATGCTGGTCACGCAATTGCTGGTCGCGCTCGCGATCGCGGCGCTCGGCTTCGTGTCGCCGCGCGATTCAATCTGGACGGTGGCCGCGCTGACGACGCTCGTCGCATTCTTCGGCGCGAGCGCCGACATCGTGATCGACGCCTATCGCCGCGAGTTGCTGCGCGACACCGAGCAGGGCCTCGGCAACGCGGTGCACGTGAACGCATACAAGATCGCCGCGCTGGTGCCGGGCTCGTTGTCGCTGATCCTGTCCGACCACCTGCCGTGGAATGTCGTGTTCGCGATCACCGGCGCATTCATGCTGCCCGGCATCCTGATGACGCTCGTCGTGCGCGAGCCCGAAGTCCGCGGCACGCCGCCGAAAAGTTTGACGGATGCGGTGATCCTGCCGTTTCGCGAATTCATCAGCCGGGACGGCTGGCGCGGCGCGCTCCTCGTGCTCGGATTCATCTTCCTCTACAAGCTCGGCGACACGATGGCAACCACGCTGTCGACTTCGTTCTTCCTCGACCTCGGCTTCAATAAGACGCAAATCGGCGTGATCGCGAAAACCACCGCGCTGTGGGCAAGCCTCGCGGGCGGCATTATCGGCGGCATCTGGCTCGTGAAGATCGGCATCGCGCGCGGGCTGTGGATCTTCGGCATCGTGCAGCTCGTCTCGACGCTCGGCTTCGCGTGGCTCGCAAAGGCGGGTCCGCAGCCTGCGCTGATGGCGCTCATTTATGGCTTCGAGACGTTCTCGACGGGCCTCACGCTCGCCGCGTTCACCGCCTACATCGCAAGCACCACCGATCCGCGCTATACGGCAACGCAGTTCGCGCTGTTCACGAGTCTCGCGTCGGTGCCGCGCACGCTGGCATCGGCATCGAGCGGCTTCATCGTGTCGCAGATCGGCTGGTTCGACTACTTTCTCGTTTGCACCGCGCTCGGCATTCCCGGCATGCTGCTGCTCTTCAAAATCGCACCGTGGGGCAACGCCACCCGCGACGAGGCCGCCCGTGCCGGCTAGGCGGCACGCCGCCCGGCTCGCGCTAACGGTCGCGGGCGGGGTCGCGTTCGGCGCAATCGGGCCGGCCGGCATTCGGCCATGCGCGGCCGAAACGGCCGTCATCGCCGACGGAGCCGTCCCGGCGGCGCCTTCGGCGCCCGGCGCGCAGCCGACGGCCAGCGCGCCTGCATCGGTCGCGACGGCTGCAGCAAACGGTGCGTGGCGATATGGCCACGCCGAGCCGCAAGTGCGCTACGGCAACGCGCTCACGTTTCGCAGCCTGATTCCGTCGCCGCTCCTCGAGCAACTGACCGATACCGAGTTCCGGCAAACCATTCAAGACGCCTCCCAGCGCAACCGGCTGCTGCCGCCGAACAATCCGCGCGTGAAGCGGTTGCGCATGATCGTCACGCGGCTCGCACCTTATGCGGTCAAATGGAACGAGCGCGTGAAGGGCTGGAACTGGGAAGTCGCGGTGCTGCGTTCAGACAAGATCCGGGCGTTCTGCCTGCCGGGCGGCAAGGTGCTCGTCGACAGCGCGCTGTTCGACAAGCTGCGCCTTGCCGACGACGAACTCGGCGTGCTGTTCGCGCACGAGATCGCGCACGCGCTGCGTGAGCATGCGCGCGCGAGCCTTGGCGAGCAGCAGGCCACGCCATTCGGTGCGACGCGGCTGCCGCAGTTGTTCGGGCTGTCCGAACCGGCGCCCGAACCGATCGGCTCCATCGAGCGATTCGCGTCGGTCCGCTACGATCCGACCGATGAAACCGAGGCCGACGTGATCGGCGGCGACATCGCCGCGCGTGCGGGCTTCGATCCACGCGCGGCGCTGCCGCTGTGGGACAAGCTCGCCGCCGCGACCCGCGGCGACCCGGACAACGGCTTCATCTATGCGCACCCCTACGATGCGCGGCGCCGGAACGATCTGCGCAAGCGGCTTGCCGATCTGATGCCGCTCTACAAGAAAGCGCTCGACAAGACGAGCGCGAAGCGTGCGGACGCCGCGAAAACCGGCGCGGCGGACAATACGAAGGCACGTGAGGCGGCAGCGGGGCGCTGAAGTCGGGTGCGCGGCCGTTCGTTGCGCGCATTCGTTGCGCGCATTCGTTGTGCGCGTTCGTTGTGGTTGGAATTCCCCGCTCGCTGCCGCCCGGCGTGCGCATGCGTGCGTCACCCCGCCGCGTCGAGTCCGGCAGCCGGCTGGATCGCCGGCAGTTGCATCCAGCGGATTTCGTCACTCGGGCTGCGCCCGAACAAACGCTTGAACTCGCGACTGAACTGCGACGCGCTCGCATAACCGACACGCGCCGCCGCCGCGCCCGCGCTCAATCCGTCCTGTACCATCATCAGCCGCGCGTGATGCAGCCGCGTCGTCTTCACGTACTGCATCGGCGATGTCGCCGTCACGCTTTTGAACTGCGCATGAAACGCGGCAACGCTCATGCCTGCCTCGCTCGCGAGCGTCCCGACGTCGAGATCGCTGCTCAGATCCGCGTGAATCCGCCTCAGCGCCTTGGCAACCCGCCCAAATTGATGCTGCTGTGCAAGCGCCGCGCGAATCGCGTCGCCTTGCGCGCCCGTCAGCACGCGATAGCCGATCTCACGCATGATCGACGGCCCCAACACGCGCGTATCGAGCGGCAACGCCAGCGCTTCGAGCAAACGCAGCACCGCGTCGGCGAGCGGCATGTCGAGCGGCGTCGAATAGATGCCGCGCGGCTCGCTCACCGCCGCGTCGTGCGTTTCGTTCAGCAAAATCGCAAGCTCGGCGATCATCGCGAGATCGAGGCGGATCGAGATCGCGAGAAACGGCTCGGCGCACGTGGCGTAGGTTTCGCATTCGAACGGCATCGGCACTGACAGCACCAAGTACTGCTGCGCGTCATAAGCGAAGGTCTCCTCACCCAGATAGCCGCGCTTGCGGCCCTGACACACGACGACGATGCTCGGCTCGTACAGCACCGGCACCCTGAGCACCGGCCGATTCGCGCGAATGAAGCGCACGCCTTCGACAGCGGCATGCGTCGAGCCTTCATTGGGAGCGAGGCGGCCGAGCAACTCGACCATGCGGCGCTGCACACGCGCCCCAGCGTCGCCTAAAAGGGGTTCGAAGCTCATTGAACCAGATGCGCACACAAGAGAATCAGGCTTGCAATCTAGCATCGGAACCGCGTCGGCGCGCTGCACGCGGCGCAATTCAAGAGAAATAGGCAAGCATTGCGGACCTTCAGGTATTCCGCCGGCTTGGGCGCGTGCTTACGATGTGCACCCATGCCGCCGCATCGCCGCATGCGTGCGCTGCGCCCGTCTTTTCGGCCGGCCGGACATGATCGGTTCAGCGTGCGCAGTATCGGATCAGCGCAGAAATTCAAGCGTTTGTTCCGGCCGGCATCGCTGCCGAAGCGCCGACTTCAGCCGATTGCTTCGCCGGAACCGAGATGGCGGCGACGGAGCGGTAAAGCGCCCGCTCCCCTTGATGGCCTTTACCCAGGGCAATGGCTTCGGCCGTCGCCCGGATCGACTGACTGTTTTACCTATGACCGGAACAGGGGCCAAACCTCCTGCGCCGGTCGACACTGAGGAGCTTCTATGAGCACAACTTACGCTTATGCGGCGTCGAGCGCCACCACGCCGCTCGCACCGTTCGAATTCCAGCGCCGCGCGCTGCGCGATCTTGACGTGCAGATCGACATCCTCTATTGCGGCGTCTGCCACTCCGATCTCCATCAAGCCCGCAACGAATGGAAAAACAGTATCTACCCGGTCGTGCCGGGGCATGAGATCGTCGGCCGCGTGACGGCCGTGGGCCCGCACGTCACGCGCTTCAAGGCGGGCGAGCTGGTCGGCGTGGGCTGTCTCGTCGATTCGTGCCGCACGTGCGCAAGCTGCGCCGAAGGGCTCGAACAATATTGCGAAAACGGCTTCGTCGGCACCTATAACGGTCAGGACCGCGTGACGGGCGACGTCACGTTCGGCGGCTATTCGACGCAAATCGTCGTCGACGAGGCGTTCGTGCTGCGCGTGCCCGACACGCTCGATCCAGCCAGCGCCGCGCCGTTGCTGTGCGCGGGAATCACGACGTACTCGCCTCTGCGCCAATGGGGCGCGGGGCCGGGCAGGAAAGTCGGCATCGTCGGGCTCGGCGGCCTCGGCCATATGGGCGTGAAGCTCGCGCGCGCGATGGGTGCGCACGTCGTGCTGTTCACGACGTCGCCGTCCAAGATCGACGACGGCAAGCGGCTCGGCGCGCACGAGGTGGTGATCTCGAAGGACGCCGCGCAGATGAACGCGCACCTGAACAGCTTCGATTTCATCCTGAACACGGTTGCCGCGCAGCACGACTTGAATCCGTTCCTGCACCTGCTCAAGCGTGACGGCACGATGACGCTCGTCGGCGCGCCGGAGCACGACCATCCGTCGCCGCAGGTGTTCAACCTGATCTTCAAGCGCCGCCGCCTGGCGGGCTCGCTGATCGGCGGCATCGCCGAGACGCAGGAAATGCTCGATTTCTGCGCGCAGCACGGCATCACGTCGGATATCGAAATCATTCCGATGCAACAGATCAATGCTGCCTATGAGCGGATGCTGACGAGCGACGTCAAGTATCGCTTCGTGATCGACATTGCGTCGCTGAAACCGAAGCTCGCCGCCTGACAGCAGCCGCGGCAGGCGGCCACGGCCGCGCACCGGATACGCCCTTGGCCGATTCGTCGGCCCAAGGGCGGGTTCGGATGGGAAGCGATCGGATCTGTCGAATCCGCCAAAACATTGGCGAACTACGCAGCCGCGCATCGCTCGGACAGCGCGCGCCAAGCGCGCGGTCCGCTCACTTGTAGTCGTAGTCGACCGTCAGCGGCGCATGGTCGCTGAACTTGATGTCGCGAAAGATCGACGTCCGTTTCGCGGTGCTCGCCACGCCCGGCGTCGCGATCTGATAATCGATCCGCCACCCGACGTTGTTTGCATACGCATTGCCGCGATTGCTCCACCACGTGTATTGCTCGGGCCGAGGATCGAGCGTGCGGAACACGTCGACGTAGCCCACATCGTCGAACAGCGCGGTCAGCCACGCGCGCTCTTCGGGCAGGCATCCGGAATTCTTCTGGTTACTCTTCCAGTTCTTGATGTCGATTTCCTTGTGGACGATGTTCACGTCGCCGCACAGGATCACTTCGCGCTTTTTCTTCAGCTCGGCCAGATGCGGCATGAATTCGTTCATGAAGCGGTATTTCGCCTGCTGACGCTCGTCGCCGCTCGAGCCGGACGGCACGTACACCGACACCACCGACAGCTTGCCGAACCGCGCCTCGACGTAGCGGCCCTCCGCGTCGAATTCGCTGCTGCCGTAACCGACGATCACGTCGTCGGGCTCGCGGCGCGAATAAAGCCCCGCGCCGCTGTAGCCTTTTTTCTGAGCGTGGTGAAAGTAGCTTTTGAAGCCATGCGGCTCGACGAATTCGGCGGGCAGATCGTCCGCCGACACCTTGATTTCCTGCACGCAGACGCAATCGGCGCTCTGCTCGCCGAGCCAATCGAAGAAACCTTTTTTCGCGGCCGATCGGATGCCGTTCAGATTCGCGGTAATGACACGCAGCATGATGATGGATTCCGTCCAGTAAATGCGTTTTCCGTTGCGGCTTATTGGATCTTGACGCCCGCGAGTTCCGGCTTCGCGGGCGGATAGTCGAGCTTCATGCCGGTCAGGGCGCGCAACAGCAACTCGGCGATCATCACGTTGCGATGCGTTTTCGAATCGGCCGGGATCACGTACCACGGCGCGTGCTCGGCGGACGTCGCGGCGAGCGCGTCGCGATACGCGGCCTGGTATGCATCCCAACGCTTGCGCGCCTCGAGATCGGACACGTCGAACTTCCAATGCTTGGTCGGATCGTCGATACGCGCTTGCAGCCGGCTGCGCTGCTCGTCCTTCGAGATGTGCAGGAAGCATTTGACGATCGTCGTGCCCGATTCGACCAGCATCTCCTCGAATTGGCGAATTTGCCGGTAGCGCCGCTCGCATTCGTCCCGGTCAATCGCGCCCAGCACGCGCGGCACGAGCACGTCCTCGTAATGGCTGCGGTTGAAGATCACCAGCTCGCCCGCCGCGGGCGCCTGCGCATGCACGCGCCAAAGAAAATCGTGCGCAAGCTCGACGGGCGTCGGTGCCTTGAACGACACGACGCGCAAGCCGAGCGGATCGACTTCGCGAAACACCGCGCGCACGGTGCCGTCCTTGCCGCTCGTATCCATACCTTGCAGCACCAGCAGCATGCGCTTGCGGTTTTGCGTATGCAGACGCTCCTGCTGCGCGTCAATCTCGAGCGACACCGTCGACAGCCGCTCGCGATCAGCCTCCTTCGAGCCCGCCGAGAACGGCTTGACGGCCGGATCGAACACATCGAGCGCGAATGCGGCGGCCTCCTTTTCGCGCGTGTGGTACGGCACGCGGTAATCGTCGAGCGACGGTTGCTTGGCCATCGGCACCTCCTGAAATCGATGCGGGAATCGGCAAATCGCAGGCGCGCGGTGCCGGGCGCGCCGGCACCGCCGCGCCTGCTCAGCCGAGTTTCTTCTTCAGCAGCTCGTTGACCTGCTGCGGGTTCGCCTTGCCCTTCGTCGCCTTCATGGCCTGGCCGATGAGCGCGTTGAACGCCTTCTCCTTGCCCGCGCGGTACTCGTCGACCGATTTCGCGTTCGCGGCAAGCACCTCGTCGATGATCGCTTCGAGCGCGCCGGTGTCGGAGATCTGCTTCAGGCCCTTTGCGTCGATGATGCGGTCGGCCGCGGCTTCGTCGGTTGCCTTCTCGTCCCAGATCGTCACGAAGATTTCCTTCGCGATCTTGTTCGAGATCGTGCCGTCGGCGATCCGCTGCAACAGCAGCGCGAGTTGCGCGGCCGACACCCGGCTCGCGTCGATGTCGATGCCGTCGCGGTTGAGCTGCGACGATACGTCGCCCATCAGCCAGTTCGCGGCCGTCTTCGCCTGCGCGGCGCCGGCCTTCGCGACCACGGCCTCGAAGTAGACAGCCATTGCCTTGCTCGACGTCAGCACGCTCGCGTCATACGACGTCAGGCCGTACTGATCGACGAAGCGCTGCTGCATCGCGGCGGGCAATTCGGGCATCTCACCTTTCACGCGCTCGATCCAGTCCGCGCCGATCACGAGCGGCATCAGGTCCGGATCGGGGAAATAGCGGTAATCGTGCGCGTCTTCCTTGCTGCGCATCGAGCGCGTCTCGCGTTTGTCCGGGTCGTACAGGCGCGTTTCCTGCACGACCTCGCCGCCGTCCTCGATCAGCTCGATCTGTCGGCGCACTTCGTAGTTGATCGCCTCTTCGAGGAAGCGGAACGAATTCAGATTCTTGATTTCGGCACGCGTGCCGAACTTTTCCTGGCCGAGCGGCCGCACCGATACGTTCGCGTCGCAGCGAAACGAGCCTTCCTGCATGTTGCCGTCGCAGATGCCGAGCCATACGACGAGCGCATGCAGCGCCTTCGCATACGCGACCGCCTCGGCCGCGCTGCGCATCTCGGGCTCGGTGACGATCTCGAGCAGCGGCGTGCCCGCGCGGTTCAGATCGATGCCCGTCATTCCCGCGAAATCCTCGTGCAACGACTTGCCGGCGTCCTCCTCGAGGTGCGCGCGCGTCAGATTGATCGTCTTCGCATACGCCTGCTGGCCGGCCTTTTCATTCGCGCTCACCTGAATCGTGATCTGCCCGCCCTGGACGACGGGAATCTCGTACTGGCTGATTTGATAGCCCTTCGGCAGATCGGGGTAGAAATAATTCTTGCGCGCGAAGATGCTGCGCGGCGCGATCGTCGCACCGATCGCCAGACCGAAGCGGATCGCCCGCTCCACCGCGCCGCGGTTCGCGACAGGCAGCACGCCCGGCAGCGCGAGATCGACTGCGCACGCCTGCGTGTTGGGCGCCGCGCCGAACTGCGTCGGCGCGCCGGAGAAAATCTTCGAGACGGTCGACAGTTGCGCGTGCGTCTCCAAACCGATAACGACTTCCCATTGCGTCATGCTCATGCCTCCCGCCGAGCTGCCTCAACGGAGGCATCCGCCCCCCCGGGGGGCAACGAATCTGATGAGCGTGAAGGCTCGCCGTCCTTCCACGCCGGAATTTGCCGGTGCCAATCGGTCGCGCGCTGAAACGCGTCGGCGACCTGCAACATCCGGGCCTCGTCGAAATAGTTGCCGATGATCTGCAGGCCAACCGGACGCTGCGCGTTCGCCCCCGCGCCGAAGCCGCACGGCACGCTCATGCCGGGCAGGCCGGCGAGGCTCACGGACAGCGTGTAGATATCCGCGAGATACATCTGGACGGGATCGTCGCCCTTCGCGCCAAGATCCCACGCGACCGTCGGCGACGCCGGGCCCATGATCACGTCGCACTGCTTGAACGCTTCCTGGAAATCCTGCGCGATGATGCGGCGGATCTTCTGCGCCTGCAGGTAATACGCGTCGTAGTAGCCGTGCGACAGTACATACGTGCCGACCAGAATCCGGCGCTTGACCTCGGGGCCGAAACCCTGCGCACGCGACTTCTTGTACATGTCGAGCAGATCGCGATATTCGGCCGCGCGATGGCCATAGCGCACGCCGTCGAAACGCGACAGGTTCGACGACGCCTCAGCGGGAGCGATCACGTAATAAACCGGAATCGACAGTTCGGTCTTCGGCAGCGACACCGGCACGAGCGTCGCACCCAGCGTTTCGTAGACTTTGAGCGCCGCGTCGATCGCCGCGCGCACGTCGTCGGCGAGGCCCGCGCCGAAGTATTCGTCCGGCAGACCGATGCGCAGGCCCGCGAGCGGCTTGCCCGCGCCCGCCTGTGGGGCCCAGGGCTGGCCGAGATGGCGGGCGAAGTCCTCGTCGGCGCGCGCGAGGCTGGTCGAATCGCGCTCGTCGAAGCCCGCCATCGCGTTGAGCAGCAGCGCGCAATCGGCGGCGCTGGCCGCCATCGGGCCGCCCTGATCGAGCGACGATGCGAACGCGATCATCCCGTAACGCGACACGCGGCCGTAAGTCGGCTTGATCCCGGTCACGCCGGCGAACGACGCCGGCTGGCGGATCGAGCCGCCCGTATCGGTGCCCGTCGCGGCGGGCGCGAGGCGCGCGGCGACCGCGGCCGAGCTGCCGCCCGAGCTGCCGCCCGGCACGGCGTTCGGATCCCACGGATTCTTCACCGGGCCGAACGCCGAATTCTCGTTCGACGAGCCCATCGCGAATTCGTCCATGTTGGTCTTGCCGAGCGTGACCATGCCGGCCGCCGCCAAACGCTCGACCACCGTCGCGTCGAACGGGCTCGTATAGTTCGCGAGCATCTTCGAGCCGGCGCTGGAGCGCCAGCCGCGCGTGACGAACACGTCCTTGTGCGCGACGGGCAGGCCCGTCAGCGGGCCCGCGTCGCCGCTGGCAAGCCGCGCATCGGCGGCTCGCGCCTGCGCGAGCGTGAGTTCGGGGTCGACGTGGATGAAGGCGTTCAGATCGCGCGCGGCGTCGATCCGCGTCAAATAGTGCTGCGCGAGTTCGACGGCCGAATATTGCTTGGCGTCGAGCGCGGCGCGCAGTTCAGTCAGGCTTTTTGCGTGCATTGCGTGAATTTCATGGATTGACGATGGGGCCCGCATCGGGCGCTTACTCGATCACCTTCGGCACGAGGTACAGCCCGTCCTGGACGGCGGGCGCCGGGCGCTGATTGTCGTCGCGGTTCACCGCTTCCGTGACGACGTCGTCGCGCAGCCGCAGCGCGACTTCCTGGATCTGCTCGATCGGGTGCGCGAGCGGCGCGACGCCCGTCGTGTCGACTGCCTGCATCTGCTCCACGAGGCCGAAAAACTCGTTGAGCTGGCCGAGCGTGTGCTCGGCGTCGGCATCGGTCATTTCGAGCCGCGCGAGGTGCGCGATGCGTTTCACATCGGTCAGGGTCAAGGCCATGCGATCACCGGAAAAACAAGAGCTTGGCGCAGCGGGCGGAGCGCGCCGCGCCAGGGGGTTGGAGGGCTGGATCGAGCCCTCGAAAATCGGGGGCGAAGCGGCGAAAATACCGCCCGTTTCGGTTCAAATACTGCGAAATTATAAGGTATCATTACGCGTTCGACCCAGACCAGGACTGCCTTTGCCGCGCCGCAGCCACGCCGCGCGGGCGCCGCGTGCCGGTCCGGAGGATTTCACTCGCAGCTTCGCGCTTCCGAGCGGCCTCGTCCGCCCGATCCGAGGCTGTTATTTTTTCCGCTGCCGCCCTTCGCGCCACGTCCGCACGGGGCCGGCCTCAGAGCGAGACAGGATTCTGAATGTTCGGTTTTTTGCGCAGCTATTTCTCCAACGATCTCGCGATCGATCTCGGCACCGCAAACACCCTGATCTACATGCGCGGCAAGGGCATCGTGCTCGATGAGCCGTCCGTCGTGTCGATCCGCCAGGAAGGCGGCCCGAACGGCAAGAAAACGATCCAGGCGGTCGGCAAGGAAGCAAAGCAGATGCTCGGCAAGGTGCCCGGCAACATCGAGGCGATCCGTCCGATGAAAGACGGCGTGATCGCCGATTTCACCGTCACCGAGCAGATGATCAAGCAGTTCATCAAGCAGGCGCACGAATCGCGGATGTTCTCGCCGTCGCCGCGCATCATCATCTGCGTGCCGTGCGGCTCGACCCAGGTCGAGCGCCGCGCGATCAAGGAAGCCGCGCACGGCGCGGGCGCCTCGCAGGTCTACCTGATCGAGGAACCGATGGCGGCCGCCATCGGCGCCGGGCTGCCGGTGTCGGAAGCAACCGGCTCGATGGTCGTCGATATCGGCGGCGGCACGACGGAAGTCGGCGTGATCTCGCTCGGCGGCATCGTCTACAAGGGCTCGGTGCGCGTCGGCGGCGACAAGTTCGACGAAGCGATCGTC
Organism: Burkholderia singularis; assembly: GCF_900176645.1. GTDB lineage: Bacteria > Pseudomonadota > Gammaproteobacteria > Burkholderiales > Burkholderiaceae > Burkholderia > Burkholderia singularis. The sequence continues at coordinate 46,144 of NZ_FXAN01000038.1, forward strand.
AACTACATCCGCCGCAATTACGGGATGCTGATCGGCGAGCAAACCGCCGAGGCGATCAAGAAGGAAATCGGCTCCGCATTCCCCGGCTCCGAAGTCAAGGAAATGGAAGTGAAGGGCCGCAATCTGTCCGAGGGCATTCCGCGCAGCTTCACGATCTCCAGCAACGAAATCCTCGAAGCGCTCACCGATCCGCTGAACCAGATCGTGTCGTCGGTGAAGATCGCGCTCGAGCAAACGCCGCCCGAACTCGGCGCGGACATCGCCGAGCGCGGAATGATGCTGACGGGCGGCGGCGCGCTGCTGCGCGACCTCGACCGCCTGCTCGCCGAGGAAACCGGTCTGCCCGTGCTCGTCGCCGAAGATCCGCTCACCTGCGTCGTGCGCGGCTCCGGCATGGCGCTCGAGCGGATGGACAAGCTCGGCAGCATCTTCTCCTACGAATAACCGTCCCATCGGCCAGCGATGTCACACGCGCGGCGCCCACGGCAAGGCTATCGCCGAACCGTCGCGCGTTTCGCGCGTCTGAGCAACATCTAACCGATCGCGCGTCCGGCGCCGACCATGGAATACAGTCCGCCGCCCCTCTTCAAGCAAGGTCCGTCCGCCCTGGTGCGGCTGATCTTCTTCGTCGTGCTCGCGATCACGCTCCTCGTATCGGATGCACGCTTCAAAACGCTCGAGATCGTCCGCGGCGTGCTCGGCACCGCTCTCTACCCACTGCAGCGCGCGGCACTGGTGCCGCGCGATCTGCTGATGGGCGCCGCCGAATTCGCGGTGACGGGCACCGCGCTGCGCAGCGAGAATCAGCAGCTGCATGCGCGCAACCTGCAGCTCTCGCTGCAGGCGAACCGGGCCAATCAGCTCGCCGCCGACAATGCGCATCTGCGCGCGGTGCTCGGGCTGCGCGAGCAGATCGCCGCGCAGGCGACGCCGGTCGAGATTCAGTACGACACGGGCGACCCATTCTCGCAAAAGATCATCATCGGCCACGGCTCGCAAACCGGCGTGCAGAACGGCGCGCCCGTCGTCAACGAGGACGGCGTGGTCGGCCAGGTCACGCGCGTATTCCCGCTGCAGGCCGAAGTCACGCTGATCACCGACCGCGATCTCGCGATTCCCGTCCAGGTGCTGCGCACCGGGCTGCGCAGCGTGATCTACGGCACGCCGAAGGGCGATTCGCTCGATCTGCGCTTCGTGCCGACGAGCGCCGACCTGCTGGCGGGCGACGAACTCGTGACGAGCGGGCTAGACGGCGTCTACCCGCCGGGGCTGCCCGTCGCGAAGGTGGTGCGCGTCGATAAGCTCGCCGATACCGCGTTCGCGCACGTCGTCTGCGAACCGATCGCCGCGGTGCGCGGCGCGCGCACCATGCTGGTGCTGCACTATCGCAACGACATCCCGCCGCGGCCCGCCCCCGACGATGCCGCAAGCGACGCGAAGCCCGCCAAGGGCAAAAAGCCCGCGAAGAGCGCCGACAAGCAGAAAACCGCCGCACCGGACGCGAACAAGAGCGCGGCGGCTGACGCCAAACCGGCCGCGCAAGCAGAATCCGGCGCGCCCGCCGGCAAGCCTGCCGATGCGGCGCTTGCCAAGCAGCCGGCGGCGCCCGCCAAGCCAGCCGCGCCGCACCGCGCCGCCGGCCCGGCCAAACCCGCCGCGCCGCCCAAGCCCGCGGCCGCGCCACCGCAAGGAGCGCAGCGATGAGCCGTCCGCAATACATCCTGCAGCCGGTCAACCCGTATTTCATCGTCTTCAGCCTCGCGGCCGCGTTCCTGCTGAATCTGATGCCGTGGGGCCGCATCCCCGGCATCCCCGATTTCGTCGCGCTCGTGGTGCTGTTCTGGAACGTCCACCAGCCGCGCAAGGTCGGCATGGGTGTCGCGTTCCTGCTCGGCATCCTGATGGACGTCCACGACGCGGGCCTGCTCGGCGAGCATGCGCTCGCCTACACGCTGCTCGCATACGGTGCGATCACGATCCACCGCCGCGTGCTGTGGCTGCCGCTCGGCGTGCAGATCTTCTATGTCGCGCCGCTGCTCGTGATCGCGCAGCTCGTGCCGTTCGTGATCCGCTTGCTGATGGGCGCCGCGTTTCCCGGCTGGAGCTATCTCGTCGACGGGTTCGTCGAGGCGGCGCTGTGGCCCGTCGCCAGTCATCTGCTATTGATGCCGCAACGCCGCCCGGTCGATCCGGACGACACGCGGCCGATCTGACGCACGGCACCCGCCAGGATGAACGCGTCGACCGTCCGCCGCCTGCCTGCCGCCCCAGCCGCTTGCCCGCCGACGTGGGAAGCGCGGGCGGGCGCGCTGCTGCGCGCCCCCCTTCATCCGTAAGCGCATGACCGAATTCAAGGACACACAGCAGCAGCTCTCGACATTCCGCCTGCGGGTCGCGGCGGCGGGCGTGTTCGTGTTCGTCTGCTTTGGCCTGCTCGCCGCGCGATTCTTTTATCTGCAAGTCTGGCAGCACGGCAAATACGCGCTGCAGGCCGAGGAAAACCGGATTTCGGTCGCGCCGATCGTCCCGAACCGCGGCATCATCACGGACCGCAACGGCGTCGTGCTCGCGAAGAACTACTCCGCGTATACGCTCGAGATCACGCCGTCCAAGCTGAACGACACGCTCGAAAACACGATCGACGCGCTGTCCGAAGTCGTGCCGATCGACGCGCGCGACCGCCGCCGCTTCAAGAAGCTGCAGGAGGATTCGAAGAATTTCGAAAGCCTGCCGATCCGCACCCGGCTGACCGACGACGAGGTCGCGCGCTTTACCGCGCAGCGCTGGCGTTTTCCGGGCGTCGACGTGCGCGCGCGGCTGTTCCGCCAATATCCGCTCGGGCCGACGGCCGCGCACGTGATCGGCTATATCGGCCGGATCTCGAAGCGCGACCAGGACCGGATCGACGCGATGAGCGACGACAACGACAGCGAATCGGAAAACTACGACCCCCGCCGCGACGCGAACAACTACAAGGGCACCGACTACATCGGCAAAACGGGCGTCGAGCAAAGCTACGAAACGGATCTGCACGGGATCACCGGCTTCGAGGAAGTCGAGGTGACGGCGGGCGGGCGGCCCGTGCGCACGCTGTCGCGCACGCAGGCCACGCCCGGCAACAACCTCGTGCTGTCAGTCGACATCGGGTTGCAGCAGGTGGCCGAGCAGGCATTCGCGGGCAAGCGCGGCGCGCTCGTCGCGATCGAGCCGAAAACGGGCGACGTGCTGGCGTTCGTGTCGTCGCCGAGCTTCGATCCGAACGCGTTCGTCGACGGCATCGACCAGCAAACCTGGGACGAGCTGAACAACTCGCCCGACAAGCCGCTGCTGAACCGGCCGCTGCACGGCACCTATCCGCCCGGCTCGACGTATAAGCCATTCATGGCGCTCGCGGGCCTCACGCTCGGCAAGCGCACGCCCGGCTGGGGCTTCCACGACCCCGGCTATTTCACGTTCGGCGGCCATACGTTCCGCAACGACGTGCGCTCGGGCCAGGGTTGGGTCGACATGAATCGCGCGATCATGGTGTCGAACGACACGTATTTCTACATGCTCGCGCGCGACCTCGGCGTCACCGCGATCGCCAATTTCATGAAGCCGTTCGGCTTCGGCCAGCTCACCGGCATCGACATTCAGGGCGAGGCGCGCGGCATCCTGCCGTCGCCCGAGTGGAAGAAGAAGACCTTCAAGAAAGCGGCGCAGCAGAAATGGTTCGACGGCGAGACGATCAGCCTCGGGATCGGGCAAGGCTACAACTCGTTCACCATCCTGCAGCTTGCGCACGCGACGGCGACGATCGCCAACGACGGCGTGATCATGAAGCCGCACCTCGTGAAGGAAATCGAGAATCCGATCTCGCGGGAGCGGCATCTGACCGTACCGAAGGAGAGCGGCACGATCCCGCTCAAGCAGGCCGACCTCGACGTCGTGAAGCGCGGGATGGAAAACGTGATCGAAAATCCGTCCGGCACCGCGTACAAAGTGTTCCGCGGCGCGCCCTACCTCGCGGCCGGCAAGACCGGCACCGCGCAGGTGTTCTCGCTGCAAGGCGGCAACTACAAAGGCCATCTGCTCGCCGAACATCTTCGCGATCACGCGCTCTTCATCGCCTATGCGCCCGTCGATCATCCGCAGATCGCGCTCGCGCTGATCGTCGAGAACGGCGGCTGGGGCGCGCAGTCGGCAGGCCCGATCGCGCGACGCGTGCTCGATTTCTATCTGGTCGAGCGCAAAAATCCGGCAACGGAGGCGGCGGCGGTCGCGGCCGCCGCCTCGGCAACCGAGCCGGTCAACGCGCCCGTGATCGGCGATGCGACCAAAGCGGTCGCGATCGCGACCGGGTTCAAGGCGCTGCCGCTGCCGACCCAGCCCGCGGCCGCGAGCAGCGCGTCCGGCGCGAACGCATCCGACGACGCGGCAAGCGAAGCGAGCGCCGCATCGAACGCGAAAGCCGCCGCCCAGGCGGACGCACGCGCGCCTGGCGGCGCGGCCGCCGGATCGCAGGACGGCACGCCGGCGGCACGCCCGGCATCGGCTGCGCCCTCCGAGGCCGGCGCAGCCGCTGCGCGCCGCCATGCGCCGCCTCGCAAACCCCGCCGCTCGCCCGCGAGCGACGCGTCGCCGCCCGCGGCCGTGCCGCGTGACGACAACCGCGGCGCGCCCGCCGCCAAGCCGGCGCAGGGCGGCATCGACGAATAACGGAGGCACGCATGCAATTCGACAAGCGCGCTTGGCTCGACAAGATCAAGCAGATGTTCGCGGGCTTCGACCGGCCGCTCGCGCTCATCGTATTCCTGCTGCTGTGTGTTGGCATCGTCACGCTGTACAGCGCAAGCATCGACATGCCCGGCCGCGTCGAGGACCAGTTGCGCAACATCATGCTGACGTTCGCGCTGATGTGGGGCATCGCCAACATCCCGCCACAGACGCTGATGCGCTTCGCGGTGCCGCTCTATACATTCGGCGTCGCGCTACTCGTCGCGGTCGCGCTATTCGGGATGACGAAGAAAGGCGCCAAGCGCTGGCTGAACGTCGGCGTCGTGATCCAGCCGTCCGAGATCCTCAAGATCGCGACGCCGCTGATGCTCGCGTGGTACTACCAGCGGCGCGAAAGCAGCCTGCGCTGGTACGACTTCGCCGTCGCGTTCGTGATCCTGCTCGTGCCTGTCGGGCTGATCGCGAAACAGCCGGACCTCGGCACGGCCGTGCTCGTGTTCGCGGCGGGGCTCTTCGTGATCTATCTCGCGGGGCTGTCGTTCAAGCTGATCGTGCCGGTGCTCGTCGCCGGGGTGGTCGCGATCGGCTCGATCGCCGTGTTCGAGGAACGCATCTGCCAGCCCGAGGTGGTCTGGCCGCTGATGCACGACTATCAGAAACACCGCGTCTGCACGCTGCTCGATCCGACTTCCGACCCGCTCGGCAAGGGCTTCCACACGATCCAGGCGGTGATCGCGATCGGCTCGGGCGGCCCGCTCGGCAAAGGCTATCTGAAAGGCACTCAAGCGCACCTGGAGTTCATTCCGGAAAAGCACACCGACTTCATCTTCGCGGTATTTTCCGAGGAATTCGGGCTCGCGGGCGGACTCGTGCTGCTCACGCTCTACATGGCGCTGATCTCGCGCGGTCTCTATATCGCCGCGCAAGGCTCGACGGTGTTCGGACGCCTGCTCGCCGGCTCGCTCACGCTCGCCTTCTTCGTCTATGCGTTCGTCAATATCGGGATGGTAAGCGGGGTCTTGCCCGTCGTCGGCGTGCCATTGCCGTTCATGAGCTACGGCGGCACCGCGTTGACGACGCTGGGCATCGCCGTCGGGCTCATCATGAGCGTCGGACGGCAGAGGCGGCTGATGAAAAGCTGAAGCGCGGCGATACGCGCGCACGTTGAACGCGCGCTCCACATCCATCTACACATCGATCCGCGCGTCGCTCCACGTTTCGGCGGGCGCAATCCAGCCCGATTCGCTTGCGCATTCGGCGCGGCGCACACCTAATGCGCCCGTCCACGCCGGCCTTCACATGCGCCGGCGCGCGCTCGCCGGCAACATCGGCTGCGGAATGGCCGGCTGCCAAGTCCGCGCATGCCGCCGGCGCAGTACGTGCCGACATCCCTCAACCGCGCGATTCGCGGTCGACTTCGGCCCAGCAATTCGGCGTCTCGTAAAGCCGCACGCGCTCGAGCCGCAAATTGACGCCGTAATGCGAATCGTAGACGTTCGCGAGTATGTCGAACGCCACCGCCGCAAGATTCTCGACGGTCGGAATCCGGTCGAGCACGACCGTCTTGTGATCCGCCATCTTCTCGAGAAACGAGCGCACGACCTCGTCACGCGCATAGACGAGAAACGCGTGGTCCCACTGGTTGACGAGGTGCTCCATCGCCAGCGCCTTCACATCGGCGAAATCCATCACCATGCCGCGATCGGGCGCGCCCTCGGTTTCGACAAGATCGCCGCGCAGCGTGATTTCGAGCACGTAACGATGCCCGTGCAGGTTCCTGCATTGGCTGCGGTGGTCGGGGATGCGGTGGCCCGCGTCGAATTCGAGTTTTCGGGTAATCAGCACGATGAATGAAGCGTCAGGCTCAAGGAATGTTCAGGTATTTATGCGTCTGCATCGACAGCCGCCATTGCGGATGGCGCTTGCACCAGTCGATCGCGAGCTTCGTGTTGAAATCGCGCGCGGGACCATCCATCGGCTGCACAAGGAAATGCTCGAAATCGAGCTGTGCGTAATCGGCCAGGCGCTGGTTGTCCTGCGGCACCACGACCTTCAGCTCGTTGCCTTTCGTGACGACGAGCGGCGCGCCGGCCTTCGGACTCACGCAGACCCAATCGATCGAATCGAGCACGGGCAGCGAGCCGTTCGTCTCGATCGCGATTTCGAAGCCAGCCGCATGCAGCGCGTCGACGAGCGGCTGATCGAGCTGCAGCATCGGCTCGCCGCCCGTGCACACGACAAAGCGATGCGCGCCGTCCGTCGGCCATAGCGACGCGACCTTTGCCGCCAAGGTCTCGGCATCGCCGAATTTGCCGCCGTTTTCACCGTCGGTGCCGACGAAATCGGTATCGCAAAAGCGGCACACGGCGCTCGCGCGGTCCGCCTCGCGCCCCGACCACAAATTGCAGCCGGCGAACCGGCAGAACACGGCCGGCCGCCCGGCGTTCGCGCCCTCGCCCTGCAACGTGTAGAAAATTTCCTTGACCGTGTACGTCATGCTCTCGCCCGGCTCGCGCCGCTCGCGTTCGTTACTTGTTGAAACCCGGCCGATACCGCCAGCTTGACCGCGCACACCGCGCCGATGCGTCAGGCCGGCGCCTGCGTCACGTGCTCGCCACACAGATACGCTTCATAGCCGCGCTTGCGCAGCTTGCACGCCGGGCACTCGCCGCAGCCGAAGCCCCAGTCGTGCAATTCCGAGCGCTCGCCGACATAGCACGTATGCGTCTCGACACGAATCAGATCGACGAGCCGCGTGCCGCCCAACTGCTCGGCGAGCCGCCACGTATCGGCCTTGTCGAGCCACATCAGCGGTGTCTCGACGACGAAACGCGTGTCCATCCCGAGATTGAGCGCGACTTGCAGCGCCTTCATCGTGTCGTCGCGGCAATCCGGATAACCGGAGAAATCGGTCTCGCACATCCCGCCGACAAGCGCACGCAGCCCGCGGCGATACGCGATCGCCGCGCCGATCGTCATGAACAGCAGATTGCGGCCCGGCACGAACGTGTTCGGCAAACCGTTCGCGGCCGTTTCGATCTGGATCGCGCGCGTCATCGCGGTATCGCTGATTGCGCCGAGCACCGACAGATCGATCATGTGATCGTCGCCAAGCCGGCCCGCCCACTGCGGGAAATCGCGCTTCAGCGCGTCGCGCACCCCTTCGCGGCATTCGAGTTCGACGCGATGCCGCTGGCCATAATCGAAGCCGAGCGTCTCGACGGTCTCGTAACGCTCGAGCGCCCATGCAACACAGGTGGCCGAATCCTGGCCGCCGGAAAACAGCACGAGCGCGCCGTCTTTAGCATCTGTCCGAATCACCTCGATACTCCGTGAATGATGAGCGCGCTCGCCGACAGCGCCAGCTTACCCAGTATAGGCAGCCGCACGGCCGGGGGCGCCGATCTCGCGCACGGCGGGCCTCGCGAACGCTTGCGGCGCACGGGCTCAGCCGTGCGCGAGCGCCGAAACGAAAAAGGATCTGCGACGGCTTCGAACGGACGGTGTCGAGCAGCCTCGCCAGATCCTAAGTCTTTGAGTCGACGAAGATTTTATCACGCCGCCCCAACCTGGCCGAAGATCGCCACACTACAAGGCAGTGCTTCCCAAACGAAAAACCCCAAGAATCTGGCGATTCTTGGGGTGGGATACTGCTGGTGGCCTGGGGCGGAATCGAACCACCGACACGCGGATTTTCAATCCGCTGCTCTACCAACTGAGCTACCGGGCCACGAAGAAAAAAGATTATAGCCAGAAGCGAAGCAGTGATCAAGCCCCTTGCACGGAAATTTTATGCCGCGCCATCGGCCGGTTTCTTGCCCAATTCCACGCCAAGCTGCTTGAGCTTGCGATACAGGTGCGTGCGCTCGAGCCCGGTCTTTTCCGCGACGCGCGTCATGCTGCCGTTCTCGCGCGCCAAGTGGTACTCGAAATAGGCACGCTCGAATGCATCGCGCGCCTCGCGCAACGGAATATCAAACGGGATCGCGGCCGTTGTGTGGCCCGCGAGCACCGCGCCCGCGTCGTCGAGCGCCGGCAACGCCGCCGCCGATGCGATCGTCGACGGCCCCGTCGCCTGCTTGGCCGCCGCATTGGCCGGCAACGGCGCCGCGCCCCGCGCGAGGCCGTGCTCGACGGATTTCAACAGCTTCTGCAAGGTAATCGGCTTCTCGAGAAAATCGAGCGCGCCGATCTTCGTCGCCTCGACGGCCGTATCGATCGTCGCGTGGCCGGACATCATGATGACGGGCATCGTGAGCTGCCCCTGACCCGCCCACTCCTTGAGCAGCGTGACGCCGTCGGTATCGGGCATCCAGATGTCGAGCAGCACGAGATCGGGCGCCTGCTGCTGCCGGTAGTCGCGCGCGGCCTGCGCGTTCTCCGCGACCTCGACGACATGCCCTTCGTCGCTGAGAATTTCCGAGAGCAATTCCCGGATGCCCATTTCATCATCCACCACCAGAATGGTCGCCATTTACGCTGCCTTTGTCTGCACAGTTGCTTTTGTCTTGGCGGGTGCGGCGCCGCCATTTGCTCCGCCCCCGGCGCCCGTCGCGTCATCGGCGAGCTGCAGGAACAGAATCGAGACCTGCGCACCTTCCACGACGTCGCCATGCATCCGGTTGCGCAGATCGATCCGCGCACCGTGCTCGTCGACGATCTTCTTCACCGTCGCGAGACCGAGTCCCGTACCCTTCGCTTTTGTCGTCACGTAGGGCTCGAATGCGCGCGTCAGGATGCGTGCCGGAAAACCCGGACCATTGTCGGAGACAGTCAGCCGTACCGCGACGCGCGCTTTGCCGTTTGCGTCGGGATCGCCATATTCTACTGTCTTGGTTTCGAGCAACACACGAGGATGCTCGACATCCGCGACTGAATCCTGCGCGTTCTGCAGCAGGTTGTGAATCACTTGCCGCAATTGCGTCGCGTCGCCGCGAATCACCGGCAGCGCCGCCTGCTCGACGACGATCATGCTCTTGCCCTCGCCGACACCGTACAGCGTCGACACTTCGCTCACCAGATCATTTAATTGGAGATTGGCGAGCATCGCGGGCGGCGTGCGCGCATATTCGCGGAAATCGTCGACCATCCGTTTCATCGCGGCGACCTGGTTGACGATCGTGGTCGCGCCGCGTTTGAGCACTTCGGCATCGGGCGGCGCGAGCTTGTCGGACAACTTCATCTGCAGGCGCTCGGCCGATAGCTGGATCGGCGTGAGCGGATTCTTGATCTCGTGCGCGAGCCGCCGCGCGACCTCGCCCCATGCAACCGAGCGCTGCGCGGAGATCACGTCGGAGATGTCGTCGAACACGACGACGTAGCCGGATGTTTGCGGATCGTCCGCGACGCCCGCCACGCTCGCCGTCGACACGAGCCGCGTGCCGCGCACGAGCAGCGTGAGCGGATCGGCTTCGCCCGGCACGTCGACGGCGAACTGCTGCTGCCAGTGGCCGCGATCGTCGCCGCCGCCCTGGCCCGCCGCCTCGCGATCGGCAAACGCCTTGCGCACCATCGCGCCGAATTCCGCGACAACGCCGATCTGATCGAGCGTCGTGCCGATCAGCGAATTGAACGGCTGCCGGAAGATACGCTCGGCGCCGCGGTTGGCGGTCGTCAGACGAAATTGCCGGTCGAGCACGAACACGCCTGCCGTCAGGTTCGCGAGAATGCTTTCGAGATAGGTCTTCGAATGCTCGAGCGCGACCCGGTTCTTCTCGACCGCGAGCCGCGCCTCCGAAAGCTGGCGCGTCATCGCGTTGAACGATTGCGTGAGAAAGCCAAGCTCGTCGCGCGTCTTGATCTCGCGCTTGGGCGTATAGTCGCCCTCCGCGACCTCCTTCGTACCCTGCGCGAGCAGGAACAACGGCCGCGCGAGCTGATTGCCGAGCGCGAGCGCGATCATCATCGCGATGAACGTCGCGAGGAAAAGCGCGAGCGTCAGCGTGCCGATGTACATCTTGCGCAAGCCGCTTCTGCCGAGCGACTTCTCCTGATATTCGCGATATGCGCGCTGCACGGCGTCGGCGTTGCGCGCGAGCACCGGCGACACCGGCTGCGTGAGCTGAAGATAGCGCTCGCCGGGCTGCAGCAGCGCCATCGACGAATCGGGAATCCGCTGAACGACGCGCAGCCTGAGCGCGCCCTTCGAGCCGTGCGCATGCGGATCGCCGTCCACCTCACCCTCGATGACCGCATAGCCGCCGTGCTCGCGCGCCTGGCTCAGCATCAGCGGCGTCGGCATGTCGTCCGGAATCAGCGTCGCGAAATTGCCCGACGCCTGCGCGACGATATGCACATCGGGCGACGCGCCCGTGCTGCGGCCCGGCTCGAGGATCGTGGCATCCTGCACGCCGAACTGGTCGCGCAGGCGCAACAGCGTCAACGTCGTGCCGTTCGTGTGCGTGTCGGCGCTCACGAGCTGCTCGGCCATCAGCTTCGCTTTCGTCTGCAGATCCGCAAGCGACGTATCGAGCATCCCGCGGCCGAGGTTCAGGCCGGCGGTAAGCGCCGTCTCGACGTTGACGTCGAACCACGACTCGATGCTGCGCGACACGAACTGATACGACACGATATAAATGATCCCGCCCGGCACGACACCGACGAGCGCGAAGAACACTGCGAGCTTCGCGAGCAGCCGCGTGCCGAACTTGCCCTTGCGCAGCCGCACGACGATCATCCCCACGAGCCCGAGCACGACGAGCAGGAATACCAGCGCGACGATGATGTTCGCGGAATAGAGCCACGAGTAGTAGCGATCGAAAAACTCGGTGTTCGCGCTCGCCGCCGCAAGCAGCACGAGCAGCAGCAACGCCGTGATCGCGACGGTCGACACGATCACGCGCACCAGAAGGCTCTTGCCGCTCGCTGCGCGGCGCACCCGTACTTTATTTAGCACGTTCGGCCACCGTAAAGGTAAAGCGCTTCCAGTCGGAGGCGAGATTCCAATCGCGGTTGTTCACCGCGTCCACCTGAAACGGTTTCGGCATCAGCGCGGTATCGAGCTGCATGCGCACCGATGCGGTATAGGTTTCGCCCGGACTCACCTGGCTCTTGTCGATCACGTGCCATGACGTGACATGCTTGACGATCGCGAGCGCCTCCTTCAACGTCGTGAAGCCGACGAGCTGCAGGCCGCCCGTGGACACGCGGTAGTCGCGCGTGAGCGGCTGGTACGACAGCCGGATCGTCTTCGATACCGAAACCGGCTGCTCGTCGAACCAATACCAGCGCGCACGGCTCAGCTCGAAATCGGTCGTGAAATAGAGCGGAACGCCCTTGTTGACCGCATCCTCAAGGCTGCTGTTCAGCTCGAAATCGAACTTCGCGTCGAGACTCCAGCCGCTGCCGTCGGACTGCAGCGACGCGCGTTGCACAGCGATCGTATCGGCATGCGCGACCGGAACGGCAGCAAGGCACAGCGTCAACGCGACCCAAAGCACGGCCGCGAGCCGAAGTGGAAAGAAGCGTTTGATCGTCACCGTTTCTGAAAGCGCGCGTAGAAAAATCCGTCGTGATCGATAGGCCGGCGCAAGCCGTCCGGCTCATCGACCGGCGCCACGCCTGACGTGCTCCGCGGCAGCAACTGCCCGGGCGCGTCCAATCGTACCGCATCTTGATAGGCGTCTCCAAACCAGCGCGCCTGCCACTCGCCTTCCTCCGGAAAGATCGAGCACGTAACGTAGAGCAGTTCGCCGCCCGGCTTCAACAGCGGCCAGAGCGCGCTGAGAATGCGGCGCTGTTCGGCGACGAGCGCCGCAATATCGGCCGCACGGCGCAACCAGCGAATATCGGGATGACGGCGCACGATGCCGGACGCGGAGCACGGCACGTCCGCGAGAATGCGATCGAACGCACGGCCGTCGTGCCATTGCGCGGGCTCGCCCGCGTCACCGATGCGCACGTCGCACCCACTGCGGCCGGCGGGCAGCGAAAGCCGCGCGAGATTCTCGCCGATGCGCTGCGCGCGCTGCGGATCGCTTTCGAGCGCGACGACTTCGACGTCGGCCAACTCGAGGATATGGCCCGTCTTGCCGCCGGGCGCCGCGCATGCGTCGAGCACGCGCATGCCGTCGCGCGCGCCGAGCCATTGAGCCGCGAACTGCGCGCCCGCATCCTGCACCGAAACAGCCCCTTGCGCGAAACCGGGAATCCGCTCGACCGGCAGCGGCGACGCGAGCCGCACCGCATGGCGGCCAATTTGCTCGGCGTCGATCTGCTCAATACGCAGTTTTTCGAGATAATCGCCGGCCGTCATGCGACGTGCGTTCACACGCAGCGTCAGCGGCCCCGGCGCGTCGCCCGCTGCGAGCACGCGCTCCCAGGCGTCGGGCCACGCGCGCGTCACCGCGTCGATCCACCATGCGTCGTAATTCCACCGCGCGCGCCGATCGGCTTGCACGCGCTCCAGCCAAACCGTCCGCTCGCGCAAGAAACGGCGCAGCACCGCGTTGACGAGCCCTTTCGCAAACGCAAACTCGCGGCGCGCGCCGCTCGCGCTCACCGCTTGATCGACCACGGTGAAGGGCGCATACGGCGCATGCGCTTCATCGTCGACGAGCAGCGCGAACGCGCAGACGAGAAGTGCCTGCACGTGCGCGGGCGGCGGCTTCGCGACGAATTGCGCGATCAGCCATTCCGCCGTGCCGCGCCGGCGCATCGCGCGATACGCGATATCCTGGATCGCGCCGCGCGAAGCCGTCTGCACGCCGGCGGTCAACTCTGCGTGGACTGCCGAAAGCGCGGCGGGCAACGCCACACCGCGCGCGACTGCGTCGACTGCCTGGGCGGCGCCATCGAGCGCGAAACCGAGCGAATCGGCACTGAGATGCAACGCCGACAGGCGCGGCGCGCGCGAACGCGCGGGCGCATCGGATGTGCGGGATCGGGGACGACGAATCTGGGTCATTGGAACTCAGTGCGCGCGGTGCGGGATACGAACTCGCGCCGAGCGAAGATAGGAAGGGATCAAGAGCCGGCTGGCGGCCCAAGCGAAGGGGGATATTGTAGCGAGATTGCCGAGTGACTCATTCAGCCCGACGGCCCACGACACGCTCACTCGCGGGCCGGCCCGAAACGATGCATCGTGCGACAGGATTCGAATGCGCGCTGGATTCCGTCATCCGGCAATCGGGCGCCATTAGAAATGGTGCAGCGCTGGTACTCTAACGTCGTCATTGCTCGACCGGCCAGCCGGCATCGACGGCGCCACACTCGCCGCCTGCGCCGTCTGTCAGTCGAAGCGCCCCGTGCGCGCCATTTCCATCAAGCGGGCAATCCGCTCCTCGGTGGCCGGGTGCGTCGAGAACAGATTCTGCAAACCGCCTCCCGACAGCGGATTCATGATCATCATCTGCGCAGTGGCCGGATGCTGTTCGGCCGCCGGAAACGGGATGCCGGACGCATAGCGATGAATTTTGTCGAGCGCCGATGCGAGCGCCTGCGGATCGCCCGAGATTTGCGCACCACCCCGATCGGCCTCGAACTCGCGCGCCCGTGAAATCGCCATCTGGATCAGCGCACCTGCGATCGGCGCGAGCAGCGCGACCGCGATGCCCGCGATCGGATTCGCAGGACGGCCGTTCTCGTCGCGCCCGCCGAAGAACATCGCGAAATTCGCGAGCGCGGAAATCGCACCTGCCATCGTCGCGGAAATCGTCGAGATCAGGATGTCGCGATGCTTGACATGCGCAAGCTCATGGGCCATCACCCCGCGCATCTCGCGCTCGGACAACGCACGCAGAATACCCGTCGTCGCGGCGACCGCCGCGTGCTCAGGGTTGCGGCCGGTGGCGAACGCATTCGGCTGATCCTCGTCGATCAGATAGACGCGCGGCATTGGCAGGTTCGCGCGCGTCGCCAGCTCACGCACCATCCGGTAGAACTGCGGCGCCGTTGTTTCGTCGACTTCCCGCGCGTTGTACATGCGCAGAACCATCTTGTCCGAGAACCAGTACGAAAAGAAATTCATGCCGAGCGCGAGCAGCAATGCGATCGTCATGCCGCGCGATCCGCCGATCATGCCGCCGATTACGATGAAAAGGGCCGTGATCGCGGCCATCAGCATCGCCGTTTTGACCCAATTAAACATATTTCCCACTCCTTATCCGTCTGCCGGGATATCGCCGCGCCGATACCGGCAACAGCGCTCGATTGTAAGCGATCTGTTAGATAAGAACTCGTCGAGAAAATTCAACCCTCAGCGCTGCGACGCCGCAAGCCTCACGCCAAGACCGATGAACGCACTGCCGATGCCCCGATCGAGCCATTTCTTCACGCGCGGCTTGCCCGCGAAGCGCTGCGTGACGCCGGCCGCCACCCAGACGACGATGCACGACCACATCGTGCCCATCACGACGAACACCGCGCCCAGCGTCAAGAACGCCAGCACCTTATGGTCGCTGTCGGCCGCGACGAATTGCGGAAAGAACGACACGAAAAAGAGCACTACTTTCGGATTCAGCACGTTCGTCAGGAAGCCTTGCATGAAAAGCTGGCGCAACGATTTATCAGTGTCCGGCCACGCAGCGCCTTCAGTGGCCTGCGGCTCGTGCTTCGCGAAGATGAGACGCACACCCAGATAGACGAGATAAGCCGCGCCCACGATCTTGATGACGGTAAACGCGGTGGCCGATGCGGCCAACACAGCTGTCAGGCCGAATGCGCACGCCAGCGCGTGGACGCAGCAGCCCGCCGAGATGCCCAGCGCGGACACGAGGCCCGCGCCGCGCCCCTGCGCGATGCTGCGGCCGACGACGTAGGCGGTGTCAGGTCCCGGCGTGATATTCAATAAAAAAACTGCCGCAACGAACAAGCCGAAATGAGTAATGCCGAACATGCGCTTCCTCCCAACGGGTTAGCAGAGAAATTTTACGTGCACGTGCCGCGCATAGCGACCTGGCCGTTCAGCCGATTGCGCCGCGCGCACGATTGCGTTGAACTCGTATCCGGCGGTGGCGCGGCTACGCAACGCCGGGAAGCTCGAAACGCTGTCCTGCCACCACGGGCGAGCCGGCGAGAAATTCGCGGGCAGGCAAGCGCTTGCCTCCGGGCTTCTGCAACTGCGTGACGCGCAGTGCCCCTTCGCCACAAGCGATCACGACACCGTCGGGACCGGCGTCGGCGATCGTGCCGGGCACCGCGTCGCCACGCGAGGCCACCGCGTCGGCGGCCCAAATTTTGAGCGCCACGCCATCGAGCATGCCCACGCCGCCCGGGAACGGGTCGAACGCCCGCACTTGGCGCGCGAGCGCCGCTGCCGGCTTGCGCCAGTCGAGCGCCGCCTCGTGTTTGGCGATCTTCTCGGCATACGTCACGCCCTCGGCGGGCTGCGGCGTCGACGCAAGCGAGCCGGCGCGCTCCAGCTCGGCAAGCGCATCGACAATAAGGCGCGCGCCGGCCGCGGCAAGCTTGTCGTGCAGCGTGGCCGTCGTATCGTCAGACAGGATCGCGACACGCGTGTCGTCAAGCATCGCGCCCGTATCGAGCCCGGCGTCCATTTGCATCAGCGTGACGCCCGTTTGCGCATCGCCCGCCTCGATTGCGCGATGAATCGGCGCGGCGCCGCGCCAGCGCGGCAGCAACGACGCATGAATATTGATGCAGCCGTGGCGCGGCAGATCGAGCACCTCCTGCGGCAACAACAAACCGTATGCGGCGACCACCATCACGTCGTGCGGCGTCGCGTGCAGCAGCTCGAGCGCGGCGGCGGCCTCGGCCGGATACTTGCCCGCGCGGCGCAGCGAAGCGGGCTGTGCAACGGCGATGCCGTGCTCGAGCGCGTAGCGCTTCACCGCGCTTGCCTGCAGCTTCATCCCGCGTCCAGCCGGGCGATCCGGCTGGGTAAACACGAGCGGCACCGGAAAACCGGCTTCATGGATCGCGGCAAGTGCCGCCGCGGCAAACTCCGGCGTACCGGCAAAAACGACCCGCAGTGAATGTGTCATGGCAAATGAATCGGGAAGCAGACAGTGCTGCGGCCGCACGCCTTACATCGCGCGCTCGAGTTTCTTCATCTTCGTCTTGATCCGGCTTTGCTTGAGCGGCGACAGATATTGAACGAATACACGCCCCATCAGGTGATCCATCTCGTGCTGCACGCACACCGCGAGGAGCCCTTCACAATCGATCTCGAACGTCTCGCCTTGTTCGTTCAGCGCGCGCACGCGCACGCGCTCGGGCCGCTCGACCTCGTCGTAGATGCCGGGCACCGACAAACAGCCCTCCTCATACACCTGCCTGCCGTCGCTCGACCAAACGATTTCCGGATTGATGAAGACGCGCAGCTCGTTCTTTTCCTCGGATACGTCGATCACGATCACGCGCTCGTGCACGTCGACCTGCGTTGCCGCCAAACCAATGCCGGGCGCGGCGTACATCGTCTCGGCCATGTCGGCGACGAGCTTGCGGATCCGGTCGTCGACCTTGTCGACCGGCTTGGCGACCTTGTGCAGCCGCTTGTCAGGGTAATGGAGGATGTTCAGCAAAGCCATGATGTTCAGGTTTCGGAGGAACGAGCGATCTGCCTGCGTTAGCCGTCCGGCAGACTGCCGCGACGCACTCGCCGACGTCAAGATGGAGCCGACGCCGCAATATGGCCCGTGCGTCGAGACGGCCGGCACAGCGCCGTGATTCCGCGCGCACGGCACTTCGTTCTTCGTTTTATTTCGGATGATGAAAATTTTATCACGGCATTACACGTGTCGCAGACCACGCATCTCGAGGACCGGCTCATGCCGCCGCTGATGCCCACGCGCACCGAACTCGCCGCGTGGGTACGGTTCGCGGCGTTATCCGGCGTGCCTTCGGCGGCACGCGCGGCGCTCATCGACGCATTTGCATCGCCGGCGGCGCTTTTCGACGCGTCCCATGCGGAGTTGGCGGCACTCGTCGGCGAAGCGGTGGCGCGCGCCGTGCTCATGCCGCCCGCCGACGATCTTGCACGCCGCGTCGACCTAACGCTCGCCTGGCTCAACGAACCAGGCAACGCGCTCGTCACCCAGCGCGACCCGGCCTATCCCGGCACGTTCGCGGCGCTACATGATCCCCCGCCGCTCCTATATATAAAAGGGCGGATCGAGTTGCTCCATGCGCGCTCGGTCGCAATCGTCGGCAGCCGGATTGCGACGCCGCAGGGGCTTGCTGACGCAACCCGCTTCGCGCGCGAGTTGTCCGACGCGGGGCTCGCGGTCGTATCGGGTCTCGCGCTGGGCATCGACGGCGCCGCACACCGCGGCGGCCTCGACGGCGCGAGCAGCACGGTCGCCGTGATCGGCACCGGCGCGGATCTCGTCTACCCGGCCCGGCACCACGCGCTTGCACACGAAATCGCCGGGCGCGGTACGCTCGTTTCCGAATGGCCGCTCGGCACGCCAGCCCGCTCTGCGCATTTCCCACAACGCAACCGGCTGATCGCCGCGTTGGCGGGCGGCGTGCTGATCGTCGAGGCAGCGTTGCGCTCCGGCTCGCTGATCACCGCGCGGCTCGCGAACGACATGGGCCGCGACGTGTTTGCGATTCCCGGCTCGATTCACGCACCGCTGTCGCAAGGGTGTCACGCGCTGATCCGCGATGGCGCGAAGCTGGTCGAGACAACCTCGGACGTGCTCGATGAATTTGGTCTCGCCCCCGCGCGGCCGGCGGCCGCGAGCCGGGCAGCGGCAGTACGAGCCGCTGCGCCCGCCGAACCCGCCGCGCCAGTCGACTCGGCCAGCTCAGCCCAGTCCGGCCCGCCGATCGGCCCCCCGGAGCCGGACGCCGGCGCCCGTCGGCTGCTCGATGCAATCGGCTATAGCCCCGTGCCGCTCGAACTGCTTGCGCAGCGCGCGGCACTGCCGGCCGATGCGCTGCATCGTCTGCTGCTGCAACTCGAGCTGGCCGGCCGCATCGCGGCGCTGCCGGGCGGCCGCTATACCCGCGTCGACGGCTCGCCGCAGCGCCCGCAAGCGTGCAAGACGAACGCCGTGCTAAATTCCGGCCAATAGCGGCGTGAGCGCGGGAGCTTCCCGCACCGCCGCCTGACCAAACAAGGAAAACCATGCCCGCGCTGAATCTCGACACCGATGAGGATCGGATTGCCGAGCGCCTCCGGAATCCGGACACGCTGCTCGTCGCCTGCCTATGCGCCGAGTGGTGCGGCACGTGCCGCGAATACCAAACCACCTTTGACACCCTGGCAGCCGCCCACCCCGAAGCCTGCTTCGCGTGGATCGACATCGAAACGCACGCCGACCGGCTCGACGAACTCGACGTCGAGAATTTTCCGACCCTTTTGATCGAAGACGCCAACGCAGTGCGCTTCTTCGGTACCGTGCTGCCCCACGCAGGCATCGTCGATCGCATGCTGTCCGACCTGACCGCGCTGCCGGGCGTGCCGCACGCGCTCAAGCTTCGCAATTTGTTCGAATAAAATTGTCAGGCCCTCAAAAAATGAGCATCGAAGAAATTTTTCCGCCTGTTTACACCGGGTGCACGCGCCAGGCTTGCCGCCGTCCTTGCCCCCACTTATGATGACCCGCTTTTTGCGGTACTGGCTCCCAATGCGGCGCCGTGTGCTATAAAGCCGTCGTAAAAGAGCCTGTAACCGGGTTCGCCCGGTCCACCCATATACATTGTCATGTCGAAAGCACTCATCATTGCGGAAAAGCCTTCTGTCGCGAACGACATCGCGCGAGCCTTGGGCGGCTTTACCAAGCATGACGAATATTACGAAAGCGACGAGTACGTGCTGTCGTCGGCGGTCGGCCACCTGCTCGAAATCGCCGCGCCCGAAGAATGCGAAGTCAAGCGAGGCAAATGGAGCTTCGCGCACCTGCCGGTCATTCCGCCGCACTTCGATCTGAATCCGATCGCGAAAAGCGAGTCGCGCCTGAAGGTACTGACCAAGCTGATCAAGCGCAAGGACATCGACCGTCTGATCAACGCCTGCGACGCGGGGCGCGAGGGCGAGCTGATCTTCCGCCTGATCGCGCAACACGCCAAAGCGAAACAACCGGTTCAGCGGCTGTGGCTGCAATCGATGACGCCTGCGGCGATCCGCGACGGCTTCGCCCATCTGCGCAGCGACGGCGAAATGCAGCCGCTCGCCGACGCCGCGCGCTGCCGCTCGGAGGCCGACTGGCTCGTCGGCATCAACGGCACGCGCGCGATGACCGCGTTCAACAGCAAGGGAGGCGGCTTCTTCCTGACGACGGTTGGCCGCGTGCAAACACCGACGCTGTCGATCGTCGTCGAGCGCGAGGAAAAGATCCGCCGCTTCGTGCCGCGCGACTACTGGGAAGTGCGAGCCGAGTTCGTCTGCGCGGGCGGCTTCTACGAAGGCCGCTGGTTCGATCCGAAGTTCAAGAAAGACGAGTTCGATCCCGAGAAGCGCGACTCGCGCCTCTGGAGCCTGCCCGCCGCCGAGACGATCGTCGCCGCATGCCGCGATCAGCTCGGCGTCGTCAGCGAGGAATCAAAGCCGTCGACGCAGCTCTCGCCGCTCTTGTACGACTTGACGAGCCTGCAGCGCGAAGCGAACAGCCGTTTCGGCTTCTCCGCGAAGAACACGCTCGGGCTCGCGCAGGCGCTATATGAAAAGCACAAGGTGCTCACCTACCCGCGTACCGATGCGCGCGCGCTGCCCGAGGACTACCTCGGCACCGTAAAGAGCACGCTCGAGATGCTCAAGGAAAGCAACAACTACCTGCCGCACGCAAAACAAGTGCTCGACAAGGGCTGGGTGAAGCCGAACAAGCGGATCTTCGACAATTCGAAGATCAGCGACCACTTCGCGATCATCCCGACGCTGCAAGCGCCGAAATCGCTGTCGGAACCCGAGCAGAAACTTTACGACCTCGTGGTCAAACGTTTTCTGGCGGTGTTCTTCCCGGCCGCCGAATACAGGGTCACGACACGGATCACCGAAGTGGCCGGCCATCACTTCAAGACGGAAGGCAAGGTGCTGATCGAGCCGGGCTGGCTGCAAGTGTATGGCCGCGACGCCGAGGGCGCGGACGCGAACCTCGTACCGGTGCAGAAGGACGAGAAGGTCAAGACCGACAAGATTGCCGCACACAGCCTGACGACGAAACCGCCCGCGCGCTATTCGGAAGCGACGCTGCTGTCGGCGATGGAAGGCGCGGGCAAGCTCGTCGAGGACGACGAATTGCGCGAGGCGATGGCGGCAAAGGGGCTCGGCACGCCGGCCACGCGCGCGGCGATCATCGAAGGGTTGCTCGGCGAAAAGTATCTCGTTCGCGAGGGCCGCGAACTCATTCCGACCGCGAAGGCATTCCAGCTCATGACGCTGCTGCGTGGCCTGGACGTAAAGGAGTTGACTGCGCCCGAGCTCACCGGCGAATGGGAATACAAGCTCGCGCAAATGGAGCGCGGCAACCTGCAACGCGACGCGTTCATGCAGGAAATCGCACGGATGACGCAGACAATCGTCAAGCGGGCGAAGGAATACGACTCCGATACGATCCCCGGCGATTACGCCACGCTCGAAACGCCTTGCCCGAATTGCGGCGGTCAGGTGAAGGAAAACTACCGGCGTTTCGCATGCACGAAGTGCGAGTTTTCGATTTCCAAGATTCCGGGCAGCCGCCAGTTCGAGATTGCCGAGGTTGAGGAACT
This sequence comes from Burkholderia singularis, assembly GCF_900176645.1. Taxonomy (GTDB): domain Bacteria; phylum Pseudomonadota; class Gammaproteobacteria; order Burkholderiales; family Burkholderiaceae; genus Burkholderia; species Burkholderia singularis. Next base: position 67,471 of record NZ_FXAN01000038.1, read on the forward strand.
GTTGCAGAAGAAGGAAATCGGTCCGTTGTCCGGCTTTCGCAGCAAGATGGGGCGGCCGTTCTCGGCCATCCTCAAACTCACGTTCGACGACGAGACGAACAACTACAAGCTCGAGTTCGATTTCGGCCAGGAACAGGGCAGCGAAGACGGCGAAGCGCCCGACTTCTCCGCGCAGGAACCCGTCGGCGCGTGTCCGAAGTGCAAGGCCCGCGTGTTCGAGCACGGGATGAGCTATGTCTGCGAGCATTCGGTCGCGAATCCGAAGACTTGCGATTTCCGCTCAGGCAAGGTGATCCTGCAGCAAGAAATCACCCGCGAGCAAATGGCGAAGCTGCTCGAAGAAGGCCGCACCGATCTGCTGCCGAACTTCAAATCGTCGCGCACGGGGCGTAACTTCAAGGCTTATCTCGTCAAACAGCCGGATGGCAAGATCGGCTTCGAGTTCGAGAAAAAGGAACCGAAAGCCGCTGCGGCGAAAAAGAGCGCGGCTGGATCGGCGCCGTCCGGCGACGCACCGCAGGAAGCGGAGCAAAGCGGCAAGAAAGCCGCACCGGCCCGCAAGAGCGCAGCCCGCAAGACCCCGGCGCGTAAAACGGGCTCTTGATCCACACCGCATCGGGAGCGCCCGGCTCGGCACCTGGCCTCGCCGGGTTCGCGCCCAACTGACCAAGGCCGGTTCGCCGGCCTCGACTCATCGCAGGCCTGCCGGGCATTGCGCGACAACGGAATGTCACGTGGCACGTGCAGCGATACACCGCACACGCCGCGTCGGCATAGTCACAAAAAAAGCGCGGCGCTCAATGAGCCCGCGCTTTTTCCTTCAATCGCGTTCAATGCGAAGTAGTAACAAGCTGCTCGCCAACCAATGAGCGTGGTGGCGCGTTGCAATCGCGCCAAACAAACCGCCGCTGCGTAACGTGTTCCTGAGCGCTATTTACTGCGTATTACAGCGGCGAAGGCACGACGACGCGCGGGCGCGGCGAGCGCTGCAACCGCGGCGCGAGCGTCGGCCCGTTGTTGGCGTCCGAGTGCTCGGCGTGCGTTTCGACGTGCACGTCGACAGGCTGCCCCAGGCCGCCCTGCGAAGCCCATTGCTCGCCCAGCGTCGTGTCGGGCGACTGACTGAAGTACTCGACGAGATGATCGATGAACGTGCGGACCTTCGCAGGCAAGTGACGGCGGCTCGGATACGCGATGTTGATCTCGACCTGCGGCAACCGGTAATCGCTCAACAGGCGCACGAGCTTGCCGCGCGCAATGTCGCTGCCGATCAGGTAGCTCGGCAGGATCGCGATACCCATGCCGAGCATTGCGAACTGGCGCAGCATTTCGGTGTTGTTCGCGACGATGATGTTCGCCGGCCGCACGCGCACTTCGCCATCCGGCCCGGTGAATACCCGCTCGTCGCCCCAGTATTCGGCCGGCAGACTTAACGACGGATGCTCGCTCAGGTGATCCGGATGGGTCGGCACGCCGTGCTTCTCCAGATAGCTGGGCGTCGCGCAAACCACCATGCAGCCTGTCGTCAACCGGCGCGTGACGATGCTTGCGCTGCGCATCTGGCGCGTGATCACGACCCCGACGTCGAAGCCTTCTTCGACGAGATCGACTTGACGGTCGACAAGGGTCAAATCAGGCACGACTTTCGGATAGCGCTGCGTATATGACTGCAGCACCGGCGCAAGGTTGTGCAGGCCGAAAACGACGGGCGCGACAATCCGTAGCGTGCCCACCGGCTCATGGTTACGCGCGACCACCATTTGCTCGACGTCTTCCAACTCATCGAGAATCTGGCGCGCCCGTTCCAGATAAACCTGGCCGGACTCGGTCAGCGAGAGACTGCGGGTAGTGCGGTTCAGAAGGCGGGTGCCAAGTCGGCTCTCGAGGTCGGCGACGTGACGCGTCGCGACGGCGTTCGAAATATCCATCGCGCTTGCGGCTCGCGCAAAGCTGCCGAGATCCGCCACCTTCACGAACACTCGCATCGACTGCAAATGATCCATACTCCACTCCTACCGCTGTTACAGCTTCAAAAATGTGAAGCAAATGGGTAATTTTCCTACGACAGCGAAAAAAATGCAGAGTTGCTCAATTCCTGACGAAATTTCTGAAAAAACCTTCAAACTTGTTGAACTCAGCCCTCAGGATAGGCTAATTGTTCTGACAAAAGAGATAATTTAGTCTGCATGGCGAGCAAGTCCGTCAATTGAGGCGCGCAAAAACCGTGATCTGGCTGATATAAAAAAGGAGCGAAGCATCCCGAGTGCCGCCCATGTGCGACAACTTGTCGCGTTACGTAACAAGCTGTTAAAAAGAGATACACCTGTTCCCGCGCCGTCATAGGATCATGACGACCCCAAACCGGGCCGGATCCGGGCATGCCGACGCCAGACGGCCGCCCCTTCCCCAAGCCGCGCGAACCCTGAAACACGCCATGAAAATTGCCATCCTCGACGACTACCAGGACGCGGTCCGCAAACTCGATTGCTTCGACATGCTCGCCGACCATGAGGTCAAGGTCTTCAACAATACGGTGCGCGGCCTCGGACAGCTCGCAAGCCGCTTGGCCGAAGTCGAGGCACTCGTGCTAATCCGGGAGCGCTCGCACATCACATCGCAGTTGCTCGGCAAGCTGCCGCAATTGCGGATGATCAGCCAAACGGGGCGTATCTCGTCGCACATCGATCTCGACGCCTGCACCGAGCGCGGCATCGCCGTGCTGGAAGGCACCGGTTCGCCGATCGCGCCCGCCGAGCTGACTTGGGCGCTCATCATGGCCGCGCAACGCCGCATTCCGCAGTACGTCGCGAACCTGAAACAGGGCGCATGGCAGCAATCGGGGCTCAAAACCTCGGCAATGCCGCCCAACTTCGGGCTCGGCCAAGTGCTGCGCGGGCAAACACTCGGCATTTGGGGCTATGGCAAGATCGGCCGGCTCGTCGCCGGCTACGGCAAAGCGTTCGGGATGAACGTGATGATCTGGGGCCGCGAGCACTCGCTCGAAGCCGCGCGCGCGGACGGCCATGCGGTCGCACCAAGCCGCGAGGCGTTCTTCGAGCAAGTCGACGTGCTGTCGCTGCACCTGCGCCTACACGACGACACACGCGGCATCGTCAAGCTGGACGATTTACTGCGGATGAAACCGACATCGCTTTTCGTCAACACGAGCCGCGCCGAGCTGCTCGAGGAAAACGCGCTCGTCAACGCGCTCGCGCGCAACCATCCGGGAATGGTCGCCATCGACGTCTACGAAAGCGAGCCGATTCTGCAAGGCTACAGCCTGCTGCGGATGGAAAACGTGATCTGCACGCCGCACATCGGCTATGTCGAGCGCGAGAGCTATGAGCTTTACTTCAGCGCCGCGTTCAAGAACATTCTCGCGTTCGACGCCGGCGACATCTCGAGCGTCGTCAATCCGGACGCGCTGACGCCGGGGCGCTCGCGCCGGTAGCCTGGGCCCGGCGGCCTGAGCCGCCAACGGGTGACGCTATCGCGATATGCGCGCGCGGCAATGGCGACGCGGAAGCGGCGGCCGGAATCGATCCGTCGATCCGTCGATCCGTCGATCCGTCGATCCGTCGATCCGTCGATCCGTCGATCCGTCGATCCGTCGATCCGTCGATCCGTCGATCAAAATTTTAGGTCGCCCACCGTTGGGCCCGTGCGCGTTTTCCGATCTGCGTAGACCGACGTGCGTGTCGACGCTCGCGCCCTCCCCTTGAAAGCGGGCCCGCCCGGCTCAGCGGCTTTGCGTGGCAGCCCCACCGACGACGCGCGCTGCCGCCGTCACAAAACGCTCGCCATCGCGCCGCCCAAGATCGTAAGCGTGCTGCATCTGGTGCGGACTCGTATAGTCCCAGCTCGAGATCGGCACCTTCTTCGACGGCTGCACATAGACGCGCCGCTGGCCGCCGTGATCGACCGCGAACATCTGCGGCCGTGGATAGCGGCGCGTGACCATCACGAGCACCGGCCCTGGCGATGCATCGAGCGCGCCGACGGGCACATTGTCGACCATGCCGCCGTCGAGCACCGGCCGGCCATTGCGGCGCAGGACCGGCGTAAATGGCGGCGTGCACGACGATTGCAGGATCAAGTCGGCAAGTTCGTCGACTCCTGCGCAATCCTGCGCGCGCACGAACTCCGGCCGAAAACCCAGCGAACGGCCAAACGTTGGATGCAGCGTCTTGCGCACGTATTTCTCGATGTTGTACGCGATCAGTCCTGCCGCCACCGCGCTACGCGCCCCAAGCCAGCGCGGCAGATGAGACACGCCGACGCGAATCTCGGGTGCGGCGGCAAGCCTCGCAAACGGCTCGCCGTAAATGTCGAGAAGCGCCTGCCGGTAGATCCGGTAATGCGGAAATACCGGCTCGGCGCGCAGCAGGTTGCCCCAATAGGCATTCTTCCGATTGTGCTTGAGCGCCGCCTCGTAATAGCGCATCACCCATTGCGAATCGCGCAGGTGGAGCATGCAAGCCGTGGCGGCTCCCGCCGAGATCCCGGCGATCACGCGCGGCGACAAGTCGAGCGCGGGACGCACGACATCCCAGAACCCTGCCTGCCACCAGCAGCGATTGCCGCCTCCCGCAAAAACGATCTGCTCGAACATCGAATCAGCGCCCTTGTGTCCGCGAAGCGCGCTCAGGAAACGAGCGCATAGGTCGAGGTCGCGTGGACAGCCATCTTGCCGTCCTCGTCGAACAGCTCGATCTCGCCGAACACGAGATTGCGGCCCATTCGCAGCACGCGAGCCGTGACGAGCACGTCCCCCTTGCGCACCGGGCGCATGAAATGCGTGTTCAACGCCACCGTAGTCATCGGCCGGAATTCGCCCAGCGCGGCAGAGATCGCGACAACCATCGCGGTATCGGCGGCCGCCATGAACACTTGACCGCAGATGACGCCTCCCGAATGGCGAAGCTCGCCCGAAAACGGCAAGCGGAGCGTGACGCCCTCCTCCGAGATCGTCACGGGAGTCAGGCAAAGGGAACGGACCCACGGCGCGAGGAGCCGGTCCAGCAAATCGCGGACAGTATTTTCGTCCATCATCGTAAGCCCAGAAAAAGCCGCGCGACCGCCGCGCGACAAGGATTCGGCGTCATCATACCGGGAGCGCGCGCAGTGCGACGCGCCGTCAGGAATCGGACAGGCGCGGCGGAAGGCTCAAAAAAAATTTTGCCGAAAATACGGAAAAGGGCTAGACAATCCCGAAAAGTTTGCGCATAATCTCGCTTCTGTTGGGGCGTTAGCTCAGTTGGTAGAGCAGCGGACTCTTAATCCGTAGGTCGAGTGTTCGAGTCACTCACGCCCCACCACCGAATTTTGTAGTAGAAAATCAAGCACTTGCGCGAAAGCGTCGGTGCTTTTTTTTCGTCTATAGCCCGCGTGGGTAGGCGTCAAAAACTGGCCTTTGCCGGAAATCTGCCGGAACGGAAAAATCCAGACCAAGCGATCTCAACCTTTCGCATGGAGTCTGGAATGGCATACATCAGTCAGCGCGGCGAGTACTGGCGGGCCGAAGTCCGTCGGCGCGGATACAAGCCGGTCTATCGATCATTCGACACCAAGCAGCAAGCCCAGCAATGGGCTCGACGCGTGGAGTCCGAAATGGATAGCGGCGCATACGTCGATCGCACCGAAGCCGAGCGCACTACGCTCCGTGAGGCACTGGAGCGGTACCGTCGCGAGATCGTCCCGGAAAAGCGCCACCCCTATCAGGAAAATCGGCGCATCGAGCGCTGGATCGACAACCCTCTGTCGTATCGAACTCTCGCCAACTTGCGTGGCGCAGATTTCGCCAAGTACCGAGACGAACGCCGGGCAGCCGGGCGCGCAGAAAATACCATTCGGCTCGAACTCCAGCTCGTCAGCCACCTCTTTGAGATTGCCCGGAAGGAATGGGGGCTGGAAAGCCTCCCAAATCCGCTTAAGAACATCCGGAAGCCGTCAGGCAGCCGCGCCCGCGACCGGCGCTTGAACCCGGGGGAATTCGAGGCGTTATACGCGCAACTTGCCGCATCAAACAACGCATGGGCCGCGCCGGCCTTCGAGCTGGCAATCGAAACCAGCTTGAGGCAGGGAACGTTGTTCAGCCTTCAGTGGCCGTGGATCGACCTCAAATCCCGTCTCATTACATTCCCTGCAGAGGCTCGGGGAAGCGACAACAAGGGCGTTCCGAGTGTTCTGCCCCTTTCAAGTCGGGCAGTGACGGTACTGCGCCATCTCGCCGCGCTCGCCGAAGCACCCATGCGACTTGAAGATCCTCGCGTCAATTTCGGTCCAGTGAATGTCGATCCGAGCAGGCTCAAAGGGCCGGTCTTTCAGACCACGGCGAATGCCGTGCTCTGCGTCTGGAAGCGAAGCCTTCAGAAAGTGAGCAAGTCCGTTCCCAACGTCAAAGAGCTTCGATGGCATGACTTACGTCACGAGGCAACGTCCAGATTGTTTGAGAAGGGCCTGCACCCCATGGAAGTCGCGAGCATCACGGGACACAAGAGCATGCAGATGCTCAAGCGCTATACGCATCTGCGGCCGGAAAGCCTCCTCGAAAGACTCGGCTGACCCATATCAGGCATCCCTCGAACCACGGCGACGTTCGATTCTAATTTCTAAGTAGTTCTAATTTATAGGCGTTAGGAAATGGAAAGAATTCTGACTCTCGGTCCCCTGCTTATCGCGATCGCTCTGACTGGCTGCGGCAAGAGTGATGAACGCAGGCTTTCTGATGCAGTGACGGCGGACATGGCAGCAAAAGCCGACGCGATCCAGAAAGACAAAGAGCGGTCGACGCGACGTGCACACATTGCGGAACGCCTGAAACCGCTCGTCTACGACCCGAAGGCAGGCAAGTACGTCGAGCAGAAGTAGCAGCAAAGCGGCCCGACGTGGTGCTACCAACACCGCGCCAGGCCTAACCACAACCCACCTATATGAGAGGTGAATCATGGCTGAGATCAATTCTAACGAAGCTAAACCAGCGTCCATAGGAAAGGACGGCGTACTCGCACTCCGTGACTGGATCGACGACCTGCAGCTGACGCACGACGGCATGAAGATGCTGCTCAGTCTCGAGACCAGCCTGAACCAGCAAGGCGTTCTGCTGAACACGGTCAAGCTGCTGGCGGCAACGATCGATAGGAAACTCGATGACGGCCGCCGCCTTCTGCCTTCTGCCGACTGACCGAACCTTGAACTAATGAATTGAGGAATACAACATGGCAGACATCTACACCTACGTCGGAACCTCCATAGACAACGCTACGGCTACGTGGGTTACGAGCGTTTCTTCGCGCCTTGTCGGCGGCATAACGCCGATTGTGCTTCTTGTTTTAACGATTTGGATCATGTGGTACGGCTACCGAGTGATGACCGGACTTGCCGAATCGCCCGTGATGAACTTCTTGATGTCAGCCATCAAAATCAGCCTAGTACTCGGTGTAGCACTCGGTGTCGGCAACTATCAATCGATGATTGTCGACGGCGTCCAAGGCTTCATCAATGGCATGGCTCAGATTTTCTGGCCCAGTTCTGCATCGCTCTATAGCGCCCTGGACACCTTCAACCAAACGGGAGCGAATCTTGGCATGGCCCTCTGGGATCGTGGCAGCCAGTCCTTACCTTGGGGTGGCTGGAGCGATGTGTTTGCAGGAAGTGTCGTATTGATTTCCGGCGGGCTCGTAGCAGTGTTCACGCTGGTTGTTATGCTCGTCGCCAAAATGGCGTTGGTGTTTCTGCTCGCTATCGGACCTGCGTTCATTGCGTGCCTGGCGTTTCCCACGGTCGCGCCTTACTTCGACAAGTGGGTTTCGAAGGTACTCAACTATGCGTTCCTACAAGCCATGCTCGTAGGCGCCTGTGGCCTGTTCATGCAAATCGCTCAGTACTTCACCGACCACATGTCGACCAGCATGACGAGCGGCAACACAAGCCAGTTGGGTGATGCTTTTGACCTGCTGGCCGTCTGCGCCGTACTCGCGGTGGTTATCTGGCAACTGCCTCATATCACCTCGGGCTTGGTAGGCGGCATGGCGCTTGATCACGGCCTCGGCATGGCTCGCCAGGCGATGGGAAACTGGAGCGCTGGCATTCCACAAGTACAACCCAGCGAGCAGTCGTCATCGGGTGTTGACCGCGGCGGTGCAGTCGTCGGAAGCAATTCTTCGTCTGACAGTTCCGGAGGAGTGCCGGCCTTCCGGCGCGCGAGCACTTTGGCACATCAAGGCACCGATCGAACGACGAGCGCCGCTTCGACAGGGAGCAGCCAGTCGTCGGCGTATCGCCGCAAACCCGGCAGTAACGCCTAGCGCTCCTTGCCATTCTGACCAGATCGACGCGGGCCCTGGGTCGTTCTCTCGGACTGCTCGTCGCCCTTCGACTGGCCCACTTGCCGGGCCAGTCGCTCATTAAAGGCCGCACGCAGCTTTTCCTGATCCGCCGGCGACTTGTTCGCTATCCTCCGCTCAAATGCATCTCGTTGGAGGGCTGCGACACGTTGATCGAATATCTGGCGCGCCATATCCTGCACCGCCGCAGATTGCCCACCGATATGCTCTTCAAACTGCTCTCGTCGCATTTTCGCCGTCGCTGACGGCGCCTCCGCCTTGCTTCTTCGCTGCGCTCGCTCGGTTTCCAGATCGATTACTTCGGCACGCACATTCGGCACCAGTGCACTCAGCTCTCGTCGCGCTTGCCGCACATCCGCGCGTGCCGCTCGTAGCTCAAGAACCTTCGCACGACCGTCGCCGCGCCACTGACTGGGTAGCTGCTTAGCTTCCGGCTCCATCGCTAGCCCGCGCTCGGCATAGCTGCGCATGTCGATCCGCGCATCGTGTCCGGCGCGATGCAGGTGAGCATTTGCCGTTTCCTGCCAGCGGCCACGTAGTGCCTTGAGGTCGGCGGCCCGCTCACCGCGCGTCAAAGTCTGCCCTGCATGCGGACCATAGCCTTTGCGCGCCCCGCCCTTCTCCGGAGCCTTGGCGTTGTAGCGTTTGAAGTATTGATCCGGATCGCGCTCGATCCCGTCACGCTGGCGCTCACTGAACATCAGATGCACATGAGGCTGCTCTTTGCCGTCCGCAGCGGTTGGAGAGTGAATCGCCCACTGATATGCGTGACGATCGCCAATCTCTTGTCGCACGAACTCACGCACAAGGTCGACGCGCTGAGCTGGCGTCAACTCGCGCGGCAGCGCGATCTCCATTTCGCGGTACGTTGTACCGTTGGACCGTTCGTTTGCGTCTGCGGCGAGCCAAAACTGCTGCGGGTCGTGCTCGGCCCAGGCGGGCATATTGCCTGCCTCGGCCGCTTCGAGCACCTCGCCACGCTCAAGCCGGTTCGCATACTGACCCACCCGTGAGATGTAGGCAGCATGAGGCGAAGCCTTGCCCGCCTTTCCCACTTTCATACTCAGACGACCTATCGCCACGAAGACACCCTTTCCGAAAGCACCGCGCCCCAGAAGAAGCCAAACGGCACATCGATGGAATAAAACAGGAACATCAACGGAACACTATAGGAACACATAGGGAACATCAGTGGAACATTGATGGAACCTCGATAGCAGTTTCCATTTTCGCGTACGCGAAAATCCGCCCGGAGGGCCGCGCGTTTCTCGGCTTGCCGAGAAACAACTAAGCGCGCCTTCTGCTCTGCAGAAGGATACGCCGGCGCGTCATGTTGCACCATATAATTAGGATTACGGTATATAGAGGAGTGACCATGACCACCAAATGGATTGAGCATCGAGTCGCCTATATTCGCGGCTTGAAAAAGCCGACCGATCGACAACGCATGCTGTTACTGCTGACCGAGAAGCAGTTTCGCTCCGCAGACGATCAACGAAAGTTGGATACGCTTATCGCGGCAGAAAAAGCAGAAGAGCGTGCGCAGAAGGCTCGTGCCAAAGCAGCACGTGTCGTGACGGCCGTGAAGCAGGCGGAACGCAAAGCACGGAATCACGAACTGTATAAGGCAGCTGGCCTGCTGATACTTGCGGGGCTCGTCGATGGCGCCACTGGTAAGCCGCTACGTGATCGTGGCGAGCTTCTGGGCGCACTACTCGACATGGCGGAGAGGAAACGCGATGAGAAAACTGTCAGGGAGTGGAAGCGCACCGGCGACGCTCGGCTCGACGAGCGCGCAGTGAGCGAAAAGGCAGCGACGATGCTTTATGTTGACGCCGCGTTCGAGCAGTTCGGGCGCATACTCAGTGAGCAAACCGACCACGTAAAGAGGGCCAAGACAGCGTGAAGAACACCCATGTCAGCCGGACCGACCGTGAACCCTTGGCGTCAGCAGGCGTCGCACCGCGTCCGTGCACAGATTCACCGACTACCCGAAACGACTTGCTCGTTCTACCCAGCTCTCGCATGTCCCTCCCGGTCACGCTCGACCTGGTGAACGAACTGCGAGACGAAACCTCTATATCATTCGCTTGTGCGACATCGACACGTTGATCACGCCGCCCGCCGAAACGCGTGTCCAGCGAGGCCGGTCAGTCAGCTTCGTCGATTCTCATAGCTTCCATGATAGGAATGCCGTTCGCAGACATGTGAACGAACAGTGGCCCAAGCTTTTCCATCATGTACTCAGCAAATTTTGTAGCCTGCGCAGGCGGAATAGCCTCGCCATATGAGATTCCCAGTTTCGATGCGGCGTACTCGGCCGCCCCTTCGAACGCCTTTTTGTACTGACGTCGCACACTTCGGAAATACACGATCCCGAACGATGAGTTGGCGACTGCCGAGTATTGCTCGTCGGTATACGCCTCGTTCATTTTGATCCGCTCAATCTCCTCATCAGAAAAAGAGAGGTCTACGCGGATGTCGAGCTCTTTACCGTTGGCGGGATTGAAAGCATAGGTCGATGAGAAAGCCTCACCTTCATATCGATCGCTCAGAGGAACAACGATCCGCGCTAGCCCGAAGTACTCTACATACCCCCACAGATAGCCGCTGCTCGAATCTCCACGCACACTAACAATCTGAGGCGTATAGCCTGCAGGACGGCGCCTCACCAGATCGCGTAGATAGAAAAGCCCATAGGGTGGATCCTCGTTCTCGCTGAGAAGATAGGGGAGCGCCCGATCGCATGCTGATGGCCTGACTCCTGCGTTCAATGCCATTGCTACCGCAGTTTTCACCATCGAGCGGCCGCCTAGAGGACCGCCAAAGCCGACACCGAACGTGAGCGGTGAATCAAGAAACTCCGAGTTTGATTGCACCTGCGATAGAACCTCCTGAACGTCGAGTTCGGGATACTTGGCGGCCATGCTCTTCACCATCTTTTCCGCCTCGTCCATCGTACGCACGGCCGCACTGATGCGAAAGCCTTGGCCTTGAGGATTGGGCACCTTCTCAAAACTGATCCGCTGAGGCGTCAAGTTTCCATTGGGTAACAGCTTCAATTGCCTCCCCGACGCCGTCTTCACCGGAACAGCAGGAACGTCACCACGCTCGCGTTCTACACCGTGCATCAATGCGACATGGCAAAACTGTCGCCAAATTTCAGCGTCCCACGTCTCACCGGTGCGGCTGTTGCAGTTCACACAGATGAAGGACCGAATTTTTCGCCGGCCTCCGATCGAATTTGGAACGATATGCTCATCCGAGTTGCCGACGTGGGTGAACGGTCTATCACACAGTGTGCAGTTGAATGTAGTAATCGCTTCGTCCATGACACTTCCTATGGATAGGCCGGGCGCGGCTGGCAAAAGATATCACGGACCAGCATAATCAGATCGCGGCGAGTCGCCGAATGGAGTGAATCGTGAAATTTTCGGGTTGGTCGAAAAAGGAATCAATCTTCTCGAAAAGCCGTCGAAAACCATAGATACGAGGCGTCCAGATGCGAGACCCAGTGAAAGTCCTTTATTACCCGGACATGATCCCCGAAGACACTGCCCTAAAGAAAGCCGTGCTGTTCTTCGATGAAATTCACTTCATGGATCGGCCCTCTTTCATGTTTGAAGGTGGGTTAGGAACCATCGGCACCCAATCGCGACTCCGCAGCTTCGAAGAACTATTCCGCCGAGACGGTGTACCACTCTTCGTCCATGAAGCTCCCGGAGGTCCAGTACAGGGAGACTTCCTAGCGATGGTCGCCGCAGATGTCAATGATCTTAATTTTCTTCGCGACTTCCAAGCCGGCCTACGTAGCTCTCCCACCTTCTCACAACACGTCGTTCAAGAAGGAAAATATCCGGACATCGACACAAAAGAGCTACATACGGCGGAAACTCTGCGCGATGAATTTTCCAAGGTTGATCTGAGCAACGTACTTACTCAGTTTGAAAACCCGATGTCGCTGCTAACGGACAAAAGCGTACGACCATTTGGATTAACCAAACCCGAAAGCATTGCGAAAACACTAATCTTTCAGGCCGCCGTCCTATCAACACATCTCAATCACGCACTCACCGTGGGGGCCAATGAAGGATTTATTCCATTTGCCGACGCCGCACCTTATGGCAATCTATTCCGAACAAAGTACTTTCGCGCTATGTTGGCGCTTGATTTGAAGGAAAACCGAATCCCTCTCACCGATCTTAGCTTCGAGATTTTCGACGCCCTTGTTGACAATTCCTTGCTTGCGAAGATGGAGATGAAAGACGTTGTTCGGTATCGCCGGGAAAGCGCGTCCGCACGTGAAGCCTTTCTTGAATATGTGAGTATTCTCCAAGCGAAGGCAGCGTCGATCGGCCCCGATCAAACTTACTCTGAAGTAGTTGACAGGCTTGTTCTTACGGAAATCATGCCAGCAGCACGTCAATTCAGCAATAAACTCCAAGCCGTCTTCGAGAACACTCTCGGCGCCCTCGGCAAAGGCGTAGTCGGAGCGATTGGCGGTGCGGGCGTCATCGAGCTATTGGGAGATCTCTCTCTCGCGAAAATAATATCCCTTGGAAGTGTGGCTTCCGCATACGTCACCAAAGCACTCATCGACGCGTATATCTCGGAGCGCGCAACAAGAAGGGAATGCTCGCTTAATTACATACTCTCGATCGATTGACGCAAGCGACGGTTATATCTTAAATTTACATCAATACGCATGTTGAAAAAACGCTGTACTCTGGCGCCGGCTATGAAACCATAGCATATATCACCCTAACGAACTCAACCTCATCAATTACGAGAATAGCATGGCCAACAATTTCATGTACGTTTTTGAATGCGATTACGGGGCACGGACAAAAGAAAGAGGTTTCGTAAAAGATATTCTTCGAAACTTTGACAAAGATTACGCCACAATGGTTGGCGCCATGGTCAACAACAATCCATATAGTCTAGAATTTTACATCGCCGTAAATCTACAAGACGATCCGACAAAATTCGAAAACTGGGTGAGAGATAAATATCCAGAAAAACTCAAAAGACACAATGTCTTCCTAAATTCACTGATGTCATTCAACTTAATGACTTTCATCGATGAACCGATGATCGACTTGGCATTCATTGACGAGGGAAATGGGCCATTATTTCATTGGATCGAAAGAGACCTTTTAGAATCAAAACACCCGCAGTACAAGCCGATGAAACCTGCACAATCACGAGTCTTCATTAGTCACTCATCAAAGGACAAAGAGTTTATCGTCAACCCAATTAATGCTTATTTGCAAGCCCAGGGGATTGCAACATGGCTAGACAGCTATGAAATTGATTATGGCGACAACATCTACGTCAAAGTTAATGAGGGAATCGAGAAATCCGAAGTCGGAATCTTTGTTTTAACAAATAATTTCTTTGACAGCTCAAGCGGATGGCCGATCACTGAATTCTCGACGTTTTTCATGGAACTAATGAAAGGAAGCAAAAAGGTGATCATGCTGAATGCTGGAGTTGATCCCGAAAAAATTCACTCCATGATGAAAGCCTATCGTTATCTCGACTGGAATGATGGGAAAGGACTCCCCGAGCTGGGGAACGCAATTAAGCGGAAACTGAGTCCGTAACAGGAATCCTTCGGCTACGAAGCAATGCGGGAGCCATCTTCTGGCAAAACGTATCGGGCGATCGCAGATCGAAGACATCACTCCGCGTGCTGCTGTCCCGAAGCCCTGAGCTGCCCATGGGTAGCTCAGGGGGCGGCGGTAGGGGCCGGGTCGGTAGACCTCGGCCGGCTTTGGCCGGCCGACCCCGTATCCCGCCGCAGGACAGCACGCGGGCAGAGGGATCTGGCACGCGATTGGTTTTGAACAACGTGCAGGCGTTTACGCGATGCATGTCCCGAACCATTTCGCTTTGGTGAGATTGGAAGCCACCATATCCGGAAGCGTATCTGACAAATTTCGGGGTAGTCTGACAGCTTTCGGGGGGACATCCTCCGGGCAGCATTGCTACTGCTCCGCCTTCTTTAAGATAAAAGCTCTCTCTATTTAGTAGCTCACGGGCGAGCCACTTCCCCTTGAATACAGCTCACGCGTGAACCCTTTTGCGCTCAACACAGCTCACTCCTGATCCCGACCATCCATGATCTGTGTATAACTTTGCGCCGGCGCCTCCCTCGGTAGATTGACGCGCTTGACCAAGAGCGCATTGAGCGCGTTACGCAAAGCCGGATCGTTTATTTTCTCCACGCTCTCAGCTGGCTTCCCTTCCTGGACGTTGATCACAACGGCACCGGGGGCGACGTGGTTGATGTTGACTTGCAGACGTTCGATGTGAACATCTGGCGGCAAGCGTCCAACCAGCAGCGCCGCACGCAGTTCATCCGCCGTCGGCTTCACCAATGAGGGCACGTATTCCCATGACGCGATGGCAGTCTGTCGCCCGTCTTTGTCCTGGACTCGCCACTTCTCCTTGAAGCGATACTCGTGCGAACGCCCGCGCGGCGACTTCGACAAATATCCGAGCGATTCGAGTTCTTTGATCGCGCGCTTAACAGACGACTGGTGCAAGCCGGACTTCGACGCGATCGTTTTGTGCCCGATTGGGCCGGCGATCCCGGTTTCGATATTCGTGTGGGTCTTGATGACCAGGTACACCTTCAGGGTCGCTCCATCCATATTCGCCAACGCTCCACTGTCGACAAATGACCTGAAGACGTGAAACCAGCCAGTCTCAGCTTTGAAAAGTTCACCTTGTACCGGTAGTTGGTCAGCCATCACTCACCCGTTGCATGTCGCGGGCGACCGACGCGTGGCCGAGGCATGTCCGCATTCGTGTCATCACGCGCAGGCGGATTACAGCTTGATCTCCGCGCGGCAACGTCGTTCAACCACTCCCGGATATCTGCAGCGAACCAACATGCCCGTCGTTTATCCGGAAAGGCAGTCTGCGGCAGTTCGCCCCTGTAGGTCATTTGCGCGATCGCGCCGACGGTGGTTGCCAACAGCGCAGCAAGCTCATCGCGCGTAACGATTGCTTGCGGTGCCATCCGTGCGAATGTCTGTCGGAAATCAGTGTCTGCCTTCTTCATTTGCGATCACCAGTAACTGGCAGTGAACATGTCGATAGCCTAGAATCCGTCTGATATCCGAACTAGGGCCAGTTTTTGAACTGGTAATAGATGGCGAACGTTGGCCCCAACCAAGGACGACGGCTCAAAGCCGCAATCAGCCGTTTCACTGCGATGCTGATCAGGGAGGCTCGCGACCTTACCGGGCTCAGCTATGAGAAGCTTGACGAGGCACTTGGACTGACGCCCGGGAACAGTTACCGCTACTCCCTAGACCCCTCTCGTCCTAAATCACGGGCGGTACAGATTGGCGGAATACAGTCGCTCGAGAACCGAGTCGCGAGACTGTTGCGGCGCCCAGCCCATCTGATTGCCGTTGTCGAGACTCGTGAACTCGACGCCCTCGCAATGCTGTATCGCATGCCAGTGGCAAACCTTGGGCTACCGCGACATGTCGGCGCGGATGACATCGAACTCATCTACGACAACTACTGGCCAACGTATGCCGACTTGTCGAGAGACGGACGATTCGATATCGAGTGCCCCTGGGCCGATCAACCGGAGCTATTCGGCGCGTTTGGATGGCAATGGGGTTGCTTGTGGGATCAAGCGCCGGATGAGCATCGGCAGAGGTGGTGTAGCCAGTTCAGGCAGCTTCCCCGCCATTGGCTTTCGCACTGGTGCGAACAAGTCGGCATATCCGAGGATCTGGCGACTGAAGTTTTGCTACCGTTGATCGTACAAAAGATGAGCGAGCATCCCGGCTTGATCGATCGATGGACGGAAACACGGACTATGCACCTTCGGGAGCGTGTCCTATCCACCACAACCAACGACCTGGTCGGCCCTCCCGGATGGGGAAGCGTCGCAGAAACGTTTGTCGACATCTTCCTGGAGGAAACAGAGCTTCCGGACCACCCTCTGCCGGAAATCTGCCGGAGCAGTGGTGTAACGGCGAATCAACTGTAGCGACCGCGAGTCAACAAATTCCTTGTAAACTCAGGGAATTAGCTGTAACCTACAAGCAGCTTGGTTTAGCTCTTAATCCGTAGGTCGAGTGTTCGAGTCACTCACGCCCCACCAAAGAATTCAAGGGCTTAGCAGCGATGCTAAGCCCTTTTTCATTTCCGTCTCCGTGCCAATATCAGACGGCGTCAAATATTACGCAGTCACGAGCCAGCACCGGCAGCGCAACTTGATTTCACGCCGCTCCGAACACGTGCGCGGCGGCGTCTGTCATACCGAACCCGCTCGAGTTGTCATTCACGATGCCGAATCATTGCGAGGGCACGCAATGCGCCGCGAGCAAATATCGCGCATCACGCTTTCACCGGTGACGAATTCGTCGTTCGTAGCGGTTTCCGACACCGGAATGCGCCGAATGCTGTCCTTCGCCCCGTTCGGCGTGTACACGACGAACACGCCGCGGAAATGGCTCGGTCCGTCGCGTACTTCAGCGCCTCCCGCTTCCTCAATACCACCGGCACGACATCCACGCCTCAGCGCGCCTGCCTCTCAGGCACCTCAGTTCACACACATCTCGCGGCTCGCCGACTTGAGTTGTTCAAGTGCATTCGTGTCGATCAATCTCACCAACGTGACAGCATGACAAGCTGGGCTCGTCCTCGCACCCGACCCGGCCCAACCGGCTCTGCGCGCGCAGCGACCGGAAACGTCTCCGCGCCGGCAAACGGGTCGCACGCAACGCCGCCGGCCGAGGCTAAACGCACGCCTGCGCGCACCAACTCGAACGGCTTTCGATGCCCAACAAACGACCCGCACGGGCGGCGCGCCAAGCGCGCAAGGCCAGCCGCCGCCCGTCAGCCATCCTTTATCCCCGCGCCATCAAACGCTGAACCGATTCAGCGTATAAGCGCGATACGCGGCGACGAACGCATCGAACGATCCCGCATTCTTTCCTTCGAGTTCCGTCTGTTCATCGAGCGAGCGCTGCGCGAGCCGCTGCGCTTGCTGCATCGCCTCATCGTCGAGCAGCCGGGCGCGAAAATACGATGCATGCGCTTCGCTCTGCGCGCGCGCGAATTCGATGAACGACTGGCCCCGCTCGCGCATCGTGCGCAACACGCGCGCCGACGGGGTGAGTTCCGGATTGTCGAGCTTCGCGCGCTGCGCGGCAATCGCGCGCGCGTGCGCATCATCGCCGCGAATCCCATCCAGCACGGCGCCTGCGGCATCGATCTTCGAGAGCATTTCGTCGGCCCACACGCGCATCGGCACGCTCACGCCGTCGCGCATCAACTCGAGCCCCGGCCGGCGCCCGTCCAGCGTGACGCGGCCGAAATTCGCATCCGATTCCCGATACGTGTCGCATGTGAGCGGCGGGCTCGCATCGAGCGCGCAAACGAGCAAATACGCATCGAGAAAGCGCGCGGTTTCGAGCGAAATGCCGACCGGCTCGAACGGATCGATGTCGAGACACCGCACTTCGATGTACTGCACGCCGCGCGAGGCCAGCGCATGCAGGGGCCGCTCGCCCGAATAGGTGACGCGCTTTGGCCGAATCGTCGAGTAAAACTCGTTCTCGATTTGCAGCACATTCGTGTTGATCTGAATCCATTCGCCGTCGCGATGCGTGCCGATCGCCTCGTATGGCGGATAGGGATCGCTGACCGCCTTCGACAGCGCGTCGAGATAGCCCTGCAGCGTGTTGTAGTCCGCTTCGAGCGCGGCCTGCGCGGTCGTATTCGAGTAGCCGAGATCGCTCATGCGCAAGCTGGTTGCATACGGGCGATACAACGTCGTGGCGTCGAATGCATCGAGCTTGTGCGCGCGTCCGCGCAAAAAACCCAAATCGAGCGCGGGCGACGCGCCGAACAAGTACATCAGCAGCCAGCTCGTGCGGCGGAAGTTGCGAATCAGCGCGAGATAGCGCTCGGATTGATAGTCGACCAGATTCGCGGTGGAGCCGTCTTCCTCATGTAACCGCCGCCACACTTCTTCGTTCAACGAATAGTTGTAGTGGATGCCCGCGATGCACTGCATCGTGCGCCCGTAGCGATATGCGAGACCGCGCCGGTAAACCGTTTTCAGACGGCCGATGTTCGACACGCCGTAATTCGCGATTGGGATTTCATCGTCGGCGGGCAGCAGGCCGGGCATCGAATTCGTCCACAGCATCTCGTCACCGATCAATGCATAGACATAGCGATGCAATTCGTCGAGCCGCGCGAGCGTCGTCGCGGCGTCGCGTTCGGCGGGCGTGATCAGCTCGAGCAGCGCTTCCGAGTAGTCGGTCGTGATCGACGGATGCGTCAGCGCCGAGCCGAGCACGCGCGGATGCGGCGTGAACGCGATCATCCCGTCGCGCGTCACGCGCAGGCTCTCCTTTTCGATGCCGCGCAGCCCGTTAGGCAGTTGCTCGCGTGTCGGGTTCGTGCTCAGCACGGCGAGGCGTTGCAGCAGCCGGTCAGTCTGGCGGGGAGTCATGTTGTTCAGCATCGATGCGCAAGGATGGCTCAATGTCGCGCGGCATGCGCGGGTCAGTTGTGGGAATGAAATGGTAGCGGGCACTTTAACATCTCGCCGCGCCGCTCGCTTGACCCGCCCTCGGCACCGCCCGCCCGGTTGTGCATGCGCGGGCCGACCGTCCGCCATCCGTTGCTTATGCCACTATCCGCCGCGCGCCGCGCCCGCCCGGTCGGCGATCTCGTTCCATAAATGCATCGCCGCATAAGCGCGCCACGGCCGCCACGGCTCGGTACGCAGACGCTGGCTGGCCGGCCGGTCGAGCGCAGGATCGCGCGCGGCGATTGCCTGCATCAGCACGAGGTCGGTCGCCGGCCACGCGTCGGCGTCGCGCCAGGCACGCATCGCGACATATTCGACCGTCCACGGTCCAATGCCCGGCAGCGCCAGCAGTGCGGCGCGCACGCCGGCCGGGTCGTCGGCATACGCGTCGATCGGCACGTCACCCGCCGCGACGGCGCGCGCGACGCCCTGCAATGCGGCAACGCGCTTGCCCGGCATCCCGACGTTCGACAAGTCGCACGCGGCAAGCTCGGCCGGCTCCGGAAAACGCCAACCGGTTGCCGCATGCGGCGCCTTGTCGGCAAGCGGCTCGCCCGCACGCTCGACCAGCCGCCCGACGATC
Organism: Burkholderia singularis; assembly: GCF_900176645.1. GTDB lineage: Bacteria > Pseudomonadota > Gammaproteobacteria > Burkholderiales > Burkholderiaceae > Burkholderia > Burkholderia singularis. The sequence goes on from NZ_FXAN01000038.1 coordinate 86,978, forward strand.
GTCGTCGCCGCCTTCACGCTCACTTGCTGGCCGACGATCGCGCGCACGATCAGCTCGAAGCTCGACCAGGCGCCCGGCACGCGCAAGCCCGGCGCAGCGCTGACAAGAGGCGCAAGCCATGCGTCGCGCGCGAGATGCGCATCGATCACGGCAGGATTGGCGTGCAGATCGAACATCGTCGCCAGACGCACGGCGAGCGCGTCATCCGCGCAACACGCCGCCTCGCCTTCGACGAGCGCGACAAGACAGCGCTTGCGCGGATGCTTACGCACCATGAGCACGCCCGTCGCGCCGCAATATTCGATCGTGCGCCGGTACGCGCCGCCCTCGACTGCCTCGACGCGGGGAATCGCGCGTCCCGCCAAAAAGCGCAGCACGCGCGGCCAATCGTATGGAGATTTGAAGGGCAACTCGAACGTGACGCCGCCCGGCTGCGCGGCGGGCAATGCGGCGGCCGCGGTTTGTGCGGCGGCGCTCAAGTCGCGTCGTCCACGGCGAGCGCGGCGGCAAACTCGCCACCCGCGCGTTGCGCCTCGGCATCGATCAGCGCTGCCTTACGCGGCAGCCCCCACCGATAGCCGGCGAGCGAGCCGCTTTTTTGCACGACGCGATGACACGGAATCGCCAACGCGACCGGATTCGACGCGCAAGCGCTCGCGACCGCACGCACTGCGCGTGGCGCGCCAAGCGCCTCGGCAATCTCCGTATAGCTGCGTGTCTGGCCGTATGGAATCCGACACAACGCGTCCCATACGCGTTGCTGAAACGCGGTTGCGGCGATATCGAGCGGCAGATCGAAGCGCTCGCGCGTGCCGTTCAGATAAGCGTTGATTTGCTCGACGAACGGCGCAATCCGCTCAGGCGATTCAACCAGCGCCGCATTCGCAAAGGACGCCCTCAGTTCGTCGACGAGCGGCTCGGCTGCGTCGCCGAACGCAATCTTGCAAATTCCCTTGCCGGTAGCCGCGACGAGCACCATACCGAGCGGGGTATCGGCCGTCGCATACGCGATCGTCAACCCCGCGCCCTTGCGGCGAAACGCCGACGGCAGCATGCCAAGCTCACGCGGCACCGATTCGTAGAGCCTCGACGACGAATTGAAGCCCGCGTCGACAGCTGCCCGCGTGACAGCCGCGCCGCTTTGCAGCGCCTCGCGCAACGCCGCGCCCCGCCGCGCGGCCTGATACTGGCGCGGCGACACGCCGACTACGCGCTTGAACAGCCGTTGCAAGTGAAATGGACTCACGTGAACGGCGTCGCTCAGTTGCGCGAGCGTGAAACGATCCTGGCGGTGCGCGTCAAGCACCGCGCACGCGCGATTGACGATCTCATGCTCGCGCGGCAGCCCTTCGGGCCGGCAGCGCTTGCACGGACGATAACCCGCCGCGCGCGCCGCGGCCGTATCGGCAAAAAACGCGACATTTTCGCGCAGCGGCAGCCGCGACGCGCATGACGGACGACAAAACACTCCCGTCGTCCTGACTGCATAGCAAAACGCGCCATCGGCGCGAGCGTCGCGCGCAATGAGCGCGGCCCAGCGCGCATCGTCAGTCGAATAATCCGACTTTTTCATCATGACCTCGCAAAAGCGGAACGGATGCGTGCCACTGTAGACGCCATCGCATCCGGCCACGCGCTGAATCTTGCGCTCTCATTCGCCTCATAGTTTCCACAATCGATACAGATCGCCAGTCGCCGGTCGCCTCACGGCCGCGCGCCTTCATATCGGCATTGGCCCCATTTTGGCGCAGTGCGAATGCGACAGATTGCTGTCCTGATGTTTTTTTGCACATCGAATATTGCATTGCACCATCCGGATGTGTATAGTAGGAACCGTCTCCTCCATGTCTCCTCCTGATATGGATTAAGCCCGTTCAAATGCGAACGGGCTTTTTTTCGTCCATCGATTTTGCGCCGGCCCTCCGCCGCCCGCACCAACCGTCTACACTCGGTAAGACTCCCCGGACAGGAGACGCTTTCGATGAAACCCCATATCCGCGAGATCGATCACGTCGTACTGCGCGTGACCGATCTGGATGCCATGACGCGCTTTTATTGCGACGCGCTCGGCTGCCACGTCGAGAAAGTGCAGCAGGACTTGGGGCTCGTTCAGTTGCGCGCCGGCAAATCGCTGATCGACCTATTGGCGCGCGGCACGCCCGAACAGAGCCACAACATGGATCATCTATGCTTGCGCATCGAACCGTTCGACGCTGTCGCGTTGCGCGCTCACCTTGACGCGCACGGTGCGCGGCCGGGTGACGCCGAGCGGCGCTACGGCGCAGACGGCTACGGGCCGTCGATCTATCTATACGACCCCGAAGGCAATATGGTTGAACTCAAGGGGCTGCCGCAAGCCGCCGCGCACTGATGCGAAAGCGGCGGGTGCTTCAGTGCATGGCGCAGCTTCCGGCCTTATTCTGGAGCACGGAAATTGCGACGCACGCCGTAACATGCTCACTCGTCGTCCCGCGCCTTCAGCACGGTCCATTCGATCGCCACCGGGTCATGCGTTGCGCTCGACAGCCACGCCGCGCCGTCCTGCACCGTGCATTGCAGGCGCATCGTCCGCTGTGCAAGCCCGCCCAGCGCGGCGGCCACGCCGTCCGTCAGTGACACCACCCGCACATTGCGCAGCCGCTCCACCTTCGCGCGCGCGCCTTGCCACCAGATATCGGACGCGCGGCCGCCATACGCAATCACGTCCACCCGCCCGGCGCGCCCGCTCGCTTTCGCGATGCGCCGCTCGTCCGGCTGGCCGACGTCGATCCACGCATCGATCGCGCCCGTCAGATCTTTTTGCCAGAGATCGGGCTCGTCGGTATCCGAAAGCCCCTTGCAGAATTCGAGCCGTTCATCCGCGAAAAGCGCGAACGCGGCAATGCGCACCATCATCCGTTCGTCCGTCTCGGACGGATGACGTGCGACGGTGAGTGAATGATCGGCATAGTAATGCCGGTCCATGTCGGCGATTTGCAGTTCCGCCTTGTAGATCGTCGATTTGAGCGCCATTCCAGCATCGTGCCCCATACAGGCCGTTGATTCGAGTCGGGGCATGATGATACAGAATGCGCGATACGCACACGGCAGGCGTAAAACGACCTGATGGCCGGGCTAAACGCAACGCGGCCCGGGCACCGCCCAGGCCATACACAAACCACGCCTCCCCGGCCGACACCCGCGCGCCGCCGCAAGACGGCCGCGCGGTAGCCCTGCCGTTACTGCTTGATGAAGCGTGCGTCCGTCCAGAGACCTTGCTGGTCGCTATTCTCGGCGCTCACGAACTGCACGTCGCCCTTGTCGACGCTGACCACCCGGAAGCGTTGACCTTCCGGCACCGACAGGCAGCGGAAGTCGTCGAAATACTGTTGCCGCGCTTGCGAGCGGCCGTCGCGCTCATGGCTCAGTACGGAGTCCAAATTGTCTTTCGACAGACATCCCCACGCATTCTTGGTGAGCTGGATTTCCTGTTGAGGCTTGAGCGACGCATCGCCGCCTGCCTGCGCAACCGAAAACGCAGCGATGCCGCTTATCAACGCAAGCAAAAGACCAGTTCGTTTCATGTCGTGTCTCCCATACTCGCGCGCCGATACGCTCATTAGCTATGTATTTAAAGGCATGCGTCGGCCCGCACTTGTTCATGCTAGGAGAACCGACGGTGACCGCAAGCACAATCGTTGTGCGATTGCAATAGTGACGTATTGCCGCACCCCGTCACCCCCCCTGCATACCGGTTCCAGTATGGCGCGCCATTTCGGGGGAAAATACGCACTCCGGATTTTTCTAATCCGCCAAAGTCTTATTTGGCAAGACTTTCCGTTCCATAGGCACGACGCAAATGAACGAGTTGGATAATTCAATTCGCGTCGCCGATCTATTTGATGCGCCGCACATAAAGTCGTCAAGAAATTTCGCAGTGCCGCACCAAGTTTTTCTGATATGCGGAATACAAAAAAAATGCCAGCGGCTTATGCCGCCGGCACTCTGTCACCGATTGCGCACGCCGACATATACGCCAGCCGGCTTCATTCACAACCGCGCAATTCGTCGGCGCGCTACTGAGCCGCGAAATAATCTCGCTGAAATATGCACATCCGCAATGCGTTGTGATATTGGCCGTTACCAAAAAACTCTTCGATCAGCTCGGCTTCATGCCTGAAACCGCATTTCTCGTACACATGAATCGCCGCGACATTCGATTTGTCGACGATCAAATACAGCTTGCGCAGGTTCAGCACCTTGAACGCATAAGCCACCGCCAGCCGCGTCGCGTGCGTCGCGTAACCGCGGCCTTGCTGGTTTGGCGCGATGATGATCTGGAACTCGCCGCGCCGGTGGATATAGTCGAGTTCGATCAGCTCGACGAGGCCGACAAGCTCGCCCTCCGTGTCCGCCACGACGAAACGGCGCTCGCGCTGGTCGTGCACGTGCTGATCGTACAGTTGCGACAGTTCCGCGAAGGTTTCGTATGGCTCCTCGAACCAGTAACGCATGATTTTTGCGTCGTTGTTGAGTTCGTGAACGAAACGCAGATCTTGGCGCTCGAGCGGCCTCAACGCGAGCGTGTGCTGTTCATTCTGAATTTGCATGAATGTCCTTGAGTCATTTGATTAGCTGCGCACGGGCGGCATGGACGCCGGTGCGCCGGAGATGCCGGAAAATTCGTCAACTGAAAATGACTGTGGGCTCCAATACAGAGCCTAAAATGAATCAAGGGTTCCCGCCGCACGACGGAGGTGATCGTGATCGAGCAACTGATATTGGGCGTTTTTCTCGTGTTGCCGCTGCTCATCGTGGCGGTGCTGTATTCCGACGAACTATGGCAGGAACACCGCCTGAAGCGTCCGCGCGATGAACACGCGGCACCCGCGCATGCCGACTGGCGTCATCCATGGCGTCTGCTGCGGCGGCATTGAGCATCGCATTCCCACGAACTGATGCGCCGCGCTCCGACAGTGGTTTCATCGTGTCATGCACGCGTCGCGCCGCATCGCGTGTACTCGGTGTAGACGCCGACGCTCGGCCGCCGGCCGGTGATGTCACTTAACCCGTCGAGTGCCTGATCGGTATGCGCGTCGCATTCCTTGTTTCCCGCCCCAAAGGGCCGGAGGCATACATAAACCACGTCGCAAAACGCTGCGATCGTCCAACGCTCGCGCCGGACTCCGGTGCAGCAATGCGCCTGCCGCCCCGACGGCCGGTAAAAATTCACGGCAATGGTCGCTTCGGCTGCCTGCAAGGCTTTAGGATAAGACGAAGCGCCCCCGCTGCGGGTGCCCATTAGCTGTCTCGAGCTGAACGGTCTTGCCGCACCCAAAAACGCCGGCCACGGCGCGATCCGGTACGCCCATGCAATCGCCGGAACGGCAAGGACGGCGGCAGCCGCGACTGTCTGTCCGCACCCGATAGCCGCAGCGGCTGCAAGCTGGACACCGCGATGTCGGGCGTTATTCGTCGATCTTCGAGATCGCGCGCCTGCCGATCGCGCCACCCCGCTTCCGTTCAACTGCCGAAAACGACGAAAAGCTCGCCTTGCGGCGCCTTTGATCCGTTCGGCACGACCGAGCGCAGCGGAAATCCCAGCGTGCCGCGCACGCTGACAAAGCGTGCGGCCTGCAACCGAAAGCCCGCACCGATGCTCGCCAGCGACGCGCTGTTGATATCGACCGGCTGCGGCGTGCGGTTCCACACGCGGCCGGCATCGAAGAACAAGAACGGCTGTAGCGCGACGGCGCCCAGGCCGAACGAAGGCGAACGCAACTCCGATTGAATATTCCAGCCGCGATCCCCTTGTGCCGAATAAGGCTCGTAGCCACGCACCGTCGCATCGCCGCCCAGGCCGAGTTTTTCGCTCGGCAGCAGCGTGCTGTTCGTCCATTGCACCTGCGCACGCATCGACCAGATGAATTTCGACGCGCCGAGCGGCGTGTCGCGTTGCGCGGACAGTTGAAGATACTGGTAGCGCGCCTTTGCGCCAAGCTGCGCCGCATCGAACGCGTCGTCGCGGTTGTTGCCGTCGAAACCGCCGGGGCTCAGCATCAGCGACGCGTTGACGCGCGTGTCGCCGGATGCGTCGCTCTTCGACGCGTCATACTCGAGCACGAATTGATGAACGTGCGTGTTCGCGTTGAATACTTGAAAGCCGCCGAATTCCAGATCGTTGTTCGAACGCTTGAAGTCATAGCCGAACCGTGCGCGCTGCTGCCAGCCGGCCAATGACGGCAGCCGGCGGCCGTAGCGAAAGCTGATCTGCGAACTGATCCCGTCTTGTCGATAGCTGTCCGGCAGCCTCGGCGTGCTGCGCGCGAACACGCCGAATAGCTCGATGCTGTCGAAGGGCGTCAGCGGCACAACGAAATTCATCGCATGCGCGATGAAGCGCGGGCGGTTCGGACGGCCCTCGATCGCCGGATTGCCAGTCAACAAATCGTTGCTCGCGGTCATTTGGTATCCGAAACGAATGTCGGCACCGAACAAGTTACCGTAATCGAGGCCTGCGAGCACACGGTCGCGGCCGAGCTGCCGGACGCCGTCGTTGTTGTAGCCGCCGTAGATGCGCAGCGGCAGACGATCGTCGACGTTCAACACGACGTCGGTCGTGCCGGGTGCGGCGCCCGGCGCGTAGACAGCATCAACGCGACGGTACGGATTCTCGTTCAGCAACGCGAGCCCGGCATCGACGTCGTCTGCCCGAATCGGTTTGCCGGTCGACAGCGGCATCTCGCGTTCGAGCAGCGCCGTCGAGAAATGGCGGTTGCCTTGCAACGATACGTTGCCGAGCCGGAATTCAGCAACCGCGATCGTCACCTCGCCACCGCTCACGTCTTGTTCAGGCACGTAAACATCGACGAGCGGCCGCCCGGCGTCGCGATACGCCTGCACGACCATGCGCCGGATGTCGGCCAGACGAGCGAATGTAAGCGGCTTGCCGATATCGGCCGCGAGACGGCCGAGAAACGCTGCGTTCAGCAACGGCAGGCCGGTCTCGCGCACGTTGCCGTCAGCGCTCGATGCACCGCTATGCGCGTCGCCTTCAGCCGATGAAACGCCCCCACGCACAAACGCGATGCCGCGCAGTTGCGTAATCGCGACGGCCGTCGAACGGTCGTCGGGCTCGGCGGGCAATGCAGGAGACGAGTATTTGGCGGCGGCAGGCGGCGGCAACGGCGCAACGTCACGGTAGGACTGCGCGTGAGCGTAACGCGTACCGGATAACACCATCACGCCTAGCAACACGCAGTGCGCGGCAACTGCCGCTCGTGACACGAATTGACGAACGATCATGCGGAAAATCACGGAACGCGGCTAACGAATCGCAGCGTTTGCCGCGCGAGTGGAGATAGCGCGCGCGGCAAATCGCTGGGCCTCTGGATACGACAGCGCGCGGCGACGATATGCGAAAGCCATGATTTCCCCACGCAATGGTCAGGATGGCGTTGAACGGGCCAGCGAAGGAGTTCCGAATATGGCGCGCGAATGCTTTTACTTCTTGCGTCGGCTTGGCGGAAATATCGGCTTATCGCAACGTATTCGTCGAATCGGAACGGGCGCACAGCGCGCGCCGGCGCCACACTGAAGCGCGAGCGTAATAAATCGCATCAATACCGAATGTACGATTCCCTACATTCCTATGAGACTTTTTGTCCGATTCACCGCCATTGCCCGGGCGAGCGTCGCATTCGAGCCGAATGAAAAGGCCGAATCCGTTGCGGTACCGGATTCGGCCATCGTGCGCCGGCCTTGGCTTCAACCAGCTGATAGAGGGGAGAGAACGAGACAGTTGCGTCGGCCGGCGAAACCTTTATCGATTCCGGCAATTGCCTTTCCTCGCTTGCATTCGATCGGTCATTTCCCGATGCAAAACCGGCTGAAAATCACGCCCAACAAATCATCGGAACTGAATTCTCCGGTAATCGAATTCAACTGTTCTTGCGCAAGGCGTAATTCCTCGGCAAAGAGATCCAGCGCGTGAGCATTCTGTTCGGCATGTTCCGTCGCCTGCGCGAGATGCTCCTGCGCTGCGCGCAGCGCGATCAAATGCCGCTCGCGCGCAAGATAAACACTCTCCGCGCCCGCCTGCCAGCCCGCAATCCGCAGCAACTCGCCGCGCAATAAATCGATTCCGTCGCCGCGCTTTGCCGACAACCGCACTTCGCACAGATCCGAGCCGCCCGGGCGCGCGGCAAAGCGTTCGACCGCCGCTGGCGCGCCGGTCAAATCCGTCTTGTTCAGAACGCGCACGACCGGCACGTTCGCCGGAAAACGCTCCGCGATCGCCTCGTCGTCGGCCCCCAGGCCGCTTCTCGCATCGAGCAGATGCAGCACGACATCGGCACGCTCGATCTCGCCCCACGTGCGCGCAATGCCGATTTGCTCCACCTCGTCCTGCGTTTCGCGCAGCCCCGCTGTGTCGATGATATGCAGCGCAATGCCTTCGATCTGAATCGTCTGGGCGACTTTGTCGCGCGTCGTGCCGGCGATCGGCGTGACAATCGCCAGCTCCGCGCCTGCAAGCGCATTCAACAGCGACGATTTGCCGACGTTCGGCTGCCCCGCGAGCACGACCGACAGCCCCTCGCGCAGCAGCGCGCCCTGCCGCGCGTCGCCCAGCACTTGCGCAAGCCGCTCGCGGATACGCGCGAGTTTGCCGCGCGCATCCGCGGCTTCGAGGAAATCGATCTCCTCTTCCGGGAAATCGAGCGTCGCCTCGACGAGCATCCGCAGCGAGATCACGTCATCGACGAGCGCATGAATATCGCGGGAAAATGCGCCGTCCAGCGAGCGGCCGGCCGATCGGGCGGCCGCCTCGGTGCTCGCCTCGATCAGATCGGCCACCGCCTCGGCCTGCGCGAGATCGAGCTTGTCGTTCAAGAATGCGCGACGTGTGAATTCACCCGGCTCGGCAAGCCGCAAGCCATAGGGGCGGCCGGCATCGATGCAGCGCTGCAACACGAGTTGCAGCACGATCGGGCCGCCATGCCCCTGCAATTCGAGCACGTGCTCGCCGGTGTACGAATGCGGCGCGGGAAAATAGAGCGCGATGCCACGATCGAGCGGCTTGCCGTCGCCGTCGAGAAACGGCACATAGCTCGCGTGCCTCGGCGTAAGCCGCGTACCGCACAACGTTTCGCTGAGCGCCAACGCCGCCGCTTCGCCCGCGCGCCCGAACGACAAGCGCACGACACCGATCCCTCCCCGCCCGGACGCAGTGGCAATGGCGACAATCGGATCGGAATCGGTGGCGAGCATGGCGGTCAATCGGCGATAAATGAACGGAAATCAGTAAACGGCAAATAGGTTCGTATGTCGAATTGTAGCTTGGCGGCGCTATACTACCTCGCCGGACCGGAATCGAAAGACGGCTTTTCGTCTGCCCACACTTATCTTAGCTGAGCTAATTAATTTGTCCGACAAATACGCGATCCGGCATCGAAAAACAGCCGCTGATCGCCGTGTGAAAAGCATGGTTCCCACCGATGAACTCGTTACACCCCGCGCCTGCCGGTTAAACAATCGCTCAGTTAAGCTAAATATAGCTCATTCAGTTGTCTTCTTGGCGGTGGTCGAACTGCACAATCTGGCCATGCCGACACTCGAAGAAAAAGCGGCGTTCACCGAACGTCTCAAATTCGCCCTGTTGCGCAGCCCAGAAAAAGTAACCGGCGCGACGGAACTCGCTTTGCATTTCAATTTGCGCCATCGCGGCGAGCATCCGGTGTCTCCGCAAACCGCGCACAAATGGCTAACGGGCCGCACAATTCCGACGCAGGACAAATTGCAAACGCTTGCCGAATGGCTGCGCGTCGATCTACATTGGCTGCACTACGGTCCGCCGCCGAGCACCGCGCGCGTAACACCGCAGCCGCTGCCGCGCGACGAGAAATATCCGCCGACGCCCGAGACGATCGAACTCGCGTCGAAAATCGAAGCGCTGTCGCCGCATCATCGTTATCTGGTGCAGGAACTAATCGAGCAGTTCTACGGCGGCGAAACACCCAAGCGCTGATTGCACGGCCATCGGTCCGATCGAACGGTTTCCATAAAAAAACCGCCCGGCGCCAACCGGGCGGTTTTTTTACATCGTCCGACAAGACGCCGCGGCGGGCGGGTGCGCTCGCCGCGCCGCGCGCACCCGCGTCAGCTCGTCTTTTTCTTCGGTGCGTTGCCGATGGTGCGCGTAATGTAATACTGCTGCGCGATCGACAGCACGTTGTTGACCACGTAGTACAGCACGAGGCCCGACGGGAAGAAGAAGAACATTACCGAGAATGCAAGCGGCATGAACATCATCATCTTCGCTTGAACAGGGTCGGCGGGCGTCGGGTTCAGCTTCGTCTGCACGAACATCGATACGGCCATCAGCACCGGCAAGATGAAGTACGGGTCGCGTTGCGACAGATCGTGAATCCACAGAATCCACGGCGCACCGCGCATCTCGACCGATGCGAGCAGCACCCAGTACAGTGAAATGAACACCGGAATTTGGATCACGACCGGCAAACAGCCGCCGAACGGATTGACCTTTTCGGTCTTGTAAAGCTCCATCAGCGCCGCATTCATCTTCTGCGGATCGTTCTTGAAGCGCTCGCGCAACGCCTGCATCCGCGGCGTGATTTCCTTCATCCGCGCCATCGACTTGTAGCTCGCGGCCGACAGCGGGAAAAACACGGCCTTGATCAGCAGCGTGAGCAGCACGATCGCCCAGCCCCAGTTGCCGACGTAGCCATGAATCTTCTCGAGCAACCAGAAAAGCGGCTTCGCGATGATCGTCACCCAGCCGTAATCCTTCACAAGCTCGAGCCCCGGCGCGACGCCCTCGAGCATGCGCTCCTCCTCCGGACCAGCGAACAGGCGCGCGGACACATCCGCCGACTGCCCCGGCGCGATCGCCGCAACCGGCTGCTTCACGCCGACGCGATACAGCGACGGATCGATCTTGCCGACATAAATGTCGCGCTTCGCCCCTTGCTGCGGAATCCACGCGGACGCGAAATAGTGCTGAACCATCGCGACCCAGCCGTTGTCGGCGGACGGGACGTACTCGGCCTTGTTCTTGTCGATGTCGCTGAACGTGATCTTCTGGAAATGCTTCTGATCGGAGTAGACCGCCGGCCCGAGGAACGTGTGCGAGAACATCGGCGTCTCGACCGACGAGTTGTCGCGCACGAGTTCCATATACACGGTCGGCGTGACGGGCGCGGTGCCGACGTTGTCGATCTTTGTGTCGACGCCGATCACGTAGCTGCCGCGCGTGAACGTGTAGGTCTTCACCACCTTCACGCCACCCTTGACCGGCGATTCGAACGACAGTTTCAGCGTGTTCTGATCGCCCGGCAGTGCCGTCGGGCCCGCGACCTGCGTGAACACGTCGTTGTGGTTCGGGAAATCGCCGCCCAGCAGGCCGGTGCGCGCAAGATACGTATGGTTCGCGGTATGGTCGAACAGCGTGACGAACAGATCGGGCTGCTTGCCGTCGCCCTCCTTCTTCAGCGTCAGCTTCGCGAGCGTGCCGCCGCGCGTGTCGATCTCGCCGTCGTAGACGTCGGTCGAAAAGCGCACGAGCTGCGCCTGCGCGGCGGGCGCCGTGGAACCGGGCGCCTCGCCGGCCGCGGCCGGCAACGACGCCGCCGCACTGCTTGCGCCGCTCGCGGCCGGCGCGCCATCAGCCGCGTTCGCCGCGGTATGCGTCTGCGCGACGTTCGGGAAGAACATCGACGGGCGCCCGTGGGATCGCTGCCAGTTGTCGAACAGCATGACAGCCGACATGAAGAAGATCACCCATAGGACGGTGCGTTTGATATCCATGCGTAGTCTCAGAATCGATGGGACGACGCGTCAGCTTCGCGGGGCGCGCTGCGTGCGTCGGAATTGGGCGGCGGCGGAACGAGGTCGATGCCGCCCGCGGAGAAAGGGTGGCATCGGCACAGCCGCCTGGCGGCGAGATAAGTGCCACGCGCGGCGCCATGATACTGGATTGCCTCGCGCGCGTAATCCGAACAGGAAGGATAAAAACGGCATCGGCTGCCGAGCAGCGGACTCACGGCAAGCTTGTAGAAGCGCAGCAACGCGAACAATACCGTTTGCATAGCAATGGCGGCGCCGATGCGCCGCATTCGAGCCGACCACCTGATTGCCCTGCTCTGCCCGCTCGAGCCTGGCTGAGCGGACAGGGCCGATCGCGCCGGCAAAGTCCGACCACTTCGGCTGCCCCGGCTATCCGATCCGGCCGCCGTGAACAACGCACGCATCCAAGCCGGCACATTCGTCAATCTGACGCGGCCGCAGCCGCATTGCGACGCGCGACCTCCCGCGCCGCCCGATCGAGCAACTCGCGGATCTCGCCCGCGCATAGCGCCGCAAGCGGCGCGGATGCCGCACTCGGCATCGTTTTCGTATCGAAGCGCGCATGCAAGCGCAGCAGAATGTCCCAGCCCGCGAACTCGGCGCGCCGCACGCGAAACGCTTCGCGCGCGAGCCGCTTGACCAAGTTGCGCGTCACCGCACGCGGTGCATGCTTTTTGCCGACCACGAGCCCAAGGCGCGCGTCGCGCCCCGTCGGCTTGCCGTAGATCACGAAATGCGCGGTGCGCCGCCACGGACGCAAACGAAAAACGGATGAGAATTCATCCGTTTTCAGAAGTCGCGCAGCTTTGGGAAAAACGGCGGACGCTGGCAACGGAATCGAACCCGCAATAGCGGCAGCCTTGCCCGCATCGCTGCGGACGGCGGACACAGCGCGCGGCCCGCCCTTAGATGGCGAGGCGCTTGCGGCCCTTCGCACGACGGGCGTTGATGACCTTGCGGCCGCCCGCCGTCTTCATGCGCACGCGGAAACCATGGGTGCGCTTGCGGCGCGTCACGGAAGGTTGGTAGGTACGTTTCATGTTGCTCTCACTGAAGTTCGAGAATGTCGGGAATACGGGACCGCGCGCCCTCTCTTTCGAGGCAACCGGGCGAACGCAATCGCCGGAAAAAGGATTGGTTTTCGCGGAACCCGCTATTTAAACCGTTTTTCTCTTGGCGGTCAATACTTTAGACGCCCGGACGGGCCGCGACGGCGTCAGCGCCCCGCGGTTTCGCCGGCCGCCGCGATGTGCGCCACCCGTCACCTGGCCCTGTGGATAACTCCCGCTCGCGACGCGTTTGGCGGTAGAATCTCGCCTTATCTCCATCCATCCGACACACCGCCTCGGCCCGCGTTCGCGCTCAAACCCTTGCTGCGCAAGCCTCCGGGGCATATCCGCACGGCCGCGCCGGTCCGCTTGCGCATGTTGCGCATCCGCGACAAGGGCTGCGGCGCCTGTGCGTGCAACCGAAAAAACGACAGCTTCTTCGATGAACGATTTTTGGCAACACTGTTCCGCCCTGCTGGAGCGCGAATTGACGCCCCAGCAGTACGTGACGTGGATCAAACCCCTGGCCCCGATCGCATTCGATGCCGCCGCGAACACGCTGTCGATCGCCGCGCCGAACCGCTTCAAGCTCGACTGGGTCAAGAGCCAGTTTTCAGGCCGCATTGCCGATCTGGCCCGGGATTTCTGGAACGCGCCGATCGAAATCCAGTTCGTCCTCGATCCGAAAGCGGGCCAGCGCGCCGCCGGCCCGGCCGCGGCGGCGCCCGCCCCCCGCGCGCCGCTTACAGCGGCGATGCAGCCCGCGTCGCCGCCGAGCGCAGCCGATACGAG
>NZ_FXAN01000008.1 GCF_900176645.1 Burkholderia singularis
TCCGATCACATCGCCGGCTGATCACCGTCCGAACAGGGTGGGGGAATTTTACTTCGACACTTCTGGGGAAATTACGTCCGACGTTGACAGGCAATCTGCTCCGAGCTGTATCCTTTCGCGCGCAGTACTTGAATGCCGCTCAGCAGTTCTTCGGTCGTATGCCGCCGACGCGCGATGTTTTCGGCTAGCGAAATCAGGAATCGATCGACCTCCGGCGCATCGAAAATACAGCACGGAATCATTGTTTCGCCCAAGTGTTTCAAGGCTTCGAGGCGTCCCTGCCCGCATAGAACCTCGTACCAGTCGCCCTCCTTGTCTTTTCCGCCAAGCGCCACGCTGATCGGCCGCTTCAACCCGACCACGGCGATGTTCTCCACCAGTTGCGAAAAAAACAGGGGATTGCGTGTGCGCGGATTGAGTACGCGCAGCCGGTCAGCTGGAATCAGCAATATCTTCTCCGACGACGAAGGTGGCACTGGCTTAGGATCTGGGTTGCCATTCATGATTACCTCCCCGTAGCGGCACTCGGCGGCCGAGATAGACGAGCATCGACAGGTCGTCGTAACGGTAGGCGTCGAAGCCCTGTTCGTTGTAGTCGCCGAGGCGCAGCTGTTCTGACCAGATGTCGACGGCTGGAAGCAGGTAATAGTCTCGAATCGACTGCGCATCGGGGGCCATACGGACGGCGATGGTGATGTCGGGCTTCAGCGCGGTATCGAACCGGACAAGCCAACGGTTGGTGCCCGCATCGGTCGTGCGACAGCGGCACAGGGCGAGCGAAACCGTGAATTCACCGTTGACACACAGCAAGTCGGTTGTCGAGTTCCGTTCTACTCGTGCCCCAGCGACTGTCATGGCGTTCATTGCATCCGAAACGATGCTCGGATGCAGTTCTCGCAGACGGCGGTTGATTTCCAGATAGCGGTAGTCCCGATCCGGGGTGTAGCCAATTAAGGTATATGTGCGAATCAGGCTGCCGAAACGCCCCGCGAACGCGCTGCTCGAAGGGCAATCCGTCGTCTCGTCGATCACAATGCCGGACAGGTAGCCGTGTCGCAGCAGAACACGACGCAATGCGGCCAGCATTTCTTCGTCAGTGAGCCGGTAAGAGCGTGCGAGGATGATCTGGCGTGCAGCGTTGAAAATCAGGCGGTCGACGATCGCGTCGAACGCGCCTTCTGCTCGTACCCAGGCCGCCGGTGGATTTCTGACCCGTTCTTCCTTGAGCTTGAAGGATGTGCGATTCCAGACGTTGTCGCCGACGTATTTGTCGTTGATTAGGATCTGGTGAACCGTGCCACGTGTCCAAGCGGTTCCGCGATCCGTGAGTTTGCCCTCGCGATTGAGCAAGGCCGCTATTTCCGATTCGGTCAGTCCGTCTTCCACGAATGCCCTGTATATCCAGCGTACGGTATCAGTTTCTTCGACCGGGCCGGGTACGAGGATCACTCGGTCGGTCTGGATCGACTTGTGTTCGCCAGGTTTCAGCTCAGCCTTACGAGTACCTGTATGGTCGATCAGCACGCGACGCAGACCGTAGCCGGCCGGACCACCTTGCCGCACACCAAGCTGGATAAGCCGCATTTGGCCGGCATGTACTTTGACGCTCAGCTCACGGCTGTACTCGCCGGACATAGTCCGTTTTACATCCCTGATGATGTTTGAAACCGGACTCCCGTCATTTTCAAATTGCTCTGCGCAGTACAACACACGTACGCCAGCCCGCTTGCACCCGAACTCATAGCTCGCGGCTTCATCGGGATCTTGGAATCGGCCCCAGCGACTCACGTCGTATACGAGGATGACGGAATAGTCTGCTTGTCCTGATTCCACGTCACGCAGCAGTGCTTTCAACTGATCACGGCCATCGAGCCTCAGCCCGCTTTTCCCTTCGTCTGCATAAATCTTGACGATTTCAAGATTGCGCGCGGTCGCGAACGCAAAGTGAGCTTGCCCCCGAAAAACGAATCCCTTGCTGAGCGTTTAAACTCAAGCAAGGAGAGTCAAGAAGATGAACAAGACGAAACGAGCGCG
>NZ_FXAN01000115.1 GCF_900176645.1 Burkholderia singularis
TTCGTCAAGCGCGGCGGCGCCCGGCGAGATCAGCGCGACGGCGTCAGGTGCGCGACGGCGTCACGCACGAAATCGAGCAGCGTATCGTTGACCCAGGTACCCGTCATCAGCGCGGGCTCGTTCGCGAGCGCCTGGCGGAACTTGAGTTGCGTGGCGGGATCGTCGCCGGCGTAGCTGCTAAACAGCGCAATCCAGCGCCGCGCGAGCGCTTGGCCTTCCGGCGACGCAGGCAGCACGCCGGCGTCGAGCGCATCGCGCACGTCGCCCATCAATTGCGGCCATGCCATCGCGCTTTCGCCGTAGTGCGCGCGCATGAAGCGAATCTCGCTGGGCGACAGGTATTTCTCGTAGATCCGCATCTTCGTTTCGGAGAACGCGCGCAGCACATAGTCGCGCAGTTCGGTCGAGATGCCGATGTGCGCCTGCATCGACGGCTCCTGGTCGTGCATCAGGTTCAGCTTCGCGAGCAGGCGCGGATCGCCGTTCGTGTCGCGCACGAGCATCGTCATCCAGCGCTCCGCGAGCGCGCGCGCTCGCTCGTCTTTGGGCGGCACGCCGCTTTCCATTAGCCCGCGCACGTCGGCAACGAGCGCGACCCACTCCGGATCGGGCGTCTGGCTGTTTTGGTACATCGGCAGGCGTGCGAGTTCGTCTTCAGAAAAGTATTTGTCGTACACGGTCATCAATTCCAGGGTGTTGAGCCAATCGGCCAGTTCCGGCTGCCGGCCGTCGGCGAGCGCGCAATGCAGTTGCGCGAGGCGTTCGCGCAGCCGCGCCGCTTGCGCGATCTGCCGATCGAGCATCGCGATCTGGCGCACGACGATCGATGTGAGCGGCGTGCCGGGCTGGGACAGGTGAGTGCCGACATCGGCGAGCGTCAGGCCGAAACGGCGTAGCGCCTGGATCTGATGGAGCCGGGCGACGTCGTCGCGGTTGTACAGCCGATAGCCGTTGTCGGCGCGCGCTGAAGGTTTCAATAGGCCGATCGCGTCGTAGTGGTGCAGCGTGCGGACGGTCAGTCCGCTGCGTTTTGCCAGTTCTCCGATTTTGAGCAGCATATCCGGGCCTCCATTTCGTGCGCAACTGAAGGTTGAAGCCTGACGTCGCGTGAGGGTCAAGCGTTGTGGAACAAGAATCGCGCAATGATGGGCGTGACTGATGACCAGACTGATTATCAGACGGAATACCAGGATTTCGTTCCGGATGCCATTGAACCGGCGCGGGGCGCTCGCCGGCCGGGGTGGCGGCTATGGCGACGCGCTGGCTGAAATGATCAACGGTTTATATACGAACGTGAAGCTGATTCATCGTCCGACGTCATGGAAAACGCATGAATTCCGTGCGCTGGCAACTTTGGATGGAGGGGAGAGCGTCGCTCCACCCTCGTCGGCCGACGGAACCACTTGGCGATATCCAGCCCCGCAGATGCAAAATCAAACCGCGATCGACAACTCAGTCATGCCGCCGCCGCGCCCGGCATTGAATTAAATCAACTTGCCTCCACGACTCTCGGGACGGTTCGGAATTGCACAATCCATGACGGTTTTTAGGTTTGAGAAGGGATGGTGTTTTATCACGATGAGTTTGATATTTTCCGTGAAAAATCCATGTGAGCCGTATAAAACGATATCTATGGGGATGATGTGAAAGTAATGTGGTTCGAATGATTTATTTTATTCGGATGTTTCCATATTGAAAAGAAGGCTGCGCTCGGATCATAGTCCGCTTGGCGGGCAGCGGACGATTTAACTAAATGCCTCAATAAATAATTTTGAAGATATGTTCACGATCTTTTTTTAAGGAATGCTGTTTTTAAGCTTCTCCTCTAGAGGCCCTGCTATTCATCGGAGATAAGCATGGAAAAGTCAATCATTGTGTTATTTTTCACACTCGCATTTTTAGGCCAAGCGCGGGCTCAATTGGATTTCAATGTTCCGCTGCTGGGCGTAGGTAACGTGGCGCTTAATCCGGGAATTGCATATGGAAGAACGATTCGGTGGTTTTTTGCTCCGGTCGGGACGATCGCCACGATTAACATCGACGGAGTGACGTATAGCCGTGATTTGGTGCCGGTGATTTTGGAGGCCATTCAAGAGTGGCGGGTACAGCTAACGGGAACAAATATTGTTTTAGAGCCGGCTGCGGACATAAGTCGGGCGAATCTGATTTTCGAATGGAGGAATTCCGTAGCGACCGATGATACCGATCCCTTGGCGATTGCCAATACAAGGTACGACTTTTTATATAGCAGAGGCACTATAAGCCTGAATTCGCCTACCAGAATAGCTTTTCTGCATGACAGGATTCAAAACTTTTTCAATAACCCGGCCTATAGATTCGATACCCCGAATAATTTGTACACCAGGAATCCGGCATTCAATCTTCCGAGCGGCGTGCCGCTCGTGGCGGGAGGCGGCGCCAGTTTGCTGGATTATGTGCTGAAGATGGTGGCGAAACACGAACTGGGCCATGTCATGGGCCTTGCACACCCGACTGATAGAAACGAGCCTTTCATTCGGATCGCCGATGCCCCTGTCCAGGCGGAGATCATGGCTCGCGTGGACAACCAGATATTGGCGAATTTCCTGGTGGTCCGTCACAACGAAGGCAACCCTCGGCCGCTGACGCGCAACGATGTCGCCATTAGCCAGGCGGAAGGGGAGGCAGTGCGGGCCGTCAATCGCGGCCAGCAGCCCAGCTGTTCGAGTAGCTGTAATGGAACCATTCCACATGACGAACTATAAAAATACTCTGCGCAGGCGCATACCGGATTCACGCCTGGCCCGCGATATGGTGGGGGACGAAGCCCTGCAACTTTCTTATTACTTTGAATGGTTGCAAGGCTTTTTTGCTCTCGTCCCGCCCGTGCTAAAACCGCGGCGGAACGGCCCCGTTGCCGCCGCCGCTCGCCATGCGCGGCATCATCCCTTGGCTTGCTGCGCGTGCGCGTTCATACCGGCATCATCGTCCGCGGGCGGCGTGCCCATCGCATCGAACAGCCGCGCTGTATCGACGAGCCGCGCGCTGGTGGCACGGATTTCGTCGAGCCGCGCGTTGCGCCATTGCTGCTCGCTTGCGCGCGCGGCAGCCGGCGGCAGCGCGCCGAGACGCACGCGCGCCGCCGCGTCGTCGAACGCGCCGCGCGCGGCGACAGCCGCGCGGTTCGACGCGTCGAGCGCGCTCGCATCGTGCTCGAGCGCGGCGAGCGAATCGGCGACGTTCTGGAATGCGCCGAGCACGGTCGATTTGTACTGCTCGACAGCCGCTTCATAAGTCGCGCGCGCCGCGCGGCGTTGCGCGAGCAGCGCGCCGCCGTGAAACAGCGGCTGCGTGAGCGACGCGCCGATGCTCCAGATCGCGCCCGCGCCGGAGAGCATCGCGGGCCAATTGAAGCCGGCCTGACCCATCGACGCCGACAGTGACAGTTGCGGAAACAACTGCGCGGTTGCGGCGCCCACTTCGGCCGCGGCCGCCTGCAGCGCCGCTTCGGCCACGCGCACGTCGGGCCGCGCCTTGAGCAGCGTCGACGGCACGACGACCGGCACGTTTTCCGGCAGATGCAAATCGGCAAGCGGCAGCGCGGCGGGCGCCTGATCCGGCGTGCGGCCGAGCAGCACGGCGAGCGCGTGGCGCGTGCTCAACGCTTGCTGGCGCAGCGGGGGCAGGCTGGCTTCGAGCGACGCCGCGTTTTGCTGTGCGTTCAGCATGTCCGCGTGCGACACCGCGCCGAGCCGGTAGCGGGCCGCCGTGTCGTTTGCCTGCTCGCGCGCGAGCGCGACGAGCCGCTCGGCAGTCGTCACTTGTTCGTCGAGCGCGGACGCGGTGATCGCCGCCGAGACGATGTTCGCGGCGAGCGAGCGCCGCGCGGATTCGAGCTGATACGCGCTCATGTCGACGCGCTTGCCGAGCGCGCGGTTCGCGAAACGTGCGGCGCCGAACAAGTCGAGCGTGTAGCTGGCGCGGAGCTGGCCGGCGAACACGTTATAGAGCACGGTTGGCGGGCCGAATGCCGGAACGCTGAGCGCGCGCTGACGCGTCGCCTGGCCACCCGCGTCGATCGACGGCAGCATCGAGTTGGCGACCTGGGCGCGCAACTGCTCGCGCGCCGCGTTCAGGTTCTTGTCGACGGCGGCAAGCGTCGGACTGTTGCGCAAGCCTTCGTCGACGAGCGCGTCGAGCGCGGGCGATCGGTATTGTTTCCACCAGTCGGGCACGGGCTGCGCGCCGACGTCGAAGCGCTGCGCGACGCCCTGCGCGGCGGCCGTCTGCTCGGGTAGCGGCAACGCGCCGTAATGCGCGGGCGACGGCATCGCGGGCGGCGCGCCGCTGGGTGCGAACAGAGAGCAGCCGGCGAGCGCGAAGGCGGCCGCGACGGCCACGGCGGTGGTGCGCACGGCGGCCGGGCGTGCGCGGCCGGCGGCGCCGGCGCGGCGGGATTCATGCGCGTGGCGGAAGGCAAAAGCGCGCGCCGCCGCGTGTGTTTCCGCGCAAACGGCGTTTGAGCAGGTTGCGGCGGCTTGCGCCGTGGGATCGGCTGTCACGTCCCGGTCCGCGCGGTGCCGGACGGCAGCCGCCACACGATGCGAAAGCAGATTCGTCGGCCCCATGGTCAGGCTCCCGTGGTCGTGGCGGGCGGCTGCGCGTCGCGCTCGTGCGGCTTGACGCGGAACCACGCGGCATAGAGCGCAGGCAGATAGAACAGCGTGAGCACGGTGGCGCTCGTGATGCCGCCCATCAGCGCGGTCGCCATCGGGCCGAAGAAGTTCGAGCGCAGCAGCGGGATCAGCGCGAGCACGGCGGCGGCCGCCGTCAGCGTGATCGGCCGGAAGCGCCGCACGGTCGCGCCGATGATCGCATCGAAGCGGCCATGACCGGCGGCGATATCCTGTTCGATCTGATCGACGAGAATCACCGAGTTGCGCATGATGATGCCGAACATCGCGATCACGCCGAGCATCGCGACGAAGCCGAACGGCTTGCCGAACAGCAGCAGCGTGCCGACGACACCGATCATCCCGAGCGGTGCGGTCAGCACGACCATCAGCACGCGCGAGAAACTCTGCAACTGAATCATCAGCAACGTGAACACCGCGATCGCCATCAGCGGCATCTGCGCGTTGATCGAGCTTTGGCCTTTCTCGCTTTGCTCGACCGAGCCGCCGATCTCGATCTGATAGCCGACGGGCAGCTGCGCGCGCAGGGCGTTCAGCTTCGCGTCGATCGCATGCGTGACGTCGATTCCTTGCGCACCCGCCGTCACGTCGGATTGCACGGTGATCGTCGGCTGGCGGTTGCGCTCCCAGATCACGCCGTATTCGAGCGTGTCGGTGAAACGCCCGAGCGAGCCGAGAGGCACCGGGCCGCTCGGCGTCGGCATGGCCAGGCTCGCGAGGTTCGCCGGATCGACACGCTCCGTGCGCGGCGCGCGCAAATCCACCGCGATCAGCTTGTCGCGCTCGCGGTATTGCGTGACCGTCGTGCCGGATAGCGTCAGCGCGAGAAAGCCCGCGACGTCCTGTGACGTCACGTTCAGCTCGCGTGCCTTCTGCTGGTCAAGTTCGAAGCGCACCGAGCGCTCGGCCGGCTCGTCCCAGTCGAACTGGACGTTGACGGCGTGTGCGTCGGCGCGCACCGTCGCCGCGACTTTCTCGGCGATCGCGCGCACGGTCGCGATGCTGTCGCCGCTTACGCGAAACTGCACCGGATAACCGACGGGCGGCCCGTTTTCGAGGCGCGAGATCCGCGTGCGCGCGGCGGGAAACTGCTCGCGCAGCGCCGGCTGGAGCCACGCGGCGAGCTGCTCGCGCGCGTCGACCGATTTCGCGGTGATCACGAATTGCGCGAAGTTCGGCAATTGGAGCTGCTGATCGAGCGGCAGGTAGAAGCGTGGCGCGCCGGAGCCGACGAAGCTCACCGCGTGGTCGATCTCGGGCCGCTTGGCGAGCAGCTTTTCGACGCGTTCGGCCTGTTTGAGCGTCGCCTCGAACGACGCGCCCTCGGGCAGCCGCAGATCGACGAGCAGCTCGGGGCGATCGGAGTTCGGGAAGAATTGCTGCGGCACGAGCGTGAAGCCCGCGAGCGCGGCGACGAAAAGCGCGCCCGTGATCGCGAGCACGACGAAGCGCCGCTTGATGCACCACTGAACCCAGACGCGCAGCCGCGTATAGAAGCGGGTGTCGTAGATATCGTGCTCATGCTCATGCTCATGTCCGTGCTCCGTCTCGCGGCCTTGCGCGCCGGCGGCCTTCGGTTCGCGTTTGCGCTCGGGCAGTATGTGATAGCCGAGCAGCGGGATCAGCACGACGGCGGCAAACCATGACGCGATCAGCGCGATCGCCGATACCTCGAAGATCGACCGCGTGTATTCGCCGGTGCTCGATTTCGCGAGCGCGATCGGCAGGAAGCCCGACACAGTGACGAGCGTGCCAGTCAACATCGGAAACGCGGTGCTGGTGTACGCGAACGCGGCGGCGCGCGCGCGGCTGAAGCCCTGTTCGAGTTTCACGGCCATCATTTCCACCGCGATGATCGCGTCGTCGACGAGCAGGCCGAGCGCGAGCACGAGCGTACCGAGCGAAACCTTGTGCAGCCCGATGTCGAACAGATACATGACGAGCGCGGTGACGGCAAGCACGACGGGAATCGAGATCACGACGATCATCCCGGTGCGCAGGCCGAGCGACACGAGGCTGACGAGCAGCACGATCACCACCGCCTCGGCGACCGCCTCGAGAAAATCGTCGACCGAGCGCGAAACCGTGTGCGGCATGCTCGACACCTCGGTCAGCGTGAGGCCGGCGGGAAGCTGGGCCTGCAATTCCTTTGCCTTTGCATCGAGTGCCTGGCCGAGCCGGATCACGTCGCCGCCCGGCTGCATCGTGAGGCCGATGCCGAGCACCGCGCGGCCGGCCGCGTGGCGATCGCCCGCGCCCGGAGTGCCTTTGCCCGCGCCGAGCGCGCGCATCTGCGTGATGGGCGGATCGTCGTAGCCGCGCCGGATGGTCGCGAGATCGCCGAGCCGGAACGAGCGGCCGTTGACCCGGATCAGCGTATCGGCAATGTCGGCCACGCTGCCGTACTGGCCCGTCGGGCGGATGAACACGCGGTCGTGCGTCGCCGTCAGCACGCCGGACGAGGCGACGTCGTTTTGCGCGTTGATCGCTTGCGCGATCTGCTGCGGCGAAATGCCGAGCCGCGTCACGCGTGCATTGTCCAGTTCGATGAAGATCCGCTGATTGGGGTCGCCGAAATAGTCGACCTTCGCCACGCCCGGCACGCGCAGCAGCACGGTGCGCAACTGATCCGCGTAATCATGCAGTTGCGCGGGCGAGAAGCCGTCGCCTTCGAGCGTGTAGATGTTGGTGTAGACGTCGCCGAATTCGTCGTTGAAGAACGGTCCTTGAACGCCGGGCGGCAGCGTCGCGGCAATGTCGCCGACTTTCTTGCGTATCTGATACCAGGTTTGCGGCACGTCCTTCACCGGCGCCGATTCCTTCATCTCGAAGAAGACCAGCGATTCGCCGGGGCGCGAGTAGCTGCGCAGGTTGTCGATGGCGGGCGTTTCCTGCAACTTGCGGCCGATCCTGTCGGTGATCTGTTCCTGCACCTGGCGTGCGGTCGCGCCGGGCCAGAACGTGCTGATCACCATCACGCGGAACGTGAACGGCGGATCTTCCGATTGCGCGAGGCGCGTGTACGCGAGGATGCCCGCAACCGTCGCAAGCGCGATCAGGTAGATGACGAGCACCTGATGACGCAACGCCCATGCGGACAGGTTGAAGCGGGCGCTTTCTTCACGGCCGTCCGTCATGACGCGACGTCCTCCGAATGGAGCGGCGGCACGGCGCGCACTTTTTCACCGGCGCTGACCGTATGGACGCCTTGCAGCACGACGCGCTCGCCCGGCGCGATGCCGTTTGCGACGGTCACGGTGCTGTCGTTGTAGCGCACGATGTCGACGCGGCGCAGCTCCAGCGTATCGTCACGAGTGCGTACCACCCACACTGCCGGCGCGTTGCCCGAATGAAAGAGCGCGGTCGACGGCAGCGTGAAGCGTTGCACGCCGGCGGCGGGCACGTTGCCCGGCGCGGCAGCGAACGAGACGTTCGCGGTCATCCCGAGCCGCACCGCGGGGTCGGGCTTTTCGAGCGTGAGCTTCACGCGGTACGTGCGGCTTTGCGTATCGGCGGCAGGCGCGATTTCGCGCACGCGTGCATCGAACGCGCGGCCGGGCACCGACGGCAACGTCACGCGTGCCGCGTGACCCACGCTCACGAGCGACAGCGTGCTTTCCGGCGTGTCGGTGACGACGTCGACGTCGCCGGACCACGCGAGCTGATAGACGGCCTGACCGGCCGACACGTTTTGCCCGGTGTCCGCCTGCTCGGCAGTGATGTAGCCCGCGTGATCGGCAACGAGCGTCGCGTACTGGAGCTGGTTTTTCGCGAGCGCGAGCTGCTGCGCGGCCTGATCGCGCTGCGCGCGCGCCGATGCATAAGCGTTTTCGGTCTGCTCGAGCTGCGCGGGCGCGATCAGGTTTTCGCGCGCTTGCGCACGGTCACGTTCGAGCTGTTGTTGCGCGTAGGTCAGCGCATGCGTGGCGGCATCGAGCTGCGCTTGCGCGCTGGCGGCGTTTTTCACGACGTCGGAGGTATCGAGCAGCGCGACGACTTGCCCCTTTTGCACGGTGTCGCCCAGGCGCACCTTGCGCTCGACGATCTTGCCGGCGATCCGGAACGACAGCGGCGTCGCGTAGCGCGGCTGGATTTCGCCGGGCAGCGACGCGGCAGCGGCGGCGCCGTCCGCCCGAACGGGCACCGCGACTACCGGGCGCAGGGCGGGCGGCGCCGCTTCAGGGCGATGGCACGCGGTGACGGCAAGCGCGGCCCCGATCGACAGCGCAATGCGAAAACCGGAACGATTCACGACGGTAACTCCTCGGCTGGAGGAAAGCGGAAAGAGCGCGACAGACCGGCGGCACTTGCAGGTAAGTCGAAGGCGGCAGTAATCGCAAGATCGGCGACCTTTCTGCTTACTGAAAAACCGGAATGCATTCTAATACAGGGTTGTATTTGAATGCAAAGGTGTTTTGATTGTTCGGAAAGTGCTAGACTTGCGCGTCATGAAGCCGACCCGCCTGACTCGAGAACAAAGCAAGGACCTGACGCGCGAGCGTCTGCTCAACGCCGCGCATGCCACTTTCGCAAAAAAGGGGTACGGCGCGACCAGCGTGGAGGACATCGCGTCGGCGGCAGGCTTTACGCGCGGCGCGTTCTATTCGAATTTCCGCAGCAAGGCGGAACTGTTGATCGAACTGCTCAAACGCGACCACGAAAGGGCGGAGCGCGAGCTCGAGGAGATTTTCGATGCCGGCGGCACGCGCGAGCAAATGGAGGCGAACGCGCTACGCCTGTACAGCCGGCTCTTTCGCGACGATCCGACGCTCGTGCTCTGGGGCGAGGCAAAGCTGCAGGCGATGCGCGACGCGAAGTTCCGCGCGCAGTACAACGAATTCGTCAAGGAAAAGCTCGACTACCTGGCGCACTACATCCGCACGTTCAGCGAGCGAGTGGGCACGCCGCTGCTGCTGCCGGCCGACGTGCTCGCGCTCGGTCTGATGGGCTTATGCGACGGCGTGCAGTCATACCATCTCGCCGATCCGCGGTGCGTGACGGCCGATACCACGCAAACGGTGTTGGCCGGTTTCTTCTCGCGCGTGGTGCTTGGCCGCGCGCCGGACTGACGGGCGGCCGGCGCGGCGCGCGAGGGGCGGGGCCGCCCGGGCGCGCTCAGCGCCCGAGATCGGCGTTCATCCGCCGGTAAGCGTCGAGCAGCGCAGTCTTGTAGACCACCCCAGCGAGCGTCGGCTCGTCGGCGCATTCGATCACCGGCAGCCGCTCGCCCTGGAACCGCATGAAATGCTCGAGCGCGGTGGCGATCGGCATGTCCGGCGTGAGCAGCGGAAACGGCGTGTGCAGGTAGTTCGCGGCGCTCTTGTGCGTGGTGTCGCGCTTTTCGAGCAGATCCGAGGTGATGTCCTTGAGCGCGACCGCGCCGCGAAAGCGTCCTGCCTCGTCGGTCACGTACAGGTATTTGACCGGGTATTCGAGGAACACGCGCGTCATGTCGGCCACGCTCGCCGTCAGCGGCACGACGGTTGCCGCGGGCTGGATCAGATCGCGCATTTGCGCGGCGCGCAGCCGCATCCGCGCCTCGTCGTCGCGATGGCGGCGCAGCGTGATTTCGTACATCGACGTCTTGCCGAGCGCGCGCGCGGCAAAATACGCGACGACGCACGACACCATCAGCGGCAGCACGACCTGATAGCTGAGCGTCATCTCGAAGATCATCAGGATCGCCATCAGCGGCGCCTGTGTCGCGCCCGCGAGGAATGCGCCCATGCCGACCATCGCATACGCGTACCACGCAGATACGTGCGCGGGCATCAACGCATGCAGCGCGATGCCGAACAGCGAGCCGAACACGGCGCCCGTGAAAAGCGTCGGCGTGAAGATCCCGCCGACCGCGCCCGAGCCCGCGGTCGCCGCGGTCGCGATCAGCTTGCAGACGAGTACCGTGACGAGCGCCTGCCAGGTCCACGGCGAATGCAGGATCGCGTTGACCACGCTGTAGCCGTTGCCCCAGACGTCGGGCACCCATACCGAGATCACGCCGACGACCAGGCCGCCCACCGCGAGCCGCACGGGCAGCGGCACGGGCAGGCGGCGGAACTGCGCTTTCGACGCGTCGAGAAGATGCAGGAACTGCGGCGCGGCGGCGCCGCAAATGAGGCCGAGCGCGACGAAGAGCAGCACTTCCCAGCCGGTGACGGGCGGAAATACGGGCATCTCGTAAGGCGGCCGGTAGCCGGCGAATTCGCGCATCACGATGTTCGAGACGACCGACGAGACGACGATCGGCCCGAAGCTTTCCATCGCGATCGAACCGAGCACGATCTCGCAGACGAAGAACGCGCCCGCGATCGGCGCGTTGTACGCGGCGGTGATGCCCGCCGCGGCGCCACACGCGACGAGCAGGCGCAGCCGCGACGGATCGAAGTGCGCAAAGCGGCCGACGAGCGACGCGACCAGCGCGGCCAGTTGAACCATCGGCCCTTCGCGGCCGATCGAGCCGCCGCTGCCGATCGTCACGAGCGACGACGCGCTGCGCCAGAGGCTTTGCCGCACGGGCACGACGCCGTCGCCGAGCGCGACGGCCTCCATGTAATCGGATTTGCCGTCGGGCGGCGCACCGCGCTGCGCGATCAGCAGCACGCACCCGGCGACGAAGCCGCCGGCGGCGGGCAGCGCGATACGGGCGAGCGGCGGCACGCGCCGCGCCATCTCGGTAAAGCTGCCGCTCGATCCGCTCAGCAGGCGCTGGATCAGCTCGATGCCTTCGCGAAACGCGACCGTCGCGAGCGCGCCGCCAATACCGACGATGACGGACCAGACGAGCATCGTGTGCGCATCGGACAGGCGGAACAGGGTTTGCGCGCGGGTGCGCAGCTTTAGCAGGAACGAGAGCACGGCTGAAGCGCTTCGGCGAATGAAATCGAGCGGAAGAATAGCACCGCGCCGTGCCGGCCGAATCCGTTGCGTGGACCCGGCCGACGCGGCGCGGCGGCGAAAAAGAGCGGCGAACGTTTAACCAAGCCAGCGCTGCGTCGCCCAGACGATCGCATAGCCGCCGACCGTCAACCACACATAAAGGATCAGACCAGTGACGAGCGCGCGCGGGCCGGCGGCGCGGATCTGCGACATCCGGGTCTCGATGCCGAGCGCGGTCATCGCCATCGTCAGCGCGAACGTGTCGAGCGTGTTGAGCGCGCTCGTCATGTTGGCGGGCAGCATCTGCAGCGAGTTCACGACGACGAAGCCGAGAAAGCCGAGCGCGAACCACGGCACCGCGAGCTTGCGCGCCCCGTGCCCGGCCGCCGTATGCTTGGCCGAGCGGGCGAGCCAAGCGCCGAGCACGAGCAGCACCGGCACGAGCAGCATCACGCGCGTCATCTTGACGATCGTTGCCACCCGCGCGACTTCGGGGCTCACGTCGCTGGCCGCGCCGACCACCTGCGCAACCTCGTGGATCGTGCCGCCGAAGAAAAGGCCGAGGCCCGTCGCGTCGAGCGGCAGCCAGCCGGCGCGATACGCGAACGGGTAGGCAAACATCGACAGCGTGCCGAACAGCACGACGCTGCCGACCGCCATCGCGCTCTGATGCGGTTTCGAGCGCAGCGTCGATTCGAACGCGAGCACCGCGGCCGCGCCGCAGATCGCGCTGCCCGCGGCGGTGAGCAGCGCCGAATCACGGTCCAGCTTCATCAGCTTGATGCCGGCCCAGGTGCCGACGGCGAGCGTGCTGACGACCACGAGCGCCGATACCGCGAGCCCCGGCAGCCCGACTTGCGCGATTTCCTGCAGGCTCACGCGCAACCCGAAAAACGCGACGGCGATCCGCAGCAGCTTGCGCGCGGAGAAATCGACGCCGGCCGCCCAGCTCGCGGGCATGCCGTCGCGCAGCAGGTTGCCGTACAGCGCGCCCGCGACAATGCCGGCGATTAACGGGCTCAGGCCGAAGTGTGCGACGGCGGGCGTCTGCGCGATGCTCGTGACGGCGAGCGCGAACAGCGCAACGAACAGGATGCCGTTGAGCTTGCCGCGCACCGACGGCGCCGCGGCGCTCGGATGAGGAGAAGGGACCGTGGACATGGCGTGGTTTCGATATGGTTGGAATGGTAACGGTCCTAATCCTATTTTGAATATATGAATATGAAAAATTGTGATTTGTGACGTAAAATATCGGAAAACTTGATATTTTTATGAGATGACCCCGGACCAACTGATAACGTTCGCCGCCGTCGCCGAGCATCGGAACATCAGCCGAGCGGCGCTCGCGCTGCATTTGTCGCAGCCGGCCGTGTCGGGCCAGTTGCGCCAGTTGCAGGACGAATTCGGCGAGCCGCTGTATCTGCGCGACGGGCGCGGTGTGCGATTGACCCCCGTCGGCGAGACGCTCGCGCGGTATGCCGCGCAGTTGCGCGATACGTTCGCCCAAGCGCGCGCGTACCGCGACGCGGTGCGCGGGCTCGAGCGCGGCACGCTGCGAGTCGGCGCGAGCACGACGCCTGCCAGCTATCTGCTGCCGTATCTGCTCGCCGAATTCCAGCCGCTCGCGCCCGAGGTCGTGATTCAGACCATGAGCGGCAATACGGCCGAGGTCGTCGCATCGCTCGCGGCGCTCGACGTCGCGCTGATCGAAGGGCCCCCCGGCGACCCGCTGCCGGTGGGCACGACGGTTCATCAATGGTGCGACGACGAGATCGTCGCGATCGTGCCGGCTGCCCATCCGCTTGCCGCGCGCGTGCGCGCCGGCAAGCGGATGGGCGCGACGCTCGCCGAACTGGCCGCCTATCCGCTGGTGCTGCGCGAGGCGGGCTCGGGCGTGCGGCAGCTTGTCGAGCGTGCGTTCGCGCTTGCCGCGGCACCGCTGTCGGTCGCCTTCGAGATTGCGGGCGTCGAGGCGGTGAAGGAGGCAGTGCGGGCGGGGATGGGAATCGGTTTCGTGTCGGCGATGTCGCTCAGGCACGACGATGCGGCGCTCGCGATGCTATCGATCGCGCCGCAACCGCTCACACGGCATTTCTCGATTCTCGTGCCGCATGGCGCGACGCCGTCACGCGCGGCCGCGCGGTTTCTCGAGCTGTGCATGGCGCGTGTGCCGGCTGCGGTTGACGGGCGTCCGGTACGAAGCGCGGCGCTTAGCGGCGCGCGCCGCGTTGACGGCCGCCAGGCGGTTTGAGTGCGATCAAGCAAAGCCCGGTCGGGATCGCGACGGCAACGGCCAGCGTTGTCAGCAGCGTAAGGCGGGGCACGGGGATGCCGCGGAGCGTGCAGTATTCGAGCGCGGCGACATAGACGGCGCTCGTGATCATCAGCGCGACGCCGAAAATCCGGTTGCAGCGATACCAGACGGCTTCGTCGCGCAACGTAGCGCTCAGCCGGACGCCGTAAAAACGGTTGGGCTTGACCCATTGCGCGGCAAGCGGCACGGCGATCAAGAAGAACGACGCGCCGGCAAGCAGAAACAGCATGGTAGGCGGAAGGTCGGGCATGCGGCGGGCTCCTTTTGACTTTGAGGCGGCGGCAGACGAATGGGCGGCGCGTTTCCTTCGCGCGGCGCGCATGGAACCCGGCATACAGATCACGTCGGCGCGCCAGACGGCCATCCTCCGATATTGTGCGCCGCTCGCGCATGATCGCGTGGCGCCGGCGCGCCGCAACGGCCGGGTCGGCGGGTGTTCGCCTAGGGATTTCCTCTATGGCCTATGTCGGACACTCGGCGCACCATGTGTGCGAATATAAATGGAACCGGTTCCATTCATCAAATACATTATCCATCGACATGGAAAAGGGCAGGCGAAGCATGGTCGACATCGTGATCGTGGCAAGCGCATTCGGAACGCACGCGGTGCGGCGCGACGGGCATCGCGCGTTTATCGATGCGACGGCCGAAGCCGGCGCGGCCGGCTTCGAAGTGAGGCGCGAGTTGTTCGCGTCTGACGACGACGCGTCGCCGCGAGCGCTCGCGCAGCTGGGCGGCGCAATCGCCGCGGCCGGCCTGTGGTCCGTATATTCGACGCCCGACACGCTCTACGCGGATGACGGCACACTGAACCGCCAGGCCGTTGCCGCGACGCTCGATGCGGCCGGTGCGCTCGGCGCGCGCTTCGTGAAGTTCCAGCTCGGCGCTTTCGCATCCCGCACCCAGGCGGCGCAGCTTGCCGACTTGCTCGAACGCGCGCCCGCCCGCATGCGCGTGCTCGTCGAGAACGGCCAATTGCGGCAAGGTGGCGCACTTGCGCAGTTCGTGTCGCTGTTTGCCGCGCTGCGCGACGAGCGAATGCCCGCGCTCGTCGGCATGACGTTCGACATCGGCAATTGGCTGTGGGCGGGCGAAGCACCGCTCGACGCGGCGCGCTCGCTCGCGCCGCATGTCGAATACGTGCATTGCAAGGCCGTCGACGGCGCGGGCGCGCGCCGTTTCGCGATCGCGCCGCCGCCGCACGACCGGCTTTGCACCGACGCGCTCGCGCTGCTGCCGGCTGCCGCGCCGCGCGGCATCGAGTTTGCACTCGACGCCGCGCGG
>NZ_FXAN01000015.1 GCF_900176645.1 Burkholderia singularis
TGTCGGGTTCATGGTGCGCCGCCGCAGAATGAAATGTGGAAAGTCGTGCCGTTGTGACAGACATGGCTTGCATGCTGATCGACGTGAAAGTCGAGTCAACTCACCTCGAATTAAGCTCGACGTGTGCCGTAGACTATCGTGTACGATGATGACCGAAGTACCTCAAGCAAGCACTGGCGCATCCGCATTTCTAACAAATCATGCGAAAAAAATCGTGCGCTCATTGCGAGCCCCCCTTCCCTTGGATATACTTGAGACTATTTCTCTGTAAGATTGCTCCCTTGGGCCGCAAGGAGTGGCGAGATGGTGGATATTGCTACGTCGCCATGATGAAGAAAAATACAGTTGTCACCGACAGAAGTTAAAAAAAATCATGCCCACATCGCATTGTAGTCGGCATAGTTTTACATAGTGGTTATCGAATACGCACCAGATATCCCGGGACAATCATTCGAACTCACGAGCGCAATTCAGTTATTAACCAAAAACGAATATTTTCTTATTTTTCACCAATTTAACACTCAGCAACTATTGGCTATTGCACGCAACATTAACCGTACAAGCAAATACATAAGCCCAGGAATCGACAAATTTATTCCTAACTGATCCCATGAGCTTTCAAATACCCACGCCGCCATTCGCTCGGCGATGTGTCGAACCATCGGTGAAACGCACGTGAAAACGCGCTGATTTCGGAGTACCCGAGTAGGAACGCAAGTTCCGTTATTGGAATGTCCGGATCGCACAAATAGCCGAGCGCCACCTCGCGTCGCACTTCGAGCAGAATCTCCTGGTAGGTATAACCGTGCGTGCGCAGCCGCCGCTGCAGTGTCCGGCTCGGTATGTTGAGCGTCTGCGCGATATCGTCGAGCGTCGGCTCTCCATCGGCAATACGCGAGCGAATCACCGCCGAAACGCGCTCGACAAGAGACGCCGTCTGCGCTTTCTGCGCATTCGCGAGCCCAAGCCCTGCCAAGTTGTGCCGCATGAGTGCAAGCAGATGTACGTCCGCGCGCGGCATTGGCGTTTCGAGTTCGCGACTATCCAGCACGATCGCATTACACAACTGAGAAAAATGCGCCGGTGCGCCGAAGCAGCGTTCGTGCTCAAGCCACGACTCGGGACGAGCGTGCTCGAAGTGTATGGCTTGCGGCCTCCATTGGCTGCCAAGCGCGTGTCGGAGAATGTTGAAGAACATACCAAGTGATAGTTCGGCATCTTGGCGACGTGCAATGATCCCACTATCGTAAATCCGGTACTCGATGCGACTGAACTCGCGTTGGCGCACGATACGCAGCAGCGACCGCTGCTGATGATGTGGAAACAGCTCGCTGATGTTCTCAAACGCGTCGCCGACAGTCTGCGATGGCAGTGCGATGTATCCAAGCAAGCCAAGATGCGGACGCCCCAGCGCAGAGCACGTCCTGAACGTGCTGAGCCGGCTGAAGGCGCCCGTCACGAATGGCAGGCTCGCCACGACGAAACTCCA
>NZ_FXAN01000103.1 GCF_900176645.1 Burkholderia singularis
CTGTCTGCGATTAAATCGGCAGCATGATCGCCCCGGACGTTCCACTTAAAAATCTCAGAAAACTGTCCGAACGAGCGAGGCCACCTCTCGTCACTCATTGCCTTTCCTGATCCGTGCCTGTAACTCGGCTCGCTTCTTGGCAAAGCTAGCCTCTGCTTCTTCGTTGGATATCGGCTCACGGGGGTCATCAAGGCTCTTTTGGACCTCATCTCGAAACCACTGGTCATAGGCTGCTGCGTCTGCAAGCAACTGCAGCGTAGGCTCGTGCCGCACCGTGACCCACTCCAGGATCAGGCAGTAAGCCTGCACGGGCGATAGCCCTTGCTCGGCCAGAATCGTCGCCGCATCGTCGTGGAGCACGTCGATCCGTGCCTTCGCCTCGTCATCGGTCATGATCAATACCCCGCTTCCTTCTGATGCCGGACAGCCAAGATCGTGACGGCGTCGCCATCGAAGCGATACCGGGCCACGTAACCACTGTCCCCGAAATCGATGGGCCACTCCCGATACTGCTCGGGTAGATCTTCTACGAGACGTCCCATTCGAGGGTGAGTCCCGAGGGCCTGTACGCCTTGTCTAATCGCTTCACCAGCCCTCCTTGCAGCGTCAGGATTCTTCGGTCGCAGGAAGTCGCGTAGTCGCTGTAAATCTCGGATAGCCGCCGGTGCAAAGATTACTTGTGGCATTCAGGCGAGGGCAGTTCGTTTTCAGTTCCCCAGCTCGTGAGCCACTTATCTACTTCCTCAGCAGTCGCGTGCAGGCCAGTCACCTGAAATTCATCCCACGCCTTGAGCGTGTCCCGGTTTAACGCCTCGCGCTTTTCCTCGCGCTCGACATACTGCTCAATGGCTTCACGCATGATCCAATGCGCGGTACGTCGACGAGCCTCGGCCAAGTGCTGGACCCGCCCTTTCAGTTCATCATCAAGCTTGATGGATGTTGCCGTAACCATGACCCGGCCCCCGTAGCAAAAGGTAATACCTGCGACTACTATAGACCCAAGCGCCGCCCGAGTCTATATGACCCCAATATCTCAGATGACCCATCGCTCCGCTCATGGCCTTATGGCACGGCGTAGCGTTTGCCGGGGCAGTTGCTTCGCTGCAGCCGCTGTCTTGGCACACCGCAACGCTTCCTGCTCGGCGTCTCGGAGCCGAACCTCAATTCGATGTTCGACCATAATGTCGATCGCGCGCCGCTTGAATTCTTCGCTACCCGTGAGCTCGAATACTCCCCCATACTTCTCCGCGGCCAGTTGCAGCGCAGTCTTGATTGACAGGTCGTCGCGATCGCCTTTGGCGAGCACATCGATGCGTCGGCCGAGATCAATGAAAGCGTCGCGACCATCGTCTAATCGATAGATCACCGCTCCGTCCCGGCGGACGCGAAAATACAGCCCATCAGCGACGTTCCGTGCAACCGGATCGACATCGTCAACGTGGATGACGCCGTCGGCATCATCATTGGTTAGCGCCCGCACTAGCTCTCGCGCACGTCGCTTCTCACTGTAGACGAAGCCGCGTAGCTGGCCGATCGCCGCACCGTCGCCGGCGGCCGCCTGGCGCTCGACCCATTCGCGATATGACAACCTGCGGTTCACTGGGTCCGCGCACAGCGCCTGACGCTCTCTGCGGATCTCACGTCGCAGCCGATCGCGGTCCCGCACCGTCTCGAATGCAACGACGCTGTACAGCACGTTTCGGGCTGCAGCGTCCGTGACGGTCGTTCGGATCTCGAGCCGCTTCTGACGGGCAGCTTCGCGGATATCCGAGAATCGCTGCCGCACACCAGCCGGGTCGAGTCGGCGATATACGAACGCGCGCTTGTACTCGCCGTACCGGGCACGCAGCTCACATCGAGCTTGTGCGCGCTCCTGGCGCCGCTCCTCCCGCATTTTCGAATCGCGCTTCGGCGGCCGATCCTTGTCGTACGTCAGGACAGCGCTGGTCGTTGATGCCGACAGCTCGAACGGCCCGAGTCGTTTGGTCAGCCGTGCCTTCCCCAGCGCCTCGTGCATGTCGCTGGCCTTGATCGGCGTCGTAGTCGCAGCACCCGGATTGAGGTCGTAGATAGCGAAGCCCTGCCCTTTCTCGCGTAGCTCGAGACCATACTTGGCGAGCAGATTGTGCAGTTGACGCCACGTCAACTCGTCATTTTTCAGCGCGGCCAAGAGCGCTTTACGCGGCTCACCGCGTGCGTAAGTAAACAGACTTTCTTGATTAGCGTGCCGCTCCATATCAGCTGCCGGCGTCGGTTGCTTGCCTTTCGTGGCTGGGTCCTTGCTTGCCCAATCGATGACGGCGTGGCCATTGCGCTCAAAGACCGCGTAAGGGCCATTGTCGTGTTGCCAGCCATATCGGAGCTCCAGCTCGCGCATCGCGCGATCCAGCTTGAAATAGTCACGCTCGGGATAGACGGCGGCGAACGTGTCCGGATTGACGCGATTGACGGCGATATGCAGGTGCGTGTTGTCGGTATCGCGATGCACGGCAAAAACGTACTGATGATCCGCCATACCGACAGCGCCAAGCGCGTGCGCACCGCACTCGAACGCTTGTGCATCGGTCGGTGATTCATTCGTCGGCCAAGACAGAACGACGTGGTACACGGCGTCCTTAACCCGGGCGTTCTGGGTCGCCACTGCCTTCATCTCAGCAGCAGCGGACGACAATGACAAGCAATTGTGTTCGCACGCAACGCCCGTCGGCGTTACGAGGCGTTCGGCCTGGCCGAGGAGTCGCCCAGACCAAAGCTCCGCAAGGGCTTCCGCTTCGGCCTGGCTAGGTGCAGGCTGAATCGGCTTCTTTTCGAGCCGGAGACGTACTCGCCGCGCTAGCGCCCTCTGTTGAAAATCGCTGTCGATTTGCGGTGACTGTCGAAGGTAGTTCGCGGCCAATCGGAGATGCTCTCTAGCACGCGCAAGAATCTTGAGCTGCTTTTCTCGATCGTGCGGATCGCTCGGATCAACCTCGTCGCTCAAACGCGCCTTCTCTTCATCGCGATTGGTGATGTACTCCACCAAGTCCGTAAAACTCGATTGTTGATGTCCGCACAGAACTGACCCACTAGAGCTGAAAATTTTCATCGAATTTTGACCCACGTGATTGAATGCCCTGCTCAATCTTTG
>NZ_FXAN01000006.1 GCF_900176645.1 Burkholderia singularis
GTAAGCGGCTCGGGTAGGCCAGTCCCCCATTCGCGCGCGCGTGAGGCATGATGGTGATGGCGTGGTGGAGTCCGTGACCTACACGGTTAGGATGTAGGTGGGGTCGCCGGCTTCAGTTTGCCGGCCACGTTCCAGGGAAGCAATTCGTCGATGCGAGAGATCTTGTGATCAGCGATGTGGGTCAGGACGTATTCCAGGTAAGCACGCGGGTTGATTCCGTTGAGCTTGCACGTCCCGATCAAGCTATACATCGCAGCGGCCCGCTCGCCCCCGCTGTCGGAGCCGACGAACAGATAGTTTTTGCGTCCGAGCGCGACACAGCGCAGGGCGTTCTCGGCAAGCACGTTGCTGATCTCGGCCCGACCGTCCTCGCAGTAGAACACGAGCGCTGCCCAGTGGTTCAGCGAGTAGTTGATCGCTTTGGCGAGCGCGGACTTCGTCGACAGCGTCGCGAGTTTCGCCCTGATCGTCGCTTCGAACTTCGCGAGCAACAGCTTGGTCTTCTCCTGCCTCACGCGCAGACGCTCGTCAGGCGCCTTGCCGCGGATGTTGGCTTCGATGCTGTAAAGCTCGCCGATCATCTCGAGCAGTTGCTGGGTATCCGGAGTCGGCGTGCGCACGTGAACATCGTAGATGTACCGCCTCGCGTGATCCCAGCATGCCACTTGCTGGATCTCGCCGCTCGCGTACAGTTGATCGAATCCGGCGTAGGCATCGGCCTGCAGGATGCCGTGGAATGCGACGAGCCGGGTTTGAGGGTGAACCCCTTTGCGATCCGAGGAGAAGTCGAACCATACCGCAGCCGGGTCAGTCGAGCCCGAGCGGCGATCGTCGCGCACGTAGACCCAGAAGCGTCCGGTCACCGTCTTTCCGTTGCCTGGTGCGAGCACTGCGACCGGTGTGTCGTCGACGTGCACCTTGCCGGGGACCAGCGCGTAGCGCTGGATCGCTTCAACAAGTGGCACGCAAAGCTCGGCAATCTGCCCGAGCCAGCGCCCCATGCTGGCGCGATCCAGCGTCACGCCGTCGCGTGCGGCAATCTCCGATTGGCGATACAGCGGTTGGTGATCGGCGAACTTCGATACCGCAATATCGGCCAGCAGGCTCGGATGGGCAATGCTGCGCTCGATCGGCAGGCTGGGCATCGCGGGTTGTTCTATGTGGCCGCAATCAGGACAGCACAGCTTGTGGCGGATCGTGCGGATTACTTTGAACGCGGCCGCCACGCGGGCGAGCTGCTCGGATACATCCTCGCCGAGCCGCTGCATCAGCGTCGCGCACTTGGGGCAAGCCGGATCCGGCGTAAGTTCGATTTCATCGCGCGGCAAGTGCGGCGGCAGCGGCTCTCGCGTGGGCGCTCGACTGGGGGGCGCTTTCGACGCCTTGTCTCGATGCCCTCGCGTGTCTGCCGCACCCTGGCCGGCCGTCAGGTCTTCGAGTTGCGCCTCGAGTCTATCGATCTGCCGGGCCAGTTTCTCGGACTTGCTCCCGAAGTACATTCGCCTGAGCTTGTCGATCTGCACCTTCAGGCGCTCGATTTCGTCGTCGCGGGCGGCGATCTCCCGCCCCATGTTTGCGATCGATGCCTGCTGCTCAAGCAGCGATGCTTGCTGCGCGAGCACCAGGGCCTGGAGCTCAGCGACGGTGGCAGGAAGCGGCGCATCTTTGGACATGCGTCGCAGTTTACGAGCCTTCGACGCGGTTTACAACATCGACAGCGCGGCGGTGCGGCGTGGCTGTCGCCAGTCGATGCCCTCGAGCAGCATCGACAGTTGGGCGCTCGTCAGATGGATCTTTCCGCCGTCGGCCTGCGGCCAGATAAAACGGCCTCGTTCCAATCGTTTCGCGAGCAACCAGAGCCCGTCGTCGGTCGCCCAAAGCAGCTTCACAAGATCGCCGCGGCGGCCGCGGAAGATGAATACATTGCCGCCCAGCGGATTCTCTTCGAGCGCGGTCTGCACCTTCGCGGCTAGCCCCTGGAACCCGCAGCGCATGTCGGTCACGCCCGCTGCGAGCCAGATGCGCGTACCCGGGGGCAGAGAGATCATGGCCGCAGGCTCCCCAGCACCATTCGGAGCATCTCGGTGTCGACCACGCCGTCGACCTTGATCACCGCTCGGCCGATTCGAACCTCAATCGTGCCGGTGGGCACAGCCGGTTTCCCGATCCCAGATTCGATGGTGGGCACGGGCAGAGGCACCGCTTCTCGCGGCGCCTCATCCACAATCGCCACCGGCAACAGTGGCACCACCGCAGCCTGCTGTTCCGCGCGATACTGGCGGCGCCACGTGAACACGAGATTCGCGTTCAGAC
>NZ_FXAN01000120.1 GCF_900176645.1 Burkholderia singularis
CTCGTGCTCGTGACGGTGAAGTCGGCCGCGACGCCAGCCGTTGCCGAGGCGCTTGCGCGCGCGGTACGGCCCGGCACGGTCGTCGTCAGTTTCCAGAACGGCGTGCGCAACGCGGACGTGCTGCGCGCCGCGCTGCCGCACGCGACGGTGCTCGGCGCGATGGTGCCGTTCAACGTGAGCGCACGCGGCGCCGGCGCGTTCCATCAGGGCACGTCGGGCGAGCTGCAAGTCGAGGCCGCGCCCGCGCTGCAATGCTTTGCCGGCGCGTTCGAGCGCGCGGGCCTGCCGCTCGGGCAGCGCGCGGACATGCGCGCCGTGCAATGGGCGAAGCTGCTCGTCAATCTCAATAATGCGATCAATGCGCTGGCGAATCGGCCGCTGAAGGACGAACTCGCGCAGCGCGGCTATCGGCGCTGTCTTGCGCTCGCGCAGGCCGAGGGGCTGGCGCTGCTCAAACGCGCGGCGATCCGGCCCGCGCGGATCACGCCGCTGCCCGCCACGTGGATGCCACGGTTGCTGAGCATGCCCGACGCGCTGTTCACGAGGCTCGCGGGCGCGATGCTTGCGATTGATCCGCTGGCGCGTTCGTCGATGTCGGACGATCTCGACGCGGGGCGTCCGACCGAAGTCGATTGGATCAACGGCGAGATCGTGCAATTGGCTGCGGGGCTCGGGCGGATGGCGCCCGTCAATGCCCGCCTGTGCGCGCTCGTGCACGATGCGCAGCGCGCCGCGGCGCGGCCGGCGTGGAGCGGCGAGGCACTGCTGGCCGAGCTGCGTGCGGCGGCTGCGCGCAGCGTCGTATAACGGCCGCGTTTCCGCATTGCATGGCGGTCGGGTCGCAGTCGCGATTGCAAGCCGGCCGGATGCCGCCGGCGCAAACCCGCGCGCTACAAGCGAATCGTTGCCATCGAAGGGGCTCGGATCTGGCGCGGCATGCGTCGATGCGCGTCGCCCGATGCGGTGTTCGATGTCCGCTCGGCAGGTGCCGCGCGCGCGAGATTCCGGTATGCCGCGGCAATCGCAAAATCTGCACCGAGTGGCGCCGCAGACGTCGGAATACGCGCGCGCACGTGCACGCCGGGTCAATGGCGATGCGCGGCCGCTTCCCAGTTGATATCGACGCAGAGCACCTGCATGCCTTGTGCGGCGGGCGCCGCGATCGACGCTGTCACGCACAGGTGCGCTTCATTGATCGACAGATAGGGCGGCGTGAAATGCACGTGCCCCGGCGTGCGCATTGCGTCGATGAAGTATGGCCGGCGCTCCCAGCTCGCGCCTTCCGAGTGCAGCAGCGGCTTGAAGCGCTTGGCGCGCTGCGATGCGTGGCCGCGCGGCAGCAGGTTCTCGCCGATCTGCCGGCCGGACGAGTCGAGCAGAAAGCAGCGCGCCGTCTCGGGCAGCGCGAGCAGCTGCGTGGCCGCGTCGAGCAGATCGTGGCCGTCGCGCAGCCGTGCGCTCGCGCCCGACAGCGCCGCGACATACGGCGCAAGGCGCGCTTGCTGCGCGCGCTCGCGCTCGGCCACGCGCAGCCTCAACGCGGCCGACAGCGTATCCATGATGCCCGCGGCCGCCTGCGGCTGCACCGGCTCGACACTCGGTCCCGCGAAATACTGGCCCTGTACGAAATCGACATTGCATTCGAGCGCGATCAGCGCTTCGCGCTCGGTCGTGAGTCCGCCCATCAGCACCAGTTGCCCCGACTCGTGCAGCAGCGATACGAGGCCGGGCAGCACGCGCTCCAGGTGCGAGTGCTCGCTCGCCTGCGCGAGGATGCCGCGATCCAGCGTGACGATGTCGGGATGCAGGTGCCAGACGCGATCGATGTTCGAGTGTTTCGAGCCGAAGCCGCCGAGCGCGATCAGAAAGCCCGCCTTGCGCAGCCCGTCGACGATCGCGGCGAAGCGCGGCGTCTCGCCGCCCGCCTGCTCGGGCACCTCGAGCACGACGCGCTGCGGCGGCAGGCCGAGCGTTTTCAGGTTCGCAAGCAGCGCGTCGCCGTAGACGGTATCCATCAGCGCGGCCGGGTGCAGGCTCAGGAAGAGCCATTCGTCATGGCTGTCGAACGCATGAAAATTGCCCAGATGCAGCGATTCCGCGAGCCGGCCGAGTTCGAGCAGATCGCCGCGGCGCGCGGCTTGCGTGAACGCCTCGTGCGATGGCACCTGGCCGCCGTGAGCATCGTGCGCGCGCAACGACGCGTGGTAGCCGATCGCCCGGCGATGCGATACCGAGAAAACCGGTTGGAAGACGCTGAAAACGGTGTAGTCGCCGTACAGGACGGTGCGCCGGTTACCGTCGTCGCCCGCGATCGGGCGCGGCGGCTGGAAGCTGGGAGGATCGATGTCGATCATGCTCGTCATGGGGCGACTGTCCGGGAAGCATCAGTGTACCTGCACAGCATAGCCGAGCAAGAACCATGCGCAAAAAGCCGCACCGGCGGGCGGCCCGCTACCGTGCGGCGGCCTGCCCGGATGCACCCGCTTGGTGCGCGCCGCTTTATCGTGGCGCGCGGCGCGCTATGCGCGTTCGGACGGATCGGTCTTGCGCGCGGCGCCGCGGATTTCGGGCGAAAGCTGCGCGAAGATCCATGCGGACGCGGCGGTGATGACGCCGACGCAGATGAAGGTCGCATGGAACGCCGGCAGCGGATGCGCCGGCGCGCCGCGCGCGATCATGCCGGTGAAGGTCGCGAGCAGTGCGCCGCCCACTGTCACGCCGAGGCTCATCGACAGCATCTGCACGAGCGAGAAAAGGCTGTTGCCGCTGCTGGCGCCGCCCGTGCCGAGATCCTTCAGCGTCAGCGTGTTCATCGCGGTGAACTGCATCGAGTTGAAGCCGCCGAACAGCGCGAGCTGCGCGATTCGGACCCAGGCCGGCGTCGTGTCGCGCATCAGCGCGAAGCTCGCCATCGTCAAGCCAACCATCACGGTGTTCGCGAGCAGCACCTTGCGATAGCCGTGGCGCGTGATGAGGACCGTGATGATGCGCTTCGAGAACATGCCCGCCGCGGCGACGGGCAGCATCATCAGTCCGGCCTCGAATGCGCCGTAGCCGAGCCCGACTTGCAGCAGCAGCGGAATCAGATACGGCATCGCGCCGCTGCCGAGCCGCGCGAACAGGTTGCCGAGCAGGCCGACGCTGAACGTGTGGATGCGGAACAGTTCGAGCGAGAAAAGCGGCTGCGGCGCGCGTACCGCGTACAGACCGTAGGCGACGAAGCAAGCGAGGCCAAGGATCAGCAGCACGAGCACCACCGCATGCTGCAGGCCGAGATCGGCGAGGCCGTCGAGCGAGATCGTGAGCGCGACCATGCCGATCGTCAGCAGCAGATAGCCCTTGATGTCGAAGCGGCCGGCGGCGGGGTTGCGCGCGTCGGCCATCGAATAGAACGTCGCGATGCAGCCGGCGATGCCGATCGGCACGTTGATCAGGAAGATCCAGTGCCACGAGGCGATCTTCACGAGCCAGCCGCCGAGCGTCGGGCCGATCAGCGGGCCGATCAGGCCGGGAATCGCGATGAACGACAGCGCGGGCAGATAGCGCTCGGCGGGAAACGTGCGCAACACGGCGAGCCTGCCGACGGGCAGCAGCATCGCGCCGCCGATTCCCTGGATCACGCGGAACGCGACGATCATCGGCAGCGTGTGCGCGTTCGCGCAAAGCAGCGAGCCGAGCGCGAAGATCGCGATCGCGCTGAAGTACACGCGGCGGGTGCCGAGCGTGTCGGCGAGCCAGCCGGACACGGGGATCATCACGGCCATCGTCAGCGAATAAGCGATCACGACCGATTGCATCCGCAGCGGCGATTCGCCGAGGCTCGCGGCCATCGACGGCAGCGCGGTGTTGACGATCGTCGCGTCGAGCGCCTGCATGAAGAAGCCGGTGGCGACGAGCCACAGCATCACGGTCAACGATTTTTCGCTAGGGACGGCGGCAGGCGGGGTGCTGGGCATGAGAGACGGGCGCCATGGGCGCTGACGAACGACGCAGCCGACATTTTAGGGAAAGCCGCTCGCGCGCGCAGAAATGGCGGCGCGCGGCATCGCCTTCATTGTGCGCGCTCGACGCCGACGTAACGCGCGCGCGGGCGGATCAGCCGGCCGTGCGCGCGTTGTTCGAGCGCGTGCGCGATCCAGCCGACGATGCGGCCGGCAGCGAACAGCGCAAACGCCGCGCCCGGCGGCAGCGCGAGCGCGCGCTCGAGCAACGCGAGCGCGAAATCGATCGTCGGCTTTTCGCCGGTTGCGGCTTTTCGCCGGTTGCGGCTTGCGCGGCTTCGGCGAGCGCGAGCGCGCCTTCGAGCGGCGGCGCATGCCGCGCGCGCGGCGGCCGCGCGGCGGTGCGGGCGATGATCGCGTCGATGAGCAGCGCCGCGCGCGGATCGCCCTGTGGGTATAGCGGATGGCCGAAGCCGGGCAGGCTCGTGCGCGCGTTTGCGTTGCGCGCGTATGCCGCGCATTGGGCGGCGACGTAGCGCGGCAGATCGCGCGAGGGGGCCGCGCCGTCAAGCAGCGCGGCCACCCGGGCCGTCTCGCCGCCATGCCGCGGCCCGGACAGCGCGGCGAGGCCGCCCGCGATCGCGCCGAACAGCGGCGCGCCCGTCGACGCGATGCAGCGCACGGCGAACGTCGACGGGTTGAGTTCATGATCGGCGCACAACACCAGCGCGATACGCAGCAGCTCGACGTCGCGCGGCTCGCTCACCCGCCATGCGGCGGCAAGCTGCCGGTGTGCCGGCTCGGCGCACGGCATGCGCGCGGCAAGCGCGGCGGTTGCGAGACGCAGCAGCGTGACGGCCTCGTCGAGCAGCGCGGCCGGCGCCGCATCGTCGACTGGCGCGGCAAGCGGCAGCAACGCGAGTGCGCGTTCGAGCGGCGGCCGAGTGCGCCAGAGGTCTAGCCCGTGCCGCCAGCGCGATGCATCGAGACGCGGCGCGATGGTTTCGTGCGCTTCGATGCGCGCGAGCGGGCACGCCCACAGCAGCGCGGCGGCGTCCTCCAGCGTCGCGGCCGAGGCGAACGCCACCGCATCCCGGCCGCGATAGCTGAGCCGGCCGTCCGCGATCTGCGTGATCCGCGATTCGAGAACCGGCATTCCCCAGTCGAGCGAGCGCTCGGCGACGTTGCCCGCGTGCTTGGCGTCCGCGCGGC
The DNA here is from genome assembly GCF_900176645.1 of Burkholderia singularis. Classification (GTDB taxonomy): domain Bacteria; phylum Pseudomonadota; class Gammaproteobacteria; order Burkholderiales; family Burkholderiaceae; genus Burkholderia; species Burkholderia singularis. The sequence continues at coordinate 5,154 of NZ_FXAN01000120.1, forward strand.
GGCGCGCCAGAAGGCGCACGTCGTCGGCGTCGTAATAGCGGCGCTTGCTCGTGCCGTGCGCGTGCGAGCGCAGCAGGCCGCGGCTGACATAGGCGTAGAGGGTCGGCAGGCTGATACCGAGCAACTGCGCGGCTTCGCGCGCACTCAAGCGGGACATGGCGGCGGCTCCTCGCATCGAAGGCCGAACGCGTATGTGTGCGCCGCGATGCGATTCATTTTGCGTTGATTCGCGCAATCAAGATTGAATGCGTCGGCACGCCATTCTAGACTCGTTTGCACATTGACGAAGACGAGGCCCGCGGCGATGAGTTCCTTGCAAGCACTGACGTATCTTTGGCGTCTCGCCGCAGGTGATCCGGCTGCGCTGGAGCGCGTCGATCTCGACGGCGACGATCCGGGCCTGCCGTCGGTGCACCGGGTCGGCGTGCTTGCCGCATCGACGATCGCGGCTGCCGGCTTGGCGGCCGCCGAATGCTATCGCGTGCGAACCGGACGTGCGCAGCGCGTCGGCGTGTCGGTGCGGCACGCGCTCGCGGCGTTTCGCAGCGAGCGGTATTTGCGCGTCGACGGCGGCGCGCCGCCCGAGCCGCGCCATGCCGTCACCGGTTTTTACGAGACGCGCGACGCGCGCTGGATTCAGCTTCACGCGAATTTTCCGCATCATCTGGCCGGCATCGTCGAGGTGCTCGGTTGCGGCGACGAACCCGGCCAGGTGGCCGCGGCGATTCGCGGTTGGGATGGCGAGGCGCTCGACGCAACGCTTGCCGAAGCAGGGCTTTGCGCAGCGTTGATTCGCTCTCCCGAAGAATGGCGCGCGCTCGAACCCGCGCGTGCGCTCGAGCGGGGAGCGCTGTTCGAGATCGAACGCATCGGCGACGCGCCGCCGATGCCCGTCGGCGCGGACGGGCCAATCGCGGCGGGCATGCGCGCGCAAGCGGGCGCCGCCGCGCTCTTGCAGCCGCTTTCCGGTACGCGCGTGCTCGATTTGACGCGGATCATCGCCGGGCCTGTCGCGGGCCGCACGCTCGCGCAGCATGGCGCGCAGGTGCTGCTCGTCAACGGCCCGCATCTGCCGAACATTCCAGCGCTCGTGATCGACAACGGCCGTGGCAAACGCTCGGCGATCGTCGATCTGCGTGACGATGCCGGGCGCGCGACGCTCGATGCGCTTGCGGCGCGCGCCGACGTGTTCGTGCAATCGTACCGGCCGGGCGCGCTCGATGCGCTCGGTTTCGGCGCGGCCAAGCTGGCGCGGCGTCATCCGGGGATCGTCTGCGTGTCGGTGTGCGCATACGGATACGACGGGCCGTGGGCGTCGCGCCGCGGCTTCGATAGTCTCGTGCAGTCGGCAAGCGGCATTGCGTGGACCGAGCAGCGCGCGGTGGGCGCCCGCGCGCCGCGGCATCTGCCTTGCCAGGCGCTCGACCATGCCACCGGCTATCTCGCGGCGTTCGGCGCGATGATGGCGCTCGTGCGCCGCGCACGCGAAGGCGGAAGCTGGCGGGTGCGCGTGTCGCTCGCGCAAACTGGGCGGTGGTTGCAGTCGATGGGGCGGGTCGACGGCGGCGAACGCGTGCCGGATCTGGCGCTCGACGATGTACGCGATTGCCTGGACGACGCGACCGATTCGCCATTCGGCGCGGTGCGCGGCGTGCGGCCGGCCGAGCGGCTGTCGCAGACCCCGCCTCGTTTCGGGCGGCCGCCCGTGCCCGTCGGCAGTGACGAGCCGTGCTGGTTACCGTGACGCGGTGCGGCTTGCATCCGTCGGTATCCGGTCATCGCCGCGTAGTGCCGCTTGTTTTCGTATATTGCGCGGTTTCATGCGCCGCCCGGCGCGGGTTCGAGCGCTACGGCAGCATTGAGCGCTATGCACGTGGCGCCGGGTAGCGCGGCGGCATGGGCCGCGCGAGGCCCGCGCGGAACCCGCAAAGCCCGTTATTTGCGCAATTCGATGACGAAATCGTAGTAGTCGTTGCGGCAATAGGTATCGGTCAGCTCGATCGCGCGCTGATCGTGCGTGAAGCCGATCCGCGTGATCAGCAGCAGCGCGTCGTGCGGTGCGATGTCCATCTGCCTGGCGATTTCGTCGCTCGCGTTGACCGCGCGGAAGTGCTGCAGCGCGCGCACGATCGGCGTGCCGCGTTGCTCGAGATAGCTGTACAGCGAATCGCCGATCGATTGCGGCTCGGGAATGATCGTTGCGGGAAACGTCGAGTTCTCGACCGCCATCACGATGCCGTCCGCGAGCCGCAGCCGCTTCAATCGCGTGACCGACGCGGCGGGCGACAGCCCGAGCTGGATCACTTCGTCGCGGTTCGCGGGCTCGATTCCGCGCGCAAGCCAAGTCGAGCTTGGCGTGAAGCCGCGGCGCTTGAGCATTTCGCTGAAACTCGACAGGCGCGAGAGCGGATCTTCATAGCGCGGCTGGATGAAATTGCCGGCGCCTTGCGTGCGCCGGATCAGCCCTTGTTCGACGAGCAGCGCGATCGCCTTGCGCGCGGTGATGCGCGACACGCCGAGCGATTCCGCCAGCAGCCGCTCCGACGGCAACGCTTCGCCGGCGGCCCAGCGATTGTCGTGGATCGCGTCACCGAGCTTGCGGGCGAGTTGCAGATAGAGCGGCGTGTCGTTGTCGGGATCGGGGCGCAGGCCGGACCAGCGGTCTTCCATCGATGGCTTCATGAATGGGTTGCAGAAAACAGTGCAGCCATTCTAAGACATCGCGTGCTGGCGTTATAGCCGGTTTTTGCGCCGAATGCGGTTTGCGACGGGCAAGCCGCTAAACTGACGAAACGGCGCGCGGCGGCGGGCCGTGTGCGAATCTGTGACGACGGAGGCCAGATGACAAGCATCCTTGAGACGACCGTCGCTCTGCCCGGCGGCGAGCGCGTTCCGAAACTCGGGCAGGGCACCTGGGAAATGGGCGAGCAGGCGTCGCGGCGCGCGGCGGAGATCGCCGCGCTGCGCGAAGGCGTGGAGCTTGGGATGACGCTCATCGATACCGCGGAAATGTACGGCGACGGCGCGACCGAGACGCTCGTCGGCGAAGCGCTCGCCGACCGGCGCGACGAACTGTTCATCGTCAGCAAGGTGCTGCCGCAGCATGCGAGCCGCGCGGGCGTGATCGCCGCCTGCGAAGCGAGCCTGAAGCGGCTGCGCACCGACCGGATCGATCTGTACCTGCTGCACTGGCGCGGCGCGATTCCGCTCGAGCAGACGCTCGCCGGCTTTCACGCGTTGCGCGACGCGGGCAAGATACGCTACTGGGGCGTCAGCAACTTCGACGTCGACGACATGGCGGAGCTTGTCGAGATCGCGGACGGTGACGCATGCGCGACGAACCAGATTCTCTACAACCTCGCGCGCCGCGCTCCGGAATTCGATCTGCTGCCGTGGCTCGCGCGTCACGGCATGCCCGCGATGGCATACAGCCCGATCGATCATCTGCGCTTTCCGAAGCACACGGTGCTCGACGACATCGCGCGCGAACGCGGCGTGTCGCCGATGCGCGTCGCGCTCGCATGGGTGCTCGCGCAGCCGAACGTACTTGCGATTCCGAAGGCGGGCACTATCGAGCATGTGCGCGACAATCGCGCGGCGCTCGATCTGACGCTCGACGCAACCGAGCGCGCCCGGCTCGATGCGCATTTCAGGCCGCCGCAACGCAAGCGCCCGCTCGAGATGCTGTAGCGGCGAGGCGGCCGACGCGTGGGCGAAGAGCATCGTCCTGCGTTGCGCGTCGGCGGCGCGATGAATTGGACATTGGCCGTGCGCTGAATGTCGATATGACATCCGCTGTCGCGCGAGCGGCACGGCAACGCGCTGATGGACGAAGCCACGAAAAAGCCCGTCCGTTTCCGGGCGGGCTTGCTGGCTTCGAAGCGCCGGGGCTTCGAGGCGCGGGGCAATGCGGACAATAGCGACAACGGCAGCCATGCCGACGCCCGCCCCGCGCGCCGAGCCGCATGCGCGGCCCGGCGAGGGCGCTTATCTGCGGTCGACCTGCTTCGCGCTGATGACGGCCTCCGACACGTTCGCGGGCGTTTCCGCGTAGTGCTTGAACTCCATCGTGTAAGTCGCGCGGCCTTGCGTTGCCGAGCGCAGCGACGTCGAATAGCCGAACATCTCGGCGAGCGGCACCTCGGCGCGCACGATCTTGCCGCCGCCGCCGGCGATGTCGTCCATCCCCTGAACGATGCCGCGCCGGCTCGACAAGTCGCCCATCACGTTGCCCATGAAATCCTCGGGCGTTTCGACCTCCACGGCCATCATCGGCTCGAGCAGCACCGGTTTGGCCCGGCGCATCGCTTCCTTGAACGCCATCGAGCCGGCCATCCGGAACGCGTTTTCATTCGAGTCGACGTCATGGTACGAGCCGAACGTCAGGTGGACCTTCACGTCGACGACCGGATAGCCCGCCAGCACGCCGGATTTCAGCGTGTCCTGGATGCCCTTGTCGACCGCCGGAATATATTCGCGCGGAATCACGCCGCCCTTGATCTCGTCGAGGAACTCGTAGCCTTTGCCCGGATTCGGCTCGAGCGTGATGACCGCGTGACCGTACTGGCCGCGGCCGCCCGACTGCTTGACGAACTTGCCCTCGACATCGGCCGCCGTCGTGCGCACCGTCTCGCGATACGCGACCTGCGGCTTGCCGACCGTCGCTTCGACGCCGAATTCGCGCTTCATCCGGTCGACCAGGATTTCGAGATGCAGCTCGCCCATCCCGGAAATGATGGTCTGCCCGGATTCCTCGTCGGTCTGCACGCGGAACGACGGGTCTTCCTGTGCGAGGCGGTTCAGCGCGAGGCCCATCTTTTCCTGGTCGGCCTTCGTCTTCGGCTCGACGGCCTGCGAGATCACCGGCTCCGGAAACTCCATGCGCTCGAGAATGATCGGGTTGGCCGGGTCGCACAGCGTGTCGCCGGTGGTCGCTTCCTTCAACCCGACGGCAGCCGCGATATCGCCCGCGCGCACTTCCTTGATTTCCTTGCGCTCGTTCGCATGCATCTGCAAGATCCGGCCGAGCCGCTCCTTCTTGTCCTTCACCGCGTTCAACACGGTGTCGCCCGATTCTACGACGCCCGAATAGACACGGAAGAAGATCAGCTGGCCGACGAACGGGTCGGTCATGATCTTGAACGCGAGCGCGGAGAACGGCTCGTCGTCGCTCGGATGGCGCTCCGCTTCGTTGTCGTGCAGATCGTGGCCGAGGATCGCGGGCACGTCCACGGGCGACGGCAGGTAGTCGATCACCGCGTCGAGCATCGCCTGCACGCCCTTGTTCTTGAACGCGCTGCCGCACAGCATCGGCACGATCTCGTTCGCGATCGTGCGCTGGCGCAACGCTGTCTTGATCTCGTCCTCGGTCAGCGAATCGTGATCGGTCAGGTATTTCTCGAGCAAGGTCTCGCTTGCCTCGGCGGCCGCCTCGACCATCTTTTCGCGCCATTCGCGCGCAAGCTCGACGAGATTCGCCGGGATCTCCTCATAAGTGAACTTGACGCCCTGGCTTTCGTCGTCCCAGACGATCGCCTTCATCTTCACGAGGTCGACGACGCCCTGGAAGTGCTCTTCCGCGCCGATCGGGATCTGCACGGGCACCGCGACGCCTTTCAGGCGCTCGCCGATCTGCCGCTGCACGCGGAAGAAGTCCGCGCCGATGCGGTCCATCTTGTTGACGAACGCGATGCGCGGCACCTTGTACTTGTTCGCCTGGCGCCACACGGTTTCCGATTGCGGCTGCACGCCGCCCACCGAGTCGTAGACCATGCACGCGCCGTCGAGCACGCGCATCGAGCGCTCGACTTCGATCGTGAAATCGACGTGTCCGGGGGTATCGATGATGTTGATCCGGTGTTCCGGATAGTTGCCGGCCATGCCTTTCCAGAACGCGGTCGTCGCGGCGGACGTAATCGTGATGCCGCGTTCCTGTTCCTGCTCCATCCAGTCCATCGTCGCTGCGCCGTCGTGAACCTCGCCGATCTTGTGGCTCACGCCGGTATAGAAGAGGATGCGCTCGGTTGTCGTGGTCTTGCCGGCGTCGATGTGAGCGCTGATCCCAATATTTCTATAGCGCTCGATGGGCGTTTTGCGGGGCACGTGAACCTCCTAATGGTCCTGAATGGAAACGGGCCAGCTGGACCGGCCGGCGCCGTCGTTTTCTCGAGACTTAAAGCATAGCGCTTGCTCAAGGCTTTTGCAGATGCGGGCGGCAAGCCGCGCAATCAAGGCCGGTGCGTCACGCCTGCGCGCGGCGCCGGGCGGCGTGCGTCATCCGCCCGGACCGGGGCGCAAACGGCACACGCAAAAAAGCCGGCGCGCGGCCGGCTCGTCCTGGCAACGGCAACCGCGCCGGCGCCCGGGGGCAGGCGGGCCGCGGCGGCGTTACTGCGGCTTTGGCAGCCCGTCGATCTTCATGCCCGGCTTGATGCCTTTTGCCGCGAACCAGCCCTTGCTCATCTCGAGCGCATAGACGCCATTGTTGCGCGGGCAGTGGTTATTGGTGGTTTCGGCCTGCATTTCGTCGATGTCGGTGATCGTGCCGTCAGCGCGGATGAATGCAATCGACAGCGGGATCAGCGTGTTTTTCATCCAAAAGCAATGTACCGCGTTCTCGTTGAACACGAACAGCATCCCTTCGTTCGGTGCAAGTTGCGACCGGTACATCAGGCCCTGCTCGCGATCGGAATCGTTTGCCGCAACGGCCGCGTCGATCACATGCATGCCGGCGCGCAACTTCGCGCGCGGGAAATCGCCCGGCTGCTTCGCACCGGGCGGCAGTTGCGCGGTCTGTGCGAGCGCGGCCTGCATGCCGCCCGCGGCGAGCGCGATCGCGACCGGAAAGACGGCGGCTCGCGCAACGCGGGCGAGCGAAGAGCGTGGGGAAAATCGCACGGCGAAAGCTCCTATCGGGAAAACGAGACTCGCATGGTACTCGACGCGCGGCGTCGCGCGCAGCTTGGCGGCCGAATCGATGCGCCCGCGCCGGATCGCGCGAACAAAGAAAAAGGCAGACCGCTTCGCAACGATCTGCCTTGGAACGCCGTAAGAACGGCAACAGCTTGTTCTTGACTGCGTCTTACAACTTGCTTACTTAGTTCGAAGCAGCGGCCGGGGCTTCGGCTTCGCTTGCTGCCTTCTTCGCAGCGTGGTGCTTCTTCGAAGCGTGGTGCTTCTTGTGCGTAGCCTTCTTGGCCGGTGCCGAAGCGGCTTCAGCCGGAGCAGCCGAAGCAGCGGCCGGAGCCGAAGCTTGCGCGAAAGCAGCCGTTGCGAACAGGCCAGCAACCAGAGCAGCGATCAGTTTGTTCATGTTGTGTTTCCTCAGCTTTAGTTAATTAACCAAATGACCCGGCATAGGAGTCATGTCGTCTAACGTGCCATCCACCTTTCGGTTGACAGACGCATCGAGAAAAATCTCGTCGCGCTGCGGCGTCCTGTCTGCGGCTTGACGTCGATCAAACGACGCAGCAGCGGTTCGGACACGAATGCCGGATAGCTGGGAGCGGCATCTGTACCGTCTAACGCACCGGGTTCTCAGTCGGTTGACGCGCGATGTCGGGCGTCACGCAAATGTCACCGCCGGCACCGCTCGCAGCGGCCGGCGGCCGCCGGCCGGCGAGG
>NZ_FXAN01000092.1 GCF_900176645.1 Burkholderia singularis
AATGCTCGACGCCATTTGAACACCAGGTTCGGATTCACCCCATGCTCCATCGCCAGACGCGCCACCGATACGTCCGGCTCGCAGGCCAGCTTGGCCAGATGCCGTCGAAATTCGATCGGGTGATTCGGGATGCCTTTGCGTGAAGTTCTCTTCGGCGTATCTGTTGCCACTTTGGTCCCCACTACTTTGGTGGGGACTACTCTGGCAACTTCCTTTCACATCGTCGAGACGGTGCTGGGGACACGCTTACAAAGCACAAGGGGTTACGTGAAAATCACGTAACCCCTTGATTCTATTGGTGCGGCTGCAGGAACAGAACAAATCACCGAATCGCAAACCACACAAGGCACAGTCACACACATCGACAATCTCATGCCCCCAGAAGTGCCCCCATCGAACACTTGTTACGAACCCTTAAGGCGCACGGTCTCTACTGTATCGCGCAGGACAGCAGCGGACGCAGCGCCCTTAGTATGGCTCATGCTCGCGCTCACTAGGTACTCCCGTGGGAATCGGTGATCGTCCGGAACCTCGTACGAATCGCTGCAACCGATCCCACGCCGCCAGATAGCGGTGCTTCGGCACCGCTGCCAGTTGCGCGTCATGCACGACTAGAAGCCGCACCACGTCACCGACTTCGTTCTTGTGAAGCATCCACGGCTCGGCGCACACGTGGCGTGACCCAGCAGTATGAACGGCAGACTGCCTTGCATATGCAAGCACGCGACGCAGCAATGCACACGAGAAAGACGCCGTCCCGTAATTCGAAGACGACATTCGATGCTCATCTGCCTACGTTGTCTGCCTGGCGTGCCGTAGGAAAAGCCTTGGCTGAGTCGACCGAAGGAAGTGACCGGAAAATGGCGAAAGCCATCGCGCGTTTTGTCCGAGGGATGCCAGTCGTGGACCAACGCTCTCGGATGTAAAACCGCCTTCGAGTTCAGGAAAAGATGCGCAATCACCAGTTCGATCCATCCCGGAAAATACCCGGAACATTGAGTATTCACGGCCTTGAGTAGCGCGATGGGACCATTTCGGACGGTATGCAACGGGTTCGATGTACGGATGAAGTAGAAGCCGAGTTCTTTGTTGTTGAGATGGATCGAATTGAGTCAGCACCGCTAGTCTTCCTTCAGTTTGCGCATGCTCATCCGATGTGCCGGCATCAACCTGTCCCCTAAAAAGGATCAAGGCTAACGCCCGTCGTTGATCACATACGCAACACCACCGCCGAGCCGGAACGGCTATCCCGTTTCGGTCGCGTGATCAGCTGTTTCGGTTCGCTGATCACTCATTCCGGGAACGTGATCACCCGTTTCGGCAAGATGATCGCTCGTTTCGGAAACCGGTGATCAGCGATCACCTTCGACCGAAACGGCCGATCACCATCAATCGGAACCACTGATCACGTTCAACCGAAATCGCTGATCACGTTCCCCGAAATACGCACGTACCGCGCCGTACGCGCCGGACTTCAGGTCGAATCCGTTGCCGAGGAACGAGCCGCGCGTGTTATCAGATTGTTCGACCAGGTAACCCAAATGCAGGTGAGAACTGTAGCTCGACGAGTAAAGGTGGACCCGGTTCTGCCCGGTAGCGTCGTCCATGACGAGCTGGTTGAAGCCGTCGCCGCCGTATTCGCGAGAACGGAAGCCGGACAGCAGGCCGTGCGTGTGCCACACCGGCATCGTTGCGCCACCGTGCAGTCGCGAGATGATTACAGGCCGGTCGCAGTCGCCATTGACGAACCCGAGGAGCACCTGATCGTCTTTGCGCAACGGAAAGTAACCGCCGCGCTTCGAGCCTGCGTCTGGCATCGCCGCGCGAATCCACGACGTTGACTTCGTATTGCGATCCTTGCGACTGTTCGACGTCCGGACCCGCACACGATTGCCGTCGTCCGTGTGGATTTCCTCGTCGCTGTCCGTCACGACGATTGCCGTCTGCAAGTGCATCTCGGGCTTCTCGTGCTCGAACGGGCTGCGGTACGGCGTCTTGCGGCGTTGCGCTTCGATCTCGACATGAAAAAATCCGATACCGCCATCGCGGTGGCTCACGGTCGTACCGGCTCCGGCCGCCTTGAACTGTTCGATCTCGCTGCGCAGGCTGCGCGGGAATCGCGTGAGCGCGTCTATGCCGGGCAAGTTATTTTGGATCAACCAGTCGCTCGCGATGATCGACAGTTCGCGCTCCTCCTCCGGCAAAGCATCGAAGAGGGGATGTCCCGACACCTTGAACCAGTAGCCGGGCAATGCATAGCGGGGACTGCCGATCGCGAAATAGCGTTTTGCTCGCGAAGCCCATTCCTCGGTGCGGATGCGGGCCTGTTGTTGTCCAGCATCAGATTCGGCCCACGTCTGTGAGCCGGTATAAAGATACTCTTCGCCCTGGCCGGGCAACTCATCAAGGTCAGCCGCTGGCGTGCTCGCCTGTTTATCGAGGTCAGGTCGCTTGTAGTCGACGGTACCGAGCGTCAGCGTCGCACTTTGGGCGTCCTGCTGTTCGCTCAACTGGGTAAGTCCGTCGAAATCCTGGTCGGTACCCGCGTGGCTGAACTTCATCTCCGAATTCGGCAGCGACGGCCCAAAATAGAGGTCGTCCATCATGACGACCTTGTGCGACTTGCCATCCTTCGCGAAATCGAAGCGCGGAAACACGCCGACTTCCTCCAGACTCCGGTGAACAAAATTCCAGTCGGTTTCCCACTGCACGCGGTGCGAATATGAGCGTATCGCCGTGCGCAGTTCCTGACCATAATTGCCCGACGCCTGGGGATGCTTGTCGAATACGTCGGTGAGAATTTGCCAGCCGCTGACCTCCTGCCAGTCGCGCCGATCGCTACTGAGCTTGAGGAAGCTTAACCATGAAGCGAAATGGAGCTGAAAGTACGACAAAGTGCCATCGTTTCCTAGGCGGCGAGCCTGTTGCACGTAGCCATGGATTGGCAGATAGCCGCCGTCCGTCTGGCGGATCCAGAGCGTGACGGGCTGCAGCATCAGGGCGCTGAGCTTGATCTTGTCGCCGACGACCGATGAGGCATCGACAGTCACCTCGAAATTGCGCCCGAGCCGCGCTTTAATCTTGACGTACAGTGGCGTGAGCCAGTTGTCGCCGAGCGGAGTGTCAAGTTTGACGATACGATCGAACTGCGCGTAACCGCCGCGCAGCACCTTATCCAGCATGTCCGATGCCATGCAACAACCCCGTTTAGGGAAACACGTTGAGCTTGCCCCCGAAAAACGAATCCCTTGCTGAGCGTTTAAACTCAAGCAAGGAGAGTCAAGAAGATGAACAAGACGAAACGAGCGCG
>NZ_FXAN01000043.1 GCF_900176645.1 Burkholderia singularis
CGACGGCTTCGACGGCTTCGACGGCTTCGACGGCTTCGACGGCTTTGACGGCTTCGACGGCTTCGACGGCTTCGATAGCTCCGACGCGCCGCGCGCCTGTCTTGAGCGTGTACTCTGGGTCACGGCAGCACCGTCGGCCGCTTTGTCGGCTGTCGCCGCCGTGCCGTTTTCAGCCGCATCCGTTCCGCTTGCGGCATGCCCGACATCGACATCGCGTCCGCCGGCCGCTGTGGCCGGCAGTACCGACATGAGCGGCAGCGCGCCGCTCGCCAGCGCCCGCTTCTGCGTGGCCGTCAGTTGCTTGACTCGATATTCGGCCCGCGACGCGCTTGACCGGTCGGCAAGCTCGAACGATGCGAGCACGGCTCGCGGCTTGCGCGCGCGCGTATAGCGCGCGCCCTTGCCTTGCGCGTGTTGGGCGAAGCGGGCGGCAACATCGGTCGTGATGCCCGTGTAGACACTGCCGTCGGCGCATTCGATCAGGTATAGGTACCAGGACATGAGAGGCGGCGTGATGCGAAGCCGCCAGTGTCGCAGAAAACGCGCGGTGCGAACGCATCGAGCCGCCGGCGAAAGCCGATACGGTTTGCCCGATGATTCGCGCCGCGCGCCCGCTTAGCGCTGCGCGACCGCGTGATTGGGCGGGGTGCGCGACGCGCGCGATTCATGAACGCGCCAGAAAATCGCCGCGGACGCGAGCGTGATCGCGCCCACGCAAATGAAGCTCAGTTTGAAGCCGAGCAGCGTCGAACCGGTTTGCGTGCCGAACAGCGCCGCCAGCCCGCTGCCCACCGATGCGCCAAGCCCCATCGACAGCATCTGCACCATCGAATAGAGGCTGTTGCCGCTCGCGGCGTCGCGATGCGGCAGGCTTTTCAGCGTGACGCTGTTCATCGCCGCGATCTGCACCGAATTGGTCGCGCCGAAGATCGCGATCAGCGCCATTTCGAAGACGAGCGGCGTGTCGGGGCCGATCGTCGCGAACAACGTGATCACCGCGCCGACGATCAGCGTATTGACGAACAGGAAAGTCCGGTAGCCGTGACGGCGAACGAGCGGCGTGATCCACGGCTTCGCGACCACGCCGGCGATCGCAGCCGGCACGAGCAGCAGCCCCGAGCGCAGCGGTGCATAGCCGAACTCGAGCTGCATCATCAGCGGCAGCAGGAACGGCGTCGCGCCGATGCCGATGCGCGAGACCAGATTGCCCGCCAAGCCGACGGCGAAGTTCGGTTCGCGAAAGAGTTCGAGCCGGAAGAGCGGATTCGCGCGTTTGCGCGCATGCGCGACATAGGCGAGCGTCGCGGCCACTGCGGTCGCGGCGATGCCGAGCGTCCATATCGTATAGCCGCCGTCCGACGATGCATCAATCGCGAGCGAGCCGGCGATCATCGCGCTCGACAGCAGCGTGTAGCCGGTGTAGTCGAACGGCGGCGGATTGATCGGTTGGTCTTGCGGCATGTAGCGGTGAACGGCGACGAGGCCGATCGCGCAGATCGGCAGATTGACGAGAAAGATCCAGTACCACGACATCGATTGGGTGATCCAGCCGCCGAGCGTGGGCCCCAGGATCGGCCCGATCTGGCCGAAGATCGACACGAACGCGAGCGCGGCGACATATTCGTCGCCGGGCACGCCGCGCAGCACCGCGAGCCGTCCGATCGGCAGCAGCATCGAGCCGCCGATGCCTTGCAGCACGCGGGCGACGATGAGTTGAGCCGGGGTTTGCGCGGCCGCGCAGCACAGCGAGCCGAGCGCGAACACGACGATCGCGGTGAAGAATACACGACGCGTGCCGAAACGGTCCGCGAGCCAGCCGGACGCGGGGGTGAGGGTGGCCATCGTCAACGTGTAGGCGGTGACGACGCTATGCATCGAGAGCGCGTTTTGGCCCAGCGCGTGAGCGATCGACGGCAACGCCGTGTTGACGATGGTCGTATCGACGGCCTGCATGAAAAAGGCCGTGGCGACAATCCAGAGCAGCGTCGTGCGAGAAGTAGTATTGGACATGGCGCGGACGTTGAAAGTGAGCGTCGCGGGTGGCCGCGCGACGCGAGCCCCGCGAGCCCCGGGCAGGGCTCGCGAAGAACATGGTTATTGGGATAGAGTCGTGCCGCGTGGGATGGGCAAACACCGGCCCTGCCCGGCGAGGGCAACCGGCGGCTTGCTCGAATGTGACGGCGCGAATGGCCGATATTTCTGCTTTATTTCTAAAATTTCCGGCTCGAGCAACCTATCCGGGCAGATGCCGAATGGCGCGGCATTTGGCGAAAGCGGCTGCTTTTTGCCGTTTCCGACGAATGGAGAGATTAGATGCATTTAATACTCCTAATTGATAATCTGAAAAAAGATCGTCAACCAAAAGATCAAAATGTCTCCCCATCCTCTTCGGCCGCGATGAACCATGCCGCGCGGTATACCGAAGGACGGAACTGCAAATGCGCCTCGGAATATGAAGTTTTTATTTCAATTCCCCGAACCGAAATTCGAGAAACCGGAAACAGGGCCGAAACCGAATGCAATTGATCTCAACCGTTTCATTAGACTTTATTAAGCATGCCGAAAGTCTAGGGGATTTACCTACCAAATGGCAACTGAATAATCTTTCGATTTCCAAACGGAAATGAATGGTATCCAAATCGCCGATATAACATTGCGCCGGCGCGAAATGACCGTGCCCCATCCGAAATGGCGTCAGATGATTCGGTGTGTTAAGCAACTCGGATGGCGGCACGCTGCTTCGTGACACGCAAGAGCGCCGCGTGCGCGGGTTCCGTACCCCGGCGGCCCTGGGTCGGCTCACGCGCGAGTGCTTCGTCGCTTCGCAGTCCGATGCTCGGGCGGGTTGCCGCAGCTGATAGCGCCTAACGGTGCGCGCCCGTTGTCAGCGCCCGCCGGACTTGAACGGATCGTGCTCGCGCAATTCGTCGACGTAAGCGTGAATTTGGTTCGCCTCGTGCTCGAGGAAGCGGCCGACCGCATCCGCGAACGCCGGATGCGCGAGCCAGTGCGCGGAGCGCGTGACGGTCGGCAGAAAGCCGCGCGCCAGCTTGTGCTCGCCTTGCGCACCGCCTTCGAATGTCGCGAGCCGCTCGTCGATGCAGAATTCGAGCAATTGATAGTACGCGGTTTCGAAATGCAGGCATCGCACATGCTCGACCGCACCCCAGTAGCGGCCGTACAGCGTACCGCGCGGCGCGCGGCCGGCGGTGGCGTCTCGCTTCGCTTCGCGCCCGTTCGCGAGAGCCGCGCCGGTATCGTTGTCGGCATGTGCGCTCGCATCGGCATCCGCGTCGCGTTGATAAAACGCCAGCGCGCTCGCAATCGGCTTGCCGCCGCGCTCGGCGATCACGAGCAGCAGGTTCTGCGGCATCGTCGAGCCGATTTCCTTGAAGAAGTCGAAATTCAGGTACGGGCTCGAGAAATGCTCGCGGTAGGTCTGCCGATAGCAGCGCGTGAAGAAACGCCAGTCGGCGTCGGTTGCGTCCTCGCCGCGCACGCGGCGGAACGTGACGCCCGCGTCGGCGACCTTGCGGCGCTCCGCACGAATGTTCTTGCGCTTTTTTTGTTCGAGCGTCGCGAGAAAATCTTCGAAATCGCGATAGCCGCCGTTCAGCCAGTGGAACTGCACGCCTTCGCGCTGCATCATGCCCATGTCGGCGAGCGTGCGCGCTTCGTCTTCGGTCGGAAACAGCACATGCAGCGACGACACGTCGCTTTGTTCCGCGAGCGCGATGAGCGTCGCGGCCAGCCGGCGGCGCGCGTGATCGTCGACGGCGAGCAGCCGGCTGCCTTGTACCGGCGTGAACGGCGTGGCGCAGACGAGCTTTGGATAGTACGGCAGCCCGTTGCGCTGGTATGCGTCGGCCCACGCCCAGTCGAATACATATTCGCCGTATGAATGGGCTTTCAGATAGACGGGCGCGGCCGCGGCGAGTGCGCCGCTTGCGTCGGTCAGCGTGACGAAGCGCGGCGCCCAGCCGGTATCGTCGAGCGCGCAGCGGGCGCGGTGCAGCGCGCTCAGGAACGCGTGCTTCAGGAAGGGCGTCGGCTGCGCGGCGCGCGCGACGAGCGCGTCCCACTCGGCGGCGTTCGCGTCGAGCGGTGATGACAGGAGGCCCATGCGATAATCGCAACGTTCGTGTTTCAACGATCTGAATCCTTTTCGTCGGTACTCGTTCGTGCCCGTTCGCACCTTGTTCGTACCCGTTCGTATCGTCCGGCATGCGCGCCGTAGCGCGCCGCCAGCCGGTACGTTTGCTCAAAGCCGTTCGTGCAGCGGCCAACCGGCCGCGTTGATTCCGTGATGAAGACCCGTATTGCTCTTGCCCAACTCAACGTCACTGTCGGCGATTTTGCCGGCAACGTCGCCAAGATCGTCGCCGCCGCGCGCGCCGCGCACGCCGCCGGCGCGCAGCTTCTGATCGCGCCGGAGCTTGCGCTGTCGGGCTATCCGCCCGAGGATCTGCTGCTGCGCCCAGCGTTCTACGCGGCGTCGGCCGACGCGCTCGCCGATCTCGCCGCGCAACTGAAGCCGCTCGCGGGGCTCGCGGTGCTGGTCGGCCATCCGTTGCGCACGGCCGGCGCGGGCGCGCCAAGCGCCGATGGTAATGCAAACCGCCCGATCGAGCGCGGCATCGACCCGGTCGACACCTACAACGCGGCCTCGCTGATCGTCGGCGGCGAAGTGGTCGGCACGTACCGGAAGCAGGATTTGCCGAACACCGAGGTGTTCGACGAAAAGCGTTATTTCGCGACTGATGCGGCGCCGTACGTATTCGAGCTGAACGGCGTGAAGTTCGGTGTCGTGATTTGCGAGGATGTGTGGCACGCGTCGGCCGCGCAGCTTGCGAAGGCAGCGGGCGCGCAGGTGCTGATCGTGCCGAACGGCTCGCCGTATCACATGAACAAGGAGGCGGTGCGCGTGGACATTCTGCGCGCGCGGATTCGCGAAACGGGCCTGCCGATGATCTACGTGAACCTGGTGGGCGGGCAGGACGAACTGGTGTTCGATGGCGGCTCGTTCGTGCTCGACGGGGCCGGCGAGCTGGTTGCGAAGATGCCGCAATTCGACGAAGGCAATGCGATCGTCGAATTCGACGGCGCGCGGCCGGTGCCTGCGCGCATCGCGCCGGAACTGCCGGTCGAGGCGCAGGTGTATCGCGCGCTCGTGCTCGGCGTGCGCGACTACATCGGCAAGAACGGCTTTCCGGGGGCGATCATCGGGCTGTCGGGCGGCGTCGATTCGGCGCTCGTGCTGGCGATCGCGGTCGACGCGCTCGGGCCCGAGCGCGTGCGCGCGGTGATGATGCCGTCGCGTTACACGGCCGACATGTCGACGACCGATGCGGCCGACATGGCGCGGCGCGTCGGCGTGCGCTACGACGAGATCGCGATCGCGCCGATGTTCGATGCGTTTCGCGCATCGCTTGCGGCCGAGTTCGCGGGGCTGGCGGAGGATGCGGCCGAGGAGAATATCCAGGCGCGAATTCGCGGCACGCTGTTGATGGCGCTGTCGAACAAGTTCGGCTCGATCGTGCTGACGACCGGCAACAAGAGCGAGATGGCAGTCGGCTACTGCACGCTGTACGGCGACATGGCCGGCGGTTTCGCAGTCATCAAGGACATCGCGAAGACGCTCGTATACCGCCTCTGCCGCTACCGGAACGCGAGCGCCGATTATGGCGTGCGCGACGTCATCCCCGAGCGGATTCTGACCCGCGCGCCATCCGCCGAACTGCGCGAGAACCAGACCGACCAGGACAGCCTGCCGCCATACGACGTGCTCGACGCGATCATGCGGATGTACATGGAGGAGGACCGGCCGCTCTCGGAGATCGTCGCGGCCGGCTATGCGCAGGATGACGTCAAGCGCGTCACGCGGCTCATCAAGATCAACGAGTACAAGCGGCGCCAGGCGCCCGTCGGAATTCGCGTCACGCATCGCGCGTTCGGGCGCGACTGGCGTTATCCGATCACGTCGCGTTTCGCCGAGCGTATCGACTGACGCGGCGCGCGGCTAGAATCGACCGGCGACTTCCACTCATTCGAAGCAGGGGGACACCATGAAACGCATTACTGCCATCATCAAACCGTTCAAGCTGGACGAGGTGCGCGAGGCGCTCGCCGAAGTCGGCTTGACGGGGCTTACCGTAACCGAGGTGAAAGGGTTCGGCCGGCAGAAGGGGCATACCGAGCTTTATCGCGGCGCCGAATATGTCGTCGACTTTCTGCCGAAGATCAAGATCGAGGTGGTGGTCGCGAGCGATATCGTCGATCGCGTGATCGACGCGGTGATCGGCGCCGCGCGCACGGGCAAGATCGGCGACGGCAAGATCTTCGTGTCGGACGTCGAGCGCGTGATACGAATCCGCACCGGCGAGGAGAACGAGGCGGCGGTCTGATTGACGGCCGTCGCGGCCCCGGATGAAGCACGCGCCGTGCGGCGCGCGCTTCATTCTGCGTCGCGTCCGCCCGCGCGGGGCGCTCACGTGTGGTTGCGTTGACCTCTCGCAGCCCCGCGCAGGCGGGTTTGTCTGTACCGCATCGTGTTCGCCGCAAGCAACGTGCGAGCGCGGAACAAGCAGAGCCGTTCCGCAGCCGGCAAAAAAACGGCGCGGTGCCCGTGTGGGCATCGCGCCGGTACGCGCCTCTCGCAGCAGCGTAAAAGACTATCGATTCAAGTTGTCGGACATTCCGGCATCAGAACAGATGCTGGATGCCGGCATAGAAGCCCGTCTGGCTGTGGCCGGGCAGCGGATTGTCGTTGTAGCCGCCGCCTTGGATCGGGCCGCCAGGGCCTGCGTTGTTGGCCTCGAGGCCGAAGTTCGCGTTCTTGCTGTTGCGTACCGTCGCGACCTGGAAGTCGAGCAGCGTGCGCTTGGACAGGTTGTACGTGCCGCCGAGCGTGTAGATGTTCGCGTTGCCGCCGCCGTGGTTCGCGTTCACGTGATAGACGGCGGCGATCAGCGCGGCGGCCGGCGTTGCCTGCCACGTCACGCCGCCCCAGACTTGCTGGGTGCCGGTGATGCCCTGATTCGCCGGCGGCGCGCCGTCGGCGTGCGAAGCCTGGTAGGCCGCTTGCAGCTTGAATTGGCCGAGGAACACGTTCACGCCCGCAAAGTATTCGCGCGAGTAGTTGAACACGTCGTCGAGCTTGCCGTTTGCCGGATTACGCGCTTCGTCGTAGATGCCGCGGACCTGGAACAGCGAATTCGTGTAGGTGAGCTGCAGGCCCGCGCTGCGGCCCTGGCCTGTGGTGCCGTTGCCGTTCCAGTTCGTCGCGTTCGACAGCGAATACTGGCCGTAGACGTCGAAGCCGTAGAACTTCGGCGATTGATACGAGATGTTGTTGCTCGTCTTGTTCCAGTTGCGGCCGCGCACGAGCGAGGCGGTCGACCAGGCGGATTGACCGAACGGGTCGAAGTCCCACACGCCGTTCGCGATCGCGAGTTCGCGACCCAACAGCAGCGTGCCGTATGCGTCGTTCGACAGGCCGACGGTCGCCCAGCGGTTCCAGATACTGCCGCCGCCTGGGCCGCTGCCGTCCATCGTGTTGAAACTGCCTTCCAACTGGAACACGACCTTATTGCCGCCGCCGATGTCTTCCGTACCCTTCAAGCCCCAGAGGCTCGTGCCCCAATCGCCGCTTTCCGCGCGCCAGCGGTTGGTCTTTTGGCCGTTCGCGCCCACGAGACCGTTGATGTACTCGATACCGGCATCGAGACGGCCATACAGCGTCACGCTGCTTTGAGCGTGAGCCGCCACTCCGGCAGTCGCCAGCACCGCCGCGAGCATTGCTTTTTTCATCATCCCCTCCATACCCTTTGTCAAAAAAGTTAACCCGGAACTACGCGACATGCCCGGCGTTGCAGGCCGGGCAAAATGGGGTAACCAGGGAGACCACATCCGGTCGAGAGTGCGGCACGCACGTGAGCGAGCGGGTGAAAACGCTGTTTTGCGAACCCGTGCGGCCGAAGCACGCGACCTGTCGGGGTCTCCTGTTGCCATGAAGTAAAACTACATTTCATGGCTTTCGTTTTGCTACTTTGGTTACTAATTTAGCAAAAATAAAATTTTGTGGCGATGGAAATCGTTGTTTGACTAGCGCATGTCGCCAAATTGCCATAGCCGTGTGCCGCAGCGCACTCAGCGGCACTGGGACAGGCACCCGAAACCCTTGTCGTGCAAGACATTTGAGGATTCGGGCGGGAGGGGTCAAGGATTGCCACTATTGACGCTGGGCAGGCGTGGGGGTAAAGCGCGCCGATGCGGATCGGGCGGCGAATGCGTAACGAAAACGAAGGGTTGGGCGGGCGCCGGACAGCGCCCGCGGCGCATTACTTGAGGCTGCCGGACAGGAACTGCTTGAGGCGCTCGCTCTTGGTCGCGCCGAATACGTCGGCGGGCGCGCCTTGCTCCTCGACGCGCCCCTGGTGCAGGAACATCACGTGATTCGACACGTTGCGCGCGAAGCCCATCTCGTGCGTGACCACGATCATCGTGCGCCCTTCCTCCGCGAGCTTCTGCATCACCTTCAGCACTTCGCCCACCAGCTCCGGGTCCAGCGCCGAGGTCGGCTCGTCGAACAGCATCACGTCCGGATGCATCGCCAGCGCGCGCGCGATCGCCACGCGCTGCTGCTGGCCGCCCGACAGATGCGACGGATACTGCTTCTCCACCCGCGGCGCGAGCCCGACCTTCTCCAGATATTCGCGCGCGCGCTCCTGCGCCTCTTTCTTCGGAATCCCCAGCACATGCACCGGCGCTTCCATCACGTTCTCCAGCACGTTCATGTGCGCCCACAGATTGAAGTGCTGGAACACCATCGCGAGCTTCGTGCGCACGCGCTGCAACTGCTTCGGATCGGCGGCCTTGAGCACGCCCGTCTTGTCCTTCGCGGTACGCACTTCCTCGCCATCGACGAAGATGCGGCCCGCGTTCGGCTGCTCGAGGAAATTGATACAGCGCAGCATCGTGCTCTTGCCCGAGCCGGACGAGCCGATCACGCTGATCACGTCGCCCGCTTGCGCGCGCAGCGATACGCCCTTCAGGACTTCATTGTTGCCGTAGCATTTGTGGAGATCGTCGACGAAAAGCTTATGCATCTGGGAGTTCATCCGAGGCGGTCCGGGTTCATTTGCCTTGCGGGCGCAGATAGGCGAGCCAGCGACGCTCGGCGCGGCGGAACAGCCACACGAGCGCAAACGAGATCGCGAGGTAGAGCAGGGCGGCGATGCCGAATGCGTGGAACGACATATAGGTTGCCGAATTGACGTCGCGCGCGATCTTCAGGATATCGGGCACGGTCGCCGTGAATGCGACGGTCGTCGCGTGCAGCATCAGGATCACTTCGTTGCTGTACAGCGGCAGTGCGCGGCGCAACGCCGACGGCAGCACGATGCGCCGGTACAGTGTGAACGTCGACATCCCATAGGCGCGCGCGGCCTCGATCTCGCCATACGAGGTCGCCTTGATCGCGCCGGCGAAGATCTCGGTGGTGTACGCGCAGGTGTTCAGCGTGAATGCGAGCAGCGTGCAATGCATGCCGTCGCGGAAGAACGCATCGAGCATCGGCGTGCCGCGCACGATCTGCAAGCTATAGAGGCCGGTGTAGCAGAGCAGGAGCTGCACGTACAGCGGCGTGCCGCGAAACACGTAGGTATAGAGCCACACAGAGAACGCGAGCCATTTGCGCTTGGACACCCGCGCGACCGCAAGCGGAATCGACAGGCAGAACCCGAATCCGATCGACACGACGAGCAGCCACAGCGTGATCGTGAGGCCGGTGAATCGATACCCGTCGGTATACAGATAGTTGCGCCAGTATTCTTGGATCAGCTCGATCATAGGTCAGCCTTGCGTACACCCGTCGAATAGCGCTTCTCGAGCCACATCAGCACGAAGTTCGAGAGCGTCGTGATCGCGAGATAGATTGCGCCCGCGAGCAGCGTGAAGAAAAAGAACCGCAGCGTGCCCTTGCCCGCATCCTGCGATGCCTTCACGACGTCGGCGAGGCCGATGATCGACACGAGTGCGGTGGATTTGACGAGCACCTGCCAGTTGTTGCCGATGCCGGGCAGCGCGAAGCGCATCATCTGCGGGAACATGATGCGCGAGAACACCTGCCAGTTCGTCATTCCATACGCGCTGCCCGCTTCGAGCTGGCCGCGCGGCACCGACAGGAACGCGCCGCGGAACGTCTCGGTGAAGTACGCGCCGTAGATGAAGCCGAGCACGAGCACGCCCGCCGCGAACGGATCGATGTCGATCTGATCCCAGTTCATCACGTCGGTCAGCTGGTTGAGCCAGATCTGGATGCTGTAGAAGAGCAGCAGCATCAGCACGAGATCGGGCACGCCGCGGATCAGTGTCGTGTAGAGCGTCGCGGCGCCGTTCGACAGCCGGTTCTTCGACAGTTTCGCCGCCGCGCCGAGGAGGCCGAGCAGAAACGACAGCGCGAGCGACAGCACCGCGAGCTTGACGGTTTGCCAGGTGCCGGAAAGTATCAGCGGGCCGTAGCCTTGAAGAAACATATGAAATCCTTGACGACGCGCCGGGCGCAACGCAGGCGCGCATCGCGCGTTGCGCGGGGCGCGCCGTGCATATCGAACGTATCCCGCGCCGTTCTCGCTTTCGCGTAAATGCGCCGCCCCAGTGGGCGGCGTGCGGTGTCCCGCGACCGGCGGTTGCTGCTGCGCGGGCCGCGCGCCGGTCGCGCCGTGCGGCTCACGCCGGCCTTGCGGCCGCTATCGGCCGTTGCCGTTACTTCGCCGAATAGATGCTGTACGGGAAGTATTTGCGCGACAGCTTGTCGTAGGTGCCGTCCTGATGGATCGACGCGAGCGCGCGGTTGATCATTGCTTTCAGCTCGGCGTCTTCCTTGCGCAGGCCGATCGCCGTGCCGTCGCCGAGCGTCTTCGGGTCCTGCACGGCCGGTCCCGCCCATGCGAAGCCTTTGCCGCGCGGCGTGCGCAGGAAGCCGTAGTCGGCTTGAAACTCGTCTTGCAGCGTCGCGTCGAGGCGGCCGGAGCCGAGATCCGCGTACACCTGATCCTGATTCTGGTACGACACGATCGTCACGCCCTTGGGCTCCCAATGCGCCTTCACGAAAGTCTCCTGCGTCGAACCCTGCTCGACGCCGACCCGCTTGCCCTTTAGCGACTCGACGCTCGGCACGAGCGGCGAGCCGGCCTTCGCGATCATTCGCGCGGGTGCGTCGTACAGCTTGTCGGAGAAATCGATCTGCTCGCGGCGCTTGTCGGTGACGGTCAGCGACGACACGATCACGTCGAACTTCTTCGCCTTGAGCGCGGGGATGACGCCGTCGAGATCCTGCGATATCCAAACGCACTTGACCTTGATCCGCTTGCAGATTTCCTTGGTCAGATCCACGTCGAAACCGACGATCTCGCCGTTCGGCGCGGTCGATTCGAACGGCGGATAGCTGGCATCGACGCCGATCCGCACGGTCTTCCATTCTTTCGCGAAGGCGCCGCCCGCCGCGAAGGCGAGAGCCGCGCACAGGGCGAGCTTCTTCATGTCGTTCCTCTTGCTGACTTTCGGGTGCGTGCCGCGGTTATCGGGCCACGTGCGCCGGGCGTATTCTAGGCGGTCAAAATTCGCGTTCGTCGGCTCGACGCGGCCCGCTGCGGCGGTGGTGTTCGGCGTGAGCGGCCAAAAGCGCGGTATTTTACCCGAACGTCGGCCGCGATTCGCGGAAATGGTCAGTGCGCCGATTGGCGTGATAGATGCAACAAATCGGTGCATCCAGGTCGATTGATGCGAGGGGGTGGCGCCCTTACATTGGAGTCGTATCAATTTTGTTTGGGAGAGACGCCATGTTTCAGATCCTTCGCGCGAACGACCGCGGCCATGCGAACCACGGCTGGCTCGATACTTGGCACAGCTTTTCGTTCGCCGAGTATTACGATGCCGAGCACGTTCATTTCGGCCCGCTGCGCGTGCTCAACGACGACCGCATCGCGCCGACGCGCGGCTTCGGCATGCATCCGCACCGGGACATGGAGATCATTACGTATGTGCTCGACGGGGAGCTTGCGCACCGCGACAGCATGGGCAACGGCTCGATTATCCGGGCGGGCGACGTGCAGCGCATGAGCGCGGGCACCGGGATCGTTCATAGCGAGTACAACGCATCGCGGGATACGACGCTGCATCTGTTGCAGATCTGGTTGATTCCGACCGAGCGCGGCGGCAAGCCCGGCTACGAGGAAGTGCGCTTCACCGATGAGGACAAGCGCGGGCGGCTGCGGCTCGTCGCATCGCCGGACGGGCGCGACGGCTCGGTGTCGATGCGCGCGGATGCGTCGATCTATGCGGGTCTCGTCGACGGCGACGAGCGCATCGAGTTCGCGTTACCGCCCGGGCGGCGCGCATATGTCCATGTCGCGCGCGGCCGCGTGACGGTAAACGGCCAAGCGCTCGATGCCGGGGATGGCGCGCGGCTGGCCGACGTCGAGACGGTCACGTTCGAGCACGGCAGCGCGGCGGAGGTGTTGTTGTTCGATCTGGCGTGATATCGGGCCGGGCGCTGCCACCGGCCGGCGCGGGCCGGGTCTGCCGCGCGAGCCGTTGCTTCGGGCAGGCGCTGAAACGCCGCGAGCGCACGCCAGTGCGCCGCGGCGTTTTTTTCAACATGCGGCAGCGCGGCCGGCCGTGCCAGCCGCGCTGTCCGCGTCACCGGGCTGACGTTGCCCGGCTCCGGTCACTGTTGCGGCGCGGCGTCGGGGGCCGGCGCGCCCTGCGCCGCGCGGCGTTGCTCCCAGCGCTCCTTCATCTTTTCGCGACGCTGCTCCATCTTCGCGAATTGCTGCTTGATTGCCGTGCTGACCGTCGTTTTCTGCTGATTGTTCAGCCCGTTGTAGAACGCGAGCCACGCGGATGCCGTCTGCTCGCGCAGTTGCGCATCTTGCTGTTCGGCTTGTTGACGCGCCGAGTGCAGCGCGCTCAGGTCGAGGATCGGCTGGTTTTGCTGTGCCTGGAACTGCCCGCGCAGCGCTTCATGGCTTTTGCGCATCGTGTCGCGGTTCTGTTTCATCGTATTGACGGCGGTCTGCCATTGCTGTTCCTGCGCAGCCGTCAGATTCAGCTTGTCGTGCAGTCGCATGATCACGCCGAACGGGCCGCCTTCCATCGAGTGGTGCGCGCCAGGGCCGCCGGGCGGCGGCGCGTCGGCAGGCGCGGCATGCGACACGGCGCTGAACGACAGGGCGAGCACGGCGGCGGCAATAGCGAGGCGGGAAGTCTTTTTCTGCATGTCAAACAACTCCTATTCTGAGAAATCCGGTATTGCGGCCGGCTTAGGGGCGGCATCGCCCGCCGGCATCCGGTAAGTTGCAGCGTAGCCAAGCGACGCCGCCGTCGTGTTACGTATGAGCAAGCTGCGTTTACGCCGCATTACGCTTGCCTTGCACGGTAACCCGCAGTAACCCTTTTGGATATTTGTTTCGTGTTCGCCCACCCACCTGCACGGTAAACTTTACGCCATGACTACCCAGATCCTCATCGTCGACGACGACCAAGAACTACGCGATTTGCTGCGCGACTATCTCGTCCGGCAAGGCATCGAGGTATCGGTGCTGCACGATGCCGCGACGCTCGAAAAGCGCCTCGAACGCGAGCGCCCCGATCTCATCGTGCTCGATCTGATGATGCCGGGCGTCGATGGCCTGAGCGCGCTGCGCCAGCTTCGCGCGGCGGGCGACGACATCCCCGTGATCATGCTGACGGCCCGCGCGGACGACGTCGATCGCATCGTCGGTCTCGAACTCGGCGCGGACGATTATCTCGGCAAGCCGTTCAATCCGCGCGAACTGCTTGCGCGCGTGCAGGCGGTGCTGCGCCGCCGCCGCGCGACGCCGTCGGCCGCCGCGCCGGAGCAGCGCGAGCCTTACGCATTCGGCCGTTTCGTGCTCGATTTCCAGGCGCGCACGCTCGCCGTCGACGGCCGGCCGGCGACGCTGTCGAGCAGCGAATTCGCGCTGCTGAAGATCTTCGTCAGCCACGCGTTGCGCACGCTGACCCGCGAGCGCCTGCTCGAACTGCTGCACGGCCCCGAATACGACGGCACCGATCGCGGGATCGACGTGCAGGTGTGGCGCTTGCGCCGGATTCTCGAAACCGATCCGTCGACGCCGCGTTTCATTCAGACGGTGCGGGGCCGCGGCTACGTGTTCGTGCCGAACGGCGAGGCTCATGCGCAAGCCCATTGATTCGCTGTTCGGCCGGCTTGCGCTGCTCGTCGTCTGTGTGCTGTTGCTGTCGCACTTCGCGTGGTTCTTCGCGATCAAGCTCGAACGCAACCGGGTGCAGACGCGCTATGCAGTCGAGGAGGCCGCGTTTCTCGTCGACGCGGTGCGCCAGCATGTCGAGCGCTCGCCGGATCAGCCGTTGCCGTCGCGCGTGCGGCTCGTCGCACCGGCGAGCAGCGATGTGCCGGCCGACGGCAACGAGGACGATCTTCCGTCGCCGCTCAAGCGTTTCACCGAGGACCTGCGCGAGCGTCTGCCGTCCGGCACGCAAGTACGGGTCGGCCCGCCCGGCCATCCGCCAGTGGTATGGGTCAAGCAGCCGGACGACCGCAACTGGATCGTCGTGCCGGTACAGCCGTTGCGGCCGCCGCGTTCGTTCGACCGGATGGTGATTTGGCTCGCCATGATCTTTTCGGCCGCGGTGATGGCCGCGCTGTTTGCCGCGTGGCAATTGCAGCAGCCGCTGAGTTCGCTCGCCCGCGCGGTGGCGCGCTTCGGCCGCGGGATGGTGCCGCCGCCGCTCGCCGAGCGCGGGCCGCGCGAGTTGCGCCAGCTCACGCGGGGTTTCAATCAAATGGTGCAGCAGGTGTCGCGGGCGGAAAACGATCGCGCCGTGATGCTCGCGGGCGTCGCGCACGATCTGCGCACGCCGCTCGCGCGGATGCGGCTGCGCGCGGAGATGATGGAAGACGCGCGGCTGCGCGACGGCGTGGTGCGCGACGTCGATTCGATGACGCATATCGTCGACCAGTTCCTCGTATTTGCGCACGGCGGCGTCGATCGCAGCGAGATCGTGCCCGTCGATCAGGCGTGTGAGCGGATCGCGCGCACCTACCGCGCGGTCGCGCCGAATGCGCCTGCCGTGCAGACCGAGCTGGCGGCCGGGCCGGGCTTCAAGCTGCCCACCGCGACGCTCGACCGCGTGCTGTCGAATCTGCTCGACAATGCGCACGCGTATGGCGCGCCGCCCGTGGTGATTTCGACGGCGCGGACCGCCGACGGCTACACCCTCGAGGTCAGCGATCACGGCCAGGGCATCGCGCCGCGCGATCTGGCCGATGCGACCCGGCCGTTCGTGCGCCTCGATCCGGCGCGCGGCGGCAACGGACATAGCGGGCTGGGGCTCGCGATAGTCGATCGGCTGGTGGCGCGCACGGGCGGTGCGTGCGAAGTCGGCAACCGCGAGCAGGGCGGCCTGCGGGTGGTGATGACGTTCCCGTTCGACGTGATGCCGAAGTCGGAACCGGCGACGGTGCCCTGATGCGCGCCGCGGCTGAAAGCCCGGGCGCCAGGCGGGGCGGTCGCCCGGGCTTTGCCGGGCGCCGCGGGCCGGTTATTCGCCGAACAGCGTGCTGAGTGTTTCGGCGGCGTTGCTGTCGATCGTGTTGTAGGTCACGCTCGTTGCTTCGAAGATATACAGCGTCGTGTACTTGCCGAGCCGATCGAGGATCGTCTCCTGAAGGGTCTCGGGAACGATGTTCATGTTCAGATACCAAGCCGTCGACGATAGCCGCGTCTGGAACGAGCCGTACTCGTGCATTAGTTGATCGAACGCGTCGGCGTCCTGGTCGCGGCATACGATAACCAGATTTCCTGCCATTCATTTCCTCCGGCTGATTGACCATCGGCTCTTGCCGGCTCGCGCGGTTTCCCGCCGCGCTTGCGTTCGGAGCCAGCACCCATCATAACCTGCTTCGGCGCGCTGTCTGCCAGTCAGGTGTCACCGGCTGCGCCGCGTCGCCGCATGGGTGCCCGCCATGCGGGTTCACGGCGGCACCGGATCACGGCATAATTCGGCGTTGCGGCGCAGCAGCGAGGCCAGCCGGCGCACGCCCTTCCTCGTCGATCCGTCCGTCCGCCGTCCGCTTGCCGTCCGTTTCGTCGTCCGCCTGCCCGTGTGCGGGTTTCGGGCGATTGTTGCGCGGCAACGCCGGATTTCTTCGATTCGTTGCCCAAAAGGTTGTGCCTGAAATACCGGATGGTGTAGTGTCGTGCCGTCGCGAAGCCGGGTGGGTTCCGTTCGCGGGGAAAGCCGGCGACCTCGGTGCGCGTGCAGCCGCTTTCGCGTCGTCGCTGTCGAAATGAATTACCGCGCAAGTGCGCCTTGCCATGAGTCACATTCTCTTTCTGGCTTCTTTTATTGATTCGCACGGCTTTGCCGGGGAGGGCGCCTGATGGATCTCGGACTCCTCGATCCGAACCGCACCGCCAATGCGTCCGCATGGCGCGTATTGCCCAACCGCTGGGATTTCGTCGCGTTTCCGCTGATCATCTGCCTGATCGCGATGGCGTCGATCGGCTTTCACGAGACGATGGCGCCGATCACGACGCTCGACACGCAGAAGATCTCGCTCGATCCCGCGAACCTGCCTGAGTACGCGCTGCGCACGACGCTGCGGATGCTCGCGGCGATGGTCGCCTCGCTCGTGTTCACGCTCGTCTACGGCACGCTTGCCGCGAAGAGCCGCCGCGCGGGGATGGTGCTCGTGCCGATCCTCGACATCCTGCAGTCGGTGCCCGTGCTCGGCTACATTTCTTTTACGGTCACGTTCTTCCTCGCGCTGTTCCCGAGCCGCGTGCTCGGCGCCGAGCTTGCCGCGATCTTCGCGATCTTCACGAGCCAGGCGTGGAACATGACGTTCAGCTTCTACCAGTCGCTGCGCACGGTGCCGCGCGATCTCGACGAGGTCTCGCGCGGTTTTCACCTGACCGCGTGGCAGCGCTTCTGGAAGCTCGAAGTGCCATTCTCGATGCCGGGTCTCATCTGGAACATGATGATGTCGATGTCGGGCGGCTGGTTTTTCGTCGTCGCCTCCGAGGCGATCACGGTCGGCAATCATACGATCACGCTGCCGGGGATCGGCGCGTATCTCGCCCAGGCGATCGCCGAGAAGAGCCTGGGCTCGGTCGGCTGGGTGATTCTGGCGATGACCGTCGTGATCCTCGCTTACGATCAATTGCTGTTCCGTCCGCTCGTCGCGTGGGCGGACAAGTTCCGGATGGAAAACACGAGTTCGGGCAACGCGCCGGAATCGTGGCTGCTCGATCTGGTGCGCCGCACGCGCCTGATCCATCAGCTTCTCGTGCCGGCCGGCTGGTTCTTCGCGAAGGCCGCGCGGATTCCGCTGCGCGTGCCGTCGCTCGACGCGGTCCGCTTCTCGATGCCGCGCGTCGAGAAGAAGGCGTCGCGCTTGGCCGATATCGGCTGGGCGATTCTCGTGATCGCCGGCACGCTCTACGTGGTGTGGCGCGTGGTCGCATACGTGAAAACCGGGGTGACGCTCGACGAAGTGGGCCGCGTGTTCGTGCTGGGCCTCATCACGCTGTTGCGCGTCACGCTGCTGATCGCGCTCGCGTCGTTGATCTGGGTGCCGGTCGGCGTATGGATCGGCCTGCGGCCGGCGCTCGCCGAGAAGGTGCAGCCGCTCGCGCAGTTTCTCGCGGCGTTTCCGGCGAACCTGCTGTTTCCGGTGTTCGTGATCGTGATCGCGCGCTACCACCTGAACGCCGACATCTGGCTGTCGCCTCTCATCGTGCTTGGCACCCAGTGGTATATCCTGTTCAACGTGATCGCGGGCGCGACCTCGTACCCGAACGATTACCGCGAAGCGGCCACCAATTTCCGTATCCGCGGCTGGCAATGGTGGCGCCAGGCGATCCTGCCGGGCATCTTCCCGTATTACGTGACGGGCGCGATCACCGCGTCGGGCGGCGCGTGGAATGCGAGCATCGTGTCCGAGTTCGTCCAATGGGGCGATACCAAGATCCAGGCGCACGGTCTCGGCGCGTACATTGCGCAGACGACGGCCGCGGGCGATTATCCGAAGATCATTCTCGGCATCGCCGTGATGTCCCTGTTCGTCACGCTGTTCAACCGTCTGTTGTGGCGTCCGCTGTACGCGTACGCCGAAGCGAAGCTTCGTCTCGATTGAGCGAGATTCGAAACCTGTCTGCCTGTCTGCCTATCGAGACCGACCGAGAGCGAAACGCGATGCAAAACCTGAATGCTGTGAACGCCCCTGTTCAGACCCCGGCGCCGAGCGCGCCGCGCCTGGGCGACGAAATCCTGCGCGTCGACAACGTGAGTCGCGGCTTCAATAAGACCCAGGGCGAACTCCTCGTGCTCGACGGCGCGAACCTGTCGCTGCGCGAGGGCGAGATCGTCGGCTTGCTCGGCCGCTCGGGCTCCGGCAAGTCGACGCTGTTGCGCATCATCGCCGGCCTGATCGAACCGACGGGCGGCGAGGTCACGTATCTGGGCAAGCCGCTGTCGGGCCCGGCCGAAGGCGTCGCGATGGTGTTCCAGACCTTCGCGCTGTTTCCTTGGCTCACCGTGTTGCAGAACGTCGAGGCCGGGCTTGAGGCGCTCGGTGTCGGCGCGCGCGAGCGTCGCGAGCGCGCGCTCGCCGCGATCGACCTGATCGGTCTCGACGGCTTCGAGAACGCGTATCCGCGCGAGTTGTCGGGCGGCATGCGTCAGCGCGTGGGCTTCGCGCGCGCGTTGGTCGTCGATCCGACGCTGCTCTTGATGGACGAGCCGTTCTCCGCGCTCGACGTGCTGACCGCCGAAACACTGCGCACCGACTTGCTCGATCTGTGGACGCAGGGCCGCATGCCGATCAAATCGGTGCTGATCGTCACGCACAACATCGAGGAAGCGGTGTTCATGTGCGACCGGATTCTCGTGCTGTCGTCGAACCCGGGCCGCGTGATCGCCGAGATCAAGGTGCCGTTCAAGCACCCGCGCAATCGCCTCGACCCGGCGTTCCGCCGGCTCGTCGACGACATCTACGCGAAGATGACCGCGCGCCAGCTCGGCGAGGCGACGAAAAAGGGGCTGGAACTTGGAAGCTGGCTGCCGCGGGTGTCGACGAACCTGATGGCCGGCTTGATCGAAACGTTGGCGATGGCGCCGTACCACGGCCGCGCGGACATGCCGGAAATCGCGCGCACGCTGCATCTGGAGGTCGACGATCTGTTCCCGATCGCCGAAGTGCTGCAGCATCTCGGGTTCGCCGACGTGCGCGAGGGCGACGTGTTCCTGACCCCGCCCGGGCGCGTGTTCGCCGAGTTCGGCACGCAGGAGCGCAAGATCATGTTCGCCGAGCATCTGCTGCGCCACGTGCCGCTCGCCGCGCGGATCAAGAAGGTGCTCAACGAGCGGCCGGGGCATCGTGCGCCGCGCGTGCGCTTCGAGCAGGAGCTCGAGGATTTCCTGTCGGATGGCGCGGCCGAGGAGACGCTCGACGCGGTGATCGACTGGGGCCGGTATGGCGAGATCTTCTCGTACAACGACCAAACGGAAATCTTCAGTCTCGAGGACGTCGAGTCCTGATCCGGCGCGGGGTGGCGACGCAGCCGCCGGTTGCTGTCGCTTGTCGGGATGTTTTCCGCTGGCAGCGAGGCGTGGGCGCTGCCAGCGATGTCAGCCGGTAACGGCGTGGGCAACGTATCGGATCGCAGCGCTTGCGCGCGGCTTGTCGTGGCTACGCCGCTTCGGTCACCGCATCACTGCAGATTGCCCCAGCGCTCGACCGCCGGCTCCGCCGCCGCCCATTGCCAGCCATGCTGGCCTTCACATGCGCTCGCGAAATACCAGTCGGCGCGTGCGCCGTCCTTCACCGAGAACGCAAATTCCTTGCAGAGCGCAAGCGGCGTCGTGAACGCGCGCGTCACGCGTACTTCGCCTTCGCCGTTTTCGAGCGGCACGACGTTCTTTACCCGCCATGCGCGGGTCTCGCCGACCGCAAGGCCTGCCGCTGCCTGCGCGATCGCATCCTGCTGATTCTTGTGCAACTGCTTCATCGTGCGATTGACGGCTTCGTCTGTCGCGGCCTGCACCGCGATGCCGACGCCGACGCCGACCGCGGGGTTCGCGGTGACCAACCCCGTCGCGGCGCCCGCGAGCGCGCCGCTTGCCGCGCCGACCGAACCGCAGCCGGTGAGCCCGGCCGCCGCGGCGGCCAGGGCGAGGGCGGCCGCGAGCGGCAGTACCGCGCGCGTGGCCGCGCTCATTGCAGTGCTCCCCAGCGCTCGGTCGCCGGCTCCGCGGACGCCCACTTCCACGTTTGGCCGTCCCGGCAGAGCGTCGCGATATAGAAGCCCGATTGG
This sequence comes from Burkholderia singularis, assembly GCF_900176645.1. GTDB lineage: Bacteria > Pseudomonadota > Gammaproteobacteria > Burkholderiales > Burkholderiaceae > Burkholderia > Burkholderia singularis. Next base: position 20,385 of record NZ_FXAN01000043.1, read on the forward strand.
GTCGGCGCGCCCGGCTTCGCGTTGGTGTCGACCGAAAAGACGATTTCCTTGCAGTCGAGCGGCCCGACGCTGATGAGCCGGCTGACGGTCACGCGGCCGTGTTCGTCGTCTTCGATCGGGAACGAATGATGCGCCGACCACGGGGCGACGCCACCGACGTCCAGAGGCCCGGCCGCCTCGGCGATCTTCGCCTGCGTGTAGCGGTGCGCGACGCGCTGAGTGTACTGAACGCCCGCGCGTGCGCCGGCGACGGCGCCGAGGCCGATGCCGGTTGCGACGGAGGCGTTTGTGGTGACTTTCGACGCGATGGCCGCGCCGGCGATACCGGCGCCTGCCGTCGCTCCTTCGCTATACAGCGAGTTACAGCCCGACAAGAGTGCCGAGCATGCGGCGGCGCCGAGCACGGCCCATGCCGCCCAACTGCGCGCCCCACTGCGTGCGGGCGTTGCGATGCGATGGTTCATCCCTGATTGCGATCCTGTCTTTCTGCGCTGCGGCGCAGGCACCGCAAGCGTAGTGCCATTGTTCTGCAATTGTCCGACGAGAAATGCAAAAAATTGACAAACGTATGCCGCGCGCATCGCGCGGGCAATCTTTGGCATTGTGGTGCAAAGCAGGGCGCGGGGGTCGAATCGTTACAAATTGAATGTCATTGTTACCGCGAACTAACTGAATGGCTCCTACACTAATTGACCATGGACTGTTTCGACGGCGGCTACGCGCCGCGCTGATCATGAGACACCCTGCCATGCGCCGCTCCAAGCGCGCCGAACCACGGGTGCGCGACGCCGGCACCGGCTCGCAGCAGCCGGTCAACGCACCGACTTCCCCCGCGCCCGCCGGCTCGGCACCCGCACATCCGTCCGACGGCGATCACAACCAGGGCGGCGCACGCCCGGAAGGGCTCGACTATCAACGCGATCTCGGCATCGATCAGGATGCGTGAACGCGCCGTTGTTACATGTGTTTGCATGTTTAACGCTTGAAATGTCGCAAGTGGCATGCGACTTGCTCGCTTCGACGGGGACGGTTTCCGTTGTACCGGGCAATCAGCAAACAGGAGGGTAGCCGTAATGAGCAGATTGATCGTGGTATCGAATCGCGTGGCGGCCGGCCAGGATGCGCGTCCGACAGCGGGCGGGCTTGCCGTGGGGGTGCTCGACGCGCTGAAGGAAACGGGCGGCATCTGGTTCGGCTGGAGCGGCGACATCGTCGGGGAGGCTGGCGAGCCGGTGATCGAGCGCGACGGCAAGGTCACCTATGCCACTGTCGGCCTGACGCGGCGTGACTATGACCAGTACTATCGGGGGTTCTCGAACGCGACGCTCTGGCCGGTGTTCCACTACCGGGTCGATCTCGCGCGTTTCGACCGGCAGGAGTACGCGGGCTATCTGCGCGTGAATTCCGCGCTCGCCAAGCAGTTGAGCGCGCTCATTCAGCCCGACGACATCATCTGGGTGCACGACTATCATCTGCTGCCGTTTGCGCATTGCTTGCGCGAACTCGGCATAAAAAATCCGATAGGCTTTTTCCTGCACATTCCGTTTCCCACGCCGGAAATTCTGCGCACGGTGCCGCCACACGAAGAACTGATCAAATTCATGTGCGCGTATGACGTGGTCGGTTTTCAAACGGAAGGCGACAAGCAGTCGTTCGTCGATTACATCGAGCGGCGTGGGCTCGGCACGTCGAGCGAAGACGGGATGCTGCATGCGCACGGCCGGGTCGTGAAGGTCGCGGCCTATCCGATCGGCATCTATCCGGACGCAATCGGCAAGGCGGCCGTCGAGTACGGATCGCGCAAGGCGGTCAAGGCGCTGCGCGATTCGATGCGCGATCGCAAGCTCGTGATCAGCGTCGACCGTCTCGATTATTCGAAGGGCTTGGTCGAGCGTTTTCAGGCGTTCGAGCGGATGCTCGCGAACGCACCCGGCTGGCAGGGGCGCGTATCGCTCGTGCAGATCGCACCGCCGACGCGCTCGGACGTGCAGACCTATCAGCGTATTCGCCAGACGCTCGAAGGCGAGGCGGGGCGCATCAACGGCCGTTTCGCACAGCTCGACTGGACGCCGATCCAGTATCTGAACCGCAAGTACGAGCGCAATCTGCTAATGGCGTTGTTCCGGCTGTCGCAAGTCGGCTACGTGACGCCGTTGCGAGACGGAATGAATCTCGTCGCGAAGGAGTACGTCGCATCACAGGATGCCGATAATCCGGGCGTGCTCGTGCTGTCCGAGTTCGCGGGGGCGGCGGCGGAACTGCCGGGCGCATTGCTCGTGAATCCTTACGATTTGTCGCAGATGGCGGAATCGCTCGAGCGTGCGCTCGCGATGCCGCTCGACGAGCGGCAGGCGCGCCACGCGGACAACCTCGCGCGGCTGCGCGGCAACGATCTGTCGGTATGGCGCGATTCGTTCCTCACCGATCTGCGCAGCGTTGCGACGGCGGCATCGGTGACGCAACGCGCGGGGCGGCGCATCGCCAATGCGTGAAAAGCGCGGCGCACGCGCGGCGAGCAGCGCTGAACGCGTGCGCCGGGGTCGACGTTGACGTGTCGGGCGCGGGTTCGTCGTCACCGGCGGCCCCGGCTCGGGTAAGAGCACGTTGATCGGCGCTCCGCACGCGCGAGGCTACGCGTGCTCGGACGAAGCGGGGCCGGGCGTGATCCGGGATCAAATCGCGATTGGCGGGCGCGCGATTGCCGGTTTCGAATCACGCGCATCGGCAGCCGTTTTGATACATCTCGTTGCAAATTGACGGCCGGCCGGTCTCTTGGACCGATCTCTCGGAAGCAACCTCAATGCCGGCCGCCGCCGGCGCCATCGCCGCCGCCATTGCCGCGGCCGCCTTGCCAGCCGTTGCCCCGATCGCTATGCCAATTGCCCTGCCAGCCGTTGCCGCGATCGCCGCCGCCGTTGCCGCGGCCGCCTTGCCAGCCGTTGCCCCGATCGCTATGCCAATTGCCTTGCCAGCCGTTGCCGTGATCGCCGCCGCCATTGCCGCGGCCGCCCTGCCAGCCGTTACCGCGATCGCCATGCCCGTTGCCTTGCCAGCCATTGCCGCGATCGCCACGCCAGTTGCCGTCGCGCCAATGATCGTGGTCACGCCAGCCGCCGCCTCCGCCGCCCCAAATATTGACTGTCCCGTACACGGGGGCGTAGCCCTGGTCATACACATAACCGCCGGGGTAGGCCGGCTGTCCGTAATCGTAGCCGTAGCCGCCGTCCGGCACGGCGACACAGCCTGCAAGCAGCGCGGCGGTCCCCAACGCAATGAGCCGTTTTAGCATGGTGTTCTCCCTGTTTACTGTTTTCCCCGTCGTTTTACTGAGTTAGGAAGCCCACGCCTATACCAAGTTCGAGACGAATTGTGTCCGCACATTACAATCGCGTAAGCGATAATTGGGGCACGCAGGCGGCGCGCGTGCCGCTTCGCGCATGGTCAACTTTTTTGGGAGTACTGGATGAAGTCAGTCATTCGTTCTGCCGCCAATGCAGCTTGCGTCGCGGTATTCGCCGGCTTTTGCGGATTCACGGTCGCGGCGAGTGAGCCGTCGCCCGACGCGGCCGCCGATGCGGCATCGGCGCCGAAACTGTCGGCCAACGACGTCAAGATGTTTCCGGCTGCCAAGCCGGGCCAGAAGCGCGTGGTGATCGCGCTGCCGGCCGAGCGTCAGGAGGACGACATCCGGGTCGAGCTGATTGTCGGCAAGACGATGCAGGTTGACTGCAATTCTCACTGGTTCGGCGGCGATCTTAAGCATGAGACCGTGCAAGGCTGGGGCTATTCGTATTATTCCCTCGTCGATGCGAAGGGCCCGGCCGCCACGCTGATGGCGTGCCCGTCGCAGGCGGCACGCGAGGACTTCGTGCCCGTCAGGGGGAGCGGTTATCTGCTGAGTTACAACAGCCGTTTGCCGATCGTCGTCTATGTGCCGAGCGGGTTCGACGTGCGCTATCGGCTGTGGTACGCGTCGAATGAAGTCGCGCGGGCCGTCGAGCGATAAACGCGGGCATTCCGGCCGCCGCGTGCGGCCGATACAGGGCGATGGCGCGCGGCCGTGCCGTCGGCGGACACGCGAGCCGGCGCGGACATCGCACGGTCGGCGCGGCCGTCCGGGCTGCGGGCGCCGTGCCGCACGGCATCGGCCGCACGCCGCATCACGGAGCGCGGCATCATGGCCGGATGCGCGTCATTCCCAGATGCCGCGCACCGCGACAGCGACGATCACCGGCACGGAAAAGACGAGCGGAATCGCGAAGTAGGGCGCTTCACGATCGACGTACCAGCGATAAATCACCCAGGCCGCGCCGAGGCCGAACGTGACGATGCCGATCAGCACGGCGAACACGTTGAGTGCGAGGTTCGAAGGGCGCCGGCGTTTGGGCTTGACCGGATCGGGCAGGTTCGGGTTCATCGCGCTAAGGTGGGCAAGAGTCGGACGCGGCAAGCCGCTTGTGGCGCTTTGGCGCGATATCGATCATCGCAGCAAAGCGCGCCTCCGGGAACAGGCTACGCCAAAATCCAGCCGCTTGGCAGGAACCTGTGCCGGCGGCTTTGCCCGGTTTCGCGGCGTGTCGGCGTGCTTTCGGATATTTCGTTTAGCCGCGCTGATCAACCGCATTCGGCAAGCAGCCACCGCCGAAAGCGCGGCGCCGCGGCCGCTTCGGGCCGCGCGGCCGGGCGGACGAGAAAATAGCCGCGCGAGGTGGTGACCGGCGCATCGAACAGCCGGACCAACTGGCCGTTCGCGACGAGTTCGTCGACGAGCGGCGTCCAGCCGAGCGCGACGCCCTGGTTCATCAGCGCGGCATGGATAACGAGCGCATAGCTGTTGAACATCATCCCGCACCGCTCGTCGGGCGCATCGAGCGACTGGGCCGAGAACCAGCCGCGCCATGACAGCCAGCGTTCGGGGTCGGTTGGCTGTACATGCAGCAACGGCAGGCCGGCCAAGCCTGACGGCGACGTGGCGCTCGGATGCGCGGCGCGAAACGCGGGCGAGCAAACGGGCGTTACCGCTTCCTGAAACAGCCGCGTCGACGCGCATGGCGCCCAGTCGCCGCTGCCGAATGCGATGGCGATATCGGCGCGGTCGCGCTGCGGATCATACGCATGCTGCGACGTGACGATCTTCACGTTCAAATCGGGCAACGCCGCTTTCAGCCGCGCGAGCCGAGGCATCAGCCAGTACGTTGCGAACCCGAAATCGGTGAGGATCGTCAGCGCTTCGCGCTCGCGGCGTGCGCGGATACCGGCACTCGCGATGCGAATCGCATCGAGGCCGTGCCGCACCGCCTCGAACAGCCGCTCGCCCTCGGGCGTGAGCGTGACGCCGCGATATCCGCGTTCGAACAGTGGCGCGCCCAGATCCGTTTCGAGTTGAACGACCCGCTGACTGACCGCCGGCTGAGTCGAGCCGAGTTCGCGCGCGGCCGCCGTGAAGCTGGCGAGGCGTGCGGCCGATTCGAATACCGCCAGCGTCGGCAGCGGCGGCAGGCGATCCTGTTCCGGCATAAGTTCCTCTTATGTTTCCATAAGCGCCCGGCGTCTTCACACGGGATATCCGAGCGGCGATAGTACGCGGGTCGGTTCCTCGACGAAACGCACGCAGGTTGCCCGCATGGAACTGTCCATCGCGCATTGTTCGTCGCGCGGCGGACGGTGTGTCGTGCAACGTGGCGCTCCTGCGCAATCCGTCACGATTCTAGCCGCCCCGGTCCATGAGCCTTAGCAAGAAGCCGAATATCCTTATTCTGATGGCCGATCAGATGACGCCGCTTGCGTTGCGCGCATACGGCCACCGCGTATCGTCGACTCCGCGCATCGACGCGCTCGCGCGCGAAGGCGTGGTGTTCGATTCCGCTTATTGCGCGAGCCCGTTGTGCGCGCCCGCGCGCTTCTCGATGCTGGCGGGCAAACTGCCGTCGCACATCGGCGCTTACGATAACGCGGCGGAATTTCCAGCGCAAACGCTGACGTTCGCGCACTATCTGCGCGCGGCCGGCTATCGGACGATCCTGTCGGGCAAGATGCATTTCTGCGGCGCCGATCAGCTCCACGGCTTCGAGGAGCGGCTCACGACAGACATCTATCCGGCCGATTTCGGCTGGGTGCCCGATTGGGAGCGCCCTGACGTCCGGCCTAGCTGGTATCACAACATGAGTTCGGTGATCGACGCCGGCCCCTGCGTGCGCACCAATCAGCTCGATTTCGACGACGAGGTCACGTTCACTTCGCGCCAGAAGCTTTTCGACCTTGCGCGGGAGCGGGCCGCAGGCCGCGACGAGCGGCCGTTCTGCATGGTCGCCTCGCTCACCCATCCGCACGATCCGTATGCGATCACCCGCGAATACTGGGACCGCTATCGCGACGAAGATATCGATGCGCCGCATACGTCGCTGTCGTTCGACGAGAGCGATCCGCACTCGCAGCGGCTGCGCCGCGTTTGCGAGACCGACCGCACGCCGCCGAGCGCACAGCAAGTTCGCCACGCGCGCCGCGCGTATTACGGCGCGCTGTCGTATGTCGACGCGCAGTTCGACGCGATTCTCGATGCGCTCGCGCAAACCGGCATGGCCGGCGAGACGATCGTGATCGTCACGTCCGACCACGGCGATATGCTCGGCGAGCGCGGCCTTTGGTACAAGATGACGTTCTTCGAAGGCGGCGTGCGCGTGCCGCTGATCGTGCATGCGCCGGGGCGCTTCGCCGCGCGCCGCGTGGCGGCGTCGGTGTCGCATGTCGATCTGCTGCCTACGCTCGTCGAGCTTGCGATGGGCGAGCGGCGCACCGTGTGGCCCGATCCGGTCGACGGGCAAAGCCTCGTTGCGCATCTGCGGGGCGACGCGGGGCATGACGAGGCGATCGGCGAATATCTGGCGGAAGGGGCCGTCGCGCCGATCGTGATGCTTCGGCGCGGCGCATGCAAGTTCATCCATTCGCCGGCCGATCCGGATCAACTCTACGATCTTTCGCGCGATCCGCATGAACTGCGCAATCTGACGGCCGATTCCGAGGCTGCGCCGCTCGCAGATGCGTTTCGCGCCGAGATCGCGCGCCGCTGGGATCTGCCCGCGCTGCATCGCGACGTGATCGCGAGCCAGCGCCGGCGCCGCTTTCATTTCGCCGCGACCACGCAAGGGCGAATCCACGCGTGGGACTGGCAGCCGTTCAACGATGCGAGCCAGCGCTACATGCGCAATCACCTCGAACTCGATGCGCTGGAGGCACTCGCACGTTTTCCGCGCGCGGCGCGCTGATCGTTTACGCCATACGGAGGTCACCATGAAAAGCCGCTGGATTGCCGCGCTGACGTGCGCGCTTGCAGGCATGCTGGCGTTGGCGCAGCCGGCGCGGCCCGCGCACGCGGCGCAACCGCAAACCTGCGAGACGGTGCGCATGGCCGGGCCGGGATGGACCGACATCGACGCGACCAACGCGGTGGCCGGCGTGATCCTGAAGGCGCTCGGCTACCGTCAGAGCGTCTCGAATCTGTCGGTGCCGATCACTTACCAGGGCCTGAAAAAAGGGCAGATCGACGTGTTCCTCGGCAACTGGATGCCCGCGCAAGGCCCGCTCGTGAAGCCGTTCGTAGACGAGCACGCGATCGACGTGCTGCACGCGAATCTGAGCGGCGCGAAGTTTACGCTCGCCGTGCCGGATTACGTCGCGGACGCCGGCGTGCGAACCTTCGCCGATCTTGCCAGGCGCGCGGACCAATTCGGCCGCCGCATCTACGGGATCGAGCCGGGCGCGCCCGCGAATCAGAACATCAAGAAAATGATCGCCGACAATGCATTTGGCCTCGGCAACTGGTCGATCGTCGAGTCGAGCGAGACCGGCATGCTGACCCAGGTCGAGCGCGCCGGGCGCGACAGGAAGTGGATCGTGTTTCTCGCGTGGGAGCCGCATTTGATGAACACGAAGTTTCATCTGCGCTACCTCGCGCTCGGCGATGCGTACTTCGGTCCGAACTATGGCGGCGCGACAGTCAACACGGTGACGCGCGCGGGCTTTGCCGGCGAATGTGCCAACCTGGGGCGGTTCTTTACGCAACTCACGTTCGACGTCGATCTTGAGAACCGGATCATCGCGGATATGTTGCAGGACAAGCTCGATGCGTCGACAGCCGCGCGCCGCGCGCTGCAACGCAATCCCGCGCTGTGGCGTGCTTGGCTCAAGGGCGTCATGACGGTCGACGGCCGTGACGGAGTGCAGGCGGTCAATGCAGCGCTGGGGCTGCATTGATGACACTCCTCAATCAACTTGTCTTCCGACGCCAGATCGAGATAAGCGATCAATTGCTCTCTCCACTTTAGTTCCGCAGCTGAAAACGACCGGTGAGGGTTTGCCGGTGCGGTTGCGATTGTGTTGGTGGCCATGTGACGCAAATAGCACTTGTTGTCCTGAGCGTAGAACGGCTCGAAGCCTTCTCTAGCTGAGGTTGCTGCCAGTTCCGTACCTGTACGTCGGTGAGAGGCATTGTTGGTATCTGCTGATACCAACAAAAATACCAACACTTTCTCCGGCTGTCACTGAGCAACGTTGGGTGACGATGGGTGCTAGAAGGCCGCCACACGGGCCTGAGCGGGCGATTTCTTGTGAATCTTGGGGGTGGCTGGGAGCATGACTGGTCCCCCCGACAGGAATCGAACCTGTATCTAGCGCTTAGGAGGCGCTTGTTCTATCCATTGAACTACGGGGAGCGGATAGTTTGAGCGGCATGGGGCGGCGCTTGATGAAAGCGGGTCAAACCAAGCCTTGTCCCAACTGCCTTGGCGGAATATCAGCGAGTGTGTGAATAACGTGCGCTGATATGTCATGAAGCGTGGTTGATGACTTCGCCCCAGCTGTATCGCAGCGCTGCCTCCGCTGGATGGCTACAGTCTTCAGACGAAGCAATGCAGGCTTCGATGTTGCCGATCGGCAAATGCCGGCCGAATCGATTCGGTGTCCGCCGACGAGGACAGAGTATATCAAAGCGATATGAGTGAAGGGAATCGATGAGGGTCGGACGCTGAGCGTCGCATGCGCCGGGTTCGAAAGACGTGGACGTAGTGTGCGTCGCCGCCAAGGAGCACGCGATTGCCGATTTCCCCGCACTCAGGCAACGCAAAGCACAAAACATAAAACGCACAACCCCAACCAGCGTGCGGCGAATGACGTCTTCCCATCAGGATGGTCGTCGCCAAATATATCACAATCACATATAATTTCCGCGCCCGCCGCTTGCCGGCGCACGTCGACCATCACTTCGTCATTCCGATGCCGTTTCGCTTCGTTTTCCCGTTTGCGCAGTTATGCACGTGGCTGCACCATTTCGTTCCGCTTCCGGTCACGTTGAGCCGGCGTGAACGGCTGCGCTCCTGTATCGGCGCGTTCGTCGGTATTGCATTTGTCGGTTGCATCATGCGTGCGATGCCGGGGGAGGTCGCACATGCGCCGCTGCTCGTCGCGCCCATGGGCGCGTCCGCGGTGTTGCTGTTCGCGGTGCCCGCCAGTCCGCTCGCTCAGCCTTGGTCGTTGATCGGCGGCAATTTCGTTGCGGCGACGGTCGGTGTGGCTTGCGCGCGATGGATTGGCGATCCGGTATTTGCAGCGGCGGCGGCGATCGCGGTTGCCATCGCCGGGATGTTCGCGTTTCGCTGCGTTCATCCGCCATCGGGCGCGGTTGCGCTGACGGCTGTCATTGGCGGCCCCGCGATCCATGCGCTGGGCTTTCATTTCATCGTCGTCCCGATTCTGTTGCAATCGATGGCGTTGCTTGGCGCGGCGCTCGTCTATCACGCGCTGACGGGGCACCGTTATCCGCATGGCAACGCGCTTGCGAAGCCGGGCGCGCAGCACGGCGGCCCGCCGCAGCCTGTTGCGATGGACTTCACCCGGGCCGATCTCGAGGAGGCGCTGCGGCGACGGGACGAATGGCTCGACATTGCGCCCGACGATCTCGAAGCGTTGGTTCAGGACGCCGAAATGCACGCGTATGCGCGGACATTCGACACGCTGTCGGCGGCCGACGTGATGACCTGTCCCGCGTTGAGCGTGCGACCCGAAGCGCCGGCGTCCGCCGCGCTCGCGCTGCTGAATCGGCATCGGATCAAGGCGCTGCCGGTCGTCGATGCGTCGTCGCGCGTCGTCGGCATCGTCACCCGCGCGGACCTCGCCGCACACGGCCGCCCGCGCTGGCGCGGGGCCATCCAGCCCGCTTCTGCGCGCGAGATCCGTTCGCTGATGGCCACGCATGTCGAAACGGTTCGCACGACGACGCCCATCGCGGCGCTCGTGCCGCTGTTCGCGGATCGGGGCCATCACCATATTCCGGTGGTCGACGCCGATCATCGGCTTGCCGGCATCGTCACGCAGTCGGATCTGATCGCGGGCCTGTACCGGCAGACGCGGATGCAGCGCGTGGCTTGATCCGGCTCGCGCGGCGCGGGCCGTTTGCCGGCATTTTCGTCACATTGTGATATATTTGCGCGTGCACTGATCCATGGAATCTCGATGACCGACGCTTCCCGAGTTCTACAAAAAACCGATTTCGAGCAGCTTTCGGAGTTTCGTTACCAGATGCGGCGTTTCGAGCGTTTTTCCGAACAAGCCGCGCAAAGCGAGGGCATCACGCCGCTGCAATATCTGCTGCTGCTGCATATCAAGGGTTATCCGGATCGCGAGTGGGCAACGATCGGCGAGCTGGCCGAACGGTTGCAAGCGCAACATCATGGCGTGGTCGCGCTGGTGTCGCGTTGCGAGAAGCTGGGGCTCGTCAGGCGCAAGACGAGCGATGTCGATCGGCGGCAGGTCGAAGTCCATTTGGAAAAGACCGGCGAGAAGCTGCTCGCGCGGCTCGCTGCGTTGCATCGCGCGGAGCTGAAATCCTTGCGTGGCGCATTCCAGGTGCCTCAAATCGATTATTGACCGCTCGCTTTTTCTCCATCATGTCTCTTTCCGTTTCGCACAAGCGCGATTTCGCCCCGGGCGCGCGGCTGCCGCGTCTCATCGCGCTCGCGTTCGTGATCGGCCTGACGAGCACGCTGGCCGCTTATGTGCTGCTGAATCTGATTCATCTGTTCACGAATCTGTTTTTCTTTCAGCAGTTTTCGTTCGCGGACCGCTCGCCCGCAACGAATGCGCTTGGCGCGTGGGTGGTCGTGGTGCCGGTCGCGGGCGGGCTGATCGTCGGCTGCATCGCGCGCTTCGGCTCGGACAAGATCCGCGGGCACGGCATTCCGGAGGCCATCGAGGCGATTCTGTTCGGCAAGAGCCGGATGTCGCCGAAAGTGGCGATTCTGAAGCCGCTGTCGTCGGGAATCGTGATCGGAAGCGGCGGCCCGTTCGGTGCGGAAGGGCCGATCATCATGACGGGCGGCGCGCTCGGCTCGCTGATCGCACAGTTCGTCAAGCTGACCGCGGCCGAACGCAAGACCCTGCTCGTCGCGGGCGCCGCCGCCGGCATGACCGCGGTGTTCGGCTCGCCTGTCGCGGCGGCGTTGCTCGCGGTCGAGCTGCTGTTGTTCGAATGGCGTCCGCGCAGCTTCCTGCCGGTCGCGCTCGCGTGCGCGACGGCCGGTTTCGCGCGCGCGGTGTGGTTCGACGCGGGGCCGTTATTTCCGCTGACGAGCGCTGCGCCAACGCCGGTTGCGTTCGGTTCATGCATCGTCGCGGGGTTGCTGTCCGGCGCGCTCGCGTGCGGGCTGTCGGCCGCGCTCTACAAAACCGAGGACTGGTTCGGGAAGCTGCCGGTGCATTGGATGTGGTGGCCGGCGCTCGGCGCGCTCGCGGTCGGCATCGGCGGGCTGGTCGAGCCGCGCGCGCTGGGCGTCGGCTATGACGTGACCGGCGATCTGCTGCACGGGCATCTGGCGCTGCGCATCGCGCTCGCGCTGCTGCTCGTGAAGGCGGTGATTTGGGTCGTCGCGCTCGGTTCGGGCACGTCGGGCGGGGTGCTTGCGCCGCTGCTGATGCTCGGCGCCGGACTTGGCACGTTGCTGGGGCCGGTGCTGCCAGGCGGCGAGGCCGCGCTGTGGCCGCTCGTCTGCATGGCGGCGACGCTCGGGGCCACGCTCGGCGCGCCGCTCACGGCGATCGTGTTCGCGCTCGAACTCACGCACGACGTCAACGCGCTATTGCCGCTGCTCGCCGCGACGCTCGTTGCTCACGGTTTGTCGATTGCGGTGATGAAGCGCTCGATCATGACGGAGAAAATTGCGCGGCGGGGCCATCATATCTACCGCGAGTACGGTGTCGATCCGCTCGAGCGGCACTATGTCGATGAGGTGATGGCGCAGCCGGTCGTCACGATTGACGCGGATGCGGCACTCGCCGACGTGCAAGTCGAATATTTCAGCCGCACGCAGCGTCATCGCGCTTATCCGGTGACGCGCGGCGGCGCGCTGGTGGGCATGCTGGATCGGGCGGCGTTCGAGCGCGCGATCGACGCCCTTGGCCGCCGCGCGAATGCCGGTGAAGCCGTGCGCGCCGCCGCGCCCACGCTCGCGTATGCGCTGCCGCACGAGACCTGCCGGCTCGTCGCGACGCGGCTCGCCGTGCGGGAACTGGAGCGCTTGCCGGTGGTGGCCGATGCCCGGGGCTTGCGTGTGGTGGGCATCGTCGCGCGCAGCGATCTCGTCAAGCCCGCGCTCAAGCATTTCGACGAGGAGCACAAGCGCGAGCGATTCCGGTACGCGTATGCGCCGAGGGCGAGGCGCGGTGCGAGCGCCGCGAAAGCAGTGACCGGCCGGGCTCCGCGCTGAGCCGCGCAGCGTCGCGGCGGCGGATTGTCTGTCAAGCGCCGCCGCGACTTGGGCGGCTGCGCCCGGCGGCGCACGCCGAGCGGGCCGGTCGCGCATCCCGCCGCGGCATAGGCGTGCTGCTCGATGAGGGCGCGCGCCGCGCGAACCGACGCCGCCACGAGCGGGCCGAGAGAACGCCAAGCCGGCGTGAATGGCGTGACCCTCGCCGATCGGGCGCGCGGTTATGAGCGCCGCTTTCGCACGGTTTGCTTCTGTTCAGTTTCCTAAATAAATCGGCTCGGCACCTGCACACCGGGAATTGCGCGGGGAGTGGCGCTGCACGCCGGCGCGCGCAGCAAGACGGGCTTCGCCGCATGTCGACGGGCCTTCGGCCATTTTCGTAGGCCGCGTGATTTCAGCGGAAATAAAGACGCGTATCCGATTTGGCTGCGTCGTTAGCCGGGCAAACAGGTGCTTGGCTACGCGAACCAGTGTGCGCCGCAGGCGACGGCCGCTTCCTTTGCGCTCCGGGAAAGGGGCGCTGTCGACGCGCGTCGTTCGTTGAAAGGGCGTTGCGACGCGCATGGCGCTGGCAGGCGAGGCGGGCCGGCCGGCGCCCTCCCGGCGGATTCGGGCGGGCGCGCGACCGGCGGCATAGGCCTATGCCGCCGGCGTTCGCGCAACCGACCCTCAGAATTCCACAGCCGCGAATTCTTCTTTGCTGACGTCGCACAGCGGGCATCGCCAGTCGTCCGGGATATCGGCGAACCGCGTACCGGGCGCGATGCCTTCGTCCGGCAGGCCCTCCGCTTCATTGTAGATCCAGCCGCAAATCAGGCAGACCCAGCTCTTGTATTCGATGACTTCACTCATATCGCACTCTGAAAATGACACGGCATTCGGCCCGCCCGGCGCGCGCGGCGTATCGGGGCGGGACGGCGCAATGGTACCGGAATTGCAGGAGGGATTCGTCGGCGCTTGGCGCACGGTGTATCCTTCGATAACCTTTCAACTCCATAGGAGAAAGCGATGTTCAATACCAAATGGCTGGCCGGTGCGTTTGCGGCGGCTGCGTTCGGCACATCCGCCGCCGCTTACGCGGAAACCAACGTGTATTTTGCCGAGCCGGCCAATGGTGCGACGGTCACGAGCCCCGTTCATCTGAAATTCGGTCTCGAAGGCGATATGGCCATCAAGCCCGCGGGCGACATGACGGCGAACACCGGCCACCATCATCTTTTGATCGACGGACAGCCGATTCCGAAGGGCGAAGTGATTCCCGCGAACGAACATTCGCTGCACTACGGCAAGGGGCAGACCGAGGCCGACGTGAAGCTGTCGCCCGGTTCGCATAAGTTGACGCTGCAGCTCGGCGACGGCATGCACCGCTCGTATGGGCCCGAACTGAGCCAGACGATCACGGTCAACGTCAAGTAAGCCGGCGCGCGGCTTGACGCTGCGCGTCGGGCGTCCGGGCAACCGGGCAACCGGGCAACCGGGCAACCGGGCATTCGGGCATTCGGGCATTCGGGCGCACACCGGGCGCGCCGTGGGCCGCGGCCGTCGCGAACAGGTTTTCCCGAGCCCGCCGCCCGTCAATCGGCCCGGCCGGTCGGATCGGAAAATCACCGGCCCCGCACGCGCCGGCACGGCAGGCCGTCCGGCCATGTCGGCAGCGCGTGCGGCCCCCGGTACAATGTGCGTCCGATTCCTCTTTGCTGTCTTTCCCATGTCGCTTTATTCGATCACCGGCGCGCAACTCGCGTTCGGTCATGTCGCGCTGCTCGATCACGCGGACTTTTCGCTCGAGGCCGGCGAGCGTGTCGGGCTCATCGGGCGCAACGGCGCGGGCAAATCGTCGCTGCTCAAGATCGTCGCGGAGCTGGCGAAGCCGGACGACGGCCTCGTCACGCGCCAGCAGGGGCTCGTGACGGTCTATGTGCCGCAGGAGCCGGAATTCGACGCGGGGCAGACGGTGTTCGACGCGGTCGCATCCGGCGTTGCCGGCGCGCGCGCGCTGCTCGCCGACTACGACGCGATCGCGCACCGCCTGGCGCAGACGCCCGAAGGCGCGGAGCACGACGCGCTGCTCGCGCGGATGAACGTGCTGCAATCGTCGCTCGATGCGGCCGATGCGTGGAATTGGCGCACGCGGGTTGCAACGACACTCGCGCAAATCGGGCTCGACGCAGCGTTGCAGGTCGACGCGCTGTCCGGCGGGATGCAAAAGCGCGTGGCGCTCGCGCGAGCGCTCGTCGTTCAGCCCGACGTGCTGCTGCTCGACGAGCCGACCAACCATCTGGACTTCGACGGCATCCGCTGGCTGGAGGAATGGCTCGTCGCGCAGCGCGCGGGGCTGCTGTTCATCACGCACGATCGCGCGTTTCTCGACCGCGTGGCGACGCGCATCGTCGAACTCGATCGCGGGCGCCTGCTGTCGTATCCGGGCAATTTCTCCGCGTATCAGACACGCAAGGCGCAGCAGCTCGAAGTCGAACGCATCGAGAACGAGAAATTCGACAAGCTGCTCGCGCAGGAGGAAGTCTGGATTCGCAAGGGCGTCGAGGCGCGGCGCACGCGCAGCGTCGGCCGCATTGCAAGGCTCGAGCAGATGCGCCGCGAGCGCGCGCAGCGTCGCGCCGTGCAAGGCAATGTGCGGCTCGATGTCGCGCAGGGCGAGAAGTCCGGCAAGATCGTTGCGGAACTGACCGACGTGACGAAACGTTTCGGTGAGCGTACCGTCGTCGAGCGTTTCTCGGCGGCGGTGATGCGTGGCGACAAGATTGGCTTCGTCGGCCCGAACGGCGCGGGCAAGACGACGCTGCTGAAGCTGATTCTCGGCGAGTTGGCGCCTGACGAAGGCGTGGCGCGCACCGGCGCGAACCTGCAGCTCGCGTATTTCGATCAGATGCGCGCGCAGCTCGATCCGGAAAAGAGCTTGGCCGACACGATCAGCCCCGGCAGCGATTGGGTCGAGATCGGCGGCGCGAAAAAGCATGTGATGAGCTATCTCGGCGATTTCCTGTTTGCCCCCGAGCGGGCGCGCTCGCCGGTCAAGTCGCTGTCGGGCGGCGAGCGCAACCGCCTGCTGCTCGCGCGTCTGTTCGCGCGGCCCGCGAACGTGCTCGTGCTCGACGAGCCGACCAACGATCTCGACATTCCCACGCTCGAGCTGCTCGAGGAGCTGCTGACCGACTATGACGGCACGGTGCTGCTCGTCAGCCACGACCGCGCGTTTCTCGACAACGTCGTCACGTCGGTGATCGCGGCCGAGGGCGGCGGCCGTTGGCGCGAGTACGTCGGCGGCTTCACCGACTGGCAGGTGCAGCGCGAGCGTGCGCAGCGGCTCGCCGACGAACAGGCGGCAAAGCATGCGGCGAAGGAGCCCGCGGGCGCGAAGGATCAGAAAGACCAGAAGGACGACGCGCCGAAGAGCGCGGCAGGCCGCAATGCGCAGCGCACGGTGAAGCTGTCGTTCAACGAGCAGCGCGAACTCGACGCGCTGCCCGACAAGATTGCCGCGCTGGAGGCCGAGCAGAAGGCGATCGGCGCGCGGCTCGAGGACGGCGCGATTTTCGCGACCGACCCGCAGGAAGGCGCGCGGCTCACCGAGCGCTTCGCCGCGCTCGACGACGCGCTGCTCGAGGCGCTCGAGCGTTGGGAGGCGCTTGAGGCGAAACGCAAGCCTTTGTGATCCGGCGTTGCGGAACCAGTAAAATACGCCGCGTCGCGGGCAGGCCGTTCGCGGCGCGCCGCCCGCTTTCGGAGCACGGCGCGCACGTCCTTGTTTCGACTCGAATTTTTATCGAATTCAACGTTTTGTCCACGACCTTATCCACACGAGCTGGGGATAAGGTCCCGGTGAATGACGACACTGATCTATGTCCATGAAAAAGCCCGCAGCGGCCTATAGCGAAGCATCGATCAAGGTGCTGAAGGGCCTCGAGCCCGTCAAGCAGCGGCCCGGCATGTATACGCGCACGGAAAACCCGCTGCACATCATTCAGGAAGTGATCGACAACGCCTCCGACGAGGCGTTGGGCGGTTACGGCAAGCTGATCACGGTTACGCTGCATGCGGACCAGTCGGTGTCCGTCGAGGACGACGGCCGCGGCATTCCGTTCGGACTGCATCCGGACGAAGGCGTGCCGGTCGTGGAGATCGTGTTTACGCGGCTGCACGCCGGCGGCAAATTCGATAAGGCGAAGGGCGGCGCGTACACGTTCTCCGGTGGCTTGCACGGCGTCGGCGTGTCGGTGACGAACGCGCTCGCGACGCGGCTCGACGTCAGCGTCTGGCGCGACGGCAAGCTTGCCACGCTCGGCTTTGCGGACGGCGACGTGGTGCGGCCGCTGGCGACGCAATCGGCGGCGCGCGGCGACAAGAAAACCGGCACGCGCGTGACCGTCTGGCCGAATCCGAAATATTTCGATTCGCCGAACCTGCCGATGGGCGAACTGCAACGGTTGCTGCGCTCGAAGGCGGTGCTGTTGCCCGGCGTCGAGATCGTGCTCGTCAACGAGAAGACGGGCGAGCGGCAGAGCTGGAAGTACGATGACGGCCTGCGCGGCTATCTGCTCGACGAGATGAACGGCAGCGAGCTGCTGATTCCGCTGTTCGAAGGCGAGCGCTTTGCCGATTCGCGTTCGGGCGACGATACGTTCGCCGAGGGCGAGGGCGCATCGTGGGTCGTCGCATGGAGCGAGGAAGGCTCGCTCGTGCGTGAATCGTATGTGAACCTGATTCCGACGCCCGCGGGCGGCACGCACGAATCGGGCTTGCGCGACGGCCTCTATCAGGCGGTCAAGAGCTTCATCGAGCTGCACAACCTGCAGCCGAAGGGCGTGAAGCTGCTCGCCGAGGACGTGTTCGCGCGCGTGTCGTTCGTGCTTTCCGCGAAGGTGCTCGATCCGCAGTTCCAGGGGCAGATCAAGGAGCGGCTGAACAGCCGCGACGCGGTGAAGCTCGTGTCGTCGTACACGCGTCCGGCGCTCGAGCTGTGGCTCAATCAGCACGTCGAGCACGGCAAGAAGCTTGCCGATCTCGTCATCAAGCAGGCGCAGGCGCGCACGCGCGCGGGGCAGAAAGTCGAGAAGCGGAAGAGTTCGGGCGTGGCCGTTTTGCCGGGCAAGCTGACCGACTGCGAAACCGAGGACATCGCGCGCAACGAGCTGTTCCTCGTCGAGGGCGATTCGGCGGGCGGCTCGGCGAAGATGGGCCGCGACAAGGAATACCAAGCGATTTTGCCGCTGCGCGGCAAGGTGCTGAACACGTGGGAAACCGAGCGCGACCGGCTGTTCGCGAACAACGAGGTGCACGACATTTCCGTGGCGATCGGCGTCGATCCGCACAGCCCCGACGAAAGCGTCGATTTGTCGAACCTGCGTTACGGCAAGATCTGCATTCTGTCGGACGCGGACGTCGACGGCGCGCACATCCAGGTGCTGCTGCTCACGCTGTTCTTCAAGCATTTCCCGCAATTGATCGAGCGCGGCCACGTGTTCGTCGCGCGCCCGCCGCTGTTCCGGGTCGACGCGCCCGCGCGCGGCAAGAAGCCCGCGCAGAAGCTCTACGCGCTCGACGAAGGCGAACTCGACGCGATCCTCGACAAGCTGCGCAAGGACGGCGTGCGCGAATCGCAGTGGAGCATCAGCCGCTTCAAGGGCCTGGGCGAAATGAGCGCCGAGCAGCTTTGGGACACGACGATGAACCCCGACACGCGCCGCCTGATGCCCGTCGCGCTCGGCGAGCTCGATTTCGAATCGACCGTCAGGCAGATGACGATGCTGATGGGCAAGGGCGAGGCGGCCGCGCGCCGCAACTGGCTCGAGGAAAAGGGCAACGAAGTCGAGGCGGATATCTGAGCGAAGCCGGGCGTGCGCCCGGCATTGCACGCATCGCATATACGGACACGGAATCTAGATGGACGACAACACTCCCGATCTTTTCGCCGAGCCGGCCGCGCCCGAGGGCGATTATCTGACGCTCGGCCGCTACGCGGAGCGCCAGTATCTCGACTACGCGGTGAGCGTCGTGAAGGGGCGCGCGCTGCCCGACGTCTGCGACGGCCAGAAGCCCGTGCAGCGGCGCATTCTTTACGCGATGAACGAGATGGGCCTCGGCGACAGTGCGAAGCCCGTGAAGTCCGCGCGCGTCGTCGGCGACGTGCTCGGCAAGTATCACCCGCATGGCGACCAGTCCGCGTATGACGCGCTCGTGCGGCTCGCGCAGGATTTCTCGATGCGCTATCCGCTGATCGACGGCCAGGGCAACTTCGGCTCGCGCGACGGTGACGGCGCGGCGGCGATGCGCTATACCGAAGCGCGCCTCACGCCGATCGCGAAGCTGCTGCTCGACGAGATCGACCAGGGCACCGTCGATTTCATGCCGAACTACGACGGCTCGTTCGACGAGCCGAAGCTGCTGCCGAGCCGGCTGCCGTTCGTGCTGCTCAACGGCGCGTCCGGGATCGCGGTCGGGTTGGCGACCGAGATTCCGTCGCACAACCTGCGCGAGGTCGCGGCGGCCGCCGTCGCGCTGATCCGCCAGCCGGCGCTGCCGCACGCGGAACTCATGCAGCTGGTGCCGGGGCCGGATTTTCCGGGCGGCGGCCAGATCATCTCGAGCGACGCCGAGATTTCGGCTGCTTACGAGACGGGCCGCGGCAGCCTCAAGGTGCGCGCGCGCTGGAAGATCGAGGATCTCGCGCGCGGCCAGTGGCAGCTGGTCGTCACCGAACTGCCGCCGAACACGTCGTGCCAGAAGGTGCTCGAGGAAATCGAGGAGCTGACGAACCCGAAGCTCAAGGCCGGCAAGAAGACGCTCACGCAAGAGCAGGCCAATACGAAGAAAGCGATGCTCGATCTGCTCGACGCGGTGCGCGACGAATCGGGCAAGGACGCGCCCGTGCGGCTCGTGTTCGAACCGAAGTCGCGCACGATCGACCAGACCGAGTTCGTCAATTCGCTGCTCGCGCACACGAGCCTCGAATCGAATGCGCCGCTGAATCTGGTCATGATCGGCGAGGACGGGCGGCCCGCGCAGAAGGGGTTGGCATCGATTCTCGGCGAGTGGGTGCGGTTCCGTCAGGCCACCGTCACGCGCCGCTGCCGCCATCGGCTCGGCAAGGTGAACGACCGGATCCACATCCTCGAAGGGCGGATGATCGTCTTTTTGAACATCGACGAAGTGATCCGCATCATCCGCGAATCGGACGAACCGAAGGCCGCGCTGATTAACGCGTTCGAGCTGACCGAGCGGCAGGCCGACGACATTCTCGAAATTCGTCTGCGCCAATTGGCGCGGCTCGAGAAGATCAAGATCGAGAAGGAACTCGACGAATTGCGCGCCGAGAAGGACAAGCTCGAGGAATTGCTCGCGAACGACAGCGCGATGAAGCGGCTGATGATCAAGGAGATCGAGGCCGACGCCAAGCAATTCGGCGACGAGCGCCGCACGCTGATCCAGCAGGAAAAGCGCGCGACGTTCGAGGCGAAGGTCGTCGACGAGCCGGTGACGGTGGTGGTCTCGCAAAAGGGCTGGGTGCGCGCGCTGAAGGGCCACGGGCTCGATCCGGCCAGCTTCTCGTTCAAGGCGGGCGACGGCCTGTACGCGGCGTTCCAGTGCCGCACGCCGGACACGCTGATCGCATGGGGCAGCTCGGGCCGCGTCTATTCGGTGCCGGTGCAATTGCTGCCGGGCGGGCGTGGCGACGGCGTGCCGGTCACGTCGCTGATCGAGCTTGAATCGGGTTCGCACCTGCTGCATTACTTCGCCGCGCCGGCCGAACAGCCGCTTCTGCTTGCGTCGAGCAACGGCTTTGGCTTCGTCGCGAAGGTCGGCGATATGGTGAGCCGCGTGAAGGCGGGCAAGGCGTTCATGACGATCGACGACGGCGCGGTTCCGCTCGCGCCGATGCCGGTGCCGCCGGATGCGGCGATGGTCGCGTGTTTGTCGAGCGGCGGACGTCTGCTCGTGTTCGGCATCGACGAGATGAAGACGCTCGCGGGCGGCGGGCGCGGCGTGACGCTGATGGCGCTCGACCCGAAGGAGACGCTCGTGCAGGCGCTGGCCGTCGGCGCGACGGGCGTGGTGCTGACCGGCACGGGGCGCGGCGGCAAGGTGCAGGAAGAAACGTTTGCCGGCGGCGCGCTCGAGCCGCATATCGGCAAGCGCGCGCGTAAAGGGCGCGCGCCGGACACGAAGCTGAAGATCGCCGGGTTGCGGCCAGTGCTCGGCTGACGGGCAGGCGGCGCGGCCGCCCAGGCGCGGGTGGCGGCGGCCGGCTTTGGGTGGCGGTTCGGGATGGCGGATGCGCGTTCGTGCCGGACGGCGGCTGGCTGCGGATGGTCAACGAGGTGATTCGGCCATGGCCGTTCGGCGCCGGCGGGCGCGCTGGTGGTTCGGGTGCCGGCGGCGCGGCGGGTTTCGCGCCGACCGTGAGCCATTGTGGCCCATTGCGCTGAACCGTTGCGCGCCGCGGCTGTCGAACGCGCTCATCGTGCCGCGCGCCGCGCGGCGCCGCAATCCACAAAACAACCAGGATTCCTCACATGTCTCACGCCATAGCCGTCGCCTTGTTTGTCCATTTGCTCGCGGTCGCGGTGTGGGTGGGCGGCATGGTGTTCGCGCACTTCTGTCTACGTCCCGCATTGTCCGATCTGTCGCCGCAGCTTCGCCTGCCGCTCATCGAGGCGGTGTTCGGCCGCTTCTTCAACTGGGTGGCGGGCGCGGTGATCGCGATCCTGCTGACGGGCGGCGTTTTGCTGACGAGCTTCGGCGGCGCGCACGCGAGTTGGCCGCTGCATGCGATGGCGGGACTCGGCATCGTGATGATGCTGATCTTCGGCCACGTCCGCTTCGCGATCTTTCCGCGCATCCGCCGCGCGGTGCAGGCGCAGAATTGGCCGGACGGCGCGCGCGCCGTCAATGCGATGCGTTTGCTCGTCGTCGTGAATCTCGTGCTCGGCGTCGTGACGACCGGGGCGGCAGTGCTGTCGCGCGGCTTCTGAGCGCCGATTCGCGGCGGCGGGCCGGTTTCATGCCGGCTTTCGCGCTTCGTTGCCGTTTTGCGCCGCGCGCGAATGCCGGGTCACGGCCGGTATGCGCCGGGCGTCACGCCGCGAGCATCGTGTCCAAAAGCCATGATCCGGCCGGCCCGAGCGGCCGGCTGCGCGACCATACCGCATCGACGGGCACCCGCCGCGGCCAGCCGCGCGCATTGAGTTCAACGAGCCGTTCGCGCGCGAAATGCTCGACCATCCAACGCGGCAGTTCCGCCCAGCCGAACCCCGCGACCGCCATTTCCAACAGCAGCAGATAACTCGGCGCCGACCAGTAACGCCTGCCCGCGACCAGCCCTGTCTCGATGCGCTCGCCATGCGGCGCGACATACGTGTTGAGCCGCAGCTCGCGGGCGTCGTGCAACGCGGCAAGCGGCACTTCGGCGTTGCCGTGCGCCGCGAACGGATGCTGCAAGCCGACGTACAGACCGATTTCCGAGCGTTCGGCGATCGTTGCCGCGCCGATGTCGGGCGGGTACGTGCTGCGCGCCGCCATCAGCCCGAGCTGCGCGCGCCCCTGCTGGATCAGGTCGAGCACGTCGTCGTGTTCGGCAATCTGGCATTCGAATTCCAGCGTCGGAAAACGGCGATCGAGTTCCGCGAGCGTCTGCTCGTACCGGCTCGACTGGTAGGTATCCGATACGACGAGCGTCAGCCGCGCTTCCTCGCCGCCCGCCAGGCGGGCGGCGACCTGATCGATCGCCTCGCTGGCCTCCAGCACGCGATGCACGTCGGGAAGCAGTGCGCGGGCGGCGTCGGTCAGCGTCGGCTGACGGGTCGAACGGTCGAACAGCGTGACGCCAAGGTCGATTTCGAGATTCGCGATCGCCTCGCTGATGGTCGACTGCCGCTTGCCGAGCTTGCGCGCGGCGGCGGAGAACGACCCAAGGGCGGCCGCTTCGGCAAACGCGAGCAGCGCTTCGGGGGAATGACGCATGGCGCATCGTCCTTTTTTATATCGGAAAAACCGATGCTATTTAATTGGATAATTTCGGTCAATCCGATAAAAATAGTGCCATGTCGTTGACCGATGGAGATGTTCATGCAAAAGCTGATTCCGCAGAAAACCCTGACCGAGCGCCTGATTCACGCGCTCATTTTCGAAGTGACCGCGATCGCCATTTGTGCGCCGTTCATGAGCTGGTTGCTCGGCTTGTCGCTCGTGCATGTCGGCGCATTGACGGCCGTGGTGTCGCTGATCGCGATGGCGTGGAACATGGCGTTCAACGCGTTGTTCGAGCGGATCGAGCGTCGGTATCGCTTGACGCGCACGCTGGCGTTGCGCGCGGTTCACGCGATCGTGTTCGAACTCGGCCTGATCGCGATGGCGTTGCCGCTTGCGTCGTGGTGGCTCGAAATCACCCTGTTCGAGGCCCTGTTGCTCGACCTCGGCATTCTGCTGTTCTTCTTGCCGTACACGTTCCTGTTCAACCTGGGCTACGACCGCCTGCGCACGCGCTGGGTTGCGCAAAGGGCGATGGCCTGATGACGAACGCAAAGCGAATCGATTGCAGGGGTTCGAGACGAAAGCCGGCGTGACTGCCGGCTTTTTTTATGCTTCGCGCGCGGAGTTTTTCGGCGCGATTGCCGGCGCTTTGCCGTGAGAAGGCGGCCGGCAGGGCGCAGCGGCCGCCTCAGCCGTGCGCGGACAAAATCAGCCAGCCGCCGCAGCCTGCCGCGACCGCGCCATAGACGGCATAGACGGGCATCTTGAAGCGCGCGAGGCACAGCCAGGCGAGCGCGCCCGTCGCCCAGTACATTGGCTCGGCGGGCGTTTTCACGATGAGGCGCGCGGACGCGATCGCGAGAAACGCCGTGGTGGCGGCGCGCAGCATGCGCATGCCGTTTGCGAAGCGCGGGTGGCATTTCAGGCGCTCGACGTGCCGGCGCGCGAGCACGACCAGACAGCCCGACGGCACGAAGAGCGCGATGGTCGACAGCAGCGCGCCGCGCCAGCCGTCTTCGAGATAGCCGAGAAACGGCACGACGTTCAACAGCGGCCCCGGCGACACCGGCGACAGCGTGAACGCGAGCATGAAATCCTGCTCGGAGATACCCGTCGCGCTCGTGACGAACAGCGATTTCAGCACCGGCAACGCGGAGAAGCCGCCGCCGAAGAGCATCATGCCGGCGCCCGCGAGTCGCGGCCAGAGCAGCGGTATTTGATATCGGATGGGCAGCGGCAGTGCGAAGAGGGCGATCAGGATCGCGAACAGGATCAGAAGCCGCCATTCGCGCGCGGGCAGCGCAAGCCGCATCGGCTCGCTGCGCCACCGGCCGGTGGCAAGCCAGCCGGTGGCGAACGCCGCGGCGAGAATGGCGACGAATGCCGCAGGGCGATGCGCGAGCGCGAGCAGCACGGTCGCGAGCGCGGCCATGCTGCGCTCGAGCGGCGCATGCACGAGCGTGCGAACTTGCCTGAACCAGGTGAGCCCGATCAACGCGGCGAGCACCATGCCGAAGTGATGAAGCAGCACGGGCGACGCGAGGGAGCGGACGAACGGCGTGCGGTAGAAAATCGCGAATAGTGTCATCGCCGCGAAGAACGGCAGCACGCTCGCCACGCCGGCGGCCCAGGCGCCGGCAGGGCCGCGCAGCACATGGCCGACCTGAATCGCGACATTGCAGCCGACGGGGCCGGGCATCATCCAAGCAAGCGAGACGAGATCCGCGAACGATGCCGCATCGATGCGCCGCTGCCGCTCGACGTAATGCCGTTCGAGCTGGGCCATCATCGCCAAACCGCCCCAGGACACGGCGGACACGCCGGCGACGGCCCTGAACAGCGCCCACAGCGGCTCCTGCTCGCCGCGTAATGCGGCGTTGAGGTTTGTCATTGGCATGATGATGTACGGATGGAACGTGCACGCCCGGCCTGGCATGCATCGAAACTTGGCTGTCATTGTGCCACCGGGACGCCGCTTTTTTCGGATTTTTGAGGATTGCGAAAATTGATGGCGAATAGGGCAGCGGGGGCCCGGTTGCGTGGTCAATCGCCGCGCAGCGCGGCCCATCGTTTGTTTAGTTTTTGTCGGCCGATTGTTTAGCGATGCTTGCCATTTCCGTGCTCGCGTCGTGCGGCGTCGTGCGGCCGCAGACGCCGAAGCGCGCGAGCAGGGCGGCGATGCCGTCCGCGGGCACGGGGCGCGAGAACAGGAAGCCTTGCGCTTCGATCTGGCCGAGCGCGGCGAGCCAGGCGACCTGCTCTTGCGTCTCGGTGCCTTCGACAACCACCGTGAGCCCGAGCGCGCGTGCCAGATGCACGATCGACGACACCATGACGCAGACGTTGCGGTCGGTCGGCACCGCCTGGATGAACGAGCGGTCGACCTTCAGCGTATCGACCGAGAAGCGTTGCAGATACGATAGCGACGAATAGCCGGTGCCGAAATCGTCGAGTGCGATGCGAATGCCGAGCTTTTTCAGCGCGGCGATTTTTTCCGACACCAGTTCCGGATATTCCATCATCGCGGTCTCGGTAATCTCGATTTCCAGGCGGCGCGCTTCGATGCCCGTTTGCGCGAGCGCGTGCGCGATCGTCTCGATCAGGTCGCCGCGCCAGAACTGGACGGGCGAGATGTTGACGGCAAGCGTCAGCGTATCGAGGCCCTCGTCGCGCCAGTGCGCGAGTTGCTCACATGCGCTCTGGATCACGAAATCGCCGATCGGCACGATCAGCCCGGTTGATTCGGCAATCGAAATAAATTCGTTCGCCGAAATCACGCCGTGTTCGGGATGATCCCAGCGCACGAGCGCTTCGAAGCCGGTAATACAGCGTTGCGCGAGATCGATCTTCGGCTGATACGCAAGGAAGAGTTGCTCATCCGACAACGCGATGCGCAATTGTTGCTCCCATCGCATCAAATGATCGGCGCGATGCGACAGATGCGGCGCATAGAACTGATAGCAGTTCTTGCCCGCGTCCTTCGCGCTGTACATCGCGAGGTCGGCCTTTTTCAGCAGGTCGATTTCGCTTTCGTTCGCTACCGAATGCAGCGCGATGCCGATGCTTGCGTGCAGTACGAACGTGCTGCCGCGCACGTCGAACGGCGCGGAGAACATCTGGATGATCGCCGCGGCGAGGCGCTCGGCGCGCCGCTCGACATGGTCGCCCTTGACCACGACGACGAACTCGTCGCCGCCGATGCGCGCGAGCGCGCCCTCGTTGCCGACCGCGTCGGATAGCCGCGCGGCCGTCATTTGCAGCACGATATCGCCGGCATTGTGGCCGAGCGTATCGTTGACGGTTTTGAAGTTGTCGAGATCGATGAACAGGAGCGCAAGCCGCGACAGGCTCGAGGCCTGCGCGACGTCGTTGCGCAACCCGCGCAGCGTTGCATAACGGTTCGCGAGGCCGGTGAGCAGATCGTATTCGGCCAGTTGCGTCATTTCGCGCTCGCGGCCGAGCAGCTTGCCGATCAAGCCGGTCGCCACGCCGAAGAACGACAGCATCGCGAGCGTGATGAAGCTCGTCATCAGCAGATAGATGTTGCGCGTGTGGCGGTAGTCGGCGAATTCCTCGGCCTGCGACAGCCCCACCAGCACGCCGAGCGGATAGCCGTCGAGATGGCGATACGACACGATCCGCGCGATGCCGTCGATCGGATCGACATAGGCGCCCGACGCGCGCTCCGGCGGCGAATACACGCCCGAGGCCGTGAATGCGCCGAGCGCCCGCTTGTTGGCGCCGGTGCGGCGCGCCAGTACGGCGCCGGTGTCCGAGATCACGGCGATCACGCCTTCCTTGCCGATTGCCGCGTTGTTATAGAAGTCGCTCGTGAAGTAGTTCGGATCCTCGGATACGACGACGATTCCCGCGAACGTGCCGTCGGGGTGGTTTAGACGCCGCGTCATTTGCAGCGTCCAGCGGCCGGACACGCGGCCGAGCACCGGGCGGCTGATATAGAGCTGATCGTCGTTGCGTTGCGCGTGAAATTTGAAGTGCTCGCGATCGGACAGGTCGATGGGTTTGGGGTGCGCGTCGGCCGTACTCGAGATGAGCTTTCCGTGCGCGTCGATCAGCGACACCTGGATCAGCGTATCGCTCGGCACCACGCCTTTCTCGACCGTGTTCGCGAGATTGAAGTGCGCGGGCGATTTCTCGAACTCGTATTTGACGAAGCGGGTGATCTGGTCGACCTGATGGATCGCCTTGACCGTGTGCTGCTCGAGCGCGGCCGACAGGATCGCGGCCGACGCGGTGGCTTCGCGATAGGCGCCGTCTTTCTCGACGGACAGGCGCGCGACGATCACGACCCACAGCAGCACGAGCGCGAGCGTGCCGAGCAACGGAATCGCAAACAGCGCGCGGCGGCGCGACATGCGCTGCACGCGTACCGGTCTCCCGGTACGGGAGGCATGGGACCGAAACGGACTCATCGGACGGAAGGTGTCCTTTCGCGCATGGTCGATTCGACGGAATGACGGGATGAACGGCCAAAATTGAGATGACCGATGAGGTCCGATATTACTGAATGACCGTGCTGGAATTTATCCCGGGCAAGCTAGCGCTAGCCGCCGGCGCGCGAAGCGCTCGGCCCGGCGGTGCCGGCAAGCCCGTGCCGGCGGCGCGCCAAGGCGCGGAAACGGTCGGTGTCGCGCACGCCGCCGGCGTTTC
Organism: Burkholderia singularis; assembly: GCF_900176645.1. Taxonomy (GTDB): domain Bacteria; phylum Pseudomonadota; class Gammaproteobacteria; order Burkholderiales; family Burkholderiaceae; genus Burkholderia; species Burkholderia singularis. Next base: position 47,795 of record NZ_FXAN01000043.1, read on the forward strand.
AGCGCAAGCGGATGCGGCCGTCGATGACCGTCACGCTCGCGCCGCCGATCCAGATCCTGCCGGCGTCGTATTCGACGCCGATACGGCCGTCTCGTCCGATCGCGGTGCCTTGGCGGGCCGTGTAGCGCGAGCCGGGCGGGCGCCCCGCATCGGCGAGCAGGCCGGCGATCGCCGCGTTCGCGCTGCCGGTGACGGGATCTTCGCCCGCGCCGAATGCGTCGTCGAGCATCAGGCAGCGCACCTCGAACGTCGCCGGGCCGCCCGCCGGATGCGGCCCATATACCGCGACGCCGTGCGTGTCCATCGCGGCGGCGAGCGGCGCGAGCGCCGCGTAATCGGGGGCGAGCGTCAAGCAGTCGGCCGCCGATGCGAGCCGCACGACGAGCCATGGCGCGCCGTTGTCGACCGCCTGCGGCGGCATGCCGGCGTAATCGATCGACTCGGTGCGCAATGCGGCCGCGAGCGCCGGATAGTCGCGCTCGGGCAGCGGTGTGACGCGCGCGGGCGGTGCGGCGAATGCCCAGCAGCCGTCGCGCTCGGCCAGCTCGACGAGCCCCGCGCCACATTGCTGGACGAGCTTGCCGGGCGTTTTCGGCTGCCCGCCGGCTTCGAGGAACGCATGCGCGGTGCCGAGCGTCGGATGGCCGGCGAACGGCAGCTCGCCGCCCGGCGTGAAGATCCGCACCCGGTAGTCGGCGCCGGGATCGGTCGGCGCGACGATGAAGGTGGTCTCGGACAGGTTTGTCCAATGCGCGATCGCGCGCATGGCCGCGTCGTCGAGCGCATCGGCGTCGAACACGACGGCGAGCGGATTGCCCTTGAACGGTGTCGACGTGAACACATCGACCTGCTTGAAGCGCACCGTCGCGATGGCGCCCGGTGCGACGGTGCGCGCGGCCATCGCGTTATGCGTCGCCGGCGACTTCGGCGATCAGTTCGATCTCGACGCACGCGCCAAGCGGAATTTGCGCGACGCCGAACGCCGAGCGCGCATGCTTGCCGGCGTCGCCGAACACTTCGGCGATCAGCTCGGACGCGCCGTTCGTGACCAGATGCTGTTCGGTGAATTCGAGCGTCGAATTCACGAGGCTCATCAGCTTGACGATCCGCTTCACGCGGTTCAGATCGCCCGTGTGCGCGTGCAGCGTCGCGAGCAGGTCGATCGCGACCGCGCGCGCGGCGGCCTTGCCGTCTTCCGTGCCCAGATCGTGACCGAGCTTGCCGGCCCACACCTTGCCGTCCTTTTTCGCGATGTGGCCGGACAGATACACCGTGTTGCCGCTTTGCGCGCTCATCACATAGGCGGCGGCCGGCGCGCCGGCGGCGGGCAGTTCGATTCCGAGTTCCTTCAGTTTGTCGTAGACGTTCGCCATGGCGTTGCTGTCCTTTCTGTCAATCGTAACAATGTGAATGGCTGAGTGAAGCCGTCCGCCGGTTGCATGAAGCAGGCGGACGGCGGCCTGTCACAGGCGTTCGCGCAGCAGCTTGCCGAGCCGCGCGACGCCTTCTTCGATCCGCTCGGGCGGCACCGTGACGAACGACAGCCGCAGCGTGTTCTGCTGCGCGTCGTTCGCGAAAAACGGCGCGCCCGGCACGAAGGCGACATGATTGGCCACCGCGGCGTCGAGCAGCTGCATGCTGTCGATCCGCGCGGGCAATTTCACCCAGATGAACATCCCGCCTTCCGGACGGTTCCAGCTCACGCCTGGCGGCATATGCCGCGCGAGCGACGCGAGCATCGCGTCGCACTGCGCGGCGTAAAGCTGGCGGATGGCCGGGATGTGCGTGTCGAGGAAGCCATCCTTGATCACTTCGTATGCGATGCGCTGCGTGAGCGACGGCGTATGCAGGTCCGTCGCCTGCTTGGCCTGCACGAGCTTGAAGTGCAGCTCCTCGGGCGCAATGATATAGCCGATCCGCAAACCCGGCGCGAGCACCTTCGAGAACGTGCCGAGATGGACGATATGCTCGGGCGCCATCGACAGCATCGTCGGCAGCGGCTCGCCCGCGTAATTGAGCGCGCCGTAGGGATCGTCCTCGAGCACCGGAAACGGGCTTGTCTGCGCGAGCGCGGCGAGCGCGCGGCGGCGCTCGACGGGAAGACGCCGGCCGGTCGGGTTCTGGAAGTTCGGCTGCGCGTACAGAAGACGCGCGCCGCGGGTCAGCTCGGGTGTCAGCGCGTCGGGCAGCAGGCCGGCGTCGTCGGTCGGCACCTGCACGTAGTGCGGCTCGTACAGCGAGAACGATTGCAGCGCGCCGAGATAGGTCGGCGTCTCGACGAGCGCGCGGCAGCCCGGATCGACGAGCGCCTTGCCGAGCAGATCGAGCGCTTGCTGCGAGCCCGTCGTGACGAGCACTTGCGTCGTGCGCACGCGGTAGCGCTCGGCGATCCATTCGCGCAGCGGCAGAAAGCCCTCGGTCGCGCTGTATTGCAGCGCGGCGCCGGGAGCGTCGCGCAGCACGCGATCGGCGGCCTCGCGCATGCGTTCGGCCGGGAACGTCGCGGGCGCGGGCAGACCGCCCGCGAACGAGATTACTTCGGGGCGCTCGGTCACTTTCAGGATTTCGCGGATCGCCGAGCTGGTGAGCTTGCGCGCGCGTTCGGACAGGGTCCAGCGGGGCGGCTTGAGATCGCTCGAATTCATGTGTCTCCTCGTTCGGTATCGTAGTGAATGGGATGCAAGGAAGCGATTATCGCTCGCCGGATCAGCCCGCGCGAGCCGGCAGCGGTGCGGTGGTGATCGTGGTGCGACGGCCGAGCATGACGGTGGCGATCACGGCGGCGGCGAACAGCCACGTCGACGGCGCGACGGTCTCGCCGAAACAGAGCGCCGAAAACGCGATCGTGAAGAAGATTTGCAGCAGTTGCACTTGCCCCACGCGCGCGGTGCCGCCCATCGCGAGCGCCGCGTACCACGCGAAGAAGCCGATGAGCTGCGAGAACAGCGTCACGTAGCCGAACGCGAACCACACGCGCGGCGATATGGGCTGCGGATGCGCGACGTGGTGCGTCCACGCGAGCCAGCCGACGGGCAGCACGAGAAACGGCGCGGACACGACGAGCGCCCAGCAGATCACCTGCCAGCCGCCCATCTCGCGCGCGAGCCGCGCGCCTTGCGCGTAACCGAGCGCGCCGAAGCCCACCGCGCCGAGCATCAGCAGATCGCCCGCTTGGAACGTGCCGCCGCCGTCGCGCAGCGCGAATGCGACGACGATCGCGCTGCCCGCGAGCGCGCATGCCCAGAATGCTTTCGACGCCCGCTCGTGCGACAGCCACGCCGCATACACCGCGACGAAGAGCGGCTGCAGTCCGCCGACGACCGCACCGTGCGATGCGGGCACGGTTTTCATCGCCCAGGCGGAAAGCACCGGGAACGCGATGATCACGCCTGCCGCCGTGATGCCCAGACTTTTGAGCTGCGCGCGGGTGGGCAGGGCTTCGCGGCGCAGCGCGAGCAGCAGCGCCGCCGGCACGGCGGCGACAAGTGCGCGGCCCAGGCCGTTCAGAAGCGGGTGGAGTTCGGTGACGGCGATGCGCGTCATCGGCAACGTGAGACTGAAGATCATCACGCCGATGAGGCCGAGCAGCATACCGCGGGTTTCGCGTGAATCCATCGAGGCGGGTCCTTATGGAGGGCGGGTTGCGGGGCGGTGCGCGTCAGCGCAGCGTGCGCATGCCTGCCGGGGTTTCGAATTCGGCAACGAGCGCGGGCGCGTCGCCCGCGTCGATATCGATCAGATGCGCGGCGCGCAGCCACGCGAGCTGCTCGCGCAGCACGTGCGCGTGAGGGTGCGCGCCGTTGAGCTTCCTCAACGCGACGCCGCCGTGCGGCAGCGTATCGGACGGATGGCGCGTGTCTTGCCATTGGATCAGCGACGGCAGCACGCCGTCGCCCGCGTATTGCCACGCGGGCAGCGCGCCGTCGTCGGGAACCGTCAGCTGCCAGTGGAAATCGCCGCGCGACATCGGCACGACGCGCGCGATGCGCGCGGGATATTGCCGCTGCCACCGGCCCAGCTCGCATGGCCGCTCGACGCGCACCACCCAGTGCGCGAGATACGGGCCATGCTCGAGCCGCGCGCGGGTGGCCGGATCGTCGAGCCCGAAGAGCCGGGGCCGCGGCTGTTCGCCGGCAGCGGGCGGCGGCGCGTCGGGATCGGGCGCGATCACCTCCAGATACGCGCCGCCCCACAAGCCGAACAGACGGTTGTGCGTGCGCATCGACGCATGCGCGCCGCCGCCGGCGGGCTCGATGCCGAGCGTGTCGGCGACATATCGGGTGCCTTCGTCGAGTGTGCGCGCCGCGACGACGAGATGATCGAGTGTCAGGGGATGAGCAGCCATGAATTGAAACGGAATCGGAAAAACGGAATCGGTTTGGCGGATGCCGGTTGGAACATGCGCGCGGCCTAGGCATGCGGCTTGGCGGATGGCGCGTGCGCCAGGCCGTTGCGCGCGCGGCGCCGCGATCTTGTCGATTCGCCGTGCCGTGCTTGGCTCGCGTCTTCCGGGTGTCTTTGAGGCGAGCGTGCCGCCGGCTGCGCATATCATCGACCCGACACACTGTAATCGTGCTGACCGGCACAGTAACGGTACAATCGATGCAATAATTTTCTGTACAGTTCGAGGTTGGAGATCCGCGATGTCCACCGTCCCGCTTGAGCAGATCCCGGCGCCGCACGATACCGCGACGCTCACGCTCGTCGACCAGCTCGTTCAATGGGCGCGCCGCCGAATCGATGAGCGCGTGTTCCGGCCCGGCATGCGCATGCCGTCGATCCGCAAGCTCGCGCTCGACAAGAGCGTGTCGCGCTTCACGGTCGTCGAGGCTTACGAGCGGCTCGTCGCGCAGGGCTATCTCGATTCGCGCCGCGGGTCGGGCTTTTACGTGCGCGAGCGCGCGGCCGGGCAGCCTGCCGTCGCGCTGGCGGGTGGCGCGGATGCGCCGCCCGCGCATAACACGATCGATGTCGTCTGGCTGCTGCGCAACATGCTGCATACGGTCAGTCCGGAAAAGGGGCCGGGGCTGGGCTATCTGCCCAGCCGCTGGCTCGACGGCGAGCTGATCGGGGGCGCGTTGCGCGCGCTCGGCCGGCAGGCCGGCGCGCAGATGCTCGGCTTCGGCTCCGCGCAGGGTTTTTTGCCGCTGCGCCAGCAATTGCAGACGCGGCTTGCCGAAATCGAGATCGGCGCGACGCCCGAGCAGATCGTGCTCGTGTCCGGCATTACGCAGGCGATCGATCTGATCGCGCGTCAGTATGTCGGCGCCGGCGATGCGGTGATCGTCGGCGATCCGGCGTGGTTCCAAATGTTCGGCCGTTTCGCGTCGCAGGGCGCGCAGCTCGTCGGGATGCCGTATACCCCCGACGGCCCCGATCTCGACGCGCTCGAGCACCTCGTGCAGCTTTGGCGCCCGAAAATGCTCGTGATCAATTCCGTGCTGCAGAACCCGACGGGCACGTCGCTGTCGGCCGCGCAGGCGTTCCGGATCCTCAAGCTCGCGGAAACCTATGATTTTCTCGTCGTCGAGGACGACGTTTATGGCGATCTATGCGCGCCGAACTATCCGGCCACGCGCCTGGCGAGCCTCGATCAGCTGAAGCGCGTGATTTTCCTGGGCAGCTACTCGAAGACGCTCGCGCCGAATCTGCGGGTCGGCTATATCGCGTGCGCGCCGGAGCGTGCGACGGTGCTGACCGATCAGAAGATGCTGGCCGGGCTGACCACGCCCGAGCTGAACGAGCGCGTGCTGTACAAGGTGCTCACCGAAGGGCATTACCGCCGCCACGTCGAACGGCTGCGCGCGCGGCTCGACGGCGTGCGCGACAAGACCGCCCGAATGATCGAGCGCGCCGGCATGCGGCTGTTCGCGATGCCGGCGGCCGGCATGTTCCTGTGGGCCGACACGGGCGTCGATTCCGACGCGCTCGCGGCGGCCGCGCACGAGGCGGGCTTCCTGCTGACGCCGGGCAGCCTTTTTTCGCCGAAGCAGTCGCCGTCGACATGGACGCGCTTCAATGTGGCCAATTGCGGCGATCCGGCGCTGCCCGCGTTCCTGTCGCGTTATCTGGACAGCGCGGGGCGCCGCATGCCGTGAGACTGCGTGCGCGCCTCTTGAAATTCGCGCGAACGCCCTTATCTGCGCTCGCGGTCGAGCGACGCGGGCCGCCGCGCGCCGGCCCCGATGGGGTCGTAAATCGAAAACGTCGCGTCTAGGGCGGCCAAGCCTGACCGGCCGTGCCCATGTAGACCGTGTCCATCCTGACGCAATCAACAGGTAAACCAAGATGACTCAGCAAACCATGAGCTTTCAGGCGGAGGTCAAGCAACTCCTCCACCTGATGATCCACTCGCTTTACAGCAACAAGGAAATTTTCCTGCGCGAACTCGTGTCGAACGCGTCCGACGCCGCTGACAAGCTCCGTTTCGAGGCTCTGGAAAACAACGCGCTGTACGAGAACGATCCGAACCTGCGTATCCGCATCGCATTCGACAAAGCCGCGCGGACGATCACGATCGACGACAACGGCATCGGCATGAGCCGCGACGAGGCGATCGCGAACCTCGGCACGATTGCGCGCTCGGGTACGAAGGAATTCTTCTCGAAGCTCTCCGGCGACCAGCAGAAGGATGCTGCGCTGATCGGCCAGTTCGGCGTGGGCTTCTACTCCGGCTTCATCGTCGCCGACAAGATCACCGTCGAGACCCGCCGCGCGGGGCTGCCCGCGGCGGACGGCGTGCGCTGGGAAAGCGCGGGCGAGGGCGACTTCTCGATCGACACGATCGAGCGCGCCGCGCGCGGCACGACGATCACGCTGCATTTGCGCGACGGCGAGGACGAGCTGCTGTCGGCCTACCGGCTGAAGTCGATCGTGCAGACATACTCGGATCACGTCGCGCTGCCGATCCTGATGAAGAAGGAAGAGTGGGATCAGGAAAAGGGCGAGATGGTCCAGAAGGACGAAGACGAGACCGTCAATCAAGCCAGCGCGCTGTGGACCCGCGCGAAAAGCGACATCACCGACGAGCAGTATCAGCAGTTTTACCAGCACCTCGCGCACGACCATCAGGACCCGCTCGCGTGGACGCACAACCGCGTCGAGGGCCGCAGCGAGTACACGCAACTGCTGTACGTGCCGTCGCATGCGCCGTTCGATCTGTGGAACCGCGATTATCGCGGCGGCCTGAAGCTGTACGTGAAGCGCGTGTTCATCATGGACGACGCCGAGCAATTGTTGCCGCAATATCTGCGTTTCGTGAAAGGCGTTGTCGATTCGTCCGATCTGCCGCTCAACGTGTCGCGCGAAATCCTGCAGGAAAGCCGCGACGTGAAGGCGATCCGCGAAGGCGTGACCAAGCGTGCGCTGTCGATGCTCGAGGAACTCGCGAATGCGCAGGACGACGCCGGTCGGGAAAAGTACCGCACGTTCTGGCGCGAGTTCGGCCAGGTGCTCAAGGAGGGCGTGGGCGAAGATCACGCGAACCGCGAGCGGGTCGCGAAGCTGCTGCGTTTCGCGTCGACGCACGGCGACACCGACGAGCAAAACGTGTCGCTCGCCGATTACGTCGCGCGCATGAAGCCCGAGCAGACCAAGATTTATTACGTGACGGCCGATACGTGGCAGGCCGCGAAGAACAGCCCGCATCTCGAGGTGTTCCGCAAGAAGGGCGTCGAGGTGCTGCTGCTGAACGACCGTGTTGACGAGTGGATGCTGTCGTTCCTGCACGAGTTCGACGGCAAGCCGCTCGCGAGCGTGGCGCGCGGCGATCTCGATCTCGGCGCGCTGAACGACGAAGAGAAGAAGGCCCAGGAGCAGACCGGCGAGGCGTTCAAGCCCGTCGTCGACAAGATCAAGGAAACGCTTGGCGACAAGGTCAAGGACGTGCGCGTCACGTTTCGCCTGACCGATTCGCCGTCGTGCCTCGTTGCCGACGACAACGACATGAGCGGCTATCTGCAACGGATGCTGAAGGCCGCCGGCCAGAAAGCGCCGACCTTCCAGCCGATCCTCGAAGTGAATCCCGAGCATCCGCTCGTCAAGGCGCTGAAGACCGATGCGGCCGATTTCGGCGACTGGTGCCACCTGCTGTTCGAGCAGGCGATGCTTGCCGAGGGCGGCGCGCTCGAGGACCCGGCGAGCTTCGTCAAGCGGACCAACGCACTGCTGTTGTCGCGCGCGCTCTGATGGCGCGAGTGCGGTTCGATGCGGCCGACGCGCATTGGCGCGAGACGCCGCGCGCCGGCGCGTCGGCCGCTCAGAAGGATTGGCTCATGCGCGGCGGGTCGCTGACCGCCCATCTCGCGCGGCTCGGCGACGTGACGGTGCGCGTGACGCGCGAGGCTGTCTCGACGCCGTGGACCGACGAGCATGCCGCGCTCGCGTGCGCGGCGCGCGCGCCCGTTTGGGTGCGCGAGGTCGTGCTCGCGGTCGATGGCGTGCCGTTCGTCGCCGCGCACAGCATCGCGCCGCTTGCCGCGAGCAAAGGCGTTTGGCAGGCGATCCGCCGGTTGCGCACGCGGCCGCTCGCTGAGTTGCTGTACAGCGATTCCGACGTGACGCGCTCGCCGCTCGTGAGCCGGCGCGTGATCGCCCGGCATCCGCTGTTCGCACTGTCGGTGCGCGCGCTCGCGGGCGCCGACGAAGGCGCGACGGGAACGGCCTCGGAAATCGGTGCCGAGGCCGCGACGGCGGCGGCGACAATTTTCGCCGTGGATGCCGCGGCACGGGCGGCCGCCGAGATTGCCGCCGTGCCGCACGCGTTCGCCGCGCGCCGCTCGGTATTCGAGCGGCATGGTGCGCCGCTGATGGTGACGGAGTGCCTGCTGCCCGCGTTGTGGCGGCATCTGGACGCGCACGGCGAGCGGCGTGCGCGCGGTGCGCAGGCGCATTGATGCTGCGCGGCTTTCCTCCAGTCGTGTCTGCCGATACGCATACGCTGATTCTCGGCAGCTTTCCCGGCGAGGCATCGCTTGCCGCCACGCAGTATTACGCGCATCCGCGCAATCAGTTCTGGCGTTTGCTCGGCGCGGTGCTCGGCGAGCCGGGGCTGCACGATTTACCGTATGAAGCGCGCCTCGCGCGCGTGCTGGCGCACGGTTTCGGCATCTGGGACGTGCTTGCCGCATGCCATCGCGAGGGCAGTCTCGACGCGGCGATCCGCAATGCGCAGCCGAACGATTTCGACGCGCTGCACGAAGTGGCGCCCAAGCTCGCGAAGGTCTGCTTCAACGGCAAGACGGCCGGGCGCTTCGAACCGGTGATCGCCGCGGCCGGTTACGACACGCTCGTTCTGCCGTCGTCAAGCCCGGCGAATGCGATGTTGTCGTTCGAGCAGAAGCTGGCGGTTTGGCGGGGAATCGCCGGCTGAGCGGTTGTTCCGGCGAGTTGCCGCTGCGCGATGCGCTTGCGCGGGCAGCGGCAACGGCGCGGCTGGCACGCAAATAGGCGTGGCTCGAACAGCATTCGATATAAATAAATCGGCATTAGCGGAATGATGCTGAAATATTCACGAAAATCTATCTCCCGGAGCAACGTTATTTGCGAGTGCGTGCCGCTCGGTGGCGGTGTTCGTCATTTCACGACACTGTACTATGGTCGAAATTGGTGAATGTCGATTCGATTAATTTAAATAGATATCTTTGTTGTCACCGATTTTGATGTATTTTAAAAATCGGCTGTGCTTGATTTTCATTTTCAAGAGGTGATTGTTTGCGGCCATAATTCAGGGATTTATGGCTTATCTGAAATCGGGCGTGTGATTATCATTCTGCGATGTAATTCAGGGGAACTATATGTCGACGGCAGTCAATATTTATAGTCCGAGTGAGCAACTTTTTCTTTCGGTTCAAAACGATGGCGTAAGTGTTTTTTTGCCCATTTTCAGTGCTCAGGCATCGATATGGTGGATCGACAACTTTCCTGCCAGTGCCAATGATATAGGGCCGGGTTTTATTTCGATCATACGTTTTCTCGACAGTGTTAGCGCTCGATCGTTCAACCTGTTCGCCGATGTCGGTCTGTTGCAAACAATAGGCAGCGCACCGCTTGGCTTGTCCGAATCGAGCGCGGTTGTTTTCCGCATTGGGGGGATCGCCATCGACGCAAACCGCCCCATTCGGCTGAATGGAGTCGATGATGTGTCGATCGGCGCTGATACGGTTAACATTAGCCCATCGCCGATTAACCCATCGCCGCTTCTCATCAAGACAGAAAGCATTGCACCTTGGGTCGTCTCATACGCGTCGCTTTGACGGTCGGGGCGTTTGCCGTTCACGCGTCGACGCGGTTCATGGCAGCTGAGATCTTGGTCGGATCTCAGCCGCCATCGGAATTTCATCGTATCGATATCGTCCGATGTCCGGCATGTGCGCATGCGGGCGAACAGCTTTCCACCTTATCTCCTTCGTTAGCCGCCAGCGGGACGGGCGACAGCGGCCATCGCCACCGGTGCTGTCATCCCGATCGTCGCGCAAACGATGCCGCAACGATCCGGCAAGCCAGCGCATCGACCAAACCTCGCAGTGCGGGTGCCGGCGAATGCTATGCTCTCGGTCCCGTCGTTTGATTAGACATCGCGCGTCGAGCGCGATATTTCTCCATGACCCGATTGATCAAGCGCGCATCTGCCGAGGCGCGCGCGTTTAAGCGTAACCGGCCGTCGTCGTATGACGGCACTGAAAAATTCCGCCAGCCTCGGGCCGTGCGCAATCGCGCCGAACCCGACGGCGATGCGCGCGACGTTCCCGTTCTCGCTGCGCCGCGCAAGCCGCGCTTTGCGCCCGTGACGTTTTCCGAAGAGCGGGGCGTGCGTTATCTGCACTTCGGCACCGAATGGGTGCAGGGCGCGATGCGGCTGTCCAAGCCGTATCACATCGAGCTGGAATACGCGCAGCAGATGATGGCATGGCTGCTGTTCCTCCAGACGCCCGAGCGGATTGTGCAACTCGGCCTCGGCACCGGCGCGCTGACGAAGTTTGCACACCGTTTCCTGCCGGGCGCGCGCGTCGACGCGGTCGAATTGAATCCGGCGGTGATCGTCGCCGCGCGCTCGATGTTCGAGCTTCCGCCCGACGACGCGCGCCTCACGGTTCACGAAGCGGATGCATGGGATTTCGTCAACGATCCTAAGAATCGCGGGACGATCGGTGCGTTGCAGATCGATTTGTACGACGCCACCGCGCGCGGCCCGGTGCTCGACAGCGTCGCGTTTTATCGCGCGGTGCGCGCCTGTCTTGCCGATGCGGGGATCGCGACGATCAACCTGTTCGGCGATCACCCGAGCTTCGTGCGCAATATCAAGCATCTGAACGCCGCGTTCGATGCACGTGTGATCGCGCTGCCCGAAGTGCATGACGGCAACCGGATCGCTCTTGCGTTTTCCGGGCCGCCGCTGCGGGTGTCGTTCGCGCAATTGTCGGCGCGCGCGAAGCTGGTCGAGACCGAACTGCGGATGCCCGCCCGCACATGGGTGAAAGCATTGAAAGCATCGGTCGGCGAACGCGCCGAGTTCTTCGAAATCTGATTGCTCGACGCTCGACGCTCGACGCTCGACGCTCGACGCTCGACGCTCGACGCTCGACGCTCGACGCTCGACGTCGGGCATCAGGCGTCGAGTGTCGCTTACCGGGACGGAGCCACCACACACCCGTCCTGACCATCGGGCGGTCGACATCCGGACGGCGCTTCCCTTCATCGTCCCGATAGCAGGCCGCCGCCTTTCAATCCGCGTCACGCACGCGCCGGACGGGGCACGCCGGCTCCGGGTTCGCCCTCGTATGACGGGGCACGGCCGACTTCTATACTCACTGACGCCAGGGAAGCTGCGGCCGATCTGTCCACGCGCACCGGGATGGCTGTTGCCGAACGCTTGCCGCCGAGTTCCCCTTCGCGCCGCCGTACCCTTCAGTTCAGAACACGTCGACAACCGCGAATGAAGAGGAGACGTCATGGCTCACGATGCCGACGCGAGTCCGGCCGCGAATCGCGCTGCCAAACGCTGGCTCTGGTTGCTCGTCCTGCCGCTCGTCGCGATGGTCTGGGTGCCGTCGTACAACCGTGTCGAGCCGCAATGGCTCGGCTTTCCATTCTTCTACTGGTATCAGTTGCTCTGGGTGTTCATTAGCGCGGTGATCACCGCGTTCGTTTATACGAAGACGAAGCATTGCTGGACGAGCGGCCCGCGGAGGAACGGTCAATGAATCTGACTGCGACGTTTGTCTTCGTGCTGCTGTTCGTCGGCGTGACGATCATGGGCTTTCTCGCTGCGCACTGGCGGCGCGGCGATCTTGCGCATCTCGACGAATGGGGGCTCGGCGGCCGCCGTTTCGGCACGATCGTCACGTGGTTTCTGCTCGGCGGCGATCTCTACACCGCCTACACGTTCGTCGCGGTACCCGCGCTGGTGTTCGGCGCCGGCGCAACGGGCTTCTTCGCGCTGCCGTATACGATCCTCATCTATCCGTTCGCGTTTGTCGTGTTTCCGAAGCTTTGGAGTATCGCGAAGCGTCACGGCTACGTGACGGCCGCCGATTTCGTCGGCGCGCGCTACGGCAGCCGCTCGCTCGCGCTCGCCATCGCGGTGACGGGCATCGTCGCGACGATGCCGTACATCGCGCTGCAACTTGTCGGCATCGAAGTCGTGATCGGCGGCCTGGGCTTCGATACGAAGGGTTTCGTCGGCGATTTGCCGCTCATCATCGCGTTCGCGATTCTGGCCGCGTACACGTATACGTCCGGGCTGCGCGCGCCCGCGATGATCGCGATCGTCAAGGACATTCTGATCTACCTGACGATCGCGGCGGCGGTCGTCGTGATCCCGGCGAAGCTCGGCGGCTTTTCGCAAATCTTCGGCTCGGTGCCGCCGGCGAAGCTGCTGCTGAAGGCGCCGGATGCGTCGAGCCTGAACGGTCACAGTGCGTATGCGACGCTCGCGGTCGGCTCGGCGCTCGCGCTGTTCCTGTATCCGCATTCGGTGACGGCGATCCTGTCGTCTTCGTCGGGCAACACCATCCGCCGCAACATGGCGATGCTGCCGGCGTATTCGTTCGTGCTCGGCTTACTCGCGCTGCTGGGCTACATGGCGCTCGCCTCCGGCGTGAAGGACATGCCGCAGTTCGCGCCGTACTTCAACGCGTATGGCGCGAATTTCGCGGTGCCCGCGCTATTCCTGAATTTCTTCCCGTCATGGTTCGTCGGCGTCGCGTTCGCCGCGATCGGGATCGGCGCGCTCGTGCCGGCCGCGATCATGTCGATTGCGGCGGCGAACTTGTATACGCGCAACATTCATCGCGAGTTCATCAATCGCAACATGTCGCACGATCAGGAGACGCACGTTGCAAAGCTCGTATCGCTGATCGTCAAGGTTGGCGCGATCGCGTTCATTCTCGGGCTGCCGCTGACTTATGCGATTCAGCTCCAGTTGCTCGGCGGGATTTGGATCATCCAGACGCTGCCCGCCATCGTGCTCGGCCTCTATACCCGTATGCTCGACTATCGGGGGCTGCTCGCGGGATGGGCTGCCGGGCTTGCCTGCGGCACGTGGATGGCGGTTTCGCTGAAGCTGTCCAGTTCGATCTTCACGATCCATCTGTTCGGCTATGCGATTCCCGGCTATGCGGCGGTGTGGGCGCTCGTCGTGAATCTCGTCGTGTCGGTTGCCGCGAGCGTGCTCGTGCGCGCGCTTGGTGGCGCGGATGCGGAAGACCGCACGCGGCCGGAAGATTATCTCGACGTCGTCGAGGGTTGAGCGCGGCCGTCTCTCACGAAAACGCCTGCGGCGCATCGCGCGCCGCGGGCGTCGTGCATGCCGCCGCGCTCGGGTCGATCATGCACGTTTCGGCTTCCGAAGCGTTTGCGCTTACTTCTTCATGTTCGGATCTTCGACGTTGATCATCCAATGCACGCCGAAGGGGTCGCGTACCATGCCGAAGCCGAGTGCCCAGAAGGTTTTCTCGAACGGCATCGTGACCGTGCCGCCACGGGCGAGCGCGTCGAACAGCTTCTTGCCTTCGTCGACGCTCGCCGCGCTGATCGATAGCGAGTAGCCCTCGTGCGCCTGCTCGTTGCCCGATTCGCATCCGCCGTCCGAACCCATCAGCGTCGTTTCGCCGATCTGGAAGCTCGCATGCATGACCTTGTCGGCCATCTCAGGCGGAATCGGCCGCTCGGGATTGGGCGGCGCTTCGCTGAAGCGGGTCAGGAACGTCACTTTTGCGCCGAGGGCGTCGCCGTAGAATTTGAGCGCTTCGTCGCAGCGCCCGCCGAAATGCAGATACGTTTGCACTTGCATTGTCTTCTCCTTATCTCTTCGACCGGGAACAGGGCATCATGCGCCCGTGCCGACGATTGTAGTGCGCCAGAATGACGATAGCAGGAATAATCGGCCGGGTCGCAACGGATGTCGGGAAATCGACGGAAAGAAACGAAAGAAAGCTGAGCCGGCGGCAGTTGATTCGCATCCCAAAAAAAGCGGGCGCCGATAGGGCGCCCGCCGGTATCGCGCATCCGAGCGCCGTGCGCGTCAGTGCAACGCTTCGATCATCTTTTCGAGCTTTACCGCGTCGGCCGAGAACAGACGGATGCCTTCGGCAAGCTTCTCGGTGGCCATCGCGTCATCGTTCAACTGGAAGCGGAACGACGGCTCGTCGATCGCGACGCGCTCGAGGGCCGCATCCTTCGCCGCTTCCGGCGACAGCTTGCGCGTGACCGTCTCGGTGCTGTCCTGGAGCTTTTGCAGCAACTCGGGGCTGATCGTCAGCAGATCGCTGCCGGCAAGCTCGGTGATCTGGCTGGTCGTGCGGAAGCTCGCGCCCATCACCTCGGTCGGATAACCGAAGTGCTTGTAGTACGCATAGATCCGGCGCACCGACTGCACGCCCGGATCGTTCGCGCCGCCATTCTTTGCTTCGTCCCAATCGGCGCCCGCCTGCTTCTTGTACCAATCGTAGATCCGGCCGACGAACGGCGAGATGAGCTGCGCGCCGGCGTGCGCGCAGGCCGCCGCTTGCACGAGCGAGAACAGCAGCGTCATGTTGCAGCGGATGCCTTCCTTTTGCAGCACCTCGGCTGCGCGGATGCCTTCCCATGTCGAGGCGAGCTTGATCAGCACGCGCTCGCGGTCGATGCCGGCTGCTTCGTACAACTTGATGAGTTCGCGGCCCTTGTCGATCGAGCGCTGCACGTCGAACGACAGGCGCGCGTCGACCTCGGTCGATACGCGTCCCGGAATCAGCTTCAGGATTTCGGTGCCGAACGCGATCAGCAGGCGATCGATGATGAAGTCCGTCGGCTGGCCCGCGTGATCGCGGACGGTTTTCTCGAGAATCGGCCTGTATGCGTCTTTTTGCACGGCCTTGAGGATCAGCGACGGATTCGTCGTCGCGTCCTGCGGCTGGTACTGGGCGAGTTGCTGGAAGTCGCCCGTATCGGCGACGACGGTCGTGTACTGCTTGAGCTGGTCGAGTGCGGTAGTCATGTCGAGTCTTGAGCGTGGCGCGGCGCGCCGGATGCGGTGAACGAGGGCCGGGCCGTGGGGCGCGCGGCGGTTGCGCAAGGCGGCGCGCGCTGCGGCGCGCACTGCCGGGATTTGCTATTTTAGGCGCGAATCGGGGAGCCGGTACCGAACCGTGTGTTTTATGCGGGCCGGCGCGCGTTCAGAATCGTCTGGGTCAGCACGCCCGCGACGAGCCCCCAGAATGCCGGGCCGATCGACAGCAGCGTGAAGCCCGAGGCGCTCACCATGAACGTGACGAGTGCGGCTTCGCGCTGGCGGGCGTCGTGCATGGCGTTGGCGAGGCCGCTGGCGATCGAGCCGAACAGCGCGAGCGCCGCGACCGATACGACGAGCGCCTTCGGCAGCGCGGCAAAAAGGGCCGCGATCGTCGCGCCGAATATGCCGGCGACGAGGTAGAACGCGCCGCACCAGACGGCCGCCGTGTAGCGCTTCGCGCGATCCTCGTGCGCTTCGGGGCCGGTGCAGATCGCGGCCGTGATCGCAGCAAGATTGATGCCGTGCGAGCCGAACGGCGCAAGCGCGAGCGACGCGACGCCCGTCGTCATGACGAGCGGCGACGATGGCGTCGCGTAGCCGTCCGCGCGCAGCACCGCGATGCCCGGCACGTTCTGCGAGGCCATCGCGACGACGAACAGCGGGATGCCGATGCTGACGATCGCCGATAGCGAGAACGACGGCATCGTGAACACCGGGCGCGCGAGCGCGACATGGAAGCGGCTGAAATCGACGAGGCCGAGCGCGAGCGCAAGCCCGACGCCCGCGACGAGCGTCGCGACGATCGCATAGCGCGGCGCCGCGCGCTTGATGATCAGGTACGTGAAGAACATCGCGAGCACGAGCGCGGTTTGGAACTGCGCGGCGCGAAAGATCTCGATGCCGATTTCGAACAGGATGCCGGCGAGCAGCGCGGCGGCGATGCCCGACGGAATCTTGCGCATCAGCGTATCGAACAGGCCGCTCGCGCCGATGGCGGTGAGCAGCAGCGCACAGACGACGAACGCGCCGATCGCCTCCGGATACGCGACGCCCGGCAGCGAGGCGACCAGCAGCGCCGCGCCGGGCGTCGACCACGCGACGACCACCGGTGCGCGAAAGCGCAGCGACAAGCCGATCGTCGTCACCGCCATCCCGATCGACAGCGCCCAGATCCACGACGAGATCTGCGCATCGGTCAGATGCGCGGCGCGGCCGGCCTGGAACATCAAGACGAGTGAACTCGTATAGCCGGTCATCATCGCGACGAAGCCGGCGACGAGCGCGGACGCGGACGTATCGGAGAAGAAGCTCGGCTGCGGGATCGCGGGCGGCAGATTCGGAGCGGACGGAGGAAGGCTCATCGGCGGGGCAGTGCGTTGAAAGCGGGACAGTGACAGTGCGGGCAATGCATGGCGCAGGGTTGGCAGTGGCGAGACGGTGATTCGGATGCGAAAACGGTTGAGGCGGCGGCGCCGTCGCGCGCGGCATGCGCGCATGCGCCAACCGCGGCGGGCCGGTGCGCCGGCTACTTGCTGAGCGCGCGCATCGCGGTCTCCAGGCCCGCGAGCGTGAGCGGATACATCCGGTCGCCGAGCACGTCCCGGATGATCGCGATCGACTGCCGGTATTCCCACAGCCGCTGCGGCTCGGGATTGAGCCACGCGTGGTGCGGGAACTGGTCGGCGAGCCGGCGCAGCCACACCGCGCCCGCTTCCGCGTTGTTGTACTCGACCGAGCCGCCCGGTTGCAGGACCTCGTATGGGCTCATCGTCGCGTCGCCGACGAAAATCAGCTTGTAGTCGGGTGTGAACTTGTGCAGCACGTCCCAGGTCGGCGTGCGCTCCGCGTGGCGGCGGCGGTTGTTCTTCCACAGATGGTCGTACACGCAGTTGTGGAAGTAGTAGAACTCGAGATGCTTGAATTCGGCCTTCGCGGCGGAGAAAAGCTCCTCGGTGCGCTTGATGTGGTCGTCCATCGAGCCGCCGACGTCGAGCAGCATCAGCACCTTCACGTTGTTGTGGCGTTCGGGCACCATCCGCAGGTCGAGCCAGCCGGCGTTCGCGGCGGTGCTGCGAATCGTGCCGGGCAGATCGAGCTCCTCGGCCGCGCCTTCGCGCGCGAAGCGGCGCAGCCGCCGCAGCGCAACCTTGATGTTGCGCGTGCCGATCTCGACCGAATCGTCGTAGTCGCGGTACGCGCGCGCCTCCCACACCTTGACGGCGGTCCGGTTGCCGTTCGACGACCCGCCGATCCGGATGCCTTCCGGATTGTAGCCGCCGTGTCCGAACGGCGACGTGCCGCCCGTGCCGATCCACCGGTTGCCGCCTTCGTGGCGCGCTTTCTGTTCGTCGAGCAGTTGCTTCAGGCGTTCCATCAGCTTGTCGAGCCCGCCGAGCGCCTGAATCTGCGCTTTTTCCTCGGGCGTGAGTTCGCGCTGCAGGCGCTTTTCGAGCCAATCGAGCGGGATCTCGAACGCGTCGGCGGGCAGCGCGGATACGCCATGAAAATACGCGCCGAACGCGCGATCGAACTTGTCGAAATACTGCTCGTCCTTCACGAGCGTCATGCGCGCGAGATAGTAGAACGCATCGAGCGACGGCTCGATCACCTGCGCCTTCAGCGCCTCGACGAGCGTCAGGTATTCCTTGACGGACACCGGCAGCTTGGCCGCGCGCAGCGAGTAAAAGAAATCGATCAGCATGAGCAGGCCCTCGCGAATGCGGTGCAATGGATCGAGCGGCTCATCGTCGGCGTCTCCTCGCGGGCCCGGCGGGGCTCAGCGGTTGTGGCGGTTCATCTGGACGAGCCGCTCGAACAGGCTTAGATCCTGCTCATTCTTCAGCAGCGCGCCCGCGAGCGGCGGCACGATCTGCTTCTGATCCATCGAGCGCAGCGCGTCGGGCGGAATGTCTTCCGCGAGCAGCAGCTTCAGCCAATCGAGCAGCTCGGACGTCGACGGCTTTTTCTTCAGCCCCGACACGCCGCGCAGCTCGAAGAAGCTTTCGAGCGCCGCGCGCAGCAGCGTCTGCTTGATGCCGGGGTGGTGGACCTCGACGATCTTCTGCATCGTCGAAGGGTCGGGGAATTGGATGTAGTGGAAGAAGCAGCGTCGCAAAAACGCGTCGGGCAGCTCCTTCTCGTTGTTCGACGTGATGATCACGAGCGGCCGGTGTCTCGCGCGCACCGTCTCGCGGGTTTCGTAGACGTGGAACTCCATCCGGTCGAGTTCGCGCAGCAGGTCGTTCGGGAATTCGATGTCGGCCTTGTCGATCTCGTCGATCAGCAGCACCGTCGGCTGGTCGGCCTCGAACGCCTGCCAAAGCACGCCCTTGACGATGTAGTTCGAGATGTCCTTCACGCGCGCGTCGCCGAGCTGCGAGTCGCGCAGCCGCGATACCGCGTCGTATTCGTAGAGCCCTTGCTGCGCTTTCGTCGTCGATTTGATGTGCCATTGCAGCAACGGCATGCCGAGCGCCGTGGCGACTTCCTCGGCGAGCATGGTCTTGCCCGTGCCGGGCTCGCCCTTGATGAGCAGCGGGCGTTGCAGGGTCAGGGCGGCGTTGACGGCGAGCTTGAGATCGTCGGTCGCGACGTATTGCGAGGAACCTTCGAAACGCATGGCGGCGAGCTTCCGGCAGGAAAAATGGCAGTATAAGTCAGAAGCGCGGCCGCTCGCCGGGGCGGCCAGGGCCGTGCCAAACGGGGTCGCGGCCCGCGTGGTGGACGCATGGCCCGGCGACGCGGTACAATCCCCCGGTTTTTTTGGCCTGCGTGGCAGCCTTATCAGCATAAAACGGCGGTATAACGACGCTGGCTTGCCCATGCGCGCGCCAGTTTCCCCTCAAGCTAGGTTACAAGAGCTATGAACAAATTCGTCGGCAAGCATATCGTTGTCGCGGCGCTCGCGGTGCTCGCGGCCAACGCGCAGGCGGCCGGGGTGGTCGGCAACCCGAAGGACGGGGCAGGCAAGGTCGCGATGTGCATCGGCTGCCACGGCATCGACGGTTATCGCGTCGCTTACCCGGAGGTCTACCGGGTGCCGATCCTCGGCGGCCAGAACCAGACTTATCTCGAGAACGCACTGAAGGCTTATCGGAAAAAGGATCGTCATTTCGCGTCGATGAACGCAATCGCGGAATCGCTGACGGATCAGGACATCGCCGATCTCGCGGCCTACTATGCCGCGCAAAAGCCCGATTCGAAGAACAATCCCTACAAGTAAGCGCGTGCTTGTTGATTTCAGCACCGGGATAGGAGCATTCATGAAGAAGTCTCAGACGGCACTCAAGACGGCGGCGGCGATCGTGTTCGCGGCCGGCTTCGCGATCGGCACCGCGCATGCGGCCGACGCATCGAAGGGCAAGGAGCTCGCCGAGTCGCACAACTGCGCGGCCTGTCACGGCGCGAAGCTCGACAATCCGATCAACGCCGAGTATCCGCGCCTTGCCGGCCAGCACGCCGACTATCTGGTCTGGGCGATGCGCCAGTATCAGATGGGGCTGTCGAACCCGCTGCTTGGCCGCAACAACGCGATCATGCAGGCGCAGGTGCAGAGCCTGTCGGTCAACGACATGAAGGACATCGCCGCCTATATCGAGTCGCTGCCCGGCAGCCTCGTGTTCAAGAAATAACGCACGGCCGGTTTGCCGGCCGGCGTCGCGCGCGGCACGCTTCGCGTGCGAACCGCAAGCATGCCCCGCCTCGCGCGGGGTATTTTTTTGTCCGTGCGGCGATGAACGATCGGCAGCGCTTACTGCCGCCGGGGCCGGCTTCGCCATTCTCGCCGCGGCGGCGGCAAAGGTTCGGCGGCGGCGCGGGCAGGAGGGGCGGCGCGCGTTTAACTGCGCGACGCGCGTTGCAGGATGCGCTGCAGATACGCGTCGGAATCGGGGGGCGTGTTCGTGCGCTGCGCTTCCCAGATCGTCTCGCCGAGGCATTCCATGATCGCGTGCTGTGCGTCGTGCGCGGAATCGAAGCGAGCGGCGAGCTTGTCGTGCGCGGCCCGGATGCCGGGCGGCTGATCGATCGACAATTGCTCGCTGATCGCAAGATGCATCGACAGGTGCAGGAACGGATTCGTGCGGCCTTCGTCGGGCGTGTAGTTTTGTGCGCGGGCATGATCGGCGTCCGCGAGTGCCGCATGGTATTCGGGATGCTCGACGATCCAGTCGGCCGCGATTGCTTCGAGCGGCGTGAGGATCTCGCCCGAACGCTGCTTGCGCCAGGTGTCGACGAAAAAGCGACGCACGTCGTCGCGGCTCGGATTGAACATGATTTAAAGCGTGGGGCGGGTGGCGGGCCGCAATGCGGCTACGTGGGGGCATATTTTACGACGCTTGCGGCAGGCTTGCCGATACGGCGCGGGTAGAGCGGATTGTCGCAGGTCGCGGCCCGGCGGGTTCGACGGACCAGCGCCGAGCCTGCCGATGCGCTTGCGCGAATCGCGCGCGTCAATGCTTGTTGCGTGCGACAGGTTGTGCGTCGTGCAGTTGGCCGAGTATGCGGCGTTGCCGGTCGGCGTCGCGCGGTACGGGGTGCTCGGCGCGCCGACGGCTCTCGCGGGCAAGGCGACGGCGCGCTTTCGGCCGCCACCCGCGCGGGGGGCAGCCGGTATCGACGGCGGTCGTGCGCAGACGACGCGGGCCGCCCGAAGCGGCGCGCGGGCAGCGTTTTTACAGCATCGGCGCGGGCGTCTTCGGCTTGAACTCGCAAAGCGGCTCGATCGCGCAGTGCCAGCACTCGGGCCGCCGCGCCTTGCATACGTAGCGCCCGTGCAGAATCAGCCAATGATGCGCGTCGTGCAGGAATTCCTTCGGCGTGAACTTTTCGAGCGCAGCCTCGACCGCGCGCACGTCCTTGCCGGGCGCGAGCCCGGTGCGGTTCGCGACGCGGAAGATATGGGTGTCGACGGCGATCGTCGGGTGGCCGAATGCGGTGTTGAGCACGACGTTCGCGGTCTTGCGGCCCACGCCAGGCAGGCTTTCGAGCGCTTCGCGCTCGGCGGGCACTTCGCCGCCGTAGCGCTCGAGCAGGATCTTGCAGGTCGCGACAACGTTCTTCGCTTTCGTCCGATAAAGGCCGATCGTCTTGATGTAGTCGGCGACGCCTTGCTCGCCGAGCGCGACGATCTGCTCGGGTGTGTTCGCGACCGGAAACATCCTGCGCATCGCCTTGTTGACCGATACGTCGGTTGCTTGTGCCGAGAGCATCACCGCGATCAGCAATTCGAACGGCGTCGTGTATTCGAGTTCGGTGGTCGGATGCGGATTGAGGTTTTGCAGCGTTTCGTAGATCGCGCGTCGTTTGTTGGCGTTCATGCGGTTATCGCTTCGGGGGCAGCGGCGTGTTTGCGTCGTTCGCGTGATTCGGTTCGGTTGAGCCGTCCGGATGGCGCGCTTGGCCGGAATCGGCAGTGCCGCCGGGCTGATCGGCCGTATCGTGCCGTTCGGCGAGACGGCGGCGGCGCGCCTCGGCCGCGTCGATCTGCGCCTGCACGGCCGCGCTCACGCCTTCGGTATTTTTCGGCCCCAGGCCCTGGGCGGCGAGCGCTTCCTTTTTCTGCCGCGCGCGCTCGAGCGCGGCCGCGATGATTGCGCGCTTCTTCGCTTCGGGGTCGTCCGGCGCCGCCGTGCTCGCGCCGGCGGCCGGTGCTGTGCCTGCCGTGCCCGGTGGGCTGCCGCCCGCCCGCCGCGCCGCCGCGCGCGCTTCGGCTGCTTCGCGTGCGCGCCGCAGGCGCGCGGTGCGCGCGTCGTGACGGGCGCGCGCGTCGTCGGCCTGGGATTGCGACCACGCGTCCCAGCCGGTGCGTTTACCCGTGACAGGAATCATCGCGATGCAATCGACGGGGCATGGCGGCACGCACAGGTCGCAGCCCGTGCAAAGCTCGGCGACGATGGTGTGCATCTGTTTGGGTGCACCGACGATTGCGTCGACCGGACAGGCTTGCATGCAAAGTGTGCACCCGATGCAAAGTTGTTCGTCGATCCACGCGACGGGCCGCGGCCGTTCCACGCCATGCGCGGGATTGAGCGGAATCACCGGTTTGCCGAGCAGCTTCGCGAGGCGAGCGACGCCTTCGGCCCCGCCCGGCGGACATTGGTCATAGCCGGCGGTGCCGGCCGCGATCGCTTCCGCATAGGGGCGGCAACCGTCGTAGCCGCATTTCGTGCATTGCGTCTGGGGCAGCAGATCTTCGATACGATCCGCGAGAGTCTTGGAATCGGTCACAGTGACAACGTGGGAAAGCATGCGGGCGCGGCGCGATGGCCACGCGCGCGAAGGCAGCCGGAATTTTTTGCCAAGCAATAATTATCGCTGATTTCTCGCATTGCGCTTAACAATGCATGTGCCATAATCAAAACGCCTTTTCGTGACTATAGCAGGGTGTCCCTTAACGATGGCGCGCCCCGGTCATGCAGTCGGCGCGTGGGGCCGGCGCGGCATATCAAAGCAAAACGCCACCATGAATCAGCTCAAAAACAAAAGAGATCCGGAGGGAACCCGGCGCCGCATCTTGCTCGCGGCGGCGGAAGAATTTGCAAACGGGGGGCTGTTCGGCGCGAGGGTCGATCAGATCGCGCGGCGCGCCGAGACCAACGAGCGCATGCTCTATTACTACTTCGGCAGCAAGGAACAACTCTTCACCGCCGTGCTCGAGCATGCTTTTTCCGCGATGGTGGAGGCCGAGCGCGCGATGAATCTCGATGGGGTCGCGCCTGTCGAGGCGATCACGCGGCTTGCGCATTTCGTTTGGGATTATTACCGGGATCATCCCGAATTGCTGCGGCTTCTCAATAACGAGAATCTGCATCAGGCGCGCTATCTGCATAGATCGACGCGCATTCGCGAGATGATCTCGCCGTTCGTTGCGACGCTGAGCAGCGTGCTCGAGCGCGGCCGCAACGCCGGGCTCTTTCGCACGGATATCGATCCACTGCGTTTTTACGTGATGCTTTCGGGGCTCGGCTATTACATCGTATCGAACCGCTTCACGCTGTCGGCCATCTTCGACCGCGATTTCAGCGCACCCGACGAGCGCGCCGAGATGATCAAGGCGAATACCGAATTGCTGCTCGCGTATCTGCTCAGGCGCTGAGTCGCGTGCATGCCGATTACGCCGTTTTCGCGTGGCGCGAGGCGGGGTAATGGGCCGGCAGCGGCGTCGCGCCGCTGCCGCGCAGCCGGGCGTCAGGCAGCCTTGCGCGAGCGCGGCGGGCGTGCGGCGGCGGTTTTGGCCGCCGGGCGTTTCGCCGTCGCTTGGGCGGCCGGGCTTTTGGCCGACAGCGTTTTGGCCGACAGCGTTTTGGCCGCGCGCGCTTTCGGTGCCGCGCGCTTGGCCGCAGTCAGCCTGAGCGCCGTGGCTTTTGCCGCAGCGGCGTCTGCCGCGTTACCGCTGGCGGCCTTGCCGCTACGGGTGGACGTCGGCGTCTCGGCTGCTTGCGGGGTCGGCTCCTGCGGCTGCACGACGTTGTGCTCGCGGATGAAGTCGCGCAACTGCGGGTAGATGATCGTGCGCCAGCGGCGCCCCGAGAAAATGCCGTAGTGCCCGCATTTTTCGGCGGTGAGGCTGCGGCGGTGCGCCTGCGCAATGCCGGTGCAGAGTTCGTGCGCGACATGCGTCTGGCCGCTGCCGGAAATGTCGTCGAGTTCGCCTTCGATCGTCATCAACGCGGTCGTGCGGATGTCGGCCGGCGCCACGTGTTCGCCCCGCACGTCCCACGTGCCTTCGGCAAGACGGAATTCCTGAAACACGATGCGGATCGTGTCCAGGTAGTATTCGGCCGCCATATCGAGCACCGCGTTGTACTCGTCATAGAAGCGGCGGTGCGCGTCGGCGTCTTCCTCGTCGCCGCGCACGAGGCTTTGGTAGAAATCCCAGTGCGATTGCGCGTGGCGCTCCGGATTCATCGCGACGAAGCCCGTATGCTGCAGGAAGCCCGGGTAGACCTTGCGCCCTTCGCCCGGATAGTTCGCCGGCACGGTGTGGATCACGTTGTTCTCGAACCAGGCGTGCGAGCGGTTCGTCGCAAGCGAATTCACCGAAGTCGGGCTGCGGCGCGCGTCGATCGGGCCGCCCATCATCGTCATCGTGAGCGGCGTGTCCTCGCCGCGGCTTGCCATCAGCGAGATCGCCGCGAGCACGGGCACGGTCGGCTGACACACGGAAATCACGTGCAGGTTGCGTGCGCCGATGTGCCGGATGAATGTCTGGATATAGTCGATGTAGTCGTCGAGGTGGAACGGCCCGACTTCGGTGGGCACCATCCGCGCGTCGATCCAATCGGTGATGTAGACCTTGTGATCCTGCAGCAGCGTGCGCACGGTGTCGCGCAGCAGCGTTGCGTGATGGCCGGACAGCGGCGCGCACACGAGCACGACAGGCTCGTCCTTCAATTGACCGACGGCGCTCGAATCGTCCGCGTAGCGTTTGAAGCGCAGCAGCCGGCAGAACGGCTTTTCGACGATCGTTTGCTCGACGATCGGAATGTTGTGCCCGTCCTTGACGATCTGATGAATGTCGAACTCGGGTTTTTCGTAGTCCTTGCCGAGCCGGTACAGCAGTTCATAGCCTGCGGCAAGCCGCGTCGCGCCAGGTACGAGCGACAGTGGGCTCGACGGATTCACGAACGACTTGGAGGCTGCCTGGGCCCAGGCGGTCAGCGGGCTCAACATGGCCCGCTGGAATTCGTGCAGTTGGTAGAGCATGGGTGCTCCCGGGAGGACGGTGCGCGAATGCGTCGCGACGGACCGTATCTGTCAGCAATCGAACCGATTCGATCGCCGGATCGAATCAACCGCGACCGATCATAGCGAACAATCAGGGGTGCCGCAATGCAGCATACGTTTGCAAGATAACCATGTTTCGATCTCTTGTACCGGCGTCTGACCTTGTCTGACACTTCGGCGCACGGCCCGTGCGGATCAGCGTCCCGCGACGGCATCGGCGGGCGCGGGCTGGCCGGCGGCGCGCAGCATTTCCTCTTCATGGTGCATCAGATTGAACGCCGTGTGAACGAGCGCGACGTGCGAGAACGCCTGAGGGAAATTACCGACCTGCCGCCGCGCGACGGGATCGTATTCCTCCGCGAGCAGCCCGAGATCGTTCGCGAGCGACAGCAGGCGGCGGAACAGCGCGTGCGCGTCGTCGATGCGGCCAAGCAGCGCGAGATTGTCGACGAGCCAGAAACTGCACGCGAGGAACGTGCCTTCGCCGGGTGGCAGGCCATCGTCGTATACGGTCGTGTGGTAGCGCAGCACGAGGCCGTCATGCATCAGGCCGTGCTCGATCGCGCTCACCGTGTCCGCGATGCGCGGATCGGACGGCGGCAGGAAGCCGACGAGCGGCAGCATCAGCACGCTCGCGTCGAGCGCGTCGCTGCCATAGCTTTGCGTGAACGCGCGCAGGCGGGGATTCCAGCCGTGCTCGCAAACGTCCGCATGAATCTCGTCGCGCACTTCGCGCCAGCGCGCGAGCGGCGCGGGCAGCCGGAACATCTCGGCCGATTTGATCGCGCGATCGAACGCAACCCACGCCATCACCTTCGAGAACGTAAAGTGCTGGCGGCCGCCGCGCGTCTCCCAGATGCCTTCGTCCGGCTCGCGCCAGATTTTTTCCAGATGCGTGAGCAGCGCGGTCTGGACGGACCAGACCGTGTCGTCCGCCTGCAAGCCGCCCACGCGCGCGACGTGCAGCGCCGCCATCACCTCGCCGAACACATCGAGCTGAAGCTGGTTCGCCGCGTTGTTGCCGATGCGCACGGGCTTCGAATCCTGATAGCCGGGCAGCCAGTCGAGCGTCATTTCCGGCAGCCGGCGCTCGCCTGCGATGCCGTACATGATCTGGATCTGCTCCGGCGAGCCTGCCATCACGCGGCCGAGCCACGTGCGCCACGCGCGCGCCTCGTCGTAGTAGCCGCCGCGCATCAGCGCGAGCAGCGTGATCGTCGCGTCGCGCAGCCAGCAGTAGCGATAGTCCCAGTTGCGTGTGCCGCCCAACTGCTCGGGCAGCGACGTCGTCGGCGCGGCGACGATGCCGCCCGTCGGCTCGTAGGCGAGCGCCTTCAGCGTGATCAGCGAGCGCCGCACGGCGGCCGCGTAGCGGCCGCTCACCGGGCAGCGCGACGACCATTCGAGCCAGTGGTTTTCGGTGCGCGCGAGCAACGAAAGCGGCTCGCGCGCAGGCGGCAGCCGTTGATGCGACGGCGCGTAGCTGAGCGAGAACGGTACGCGCTCGCCGGCCTTCACGGTGAATTCGGCAATCGTGTGCAGATTCTCGCCCGCGAGCGGCACCGGCGTGCGCAGCACGACGGTGTCGGGGCCCGCGATCGCCTTCACGCCCGCCTCGCGCGGCAGCCGCGTGACCCACGGCACCGAGAAGCCGTAGTCGAAGCGCAGCACGAGTTCCATTTGCATGCGCATCTCGCCGCGCCGGCCGACGACGATGCGCACCAGTTCCGACCAGCCGCTGCCGGGCGGCATGAAGTCGATGACGGTGACGGCGCCTTCGGCGCTTTCGTAGTCGGTCTCGAGGATCAGCGTGTCGCCGCGGTAGCGGCGTGACGTCGAGCTTACGTGCACGCCGTTGGCCGGCGCGACGAGCCAGCGGCCATGCTCGGGCGTGCCGACGAGCGCGGCGAAGCACGCGCCGGAATCGAAACGGGGCCAGCATAGCCAGTCGACCGAGCCGTCGCGGGAAATCAGGGCGGCCGTATGGCCGTCGCCGACGAGGGCGTAGTCTTCGATGAGGGCGGGCATGGGCGATCAATCTCCGTAATGCTTGTCATTCACGATCTGGGCAACCGCCTCCCGCGCTGTACGACGGCACGCGGCGGCCCGGTATACTCGGCGGACGGTGCGGCGCGGGCGGCCAGTGCGCCCGCGCTTGGCCACATCACAACACTTGGGACGAATCAATGCAAGGAGGAGATCCGATGATCGATCGCATGCGTGCGCTGTCGCCTTTCGCGTTCCCGCTTAGGCTCAGTCACTGGATGAAAGGTTTCGCGCTGGCGCTGCCGCTGATGAGCGCTCATGCGTTCGCGCACGAAGCGGGCGCCGCGCCGGCGGGCGGCCTCTACAATCTGCTCGTCGGCACCTACACGGGCGCGGGCAGCGACGGCATCTACGTTTATCGCTTCGATACCCGCACCGGCCGCATCACGCCGCTGTCGTCGGCGAAGACCGAGAATCCGTCGTATCTCGTCGCGAGCCGCGACGGCCGCCATGTGTACGCGGTCAACGAGCTGCCGGGCGACGACGGGCCGGCGAACGTGCACGGCGGCGTCAGCGCGTTCGATTTCGACGCGAAGACGGGCAAGCTCACGTTCGTCAATCGCGTGCCGGCCGAAGGGAACGATCCGTGTTATTTGAGCTTGTCGCCGGACGGCAAGTATCTCGTCGCGTCGAACTATTCGGTTGCGGCGGACCCGGGCGGCAGCTTCTCGGTGTTTCCGGTCGATGCGCGCACGGGCGCGCTCGGCGCGGCCGCACAAAGCGTGCATCACGATGGCGCCGGGCCGGTGAAGGGGCGTCAGGATAGCGCGCATGTCCATTCGGCCGTGTTTTCTCCGGATCACAAGTACCTGTTCGTGCAGGATCTCGGCGGCGACCGGATCGAAAGCTACCGCTACGCGCCGGATGGCGGCGCCGCGGTGTTCACGCGGGACGAAGCGCGCCGCACCGCCGCACAAGCGGGCGCGGGGCCGCGCCATCTGGTCTTCAGCGCGAATGGCCGTTTTGCCTATGCGATCACCGAACTGGATGCGACGGTCGTGGCGTATCGCTACGACGACGGGCAGCTCACGCCGATCGAGGTCGTGGCCCTCGCGGCGCCGGGCTTTTCCGGCAAGCTCGGCGCCGCCGCGCTGCATCTGTCGCCGGACGGGCGCTTTTTGTACGCGAGCAATCGCGGCGATGCGAACGAGATCGTGATCTACGCGGTGAACGCGGCGAGCGGCAAGCTGTCGCTGGTGGGCCGTCAGCCGACGCTCGGCAAGACGCCGCGCGAATTCGCGATCGATCCGAGCGGCAAGTGGCTGATCGTCGGCAATCAGGATAGCGACAGCGTGATCGTGTTCCGGCGCGACGTCGCGACCGGCAAGCTCACGCCGGAGCCGACGCGCTTGAAGCTCAGCAAGCCGGTCGACTTCAAGTTCGTGCCGGTGCGGTAATGGGGCGCCGCCGCGCGAGCGGCATTGCGGCGCCCGCGCGATAGGCGGCGCGAGGCGGGCCGAATGCGGCAGACCAGGCGATGCGGGCCGAGCCGGATGGGCGTGCGGGGCCGCATCGCGTGCCGTGCCGCGTCGAGACCGGACGTCGCGACGCGCCTACTCCGGCAGCGGCGGCGCGAGCACTTCGCGGCTGCCGTTGATGCCCATCGACGACACCAGGCCTGCCGCTTCCATTTGCTCGACGAGCCGCGCGGCGCGGTTGTAGCCGATCCGCAACTGCCGCTGCACCGACGATATCGACGCGCGCCGCGTGCGCACGACGAACGCAACCGCTTCGTCGTACAGCGGATCGGCTTCCGCATCGGGCGCCTCGCCGAACAGATCCTGCGCGCCGCCGCCTTCGGCCGCCGGCCCGTCGAGAATCCCTTCCTCGTACTGCGGCTCGCCGAATTGCTTCAGATATTCGACGATCCGGTGCACTTCCTCGTCCGCGACGAACGCGCCGTGCACGCGCTGCGGATAGCCGGTGCCCGGCGGCAGGAACAGCATGTCGCCCTGGCCGAGCAGCGACTCGGCACCCATCTGATCCAGAATCGTGCGCGAGTCGATTTTCGACGACACCTGGAACGCGACGCGCGTCGGGATATTCGCCTTGATGAGGCCGGTGATCACGTCGACCGACGGACGCTGCGTCGCGAGAATCAGATGGATGCCGGCCGCGCGCGCCTTTTGCGCGAGCCGCGCGATCAATTCCTCGATCTTCTTGCCGGCGACCATCATCAGATCGGCGAGTTCGTCGATTACGACGACGATGAGCGGCAGCGGCGCAAGCGGCTCCGGATCGTCGGGCGTCAGCGAGAACGGATTGCCGATCTTCTTTTCCTTGGCGGCGGCATCGCGGATCTTCTGGTTGAAGCCCGCGAGATTGCGCACGCCGACCGCCGACATCAGCCGGTAGCGCTTTTCCATTTCGCCGACGCACCAGTTGAGCGCGTTCGCGGCGAGCTTCATGTCGGTGACGACGGGCGCGAGCAGATGCGGAATGCCTTCGTAGACCGATAGCTCCAGCATCTTCGGATCGATCATGATCAGCCGCACTTCCTCGGGCGTCGCCTTGTAGAGCAGCGACGCGATCATCGCGTTGACTGCGACCGACTTGCCCGAGCCGGTCGTGCCGGCCACCAGCATGTGCGGCGCCTTCGCGAGATCGGTGACGACCGGATTGCCGGTGATGTCCTTGCCCATCGCGAGAGTCAGATGCGATGCCGAATGCTGGTACTGGCGCGACGCGAGAATTTCGGACAGCCGGATCATCTGGCGCTTCGCGTTCGGCAGCTCGAGGCCCATGCAGGTCTTGCCGGGGATCGTCTCGACGACGCGGATCGACGTCAGCCCGAGGCCGCGCGACAGATCCTTCATCAGCCCGACGATCTGGCTGCCGCGCACGCCGAGCGCGGGCTCGATCTCGAAACGCGTGATCACCGGGCCAGCCGATGCGCCGACCACGGTCACCGGCACCTTGAACTCCTGCAGCCGCTGCTCGATGACCTGGCCGGTTTGTGCGAGATGCGCGTCGGAGATGGTTTCGACGTCGTCGGATGCGGGTTCGAGCAGCTCGAGCGTGGGCAGCTCGACGTTCGACGCGGCGGGCGCGTGGAACTCGAACGCATTCGGGGCGGGCT
>NZ_FXAN01000116.1 GCF_900176645.1 Burkholderia singularis
CCCGCCGTCGCCGTTGCGCGCACCTCGCGGCGGCGCGCTTGGCGCGCCCGGTTCGGCAGGCGCATCGGCCGTCGCGGCATGCGCTTCGAGCACGCGTTTGAGCGCGCCCGCATCCGCATTGCCGTTCATCGTCATCCGCACCGCCTGCGCATAGCGGCTGCGCGCGCGTTCGAGATCCATCACGCTGTCGGCGGTGAAACGGATGCCGCCCGTGAATGCGTCGTTGCGTGCCTGCCCCTGCACGATCAGCAGTTCGTCTTCCTTGAAGAGCGCACGGTTCGCATCGAACTGCTCGTTGAACACCGTCACTTCGCACTGGCCGGTGCCGTCGTCGAGCAGCGCGATCACCATCTTGCCGCGCTGGGTCATTTGCGTGCGCAGCGACACGATCACGCCGGCCACGAGCTTGTCGCGCCCTTCCTTCAATTCGCCGAGCTTGTGGCGCGCGAAGCGCCGCACCTCGTCGCGGTAGGCATCGAACAAATGGCCGGACAGGTAAAAACCGAGCGCGGTCTTCTCCTCCTGCAACCGGCGCTTGTCGTCCCACGCAGGCTCGTCGACGAGCGCGTGCGCATGCGCGGGCTCGTCGCCCATGTCGAAGAGCCCGGCTTGCAACGCATTCGCTTCCGCCTGATCGGCCGCCTCCACCGCGAGCGGCACCGATGCGATCAGCTGCGCGCGGTTCGCGTGCAGCGAGTCGAACGCGCCGGCTCGGATCAGCGCTTCGATCGTGCGGCGGTTGACCACGCGCCGGTCGATCCGCACGCAGAAATCAAACAGATCGGCAAACGGCTTTTCTTCGCGCGCACGCAGGATCTCCTCGATCGCGTTCTGCCCGCTGCCCTTCACCGCGCCGAGGCCGTAGCGGATCGTCTTCGAGCGCTTGCCGGACGCCTGCGCGACCGGCTCGAACCGGTAGCCGGAATGGTTGATGTCGGGCGGCAGCACCGCGAGGCCGTTTGCAAGACAGTCGTCGAACAGGATCTTCACCTTGTCGGTGTCGTCCATCGCGAGCGTCATGTTAGCGGCCATGAATTCGGCCGGATGGTGCGCCTTCAGCCACGCGGTGTAGTACGCAAGCAGCGCGTATGCCGCCGCATGCGACTTGTTGAAGCCGTAGCCCGCGAACTTCTCCATCAGGTCGAAGATCTCGTCGGACTTTTCGCGCGACAGGCCATTCTTCGCGGCGCCTTCGGCGAAAATCTCGCGATGCTTGGCCATCTCCTCCGGCTTCTTCTTGCCCATCGCACGGCGCAGCAAATCCGCGCCGCCGAGCGAATAGCCGCCAATGATCTGCGCCATCTGCATCACCTGCTCCTGATAGACCATGATCCCGTAGGTCTCTTTCAGGACGGGCTCGACGCGCGGGTCCGGATAATCGACTTTCTCGCGTCCGTGCTTGCGCGCGCAGAAGCTCGGGATCAGGTCCATCGGCCCCGGCCGGTACAACGATACAAGCGCGATGATGTCCTCGAAGCGGTCGGGCTGCGCATCCTTCAACATCCCCTGCATCCCG
Organism: Burkholderia singularis; assembly: GCF_900176645.1. Classification (GTDB taxonomy): domain Bacteria; phylum Pseudomonadota; class Gammaproteobacteria; order Burkholderiales; family Burkholderiaceae; genus Burkholderia; species Burkholderia singularis. The sequence continues at coordinate 1,517 of NZ_FXAN01000116.1, forward strand.
CGGCTTTCAAGCTGGAACACCGCGACCGTGTTCGCTTTCTTGAGGATCTGGAAAGAAGCCGGATCGTCGAGCGGCACCTGCGCGAGCGACCAGTCGGCCTTTGCCGGATCGAGCCCGCGGATGTAGCGCTCGGCCCAATCGAGGATCGTCAGCGTCGTCAGACCCAGAAAGTCGAACTTCACGAGGCCGACCGCCTCGACGTCATCCTTGTCGTACTGGCTGACGACGCCGCTGTCGTCGCCCTGCGTGTACAGCGGGCAGAAATCGGTGAGCTTGCCCGGTGCGATCAACACGCCGCCCGCATGCATCCCGACGTTGCGCGTCAAACCCTCGACGCGCTGCGCGAGGTCGAGCAGCTGATGAACTTCGTCCTCGTTGTCGTAACGCTCCTGCAAGAGCGGCTCTTCCTTCATCGCGTCGGCAATTGTCACGTGCTTGCCCGGCTTGAACGGGATCAGCTTCGCCACGCCGTCGGTGAACATATAGCCGAGATCGAGCACGCGGCCGATATCGCGCACGGCCGCCTTCGCGGCCATCGTGCCGAAGGTGGCGATCTGCGACACCGCGTCCGCGCCGTACTTCTCCTTCACGTATTGGATCACGCGGTCGCGGCCGTGCTGGCAGAAATCGATATCGAAGTCGGGCATCGACACCCGCTCCGGATTCAGAAAGCGCTCGAACAGCAGGTTGTAGCGCAGCGGATCGAGATCGGTGATACCCAGCGCATAGGCAACGAGCGAGCCCGCGCCGGAGCCGCGGCCCGGCCCGACCGGCACACCGTTGTTTTTCGCCCAGTTGATGAAGTCCGCGACGATCAGGAAGTAGCCGGGAAAGCCCATCTTCTTGATCGTTCCGCACTCGAAATCGAGACGCTCGTAATACGTGGCGCGCTGCGCATCGCGCTCGGCCGGGTCCGGATAGAGCTGCGCGAGGCGTTTCTCGAGCCCTTCCTTGGACAGTTGCACGAGATAGTCGTCGAGCGACATCCCGTCGGGCGTCGGAAAGAGCGGCAGCTTCGGCTTGCCGAGTTCGAGCGTCAGGTTGCAGCGCTTGGCGATCTCGACCGTGTTCGCGAGCGCCGACGGCAGATCCGCGAACAACGCGGCCATCTCGTCCTGCGTACGGAAATACTGGTCGGTCGTGAAACGCTTTTGACGGCGCGGATTCGCCAGGATGTCGCCTTCCGAGATGCACACGCGCGCCTCGTGCGCGGTGAAATCGTCAGCCGTCATGAATTGCAGCGGATGCGTCGCGACGACGGGCAGCTTCAGTTCAGCCGCGAGCGTCACGGCCTGCTCGATATACGTTTCGGCGCCTGGTTGGCCATAACGCTGCAGTTCGATGTAGAAACCGCCCGGAAACAGCTTCGCCCAGCGCGCGGCGTGGCGGCGCGCGGCCGCGTCGTTACCGGCCGCGAACGCAATGCCGATGTCGCCCTGCTGCGCGCCCGACAGCGCGAGCAGCCCTTCGGCAAGGCCGTCTTCAAACCAACTCGCGTCAAGCTCCGCGCGGCCGCGGTACTGGTTCGTGAGCCACGCCTTGGACAGCAGCTCGCAAAGATTCAGGTAGCCGCGCTTGTTCTTGACGAGCAGCAGCAGGCGCGACGGTTTGTCGCGATCATCGTGATTGGTGATCCAGACGTCGCAGCCGGCAATCGGCTTGATGCCCGCGCCGCGGGCTTCCTTGTAAAAACGGACGAGACCGAACGCGTTGCCGAGGTCGGTCAGTGCGAGCGCGCCCTGAGCGTCGCTGGCCGCCGCCTTGACGATGTCGTCAAGGCGCACGATGCCGTCGGCGATCGAGAATTCGGAATGGACGCGAAGATGAACGAAGCGGGGATCTGACATGGGCGCTATTGTAGCCGCCCCATGACCGGACCATCGCGCACGCGGCGTAAAAATGCCGGCGTTGGCCGTTCGGCCGAGGGTCGAAGCCGTATCGCGCGCGGCTGCGCGGCGCGCCGGCACCGACGCCGGCGCGCCGACGATCCCGCCCAATCGGCGGCGACGGTACGGCGCACCGCAACACCGAGCCGCTCGGCCGCGCGGGCTGCCGCCCCCGTTCCGCGCGGCCGACGCGATACGAAAACGAAAGCGCGTGCCGCGCTCGCGCGACCGGCCGTTCGGCCGACTGCGGAAAGCCGCGCCATTTGCGGGATAATACGGTCTTTCCGTCTTCGTCTGCTCCGGCCCCGAGCGTCCCGCCGCGCGCGCACCGCGCGGCGCGTCCGCATCGGCAAGCCGCAGCCGCTTTACCGTTTTCCGATCGACATGACCACCGTCAATCTCGCCGCCTACCGCTTCGTCTCGCTCGACTCGATCGAGCAATGGCGCCCGCTCGTGGCCGCCCGCTGCAACGAACTCGGCCTGCGCGGCACGATCCTGCTCGCGCCCGAAGGCATCAACCTTTTCATCGCGGGCCCGCGCGACGCCACCGATGCATTCGTGCATTACCTGCGTCACGATCCGCTGTTCGAAGGCAAGTTCGCCGACTTACAGTTCAAGGAAAGCCTGTCCGACTCCCAACCGTTCAGGCGCATGCTGGTACGGCTCAAGCGCGAAATCATCACGATGAAAAAGCCCGCGATCAAGCCCGAGCTGGGTCGCGCGCCGTCGGTCGACGCACGCACGCTGAAGGCATGGCTCGACCAAGGCCACGACGACGCGGGCCGCCCCGTTGTGATGCTCGACACGCGCAACGCATTCGAAGTCGACGTCGGCACGTTCGACGACGCGCTCGATTACCGGATCGACAAATTCAGCCAGTTCCCCGACGTGATCGACGCGAACCGCGCGGATCTGGAAGGCAAGACCGTGGTGTCGTTCTGCACGGGGGGCATTCGCTGCGAAAAGGCGGCGATCCACATGAAGGAAATCGGCATCGATCACGTCTACCAGCTCGAAGGCGGGATTCTCAAATACTTCGAAGAAGTGGGCGGCGCGCACTATCACGGCGACTGCTTCGTGTTCGATTACCGTACCGCGCTCAACCCGAGCCTCGCGCCGACGGCCGACGTCACCTGCTTCGCGTGCCGCGCGGTGGTGACGGCCGACGCGCAACGATCGCCGCTCTACGTGCCCGGCAAGTCGTGCCCCGCGTGCCATCCCGATCAGCCCGCGAGCCGGTACGCGCAACCGGCGCACGCCGCCTGAGGCCGCGCTGCGTCGCCTTTACCGATCGCCCAGCAGGTCAGCCAGCGAATGACGAAAGCCTATCGCGGCCGCTTCGCGCCGTCGCCCACCGGGCCGTTGCACTTCGGCTCGCTCGTCGGCGCGCTCGCAAGCTGGCTCGATGCGCGTGCCTGGGGCGGCGCATGGCTCGTGCGAATCGAGGATACCGACGGGCCGCGCACCGTGCCCGGCGCGGCCGACGCGATCCTCGCCACGCTGCGGCGCTTCGGTTTCGTTGCCGACGAGCCGCCCGTTTGGCAAAGCGCGCGCGTCCCGCATTACGCGGCGGCGCTCGAGCGGCTCACGGCCGCGGGATGGGTCTACCCCTGCGGCTGCTCTCGCAAGGAAATCGCCGATTCGCTGCGCGCCGCTCACGAGCGGCACACGACCCTCGCGTATCCCGGCACATGCCGCACGGGCCTGCGCGGCAAACCCGCACGCGCATGGCGGCTGCGCGTGCCTGACGGCGCGGCGGCCATCGTCACGTTCGATGACCGTTGGCAGCGCGCGCGAACCCAGAATCTCGCAACCGAAGTTGGCGACTTCGTGCTCAAGCGTGCGGACGGCCAATGGGCGTATCAGCTCGCGGTCGTCGTCGACGACGGCGATGCCGGCATCACGCACGTCGTGCGCGGCGTCGACCTGCTCGATTCGACGGCGCGTCAAATCTACCTGCAACGCTGTCTCGGGCTGCCGACGCCGCACTATCTGCATGTGCCCGTCGTCGTCGACGCGAACGGCGAAAAGCTCAGCAAGCAAACCGGCGCGGCCGCGCTCGATGCCGCCGAGCCGCTGCCCGCGCTCGTCGCGGCGGCGGCGCATCTGGGGCTGGCGCTCGAACCGTCCGCGGGCAAATCGCTCGACGCGTTCCATGCCGCCGCGATCGCCGCTTGGGCGGCGCGATTCGGCCCTCACGCGCGCGGCTGACCGCGTCCGCACGCCGGCGCTCAGCCGCCAAGCGGCAGCGCCGGGACGCCGTCACCCGCGCAACGCACAGCGCCGCGATACGCGTGCGCAGCGCTCGCCGCCCCGCTTCGCCAGTGCGGCGCACGCCTTCCGCGGCCCGCGCGGCAGGCAAACCAAACTTCGTGACCGGGCAAAAGACTGGGTGATATCGTCATGCCGGCATCCGAACGGCAATCGATCGAATACGGATATTGACTTGATGAGCGACGACGGCCGCATGGGCCGCGCCGAGTCGTTCCCGCGCAAAGCGGTCCATTCGTGCCGATCAACGCGCCGCGCCGGCGACCGGATCGTCATGCCGGACGCGGTGCTTTCCGCGCGGAGAACCATTGGGCTTTCGCTCTCGAACCCGTGGTGACTGCGGCGGCTACGGCGTCGCTCGACGGAAAATTTAAGCGTCTCCGCCGCCACGCCTGCACGGGGCGCCCGGCATCCGTGTCCGGCGCCCGGCTCATGTCAAGACGACGTCTTGCGCGGCATCCCGAACCCGCCGAGCAGCGCGGCGAGCCGCGGCTTCGGCGCTTTCTTCTCCGGCTGCGCGGACTTCGCCTCTTCCGGCTGGCGCACGGACGGAGACGGCTCGTATGGCTTCAGGAAGAACTCGTCGATCGGCGCTTCGCGGCGCGGATGATACGCGCGCTCGCCGCCCGCCACGCGGCGCCCGCCGATCGGCCCGCCGCGACGCTCGTCGCGCTCGCGCCGACCGCCGCCGCCGCCGCCGCCGCCGCTGCGATGCTCATCGTGACGATGGCGCGGCAAGTCGAGCGCCAGCATCTCGAGCGGCAGCGTGCGCTTGATCAGCTTCTCGATGTCGGCGAGCTGCTTGCGCTCGTTCGGGCTGCACAGCGACAGCGCGTCACCCGACGCGCCCGCGCGGCCCGTGCGGCCGATCCGGTGCACATAATCTTCCGCGTTGAACGGCAGATCGAAGTTGATCACGGCCGGCAGCTCGGCGATGTCGAGCCCGCGCGCGGCCACGTCGGTTGCGACGAGTGCCTCGATCTCGCCGCGCTTGAATGCGTCGAGTGCCTGCATCCGCTCGCTTTGCGAACGGTCGCCGTGGATCGCCGCCGCGACGATCCCGTCGCGCTCGATCTGCCGCGCGAGCCGGCTTGCGCCGAGCTTGCTGTTGCAGAACACGATCACCTGCTTCAGCCCGCGATCGCGGATCAACTTGACGACGGCCGCCTGCTTATCGCCTTCGGCGACGTCGTAGACGATCTGCGTGACCGTCGCGGCGGTCGCGTTGCTGCGCGCGACCTCGATCGTCTGCGGGTCGCGCAGGTACGTCGCCGCGAGCTTCTTGATCTCGGGCGAGAACGTCGCCGAGAACAGCAGCGTCTGACGTGCGTCGGGCAGCAGGTTCAGGATGCGCTGCAAATCGGGCAGAAAGCCCATGTCGAGCATCCGGTCGGCTTCGTCGAGCACGAGAATCTGCACCTGGCCAAGGTTCGCGGTCTTCTGCTGCACGTGATCGAGCAGCCGCCCCGGCGTCGCGATCAGGATCTCGACGCCACGGCGCAGCTCGGCCATCTGCGGGTTCATGTCGACGCCGCCAAACACGACGGCGCTGCGCAGCGGCGTGTGTTTCGCATACGCATGCACGTTCGCGGCCACCTGGTCGGCCAGCTCGCGGGTCGGCGTGAGAATCAGCGCGCGCACGGGATGGCGCGCAGGCGACGCGCTCGTGTTCGCCTGCGGCAGCAGCCGCTGAATGATCGGCAGCGAGAAGCTCGCGGTCTTGCCGGTGCCGGTCTGCGCGGCGCCCATCACGTCGCGGCCGGACAGCACGACCGGAATCGCTTTCGCCTGGATCGGCGTCGGCGTCGTATAGCCCTGCTCGGCAATCGCTCTCAGAATCTCGGCGGCAAGGCCGAATTGGTCGAACGTCGCGTCGACGGGCTTGGCAACAGAATCGGACATAGTGGCGTTTCGCTCAAAAAGCGCGGCGGGACATCCAGCGCGGCAGGCCCGCCCGCGAGACGGGCCGCGCAAACCACTTCGGAATGAAGACGAAGCCGCGGCGCGCCGCGCGGCGCCGCCGGCGCTTAGGCCCCGCAAAAAGCAGGCGCGGCCGTGCGCGAGGCTTCGTCCGGCAGGCGTGCCGGCAGAAAGGGCAGTATTGTAGCATCGTTGCGGGACAGCTTCGCCGTGGCGAAACTGACGCGTCGGCGCGCACGCAGCAAGCGGCCCGGCTGCCGAGGCAAACGGGTTGCGGCCGCGCCGCAACCGTCGATGAAATCGGACGGCCATCGCGCAGCGCGCCGATTGCCTGAAACCGTTACCGTTCGGTTTTTCGGTTGTTTGCGGCCTTTTTCGGGATTTCGTTGCAATCGCCAAGCAACGGCGACGCGTGGCCGCCGGCGCTTTCATCGTACAAATTCGCGGTGGGCCCCTTCGTCCACCATACATATTGGCCCGCCTGATACCGCGCGCCCGATGCCGACACTGTGTCGACAAACAGCAGACGCGCGCCGTTGACGGGCACGAGCGCGAAGCTCTGCCCATTGCTCGCGTTCCAGTAGGACACGCGCAGCGGCCGCGGCTCGTTCGCGCATCGGTAGACGACGGTCTGACGCGAAGTCGCGTCGATTTCCGCGACCGTCAGCCGCGCCGCATGCGCCGCGCCCGCGGCAAGCGACAAACCGGCCATGCCGATCGCGATCCAGATCCAGCTTGTATTGCGCTTCATCGATCATTCCTTGATTGAGTCGAATCGAACTCGGACTTTGGCCGGCCGCACGCTCGCCATCAGGGGTCGATGACGTCCGCGCACGCGTCGGTGGGCGCCGCCGCGACATGGCCGACGACGGGCACGATCTTCAGCCCCGCCGACGCCACCCGGCACGGCGCCGCCGCGAGCCCGCAGCCGGCGCTCGACAGGCACAACACGGCGATCAGCATCCACTTCATCGCAACCTCCTTTCTTCGCGCCCGCGCGCCGCGCGTGCTGATGAAACCACGCCCCGACGGCTCGCGATCCGGCCCGAAGCGCGCCGTCGGCACGCGCGGCACCGATGCAATGGACACGCGCCCGCGCATTCCGTTCAGCGCGCGGACACCGGCCGCACCGCGCCGGCCGAGCGCTTCGCGCGCTCGCGCGCCTCGTCGACGCCCGCGCCGACCGCCACGGCCACGCCCATGCGGCGCTTCGCGAAGCTCTCGGGCTTGCCGAACAGGCGCAGATCCGCGCCCGGCACCGCGAGCGCGTCGCGCACGCCTTCGAATGCGATGCCTGCCTCGTCGAGCCCGCCATAGATCACCGCCGACGCGGCGGGCGTCGCAAGCGTCGTGTCGACCGGCAAACCGAGAATCGCGCGCGCATGCAATTCGAATTCGGACTGGCGCTGCGACGCAAGCGTGACAAGCCCCGTGTCGTGCGGACGCGGACTCACTTCGGAGAACCACACGTCGTCACCGCGCACGAACAGCTCGACGCCGAACAGGCCGCGCCCCCCGAGGGCCGACGTCACGCGCCGCGCGATGTCGCGCGCGCGTTCGAGCGCCTTCGCGCTCATCGGCTGAGGCTGCCACGATTCCACATAATCGCCCGCCGCCTGCAGATGGCCGATCGGCTCGCAAAAATAGGTGCCGATCTCACCGGTGACGGGATCGAGCGCACGCACCGTGAGCTGCGTGATCTCGTAGTCGAAATGCACGAAGCCCTCGACGATCACGCGGCCATGATTCACCCGGCCGCCCGCCATCGCGTACCGCCATGCGGGCTCGATGTCCGCTTGCGCGCGCACGACCGACTGCCCCTTGCCCGACGACGACATCACGGGCTTGACAACGCACGGCACGCCGATGCGCGCGAGGGCTGCCGCGAATTCGTCGAACGATTGCGCGAACGCATACGGCGACGTCGGCAGCCCAAGCTCCTCGGCCGCGAGCCGGCGGATGCCTTCGCGATTCATCGTGAGCTGCGTGGCACGCGCCGTCGGGATCACTTCCGCCACGCCGGCCGCCTCGATTTCGGCGAGCGCACCGGTGGCGATCGCCTCGATTTCCGGCACCACGAGATGCGGCCGCTCGGCCTCGATGAGCGCACGCAGCGCGGCCGGATCGGTCATGTCGATCACGTGCGCGCGATGCGCGACCTGATGGCCGGGCGCGTTCGGATAACGATCGACGGCGACCACCTCGACACCGAGCCGCTGCAACGCAATGATGACTTCCTTGCCCAACTCGCCCGCGCCGAGCAGCATGACGCGCGTGGCGGACGGCGAAAGCGGCGTACCGAGCCGCTGACCGATCTGCATGAGATGTCCCGCTTCGTGGATGTGTGGTTGTGTGGATTCGATGGAGGATCGCGAAAGCGAACCGCGATGTTAACACGCGCATACGCGGGATTGGCGCAGCGGCCGTTGCGGCTGCGGCTGCGGCTGCGGCTGCAGTGAGGCTACCGGCGCGACGCGCAAACGCCCACGCGCCGCCAAGCCGGCAGGCCGCGTATGGCGCGCGCCATTGAAAGCTGAAGGTTGGAAACGCATGCCGATGTCGCGGCAAACGAGCGCCGCTCTATCTTGCCCGCCGATGCGTAAGTGGACGAATGCCGCCAATGCGCGGCCCGAACCTGCATCGACGGCCATCGCGGCACGGCAGAAAGTGCGACAAAAAAACAAGCATGCGGCATTGAGAGCGCGATAAGCCCGAGCCCCACTCGGCCATATCGAGTCGAACCGGCACGCGATCGCAGGCTGCCCCTTCCACTGCCCGCGCCGCCGTGCGCCGGTCATCGCAGCCGGGCATCGAGCGGCGCCTCGAATTTATTTCTCACGCGAAGTATTTCCCTCCCTTATATTTCGCACACGAATTAAATGCGCGAGGAAAACGCGATGCAACCGGAGTCGATCGAATTCGCCGCCAGCGACGGCTATACGCTGCGCGGCACGCTCTGGCCCCCGGCGGGCCAGACGCATGCGGCCATGCTCGTGCATCCGGCCACCGCCGTACCGGAACGCCTATACGCGGGCTTCGCGCAGTACGCCGCATCGCGCGGCTTCGCCGCGCTCACGTACAGCTATCGCGGCGTCGACGGCTCGCGCCCGGCCGATCTGCGCGCGCTCGACGCACGCATGCGCGACTGGGCCGACTACGACGTCGAAGCGGCAACCGCCTGGGCCCGGCGGCGCTTCCCGCAGTTGCCGCTCGTCGCGGTGGGCCACAGCTTCGGCGGCCACGCGATCGGCCTCTGCGACGCGACGCGCCATTTACGCGCGGGCGTACTCGTCGCCTCGCACGCAGGCAGTACGCGCCTGATTCGCAGCCGTCTCGAACGGCTCCGGGTACGAACGGTGCTCGGCGCGATCGCGCCCGTGGCTTGCGCGCTGTGCGGCTACGCGCCATGCCGGCGCTTACGTCTCGGCGAAGATCTGCCCGCCGGCGTGATGCGCGAGTGGGCCGGCTGGACCACACTGCCCCGCTATTTCTTCGACGATCCGACGCTCGACGCCGCCGCGCGCTTCGCGCGTGCGTCGCTGCCCATCCTCGCGCTCGGCATCGACGACGATCCGTGGGCCACGCCCGCCGCGATCGACCTGCTGGTCGGCTTCCTCACGCATGCACGCATCAAGCGCCGCCAAATCGATCCGCGCGCGACCGGCTGCGGACCGATCGGGCACATGGGCTTTTTCCGCAGCGCGCCGGGCAAGGTCTTATGGCCGGGCGTCGTCGATTGGCTCGCCTCGACGCTGTCCGCCGCGCCCGATGCGGCGGACGACGCCGCACCGTCGCCGAGCCTCGCGGGCCATGCCGGCTGAGCGTCGCTCGTCGCTCGTCGCTCGTCGCTCGTCGCTCGTCGCTCGTCGCTCGTCGCTCGTCGCTCGTCGCTCGTCGCTCGTCGCTCGTCGCTCGTTCTTCAATTATGCGAAGCGGCCCGCCGTCTCGCGCAAGTCATTCCGCTCGCCGCCATCGAAGCGGTACGCGCCCCATCGCCCGCGCCTCATGCCGGCGTGCCGCACCGCCGCGCACGCCGCACAACGCCCGGCAGCGCACGCTGGCCGGATGGCAATTGGCGGGAACTGTCCCTCGTGCGTTACCCTTATGGTTTGTTCAGCCATATTGAAAGATTTGAAGAGGAACGAGGCCATGTTCATTTCATCCGCAGCAGCACGCCAGCGCTTTCGCTTTGCCGGCTTGCTGCGCGCGCCGCTCGGCGCGCTGAGCGCCGCCGCGCTTCTCGCCGCTTGCACGATGCCGACCCATCCCGATTCAAACGCGCCCGCGCCCGATCCGTTCAACCCCGCGACGATCCAGCTCATCGACAATACAAGCTGGGAACTCGTCAACTGGCGCAACGCAGATGGCTCGTCGCGCGAGATCCCGCACGGCGACAACGGCGAGCCGATCGCGCTCGCGCTGTCGTCCCAAACGGGCGTGCGGCGCGTTGCCGGCTTTTCGGGCTGCAATCGCTACATGGCTCCCTACGACGTGAAGAACGGCGTGTTGAGCGTGGGCCCGATCGCCGGCACGCGGATGGCCTGCATCACCCCGGCGCGCGGCGCGCTCGAACGCGACTATCTCGCGGCGCTCGAGCATATCGCGAAGGCCGGCGTGCAGATGCGCGACCCGCAGCAGCTCATCATCGTCACCGACGACGGCGCGACGCTGACGTTCGCGCGGCGCGACGCCAAATAAGCGCCGCGCGGCGGCACGCCGGCGAACCGGGTGCGCGGCCCCTCGATCTGGCGCACCCGATGCGGAGCGCCGGCCCCGCAACTGCGGCAACGGCACGCGGCACGCGCGCCGTTCGCCAAACCTTCCTAGCCGACCGGTTAAACTCATCGGGATCGCGCATCGCGCGCCCACCCTTCTTCAGTTTCTGAGCTGTCTCTGAGCATGCAAACGGTAGTTCTCGGCTGGTTCGGCTTCTCGGCCGTCTGGTTCATTCCCCTTTTCTGGCGGCTCGTCAAGGCGATGCTGCCGGGCGGCAGCGGCCTCGCGGGCCCCGGCTCGATCCGGCTGTGGCTCGGCTTCCTGTGCGTGCTCGCCGCGAGCTGCACGCTCGCGGCCGCGCTACCCGGCGACGCGACGACGAACGCATTCGGCCATGCGCTCGCGGGCGGCTTCGAACACGTGCTCGGACGCATCGGCACGCCGCTCGCGATGATCGTGCTGTTTTTCGTCGGGCTGCCCTGGCTGCTCGACGTCCGCTGGCGGCAAGCGAGCGCGTGGCTCGACGCATCGCTCGGCATCCGCCTGACTCGCGAGCACGGCGCTGACGAACCGCGCAGTGCCGCCGAATTGCCGCGCACCGCGCCGCATCGCGACGACGGCCGCGCCGACATGCAGCCGACGAGCGCGCATACAGTCAATTCGATGGCGCCGCGGCAAAACGGCCGGTACGCACGGCCCACGCCGTGGAAACCCAGCGACGCGCCGCACGAACGCCGCGCGCAGGCCGCCGGCGCACGAGCGACGACGCCGACGGCCGCGCCCGTCGGCTGGCCTAAGCCCAGCACGGCCGCACGCGGTACGGCGGCGGCAGGCGGCACGGCGAAAGCGGCCGGCGCCACGGCAAGCGACATCGCCAAAACGGCCAGCGTCGCCAGGACGGGCGGCGTGCCTCAATTGCCTCAGTCGCTTCAGTCGCTTCAGTCTGCCGATATGGCACGCGTGGCCAATCCTGCGATAAAAACGACTAGCCCAGCGTATGCGAAAGCATCGGCGAGCGGCGTGGCGAGCGCCACGAGCGCAATCGCATCCGCTCACCTCGCCGTGGCGAAATCGGCGGACCAGATGTCTTCCGCCGGTCTGGCCGCAACTGGAATCCGCCCGCCTGCGTTGACGAACGGTCCGGGCGAGCCGGCCATGATCGGCTCGCGCGGCGGTGCACCGTCGACGCCCGCCACGCCGCATTCGCCATTCGCTTCCGGCCCGGCACGCCGAGCCTCGGCAGGACCGGCCCAGTCTATGGCGGCTACGGCCCGCGGCCCCTTTGCGACCCGCTCCGCCACAGCCGAGCAGCGCTTCGCACCGCGCCGATCGTCGGCGCAGGCTGCCGTGGCCGCCGCACGCAATCGCCCGATGACGTTTGCGCCGTCGCGGCAAGCCGCCGCGCCGCGCAATACCGTTGCGACGCCGCGCCCCTCCACTGCGCACTCGTCCGTCAAACCGGCCGCCGTCGAAGCCACGCGCAAGCGGCCGGTGAGCCCCGCTCGCGCGCCGCTCTATGCGTGGTCGGAAAAACCCGCGCAGCCGATCGAGCCCGCGCCGAGCGTGCACGAGACATTGCGTTCGATCGAAGCGAGTGCCGCGCAATGGGCGACGCTCGCCGGCGCGCCCGCTTCGGCGGCGCGAGAAGCGACGCGGGAACTTGCCGCGCCAGCATCAGTCTCCGCGCCTGCGGCGGCTACGGAAACGGCAGTGGCATCGCCGTCGGCAGCCGCCACGAACACAAGCGAAACCATCGGCACCCCGGCAGCCGTCACAGCGCATAGCACTTCGAATACAGGCACTGCCGGACAGACCGATATCGAACGCCCGCGCGGCGACGTCGTCGATGCGCCGGCGGCCAATCCCGCCGCATCGGCCAGCGACGCTGTCGCCGGTATGCCGCCGGCCGCGACAACAACCAAAGCCGGCGCCCCCATCGATCATGCCGCCGGGATCGCGCCCGCCGATGCTTCGGCCGGCATCGTTGCCCAAGCGCCGGGCGGCGCGCAAGCCCAGGCCAGCGTCGAAACGGAAATCGAGGCCGACACCGGCACGGATCATTCGGCCGTCTCCGAGGCAACAGCCTTGGTTGAGGGCGCCGCCAGCGAACCGGCGCCAACCGCAATCCGCGCCGCCGGCGCAACGGCGGCCCCCCTCGCCCCCTCGGCCGCGGCCGCGGCAGCAGGCGCGCCCCGGCAAGCGCTACATCCGTTCAGCGACGCCGCCTCCTCCGGCACCACCGGCCCGAACACCGGAACACACGCGGCGCTCGACGAGGCCGGCACGGCCGCCTCCGCCGACGAAACCGGCGCACACGCCGAGCGAGCCGCCATCGACGCCGATACTGCCGGCCACGGCGCGCTCGCCGCACCGGCCCGCGCCAATACGGGCAGCCTGGTCCCGCAAATCGCCGAACACAGCTTGCCTACTCGCGACGGCATCGCCATTCGAGCCACCGCTCCCGTTCACGCGAACCCGTCAATCATGCAGCCGCCTGGCGACGATGCGCGCCCCTCTTCGACGGCCGCAAGTGCGCCCATGCCAGGCGTTGCCGCACCTGCTTCAAACCTGGCGTCGAGCCCAGCTCCATCCGCCGCCGCCGAGCGCGCCCACGGCGATCCGATGCCGGCGGCAGCCGCCCCCGCTGCTCCCGCCGCCCAGGCCGTCACGCCAGCTCAAGCACCCTCGCACGCGCCTGCCGCATCGGCGGCCCCCGTAGCGCAGACGGCTTCGGCAACGGCCGCCGCACCAACGGC
>NZ_FXAN01000090.1 GCF_900176645.1 Burkholderia singularis
CCCCCCCAGCCCCAAGCGTGCGACCCGCACGCGCGGCGCGCCCGCGATACACCCGCCGAAGATCGAGCTACGCGTGCTCGGCACGCCGGTCACGCTGCAGGAGCACATCCGCCGGCAAGCCGAGCAGGATCTCGGCATCAAGCTGCGCTTTATCGTCGAAAGCGGCGTGGATGCGCAACGCGACGGCGCGATGCGTCCGCAGCGCTACGAACTGTACGATCAGTGGTTTCACAGCATCGATTGCCTGTGGCCCGCGCAGGCGCTGCAGCCGATCGACGTCACACGCATCGCGCGCTGGAAGGAAGTGAACGCGCTGCCGCGCACCGGCCGCATCGGCCCGCGCGCGGAGTTGAGCGGCGGCAGCGTGCCCGCGCAGCGCCTGTTCGTGCAGCCGGACGGCACGCTCGGCGGCGCCGCCACCGAGCGCATCAGCATGCTGCCGCTCACGCACAACGTTGACAGCTTCGCGTATCTCGACGATGCGCTGCCCGCCCGGCTCGCCCGCACCCCCGAAAGCTGGGCGTGGCTGCTCGCGCCCGAGCTGGCCGGGCGCGTCGCGCTGCAAACGGACGCGTCGATCGGCGCGATCGATGCGGCGCTCGCGGTCGAGGCAAGCGGCCTGATGCGATTCGGCGACATCGGCAATCTGACCATCGAGGAAATCGACGCGCTGATCGGCACGCTGATCGAATTCAAGCGGCGCGGCCATTTCGCGGGCTTCTGGTCGACCTCGGCCGAAGCCGCGCAACTGATGATCTCGGGCAAGGTCGCGATTCAGAGCATCTGGGCGCCGGCAACGGTCCAGCTCGAGCGCGCGGGCGTGCGCTTTCAGCTCGCGCGTCCGAAGGAAGGCTATCGCGCGTGGTTCGGCGGATTGTCGATCTCGCGCGCCGCGAGCGGCCGCGCGCTCGACGCCGCATACGCGTATCTGAACTGGTGGCTCGACGGCTGGGCCGGCGCGACGATGGCGCGCCAGGGCTACTACATCTCGAATCCGGAACGCGCGCGCGCGTATCTGAGCGACGGCGAATGGGCATATTGGTACGACGGCGCGCCCGCGCCCGAAAAATTGTCCTGCCCGACGGGCGAGCGCGCGATCTCGTCCGGGTCGATGCGTGCGGGCGGAAGCTACGTGTCGCGAATGAGCCGGATCGCGGTGTGGAATTCGGTGATGGACGAGCACAACTACCTGGTCCGCCGCTGGACCGAATTCATGCAATCCTGATGGATTCGCTGTTGCGAAGACAATGACAAAACCAGCCAAAGCGCGAAACCCTATTGCCCGGCCACGCAAGGCGGCGGCCGCCCATCCGGCCGCCAACGGCGCAGAAGACGGCCGCGAGCGCTACCGGTCGATCCACGAGCATCTGAAGCATGCAATCGCACACGGCCGGCTCCAAGCCGGCCTGGTGCTGCGCGAGAGCGCCGTCGCACGGCTGTTCGGCACGAGCCGCGCGCCGGCGAAAAAGGCGCTCGACATGCTGCACGCGCAAGGCCTGCTGCACCGGTTCGACGGCCCCGGCTACCTGGTCGCGCGCCGTGACGGCGCCGCCGCCGAGCCGGTGCATGCGACGCTGTCCGCCGACGCGCTCGGCCTGGATGCGCACAACGGCGCGCATGGCGCGCTGACGGACAGCGAGCGGATTTACGACGCACTCGAAGCATCGATCTCGCTCGCCATCGTGTTCGGCCATTTCCGGATCAACGAAAGCGATGCGGCCCGCGCATTCGGCGTCAGCCGCGGCGCGGTGCGCGAAGCGCTCAACCGGCTGCGCGATCTCGGCCTCGTCGAACGATCGCAGTCGGCGCATTGGCTCTGCGGCCCGCTGACCGCGCGCGCGGTACGGCACGATTACGAGCTGCGCATCCTGCTCGAGCCGGCCGCGCTGCTGGCGAGCGCGCCGGCGCTCGCGCGCGGCACGCTCGCGGCCGCGCGCGACGACATCGCGCGGGCGATCGCCGCGCCGGAATCGTTCGACGCCGACGCCGCGCACCGGCTCGAAATCACGCTGCACGAGCGGCTCCTGAGCGATGCGCCGAATCGCAAGCTGCTGTCGCTCGTCAACCGCGCGCATCTGCCGCTGACAGTCAATCACGCGTTCTATGCGGCCTTTAATCTGCGCCCGGAGCAGGCCACGCTCGTCGAACATCTGCGCGTGCTCGACCTGCTGCTCGCCGACCATCCCGAGGCCGCGTCCGACGCGCTCGCCGCGCACCTGCGCGCCGGGCAAGTGCGCACGCTGCAACGGCTCAAATCGCTATCGGTGCTGCCCGAGCCCACGCTGCCGGACTACCTGACCCGCATCGCATAATCCCCCGTCACCGCCACCGGATAAGCCGTTCCCACCAACATGAACATGATCGTGATCGACCGGATTGCCGTTGCGTGAACCACCGCCATTGCCTTCGCTTTTTCGCCTGCCGCCCCTTCATGCCCTTCATGCAGAAACACGCGCCGATGACCGAGCGGATTCGTCCGCCCCTATCCCACCCGTGGGCGGCGGCCATCGCCGCCGCGCTGCTCGCTGTCACCGCAGGATGCGCGAGGCCACCCGGCGCGGACGCGTCGCGCGCGCCGCACGCCGCCGTCGATACCCCCGCGCCCGCACCGTCGGGCGAGTTGGCAAGCTGGGTTGACAAGCCGGGCTGGACCGCCCAGCGCGACATGATCGCCGCGCCTTTGCCGCTCGCCGCTCAGGCTGGCGAAGAAATGCTGAAGGCAGGCGGCACCGCCATCGACGCGGCCATCGCCGCGCAGATGGTGCTGACGCTGATCGAGCCGCAAGCATCGGGCATCGGCGGCGGCGCGTTCCTGCTGCACTCGGACGGCAAGACGCTCGAAGCTTACGACGGCCGCGAAACCGCGCCCGCAGCGGCGGCGGCAACGGCAAACGCGAACGCGACAGCGCGCGGCTCGCGCCGCCACACGCCTGGCGGCATCCCGCCCGTGTCCGGCCCAAGCGAAGCCGGCGAGCACGCCGGCCCGGCCGATCTCGGCGGCCGCGCGGTCGGCGTGCCGGGCGTGCTGCGCATGCTCGAACTCGCGCACCGCACGCACGGCAAACTACCGTGGCGCAGGCTCCTGCAGCCCGCGATCCGGCTCGCCGAGCACGGCTTCCCGCTCGGCCCGAGGCTTGCGGCGGCGATCGCGGGCGATCCGTCGCTCGCGAACGATCCGGCCGCGCGCGCGTACTTCTTCGACAAAAACGGCAAGCCGCTGCCCGCCGGCACCACGCTGAAAAACCCGGCGCTCGCGGCAACGCTGCGACTCGTCGCCGCACACGGCGCGAATGCGTTCTATACCGGCGCCATTGCCCGAGACATCGCCGCGAAAGTCCGCCAGGCGCCCAATTCGGGCGGACTCACGATGCAGGATCTCGCTCGTTACCGTGCGAAGGTGCGCGCGCCGCTTTGCACCGACTACCGGAAATGGACCGTCTGCGGCATGCCGCCGCCGTCGGCGGGCGGCCTCGTCGTCGCGCAAATGCTCGGCATGTTCGAGACGCTGCCGGACTGGCTGCAGATCGGCGCGCAAAAGCCGGTGCGCAGCGCGAGCGGCTATGAGCCGACGCCGTTTGCCGTCCACCTGTTCAGCGAAGCGGGCCGCCTCGCTTATGCCGATCGCGCCCAATACGTCGCCGATCCCGATTTCGTCGCCCCGCCCGCGCTGGGCTGGTCGAGCCTCGTCGACAAGCGCTACGTCGCGGCGCGCGCGCACATGATCGGCGACGCGAGCATCGGGCACGCCGACGCCGGCTCGCCATCGGGCGCGCCGCTCGCGTTCGCCGACGACCTCGGCACGGAGGAACCGCCACCGGCCTCGCCGATCGTGGCCGTCGACCGCTATGGCAACGCGCTCGCGATGACGTCGAGCGTCGGCGGGCGCTTCGGCTCACGGCTGATGGTGCGCGGCATGCTGCTCAACAATACGCTCGCGAACTTCTCGCCTGCCTCCGGCGAGGGCGGCAAGCCCGTCGCAAACCGCATGCAACCGGGCAAGCGCGCACGCTCGACGCTTGCGCCCGTGCTCGTGTTCGAGAAGCGCACGCAGCGGCTGATGATGGCGCTGGGCTCGGCGGGCGGCGCATCGGCCGCAAACTACGTCGCGAAGACCCTCATCGGCATGACGGACTGGGGAATGACGGTCCAGCAGGCAATCGCATTGCCGAACTTCGACTCGCGCAACGGCCCGACCGAGCTTGAGCAGGCGCGCGTGCCGGATGCACTCGCGCAGGCCTTGAGAGAACGCGGACACGACGTGCGCTTCGTCGACACCCGATCGGGCTTGCTGGGCATTCAGCGGATCAACGTCGGCGGCCAATCGGTGTGGTTCGGCGGCGCGGACCCGCGTCAAGACGGCATCGTCATGGGAGACTGACCGGGGCCGGGCGCGCATCGCGGGCGCGGCTGCGCATGCGTTTCGTCGACGGCCGGCCCGGCTTGCGGGAGATGCGCAAACCGGCGTCGGCAAACCGGCGGCCTGCCCGCGCGCGCCACGCAGCACGCCGCCGCGCCGTCCGCGCCGTCCGCGTCACCCCCGCCCCTTCCACGGCACGAGCCGGCGTTCGAGCGCACGCATGCCGAGATCGAACCCCCACGCAATCAACCCGATCAGCACGATTCCCATCACGACGACATCGGTGCGCAAAAAGCTCGACGCATTGAGCACCAGCTGGCCCAGCCCCGCCGTCGCGGCAACCATCTCGGCGGCGACGAGCGTTGTCCAACCGAAGCCGATCGCGATCCGCAGCCCGGTCAGGATCTCCGGCAGCGCCGCGGGCAGCACGACGTGCCGGACGATCTGCGCAAAACTGCCGCCGAGCGAATAAGCCGCGTTGATCTGCTCGACGGTCGCGCTCTTCACGCCGGCGCGCGCCGCCATCGCGATCGGCGCGAAGCAGGCGAGAAAAATCACGACGATTTTCGCGGTCTCGTCGATACCGAACCAGATCACGACGAGCGGCAGATACGCAAGCGGCGGCAGCGGCCGATAAAATTCGAGCACCGGATCGAGCAGCCCGCGCGCGATCCGGCTCACGCCCATCAGGATGCCCACCGGCACACCCACGAGCGCCGCGAGCGCGAACGCGCCGAACACGCGCAGCGCGCTCCAGCCGAGATGCTCGGCGAGCGGCAGGCCACCCTGGAGGCGGCCGCGCGACGCGTCGACGAACGCGCGCCAGACAGCCTCGGGCGCCGGCAGAAAGAGCGGCGGCAGCCACTGAAAATACGTCGCGGCCCACCATAGAATCGCCAGCCCGATGACCGAGCCCGCGCTCAGCGCGACGCTCGTGCCTTCGCCCGGCAACCGGTAGCGGCGGCGCACGCGCGGCGCGCCAAACGCCGCGCGCGAAGCCGGTGCGACCGAGCCGGCCGGCCGGCTCGATCGAACGTCCGATGCGGCCGCCTGCTCGGCCGGCGCATCGGCATGCGGCGCAGATAACGCGGTTGCGCTCGCCCGCGCCGTCATCCGTTCCACCGCGGCCATCTCCGCAAGCGCGGCTTGCGCCCCCGCGCTCGGGCGTTTCGAATCCGACACGGCCTGCCGCGCGCTCATCGCGTCCGCTCCATGGCTTCGGTTTGCGGCCGCGCCGAGGCTTCACACGCGTCGGCCCGCCCCGCCGCCCCGCGCCGATGCAACCGCTCGACGAGCCGCTCGCGCCACGCGATGAACTCCGGCGACGACTTCACCGCGCGCGCGTCGCGCGACTCGACGTAGCGCCGTGCGAACGGCAGCGTGTCAGTCTCGGCAATGCGCCCCGGCCCAGGCGTCATCACGATGAGCCGCGTCGCGAGAAACAGCGCCTCCTCGATGTCATGCGTGATGAAGAACACCGTCTGACGCGTGCGCGCCCATAGATCGAGCACGAGTTCCTGCATCGACTCGCGCGTCATCGCATCGAGCGCGCCCATCGGCTCGTCCATCAGCAGCACGCGCGGCTCGCCCGCGAGCGCGCGCGCGATCCCGACGCGCTGCCGCATCCCGCCCGACAGCTCGTAGACGCGCGCGTGCGCATGGCCCTCGAGGCCGACGAGCGCGAGCATTTCGCGCGCGCGCCGTTCGCGCTCGATCTTCGCGACACCCCGAAAGCGCAGACCGAGCGCGACGTTGCCCAGCACGTCGAGCCACGGCAGCAGCGCATAGTTCTGGAACACGACGCCGCGATCGGCGCCCGGCCCTGCCACGCGCTCGCCGTCGATCAACACGTCGCCCGCGCTCGGCGCGACAAAACCCGCGATGCAGTTGAGCAGCGTCGTCTTCCCGCAGCCGGACGCGCCGAGCGCGACGACAAACTCGCCCGCGTCGATGCGCAGATCGACATCGGCAAGCGCCTGGGTGCCGCCGCGCCCGCGCTCGCCCGGATAGGCCACCGACAGCCGCCGGATCTCGAGCGCGCTCATCGTGCGGGCTCCCGTGCGATCGCGTCGCGCCGACGCGGTGAACTCGCGCGCCGCATGTCAGCGCGCGGCCGCCTGGCGCACGAACGTCGGATCGACGCCCGCCGAATAATCGGACAGCACGCTCTGGATCGTGTGCTGCGTCTTCAGGAACGCCGCCGTCGCCGCCAAGGATTTCGCCGCGCCCGATTGCGCGCCACCGCCGAGCCACGCGTTCGATGCCTGCTCAGCAAGCGTCGGAAATGCGTACAGCGCGAGGCTCGCCGGCACGTCTTGCGGGTTCGCGCCCGATTCCTTCGCGATCGCCGCGACCTGGGGCGACCCCGCATTCCACGCGGCCGGGCGCGCGCGATAATCGGCATCGGCGGCCGCGAGCACCTTGACGAAGCGCGTGACGAACTCCGGATGCTCGCGCGCGAATTTGCGATTCACGACGAAGCCGTCGAACGTTGCATTGCCCGTCTGCTTCGCGACTTGTCCGGACGTGATCAGCACGCGGCCGTTCTGCTTGACCTTCGCGAGCACCGGGTCCCAGATGTAGGTCGCGTCGATGTCGCCGCGCGCCCACGCGGCCGCGACCTCGGGCGGGCGCAGATTGAGAATCCTCACGTCGTCCGGATTGACGCCCGCGCTTTGCAGCGCAACGAGCGTATGGAAATGCGACGTCGACACATACGGCACGCCGATCTTCTTGCCCTTGAGCGCCGCGACGCTCGTCACGCCGGAGCCGTTGCGCGCCACCAGCGCCTCGGCATCGTTGATGTTGTCGAGAATCCAGAACAGCGAAATATCGACACCTTGCGAGAGCCCCGCCGCGATCGGGCTCGACCCCGCCTCGCCCAGTTGCACCGAGCCTGACGCGAGCGCGCGGATCACATCGGCGCCGCTGCCGAGCTTGCGGAACGTGACCTTGTAGCCGGTCGCCTTCTCGACTTCGCCGCTCGCCTGCGCATAGCGCCACGGCACCACCATGTCCTGATAGGCGATCACCACGTCGCGCGATTGCGCGTGCGCGGCCGGCATCGACGCGCAGGCCGCGAACGCGAGCGCGGCGACACGTGCAAGACTGAAACGCTGCATGACTTCCCTGCTCCTGTTTGAGCCGATTCGACAAAAAGGCTTTCGACTATAGGGTGTCTGACGTGGCGGGGTTCTAATTATTCGTTCGATGCTATTGACGTCGTTGCAGCTTTGCTTTTCATGCGAAACCGGACGGCGTGCACGATCGGGCCGCGTAAGCCGCGCTTTGACACCCATGCGCCCGCTGCGGCGAGCGCTTGCGCGAGGCGCGCCGGGGCCGGCGGGCCGGCCGATTGCGCAGGCGGCGCGATCCGGCGCATTCACGCATCGCACTCCCGCGCGACACGGCCCCGGCGGCCGGCCGAACGCGCTTAGCGCGGCATGCCGGACGCCGCGCAATGCGCCCACGGCCAAACAAAAACCCCACGTTCCGAAAAACGTGGGGTTCGTCAGCCAACTTGAAAACGGTATTAACGCGGCTTTTTCCGCGATGAAACGAGCCGATACGGCACGCGCTTCAGCTCAAACCACTCCCGCGCCGTGCGCCTGCAGATCCGCGTGATAGCTGGAGCGCACCATCGCGCCCACCGCCGCGTGCGTGAAGCCCATCTCGTATGCCTGCTCCTCGTACATCCTGAACGTATCGGGATGCACGTACTCGCGCACCGGCAGATGGTGATCAGACGGTTGCAAATATTGGCCGATCGTCAGCATGTCGACATCGTGCTCGCGCAAATCGCGCATCACCTGCAGGATCTCGTCGGCCGTTTCGCCGAGGCCGACCATCAGGCCGGACTTCGTCGCGACATCCGGATGCAGCGCCTTGAAGTCCTTCAGGAGCTTCAGCGAGTGCGCGTAATCGGAGCCGGGGCGCGCTTCCTTGTACAGGCGCGGCACCGTTTCGAGATTGTGGTTCATCACGTCGGGCGGCGCCGCGTTCAGAATCGACAGCGCGCGGTCCAGGCGGCCGCGGAAATCCGGCGTCAGGATCTCGATGCGCGTGTGCGGCGACTGTTCGCGCACTTCGCGGATGCATTCGACGAAATGGCCCGCGCCGCCGTCGCGCAAATCGTCGCGGTCGACGCTCGTGATCACCACATACTTGAGCTTCAGCGCGGCGATCGTTCGCGCGAGGTTCTTCGGCTCATTGGCGTCGAGCGGATCGGGACGGCCATGGCCCACGTCGCAGAACGGGCAGCGGCGCGTGCACTTGTCGCCCATGATCATGAACGTCGCGGTGCCCTTGCCGAAGCATTCGCCGATGTTCGGACAGCTCGCTTCCTCGCATACCGTGTGCAGATTGTGCTCGCGCAGGATCGTCTTGATCTCGTTGAAGCGCGAGCTGCCGGTGGCCGCCTTCACGCGGATCCACTCGGGTTTCTTCAGCTTCTCGATCGGCACGATCTTGATCGGGATGCGCGCCGTCTTCGCCTGCGCCTTCTGCTTGGCGCTCGGATCGTAGGCGGGGGCGGGAGTAGCGGTCGAGTCAGTCATTCGATTGTTCCATTGCCTGCTGCGGCGGTGAGGCGTCCGGCGTTGCGGCGCCGTCGAGGTTGGCGATCAGGCGGCCGACGAGCGTCTCGGCGACTTCGCGCCCGTTGGCATCGACGCCGACGCTGGCCATGTCGACGGTTTCGAGTCCCGCATAACCGCACGGATTGATCGCGAGAAACGGGCTCAGCTCCATCTTCACGTTGACGCTCAGGCCGTGATAGCTGCAGCCGTTGCGAATCTTCAAGCCCAGCGCGGCGATCTTCGCGCCGCGATGCGGCCCCGATTCGACGTAAATGCCGGGCGCGCCGGCCTTGCGAACCGACGCGAGATTATACGCCGCGAGGGTCTCGATCACGGCGTCCTCGATCCGCGACACCAGCGCGCGCACCATCAGCTTGCGCCGCCGTAAGTCGACCAGCAGATAAGCGACGATCTGCCCCGGCCCGTGATAGGTGATCTGCCCGCCGCGATCGACCTTCACGAGCGGCACGCCGGTATCGGCAACCAGCAAGTGGGCGGGATCGCCCGCCTGGCCGAGCGTGTAGACGGGCGGATGCTCGACGACCCAGATTTCGTCGGCGGTATCCGGGCTGCGGGATTCGGTGAACGCGCGCATCGCGTCGAAGCACGCGACGTAGTGCCGGCAGCCGAGCCAGCGGACGGTGACGGGCAATCCCGACGGGGAACGCAAGACGTCGACGGCGGCATCGGGCGCGAAGAACGCGGTTGACGCGAGAGAAGCGGCGGGGACCGGCGGAGATGACATGGGCGGTAGTTTACCGAAATCCCGCGCATCCCGCCGGCCGCCGAAAGGAACGCGGCGCGGCCACGCATGCAGCAAACGAATCGCGCACGGGCGGGAAGACGAATGAGGGCCGAATCGCGCCCCTGCATCCGCCGCACGCTCGCCCGGCAAGTGATGCGGCATGTCCGTCATGTGCCGGGCCGCGCTAGCGCCGGACCTCGATTCAAGCTGGCCCCGAAGCGGGCCAAAGCAGACCCAAACGGGCTCAAAACAGGCTCAAACAGCCCGGCGCGCGCCGGGCCGCCGCCTTGTTAGAGCACCACCTTGACCATCGGATGGCCCGTCAGTGCGCGATAGATGTTGTCGAGCTGTTCCTGGCTCGTCGCGCGAACCGTGACGGTGAGGCCCGTATAGTTGCCGCCGCTCGACGCGCGTTCCTCGATCTTCTCCAGATCGATCTCGCGATCGTGAACGCTGACCACCTTGAAGATCGTGTCCTTGAACTCGGGATGCGCACGGCCCATGATCTTGATCGGGAAATCGCACGGAAATTCGAGCAGCGTTTCCTTCGGCGTCTCGATCGCGCCCGTCAGCTCGACGGTTTTGGGTTCGGTCATGTCGTTCTCCGTGAAGGCGCGTCACGCGCCGTCGATTTCTCGCGCCTTCGCCCGCTGATACGCGGCGTACAGCGCGTCGTACACCGGGCCCGGCCGGCCGCCCTGCACGGGCAGATCGTCGAGCAGGGTCACCGGCAGAATTTCCTTCGTCGCCGACGTGAGCAGGATCTCGTCGGCGGCGCGCAGCTCCGCTTCATTGATCTCGCGCGCGACGAAGCGAATCCCGCATTCGTCGGCCAGCTCCTCGACGAGCGAATAGCGGATGCCCTCGAGAATCCTTTCGCTGCGCGGCGGCGCGAGCAGCTCACCGTTCTTCACGATCCACACGTTCGACGACGAGCCCTCCGTCACGTTGCCGCCGCGCAGTTGGATCGTCTCGACCGCGTCGTGCTCCGCCGCATGCTGCGCCATCAACACGTTGCCGAGCAGCGACACCGCCTTGATATCGCAGCGCAGCCAGCGCCGGTCCTCGGCCGTCACGCAGCGCACGCCTTGTGCGCGCTGCGCATCGGTCGGCAGCACGAGCGGATTGGCCATCGCGAACACGGTCGGCACCGCGCCCGCCGGAAATGCGTGGCCGCGCTTGGCGACGCCGCGCGTCACCTGGATATAGACGATCGCGTGCCGGCCGTCGCCAAGCGCGGCCGCATTCGCGTCGACCACGCGCGAGACCAGCGCGCGCCAGCCCGCTTCGTCGTGCGGATCGTCGATGCCGACCGCCCTCAGGCTGCGCGCGAGACGCGCAAGATGCTGCGCGATCCGGAACGGCACGCGACGCGCGCCGTTCGCGTAAACCGGCACGACTTCATACACGCCGTCGCCGAAAATGAAGCCGCGGTCGAGCACCGGCACGCGCGCTTCAGACAGCGGCGTGAGCGCTTCCTGCGATGCAACGCTCAAATAGACAGTCGGTTCGATATCGGCTTGGCTCATGGTGATGGCGGGTAACGAAGTCGTCATGGTCGCAACGAGCTTACTTCTTTTTGCTGAACATCAGCAGGATCGAATCCCAGATGCGGCCGAAAATGCCCGCCTCCGGCACCGGCTGCAGCGCGACGACCGGGAATTCGGCGAGCGTCTTGCCGTCGGCCGCGAGCTTGACCGAGCCGACCGTCTGGCCGTCCGCGAGCGGTGCGATCAGCGGCGCGTTCAGCGAGACTTCCGCCTTCACCTTGTCCGCGACGCCGTGCGGCACCGTGACGAACAGATCCTGCTTCACGCCGACCTGCACGGTGTTGCTCTTGCCCTTGTACACGCGCGGCGTGTCGATCGGCTGGCCGGCCTTGTAGAGGCGCACGGAGTCAAACGCGGTGTAGCCGTAGTTCAGCATCTTCATGCTGTCCTGCACGCGGTCGCTTTCCTTCGTCTCGCCCATCATCACGGTGACGAGGCGGCGCGTCGCATCGCTCGAGCCCGGCAGCGCGCGCTTGGCCGTCGCGATCAGGCAATAGCCCGCGGCCTGCGTGTGGCCGGTCTTCAGGCCGTCGACGGTCGGATCGAGCCACAACAGCCGGTTGCGGTTCGGCTGGCGGATCTTGTTGTACGTGAATTCCTTGACCGAGAAGATGTTGTAGTAGTCGGGGAAATCGCGGATCAGGTGGGTCGACAGCGTCGCGAGATCGGCGGCCGTCGTGTAGTGCTGCGGATCGGGCATTCCGTTCACGTCGGCGAAGTGCGTGCCCTTCATGCCCAGACGCCGCGCCTCGTCGTTCATCATGTTGACGAACTGCGCCTCGCTGCCGCCCACCAGCTCGGCAAGCGCGATCGCCGCGTCGTTGCCGGACTGGATGATCATCCCGTACACGAGGTCATGCACGGAAACGGGCTTGCCCGCCTCGATGAACATCCGCGACTCGTCGCGGCCGACGCGGCGCACCGCCTCGCTCGGCGTGACGATCTGCTCCATCGAGATCTTCTTGGTGCCGAGCGCCTCGAACACGAGATACGCGGTCATCAGCTTCGTCAACGAGGCGGGCTCGACGCGCTCGTCCGCGTTACCGGACGCGAGCACCTGGTTGCTGCTCGCGTCGACGAGCGCCCACGAGCGCGCGTTGACGCCCGGCGGCGGCACCGCGCCCGGCATGTAGGTGGCGGGCGCGCCCGTCGGCGCGGCGGCAGCGGCTGACGCAGCCTTGGCTTTTGCCTTCGCGGCAGGCTTCGCATACGCGACGGCGCCGCTCGTCACGAGCGCGGCGGGCAACACGATGCCGAGCGCGACGTTACGTGCGGCAACGGCAAAAGCAGTGGAGGAAGCGAGAGACTTGAGGCCGTAGGAGGACAAACGCATATCGGTTCAGGGCTGATGGCAGAAAGTGCAGCGCGCACGAGGCGCGCGGTTGAAGGGCTGCGGCGCGGCATGGCGGCGCGCATGCTGCGGCCGATGCACGCCGCCCCGGCACCGGGGCGCCGGTTGGACAGGCGGCGACGCGATCGGTTCGCCATGCGAAAGCCGCGCGGCCGATGCGCGTGCAGCGACGCCCGTCAACCAAGGCGGAGCGGCGCGCCGCACATGCGGCGAACCGGGCACGGCCGACGCAAACCCGGCCATTATACGAAAGTCGCATGCGCGCAGCCGGCAAGCCCGAATGCCTGCCTGCCGCGCATACCGGAGGTCAGCGCCACGCGCCGATCACGATCCGTTTGATCAGATGCAGCTTGCGGTGAAAGAAATGCTCGGCGCCCGGAATCACGATGACGGGCAGCTCCTGCGGCCGCGCCCAGTCGTAGACGGCCGAGATCGGGACAGTGTCGTCGTTTTCGCCGTGAATCACGATCGTATCCTCGGGCACGTCGGCGACTTGCCAGCGGCTTGCGGCCGTGCCGACGAACACCATCCGCTCGATCGCCTGCCCGGCGTCGCGCAGCCGCTTCGCGACGTGCGACAACACGAACGTGCCGAACGAAAAACCCGCGAGCACGACGGGCAGCGCCGCATGGCCGGGCAGCGCGCGCATGTGCGCGAGCACCGCGAGCAGATCGTCGACCTCGCCTACACCTTCGTCGTGCACGCCTTGCGTCGCGCCGACGCCGCGAAAGTTCGAGCGGATCACCGCGTAGTTCAACTGGACGAAGATCCGCGCGAGCGTCTGCGCGACTTTGTTGTCCATCGTGCCGCCGAACAGCGGATGCGGATGCGCGACGAGCGCGATGCCGCGCGGCGCGGCCGTGCCTTCGCGCACGGCGTCGGGCAGGTCGATCGCGATCTCGATGTCGCCGGCCGGGCCGGCGACCAGGGATTTCTGGGTATGGACGTTCATACGGCGGCGTACCGGGTCATGCAAAAAACGCGCTTGAGGGCTGGAAGGCCGGACGGCTTGAGCGTTCGACGGCTCGAAGGCACGACGGCCCGCGGGGCTGGATTCAGATCCTCAGGCGCTCGACGATCTGGCCGTCGCGCAAATGCGATTCGACGATCTCGTCGATATCGTTCTTGTCGACATACGTATACCAAACCCCTTCCGGGTAGACGACGACAGCCGGCCCTTGCTCGCAGCGGTCGAGGCAGCCGGCCTTGTTGACGCGCACCTTGCCCGCGCCGGCGAGCCCCAGCTCCTTGACGCGCTTTTTGGCGTACTCCTGCAGCTCCTGCGCGCCGCAATTCGCGCAGCTCGGGCGGTCTGCATCCTTGTCGCGCTGGTTCAGGCAGAAAAAGACGTGATGCTGATAGTAGGGTTCCATGGCGTGACCCATTGTCGGAGGGACGCCGCGCGGGCATCCGCATTGTCGGGGTGTCGCAAAGGCGAGCGACCGATTATAGCGAGCGGTACCGCTTGGTGCTCGACGCGCACGCGGCGGCGTTCATTGCGCGGCGCCGCCAGCCTGCGTGCCGAGCCACACGACGAGCTGATCGACCAGATCGTCGGAAGCCGTCGCGAGCGCGGCCGCGCCGCCCGCCGCATCGGGCGTGCTCGCCGGCGCGCGCGCGACGAACGTGCGCTGACCGAGCACCTTGCCGTCCTGCGTGAGCGTCGCGCGCGCGGTGACGGCCGCATGGCTTTGCGAGCGGCCGTCGAACACCTGCTCGAACTGCGCCAATTCGACTTTCAACACCGGCGCGCGCACGCTGTCCTCCCCGCCGAGCACCGCGCCGCGCTGCGACAGCGCGGCGCGCAGCCGCTGCGTGAGCAACTGCGCGGGCGGCGCGGTCCATTTGCTGTCGCGGTACACGGCGATACGCTGCGCGTCCGCGTAGGCGAGCCGATAGACAAACCGGTCGGAGTCGAGCGGATCGGCCGCGCCGACGTCGAGCACCTTGAGCGCCGGTCCCGAGCCGGCCGACGCGGCCGGCCGCGCGGGCCCGAGATCGTAGCGCACGTTCGTCAGCGCGGCGCCCGTGCCCGCACAGCCGGCGACGCTCGACAGCGCGAGCACCGCCGCGAGCGCGAACGCCGGACGCCGGCGAACCAACCCAAAGAGTCCTGACATGCCATATCCCTGCATCGCGATTTCCCACATAGCGTTTATTTGGCGGGCACACCGGCGCCCGGCCACACGAATCCGGCCTCACCCGGCCCCGGCTCGGCGGGCGGCGCGCCGAACAACAGGCTGCGCGGATTGCGCCCGACGTCGCCCGCGACGTCCTTGAGCGTGCGCGACGCGTCACCGACACTCGTCGCAAGCGCGTTGAAGCGCGGCAGCGTACTGTCGCGCACGCTCGCGCTCAGATCGGCGAGCGTGCCGTTCATCGATGCGAGCGACTGCCCCGCCCGGTTCAGGTTCGTCGCAAGCGGCCCGCCCGGGGCGACGAACGCGTTCGCCGATTCGAGCGCACGATTCAGATGCGCCATCGTCTGCGGCGCCTGGGAGAGCGCCGGTTCGATCTGCTTGGACAGCGTGGCGATGCCGTCGGCCGCCTGCTGCATGCTGGCTGCGGTTGCCTTCAATTGATCGCGCATCTCGGGCGAAAGCATCGCGTTGACACTCTTCGCGGCAATCTCCATCTGCTTGAGCAATACGTCGCCGCGCTGCTGGATCTGTTCGAAGAGGCTCGGATGCATCGGGATCTGCGCAACCGCCTTGTCCGAGGTCGGCAGCGGCGACGGATCGGCGCCCGTGTCGTCGAGCTGCACGAACGCGATCCCCGTCACGCCCTGAAAGCCCAGGCTGCCGAACGTGGAGCGCGTGATCGGCGCGTGCTGGTCGACGAGAATGCGGATCGCGATCTCGCCCGGGCGCTTGCGGTCGAAATCGATCGACGCCACCTTGCCGACGTCGAGCCCGCGATAGCGCACGGCCGCGTCGGGAAACAGGCCCGTCACGTTCGAGCGCGACACGAGATCATACGGAATGCGCACGGTGCGATCGATGTTGAACCAATAAACCACGCCGACAATCGCGAGCAACAGCCCGATCGTGAAGAGGCCCGCCCAGAACGCATGCGATTTGTTTTCCATACTGAATTCCTTGTGCGACATCCTCGTGCTACAGATCGACGTCAGAAGGCGCCGGTTCAAGCGCCGCCTTCGGCAGCCGCGCGCGACGCTCGGGCGGCAGCGCCTGCAGCGCGCGGCGGCCGCGGCGCCCGAGAAAATATTCGTGGATGAACGGGTGATCGACGCCCGCCGCCTCCTCGACGCTCGCCGCGACGAGCACCTTGCGATCGGCGATCACCGCCACCCGCGTCGACAGCGCGACCATCGTGTCGAGATCGTGCGTGACCATCACCACGGTCAACCCGAGCGTGCGATGCAGCGTCGCGATCAGCTCGACGAATTCGTCCGACGCGGCGGGATCGAGCCCCGCCGTCGGCTCGTCGAGAAACAGCAGCTCCGGCTCGAGCGCGATCGCGCGCGCCAGCCCGACGCGCTTGACCATTCCGCCCGACAACGCGGCAGGCATCTTCGATGCGTGCTTGCACGGCAGCCCGACCATCTGCAGCTTCAGCATCACGATGTCGTGCAGCAAATCCTCGGGCACGCGGCCAAGCTCGCGCAGCGGCTGCGCGACGTTGTCGAACACCGTCAGCGACGAGAACAGCGCGCCGTGCTGAAACAGCATCCCGGAGCGGCTGCGCATCAGGTGTGCGGCCTCGTCGCCGATCTGCGAGGTGTCCTCGCCGAACACCTTGATCGTACCGGAGGTTGGCCGCTCGAGGCCGAGGATCTGCCGCACCAGCGTGGTCTTGCCGGAGCCCGAGCCGCCGACGATCGATACGATCTCGCCGGAGCGCACGTCGAAATTCAGATGCTCGTGGACCACGTTGCGCCCATAGCGCTTGGTCAGATCGCGCACCTCGATCACGAAATCGCCGGCCGCGCTCATCCGAGCCCCACGTTCTGAAAGAGGATCGCGAACACGGCATCGGCCAGAATCACGACCGTGATCGACGTAACGACGGACGTGGTCGTTCCTTCGCCGAGGCTTTGCGAATTCGCCTTGATCCTGAAGCCGAAGTGGCATGCAACGAGAGCAATCAGCATGCCGAACACGATGCCCTTGCCGAGCCCGATCCACAGGTTCGCGATCGGCACGACGGACGGCAGCGAGCGCACGAAGAAGTTGATGTCGATGCCAAGCACGAGCTTCGCGGCGAGCGCGCCGCCCGCGAGCGCGATGATGTTGGTCCACATCACCAAAAGCGGCATCGCGACGCCGAGCGCGAGCACGCGCGGCAGCGTGATCCTCAGCCCGTGCGGGATGCCCATCACGCGCATCGCGTCGAGTTCCTCGGTCACGCGCATCACGCCGATCTGCGCGGTGATCGCCGAGCCCGAGCGGCCCGCGACGAGGATGGCCGACAGCACCGGCCCCAGTTCGCGGATCACCGACAGGCCGAGAATATTGACGATGTAGCGGTTCGCGCCGAAGAGCTGGAGCTGCTGCGCGGACAGATACGACAGCACGATGCCGATCAGGAACGCGACGAGCGCGGTGATCGGCAGCGCCTGCGTGCCCGCGCTGTAGATGTTCGCGGAGATCTCGGTCCACGGCATCGTGCGCGGGCGGCGCAGCACCGAAAGCAGGTCGAGCAGCACCCCGCCCAGCATCGCGATGCCGCCGGACAGATGCTCGCCGAACGTGAAGATGCTCTGGCCCAAACGGGTGATCGGATCGATCCGCACGACAGGCTCGGGCGCGTCGCGGCTGCCGTCGAGCCGCTCGATGCGCTCGAATACGGTGCGCTGCTTGTCGGTTAGCGCGATCCCCTCGGGCAGCCGGCGGCCCCAGACGCGCCAGAGCGCTTGGCCGCCGACGTGGTCGAGCCGCTCGATGCCCGACAAATCCCACTCGCCGACAGGCTCCTTCACGAGCCGCGCCATACGCCGGGCGGCGTTGCCGCGATCGCGCGCGAGCGCGAGCGCCGTCCACTGTCCGTGAAGACGCACGGTTTTACGGCCGTGGCCGCCGGCATCGATCGACAGGCCAGGAGGAGTCTGGAAGTCCAAAGGGGCGATTGTGCAAAAAGGTGACAGAGATCATTGTAGCGAACCGCTGTCACCGGCGACGTCTCGTTTCAGCGGCGGGGCGCCTGCGAGCCGCCGCGCGCCGATGCTCGCCGCGCTTGGATCGCCGCTTGCATTGCCCCTTGCATTGCCGCTTGGATCGCCGGCCCTTGGATCGCCCCCTCAGCGACGCGCACCTTTTCACCGCTCGCGGCCCGCTTTGCGCCGCAGGCCTAGGCGGCATTCCGGCAATGCCGCCAATAGGGCCGCCAATGCGCGGCCGCCGCGCGCCGCCGCTGCCCGCCCGGCGCCGGCTTATTTTTGAGCGACGAGTTGCAGCGATTGCGCGTCCTGGCCCCACACGTGGATCGGCGTCGGCCACGGTGCGATCC
The DNA here is from genome assembly GCF_900176645.1 of Burkholderia singularis. GTDB lineage: Bacteria > Pseudomonadota > Gammaproteobacteria > Burkholderiales > Burkholderiaceae > Burkholderia > Burkholderia singularis. Next base: position 18,050 of record NZ_FXAN01000090.1, read on the forward strand.
AACTGCGGATCGGCACGGTGACGACATTCAGCAGATCGGAGGTCAGCGCGCCGTTGGTGAAACTCAGCGCCAGGCCGCTGTAGCGGTTGATGATCCGATAACCGCCCGCGGCGTCGCCGCCGATCTTCTGGAAATACCATTGCTGCTGCGGCGTGCTCGCGCTCGCCGACAATACCGTCGGCGCGCCCCACATGCGCCCGGCGTTGCCCGCACCGACGCCGAGATACCGGCCGCCGATCTGCAGCGTGAAAAAGCCGTCCGCCGTGGGCGTGAGCGTCCATGCGCCGGCAGCGGCCGTCGGCAGATTGCCGGCGGGATTGCCCGGATGCACGATGTAATACGGCGTCGGCTGCGACGTGCCCGTCACCCTCACCCCGTTCGCATTCGAGTAGTAGACCGGCACCGGATCAAAGAACTGCCAGCGCTGCACCGTCACGTCGACGTACTCGGCATTGGACTTCGAGCACGACACCACGCAATACACGCGGAAGGTGCTGCCGAGCGTGGCCGCCGAGGTTTTCGTCGCGCTGTCGGTGAACCAGCGGTACCACGACGAGCTGTTGTACGGCACATAGCCCGCAAAGCGCCATTGCTGCGTGCTCAGGTCGTCCGACATATAGAACTTCAGCGTTCCCGCCTGCTTGTCCTCGGCGATCGCGATGTACTTCTGCATGTAGACGTTCCACGCGACGCTCATCACCCGCATCGTGCCGTTCGTATAGCCCGCGCCCGGCAGATTGCCCGGCCCCGGCGGCGGCGGCACGAAGGTCTGGCCGCCGGTGCGGTCGGCGCTCGGCCCGCCCAGCCAGCGCAGGTCGAGCGTCGGGCCGCTCACGTTCGATTCGAGCGCGCTGGACACCGGCGCGGCCGGACACGGCGTCGCCGCCGACAGCGGATCGCAGGTCCAGTTCGTGCCGCTCACCTGCTGCCAGCGGCCGTTGTAGAACTTCTGCCACGACGACGGCGCCATCTTCTTGCTGATCGGCGCACGCGCGACGTGCTCCCACATGTGATCGTCGAAGCCCACCGGGTTGCCGTTCTGCCCGAGAATGCGGCTCGTGTAGAACAGGTAGAAGTAGCCCGACGCGTTGTCGACGAACAGCCGCGGGTCGCCCGCGCCGTAGTAGTAGTACGGCGTATTCGGGTTGCCCTTGCCGTAAGGCGACGTGATGATCGGCTCTTGCAGCGTCCAGCTCGCGCCGCGGTCGGTCGAGATCGCATATGAGATCGCATCGACGCGCGGATTGTTGCCGAACAGCTCGTTGTGGACCACGCCATACCAGTAGCTGGTATCCGGATCGACCCATACGCCGATCAGATCGCAATAATTCGCCTGGCTGTATCCGGTCTGCGATTTGACGGGCGTGCCGAACAAATCAATGGCGACCGGATTTTTATCATTGCACAGCACGCGCGTATCGTATTGGGAATGCGCGGCCGACTCCGTTACCGAATCGGCATCCTGACCAATAAAAAACTTCCAGTAATGATTCGCCGGATTATCGTCGTATTGAGAAAGTGAATTTTCGATAAAAAATGTTCCGTCGCGATCGATAAACAGCGAATTCGGACTGTCCGAGGTCGGGCTGGCCGCCACCGGCGCGCCGGCACTGAAGATATAGGCATGGGCGGGCGCCCCCGCCAGCGCGGCGCACAGCAGCGCCCCCTGGAAAATTCCGACAATTGGCCATCGAGTGCGTCGCATATTTGTCTCTTTATATGGAATAAAATAATGATGCACGCGCCATGTTTTTGCCGCATGCCGAAAAGAATGGAATTTCAAACTTTCCCCATCCGAAATCCGCCCTATTTATCGAAATCCCGGATACCCAATCATATCTGGACGACATATCCGCACAAGTCATTTAACCGGATTTGAATATTGAGATATTCGGCATTCACTCATGCCGATTAATCGCCCGGCATCAACCGGCGCAATTGAATCGCAGCAGGAACGAAGCTCGGTCTGTGCCGCGAACGGCAGCGGCACGGCGCGTCTGCCGCGCCACCTCCCCACCTTCCGGAAAACCTTCCCCACGCTTTCATTTTTTATTCACATATCCTTTCGATACTCTCATCCGCCGGAACATTCCCGCTGCACTCACGCCGCGCCCTCGACAAAACGAAACCCGAACAGGACCCATTCATGCGCTTGCCCTCGCGCCTTCGCCGGCGGCTGAACGCCGCCACTCTTGCCGCATGCGCCGCGCTCGTCGCCGGCTGCAACGACGACGATTCGACGCCCCCGCCAGCGGCCGCGCAAACGCCTGCCGGCACCAAAGCGACGCTCGCCGTGCTGGAGACCACGGATCTGCATACGAACGTGCTGTCGTATGACTATTTCAAGCTCGCCGCGGATAATTCGCTCGGCTTCGAGCGCGTCGCGACGCTGATCGCCCAGGCGCGCGCGCAGTACCCGAACACGCTGCTCCTCGATAACGGCGACACGATCCAAGGCACCGCGCTCGCCGACTACCAGGCGCTCGTCAAACCCGTGTCGTGCAGCGAAACGCTCGCGATCTACAAGGTGATGAACGCCGCGAAATTCGATGGCGGCGGAATCGGCAATCACGAGTTCAACTACGGGCTGCCGTATCTATCCCAGGTAACGGGCAATACGTTCGACATCGCGGGTCTGCCCGCGCCCGCGCAACAGCAAAAGTGCGCGGGGCCGGCCTTTCCGCAGGTGCTCGCGAACGTCATCAGCGCGAAAACCGGCGCGCCGCTCTTCAAGCCTTACGAAATTCTGACGAAAACCGTCACCGCAACCGCGCCCGACGGCAGCAAGCTCACCGCCGCCGTGAAAATCGGCATCATCGGCTTCACGCCGCCGACCATCATGAGCTGGGACAAGCGCTGGCTCGAAGGCAAGGTCTACACGACGGGCCTGAAGGAAGCGGCCGAGAAATACATCCCCGAAATGCGCGCGAAAGGCGCGGACCTGATCGTCGCGGTCTCGCATGGCGGCCTCGACAATTCGGCCTACTCGCCGACGATGGAAAACGGAAGCTGGTGGCTGTCGACGGTGCCCGGCATCGACGCGATGCTGATCGGCCACTCGCACCAGGTGTTCCCGGACGCGAACAGCACCGTCGCGCAGTTCAACTTGCCGGGCGTCGATAAGGTCAAGGGCACCGTCAACGGCGTGCCGACCGTGATGGCCAACTACTGGGGCAAGCATCTGGGCGTGATCAAGCTCAGCCTCGCGTATGACGGCAAGCAATGGAGCGTCGACAAATCGCAAACGAGCGTCGAAGCGCGCCCGATCCAGAACGCCGACAAGAGCTATGTCGCGGCCGATCCTTCGGTGGCCGCGGCGATCGCGGCCGAGCACCAGGCGACGATCGACTACGTGAAGACGCCGATCGGCAGCACCGATTACCGGATGACCACGTACTTCGCCGACGTCGGCGATCCCGGCGCGATCCAGATCGTCAACGACGCGCAGGCCGACTATGTCGCGAGCTACGTGCAGGCGAATCTGCCGCAATACGCGTCGCTGCCGGTGCTGTCGGTGAGCGCGCCGTTCAAGAGCGGCTTCGGCGGCGGCACTGATTTCACCGACGTCTCGGCAGGTCCGCTCGCGATCAACAACGCGGCCGATCTCTATCTCTATCCGAACACCATCTACGCGGTGAAGGTCAGCGGCGCGGACATCCGCAACTGGCTCGAAACCGCCGCGAAGCGCTTCAATACGATCGACCCGACGAAGCCGACCGTGCAGAAGCTCGTCAGCACGTTTCCCGGCTATAACTTCGACATGTTCACGTCCGCCGATCTGCGCTACGAGATCGACGTCACGCAACCGGCCGGCAGCCGGATCAAGAACCTCACGTACAAGGGCGCGCCGCTCGACGCGAACGCGCAGTTCATCGTCGCGACCAACAACTACCGCGCAAGCGGCGGCGGCAACTTCCCTGGGCTCGACGGCAGCAAGACGATCTTCGCGTCGCCGGATGCGAACCGCGACGTGCTGATCGCCTACGTGAAAAAGCGCGGCAAGCTCACGCGCGCGAACGACGGCGCGCAACGAAGCTGGCGCTTCGCGAAACTCGCCGGCTCGGTGGCGCACGTGCAGTTCGCCTCCGCGCCGAACCGCCTCGCCGACGCAAGCGCGGCGGGCTTGACGGGGATCACGCAAGTCTCGGCCGACGACGGTTCCGGCAAGGGCCTCGCGACCTACGAAATCGATCTCACGCAATGACGAAAGCGGAGTGCCAAAGATGAATACCTTCGGGAAATCGCTTGCCGCGTGCGATGAAGGCCAACCCCATGCGCACGGGCGGCGCGACGGCGGTATCGAGCAAGCCCGCTCGCCTCGGGCGCAGGAGCGCCGTGCGGGCGAACGTCGAGGCGGGATGCATCGCGCCTGCGGATCGTTCGACTGCTGCGCACCATCCGCCGATGCGCCGCCGCGCACCGCCGCGGCTGCCGGCAATGGGCGCGACGCCCGCGCCGCTTCGCACGGCGCCCGCTCGTCCGGCCCGTTGCTGCGCGCGTTGCGCGCGACGCTGTCGCCCGTCGGCATGCTCGCCGTCGCGGCGGCGCTCGCGGCGGCCGTGGCCGCCACCGGCCGGCTCGAAAGCCTTGTGCATCGCCAGCCGGCGGCCACCCGCGCCCAGCTCGACGAATGGCGCGCGATGGTCGAGCAGGCTGCCGAGCCGCACGCGTTGAGCAAGCTGCGCGCGCTCGCGCGCGATGGCGATGCCGACGCGCAGGCCGCGCTCGGCATCGCGCTGATCGGCTCGCGCGAAGCCGGGCTGCACGACGAAGGCCTGCGCTGGCTCGAAACGGCCGCGCAAGCAGGAGCAACCGCCAGCACAGCCGGCCTAGATGACGGCGGCCATCGCGGCTCCGGCCGCACGAACGGCGCGCGCACCGCGCGTCTCGCATTGGGCAAGGCGTGGCTGCTCGGCACGGGCGGCATCGAGCGCGACTATCCACGCGCGCTCGCGATGCTGCGCCCGCTCGCAGAAGCGGGCGATCCGAGCGCCGCGTACTATGCCGGGCTGATGTATCGCAGCGGCTATGGCACGCCGGCCGATCCGGCCGAAGCGGCCCGCTGGTTCGAGCTGGCCGCGCGCCATGACGTGCCGGCCGCGCAATTCATGCTGGCCAACGCGTATCGAGACGGCAGCGGCGTGCGTCGCGACGAAGCGCGCGCGCTCGCGCTATATCGGCAAGCCGCCGACCGCGAACTGCCGGAAGCGGTGCAAACGCTTGCGATCGCGTACCGCAACGGCGAACTCGGCCTGCCGCGCGACGCCGACGCATTCCATGCGCAATGGATCGAAGCCGCGCACGCACTCAAGCATCCGAGCGTCGCACCTTGATGGATGATCGATCCCGGCGACGGATCGATCGCTTCATCGCACGCCTGTGCCGATGCCCTGCCCGCGCGTGGCCCGCGCTTTACCGGCAGCTCAAGCCGGCGGATTCAACACGCCGGTCAACTGCGTCACGCCGGGGCCGTAACCCAACGTCGGCACGTTCGCGCCGACCGCCGAATAAGGCACGACTGCGCCGGCCGCATCGCGCTGCTGGCCCGTCCAGTAGATTTGTCCGGCGGCGGGAATCGCGTTCTTCAACAGCGCGTGAATGTCGGTTTCATAGGTGTACGTCTTCGACGCGCCATTGTCGTTCCACACGCAAATCTGTCCGCCGATCGGCGGATATTGCGTGGAGCCCGTCTGCGGCTTCGCGTTCCATTGCGTATAGACCGTGTTGCCGGACAAGCCGTTCGGATTGAAGTAGCTCGGGCCATAGGCAACGATGTACCAGTCTCCGTAGGAATCCGTCCAGTCGTAGCCGTATTGCTTGTAATTGAGCGATGCCTCGGCGCCCCAATTGATCCAGCGCTGTATCCACACCGCCTTGTCGAGCCCGACGCTCAGTTGCGCGTTGGCGCCGGCGATATAGTTCTGGTCGCCCCACGCTTGCACCGTCTTGCCACGCTGCTTCAGGAAAGCGCTGAGACCGTTCAAATAAGGCACGATTTGAGCGGGCGTGAAGCCGCTGACTTCATCGCCGCCGATGTGAATCCGGCTCGATTTGAACCACGGCAGGAACTGACTGAAAACGGATTCGACATACGGCAGCGTTCCCGGCTTGGTCGGATCCAGAAAACCAGCCGCGTCGGCCAGATCGGGCCTCGCCTTGCCGAATGCCTGCGAATGGCCGGGCGTATCGAACTCCGGCACGATCGTGATGCCGTGCGCGTTCGCTACGGCCTCCAGCTCGGCCCAGTCTTGCTCGGTGTAATACAGGCCGTCGTCGGATACCGGCCCGTTGAAGGCCGGATCGCTGCTCTTGAGCCGAAACGACGAGACGACGTTGCCGTTCGCATCCTTCGCGAAATCATTCAGATGCAGATGCAACGTATTCAGCTTGTACCAGCTCATGAATTTCATGTACTGCATCAGAAACGTCTTCGTCGCGAACTTGCGCGCCACGTCGAACATGATCGAACGCTCCCGATAGCGGGGATAGTCGAGCGCGTAGCCTTTCGCGATAAGTGAATGCGTGCCTGCGGGCTTGCCGTCCAGCGTCAGCATTTGCAGCAGCGTGCGCGTCGCGTAGAACGCGCCGTTCAGCGTGTTCGCGCGCAACACGGCGCTTTGCTCCGCATAGAACGTGTTGCCCTCGTTGCCGATCGTGCTCGCGGCGGCGCCGCACGGCGACAAGCTCAGCGCGACATCGCCCGGCTTCACCACGCCTGCGCGCACGACGGGCAGACGCATGCCCGTGACCTGCTGCAAATCCTGGGCAAACTTGTTTGCGAGCGGCGACAGCGCCGCATTGTCGATAACGATCCTGCTGCGCGACGTCAGCGAAAACGCGCCGACCCCGCCCTTCCAGGTTTGCAGCGTCGGCACGATCGCCGGCGCGGGGTTCGTGCCGGCGATCATGCCCGACCATTCGCCCCGCGTGCACGCGAGCGTCTTCGGCCCCGCGCCGGCATTTGCCGCAGCCGTGGCCGCGAACGCCGAAATGCCCTCTGCACACAACATCGCCGTAGACCCTATACATCCGAGGATCGCGAATTTCAGTCGCTTGTTGTTCATCGTCATTCTCTCCGTTTAGACACTGCGCCTCCCATCGAGCCGCCTCGACGGGCTCTGCCCCATTCCATCGGGCACAGCGCGGCGCCAAACGGAACTCAGACAATTCCATTCATTCGTTAGGAAATCAAACTATTGGCCAGGAGCTTCGTGATTCGCTGCGTTGCCGGCACCTGCCGCCGCCGGCGATCCTCGCCTGCCGGTTTGCAACGCGGCCGGCTTACCCCCATTGATTCCCGTATAGATCCAATTTAATACCAATTAAGATCCAATCTAATCGCCTTTGAGCGATCCGGATATACCGGGTAAACCCAGGATGGCAACGTCGGCCGCTCAAACCGGTCATCGCCGTGAATACCGCGATCGGCGCGAACCAGGCCGTTGCCGGGCTGCGCTCCTATAATGCGCATCGCGCCACTCGACATTCGCTCGCATCTGCCTCATGAATGCCCATTCGTATCCCCCTATGCCCGCACACGACCGCCCCATCATCGATTCCGCACGCGTGCGCGCGCGTCTTCGCACGGCCGCAAGCCGCTGGCCGATTGAAATCGTCGATAGCACCGGCTCGACCAATGCCGATCTCGCCGCTCGTCTGAAAACGTTGCGTCGCGACCGCGACGCACTCGCCACGCCACTTGTCCGCGTCGCCTACGAGCAGACCGCGGGGCGCGGGCGTCAAGGCCGGCCCTGGTTCGCACGGCCCGGCGACGCGCTGCTGTGCTCGGTCGCGTGCGTGCTGCCGCGGCCGGTTGGGGAACTGGCGGGATTGAGCATCGCGCTCGGCGTGGCGCTCGCGCAAGGGCTCGCCGATGCAACCGCCGGCGATCTTGCCGCCCCCCCTTTCACGACATCGGCAACAGCGGCCGCGGCGAAGTCCGCCGCAACGGCCGCCGCGGAGCCTATCGCGTCTGCTGAGGTTGGCGATTCCGCCGCGCGTGATGATTCCACCGCGCCCGGCAAATCCGCCGCGCCCGCCGAAACGGCCGAAACAAGCGCGGCCACCGGCCGAATCGCAGTCAAATGGCCGAACGATCTGCTCATCGCGACGACGCACGGCGGCGCGACCGCCATCGCCGGCAAGCTCGGCGGCATTCTGATCGAAACCGTCTGGAACACGAGCGATGCGACCGCGGTCGTCATCGGTTTCGGCATCAACGTCCATGCGGCCGAAGCCGCCGCAGCCGAAATCGCGGCGCTGCGCGAGCGCAGTGCCCCCGCCGCCAGCGGCCTGCCGCCCGTGCCGCTCGCCAGCATCTGGCCGCAGGCCAACCTCGCCGATACGCTCGCCGCCGCCCTCGACGCGCTCGCCATCGCGCTGCCGGCATTCGCCGCCAGCGGCCTCGCGCCATTCCGTGAACGCTGGAACGCGCTGCACGCTTACGCCGGCCGCGACGTCGCGCTGCTCGAGCGCGGCGTCGAGATCGCACGCGGCGTCGCGCTCGGCATCGATGCCAACGGCCAGTTGCTGCTCGATACCCCGACTGGTCAACAAGCGATCGCGGCAGGCGACGTATCGCTGCGCGAATCCGTGCCGGGAGCCGCGCAATGAGCGGCGTATGCTTGCTGATCGATGCCGGCAACAGCCGGATCAAATGGGCGCTCGCCGATACCGGGCGCCACTTCGTCGCCCAAGGCGCGTTCGAGCACGCGGGCGACGCGCCCGATTGGTCGGCGTTACCCGCGCCGCGCGGCGCGTGGATCTCGAACGTCGCGGGCAGCGCCGCAGCGGCACGTATCGACACCCTGATCGATACGCACTGGCCCGCGCTGCCGCGCACCGTGATCCGCGCGAGCGCCGCCCAATGCGGCGTGACGAACGGCTACGCGCAGCCCGCGCAGCTCGGCAGCGACCGATGGGCGGGCCTCATCGGCGCGCACGCGGCATTTCCGGGCGAGCATCTGCTGATCGCAACGTTCGGCACCGCGACGACGCTCGAAGCGCTGCGCGCCGACGGCCATTTCGCGGGCGGCCTGATTGCGCCGGGCTGGGCGCTGATGATGCGCTCGCTCGGCATGCACACCGCCCAGTTGCCGACGCTTTCGGTCGACACGGCAACGCGCCTCGTCGACAAGCATGCAACGCACGGCACGCCCGCGCCGTTCGCGATCGATACGCCGCACGCGCTGTCCGTCGGCTGCCTGAGCGCGCAGGCGGGCCTCATCGAGCGCACATGGCGCGACCTCGAACATCGATGGCAGGCAAACGTGCGGCTCGTGCTGTCGGGAGGCGCAGCCGATGCGATCGTGCGTGCGCTGAACGTCGCGCACACGCGCCACGATACGCTCGTCCTGTCGGGGCTCGCGCTCATCGCGCATTCGGCGTGATGCACGGATGCATCGACGATGGCGCACTCACCCTTCGGAGGATTGACGATGTTGCGATGGCTGCTCTGCGTGCTCTTTCTCGCCAACATGCTGGCATTCATCGTGGTCCGCGGCGTATTCGGCCCGCTGCCGGCCGCCGGTCCGCGCGAGCCGGGACATGCGCGGCAGCAGGTGCGCCCGGATGCGCTGCACGTCACGCCGCTGTCGCAGCCGACCGATCAGCCGATCGTCGGCGGGCCGATCACGACGCCGTCACTCGAAGTCGCGCCGCTCGCCGCGCCCGCCCATCCGGCAGCGGCATCCACGTCGATCGATACCCACACGCGCGCCGCGCCCGCGCCCGCACCTGCGTCTGCGGTATCCGGCGCCGGGGCCAGCCAAGCGGACCACGCGGCCGCGCGATGATACGTCCGCGAATCGGATTCGTTTGCCGCGCGGCGGATCGAACCGATGGCGTTTGACTTGCGGGTTTGGACGTCTGCGCGGCTGGCGGCTGCGTCGTTGCCGCCTATGAAGAAGAAAGAAGGGATGGCGCGACGCGCGTGCGCCCGTCGGAACCGATGGAATCGGAATGGCAAAACGGCCCGGCACGATACCCGCACACGAGACCTTGTGAATGCGGAACGCAACGGCGGCACCCTCGTCGCGCGCTTTCCACACACTGGATCGACGTGCCACAACCGCGGCCGGACGCCGGACAGATAGATCTGGGCTTTAACGCGGCAGCCTCGGCGGTTCGCTTTGAAAAACCGCGGTCTCGCGCTGTGCTAGCCCCGTATTTTTTTCAGCAGCGCCGTCGTCGAGCGGTCGTGCTCGAACGCGATCGCGATCGCCCGGCCGCCCCAGCCACGCACGAGCGCCGATTCCGGCAACGCGTCCATATCGTAATCGCCGCCCTTCACGAGAATGTCGGGATGCACGGCGTCGATCAACGAAACGGGCGTCTTCTCGTCGAAGCCGACGACCCAGTCGACGCTCTCGAGCGCCGCGAGCAGCGCCATCCGATCCGCATGCGCATTGAGCGGCCTATCGTCGCCCTTGCCGAGCATACGCACCGACGCGTCGCTGTTCACGCCGACGATCAGGCACGCGCCGAGCGCTTTCGCGTCGGCCAGGTAGGTCACATGGCCGCGATGCAGGATATCGAACACGCCGTTCGTAAACACGACGGGCGCGGCGAGCGACGGGCGCAGCGCGACGAGCGCGTCGCGGGTGATCAGCTTGCGTTCGAACGAAGCGGGCATGGTGCGGACATTCGTAGACGGATGACGGAAAAACAAAAGCCCGCCGGACTTGCAAGCGGGCTTCTGCGCGATCAGGCAGCGCGCGGCGTCAGGCGGGCTGCGTCGCGGTCTGGCCGCTCTCGCCTTGCAGGCGGGAGGTCACTTCCTTACGGTAGCGGTTAAGCTCCTGCGCGGTCGCGAACGTGCGCTCGAACAGCACCGACAGATTGTGCAAAATCCGTTCGACC